>NZ_DAMCTG010000058.1:0-34642 GCF_032113835.1 Achromobacter sp. | reverse complement strand
CCGCGTCGGCATCGCCGGCTTCGGCGCCATCGGCCAGGCCGTGGCGCAATCCCTGGATGCGGGCCTGCCCGGCCTGACGCTCGCCGCCATCGCGGTGCGCGATCCCAACGCCCCGCCCGCCTTCGCCTGGAAAAACGGCGCGCCCACGTTCACCACCATCGGCGGCCTGGCCGAGCACTGCGACGTGGTGGTGGAATGCGCCCCCGCCGCCGTGTTCCGCGACATCGCCGAACCCGTGCTGCGCGCCGGCAAGAAGATGGTGGTGCTCAGTTCCGGCGCGCTGCTGCGCCACGAAGATCTGATCGGCATCGCGGGCCAGCACGGCGGCCAGATCATTGTGCCGTCGGGCGCCATTCTTGGGCTGGACGCCATCACAGCTGCCGCCGAAGGCGTCATCCACTCCGTCACGATGATTACCCGCAAGCCGGTGCGCGGGCTGCTTGGCGCGCCCTACCTCACCGAGAACAACATCGAGATCGAAGGCATCACCGAGCCGCGCCTGATCTTCCGCGGCTCGCCGCGCGAGGCCGCCGTGGGTTTCCCGGCCAACCTCAACGTGGCCGTCAGCGTGTCGCTGGCAGGCATCGGCCCGGACCGCACCACGCTGGAAATCTGGGCGGATCCCTCGCTCGAACGCAATGTGCATCGCGTGGAGGTCGTGTCGGATTCCGCGTCGTTCTCGGTGGAAATCCAGAACATTCCGTCCGCCAATCCGAAGACCGGACGCATCACCGCGCAAAGCGTGATTGCGGCGTTGCGTAAGCTGACGGGACCGCTGCGCGTGGGAACCTGATTTTCGGTAAAACGCATCAAAGGCCGCAGCTCGCGGCCTTTTTTTCCATCTTTGTCTGGATCGGTGTCAGACACCCTTGCGGCGCTTTGGCTGATTGGCGATCACTTCTGGGGGGTGTCAGACACCTCGAGGAGCACCGTTGCAACTTGGCCAGGTGTCTGACACCCGTTGAGATGCTGCGGCAAGCTGACGATCGTCTCCGCAGGGTGTCAGACACCTGCAGAGTGCGCTTGGCGGTCGCTTCTGACGGGTGTCAGACACCTGGCAGCACGTTTCGCGCGCAATCACTTATGCGGCCGCTCTGCGCAGCGCCTCACCGTGGCGCGACGCCGGCATCGGGCCGACCTTCCAGCGGCCCGTTCCATCCAGATCCAGCCGCTGTGTATGGAACGCATCCAGCGTGCTGCGATGGCCGACGCTGACCAGCATGCTGTCCGGCAATGCGTCGCGCAGCAGGCTGTACAGCATGTGCTCCAGCCCTTCGTCCGTGGCCGACGTGGCCTCGTCCAGAAACACCAGCGCCGGCCGGTTGTACAGCACGCGCGCAAACGCGATGCGCTGCTGTTCGCCCAGCGACAGGACGCGCGACCAGTCGTGCACCTCGTCGAGCCGGCTGGCCAGATGCCCCAGGTTGACCTGGCTGAGCGCGTCGGCCAGACGCGCGTCGTCGTCGGGCCGCGCCAGGCCCGGATACGCCACCGCGCCGCGCAGGTCGCCCAGCGGCAGATAGGGCCGCTGCGACAGGAACAACGCGGACTCGCCTTGCGGGCGCCGCACATCGCCGCTGGCATACGGCCACAGGCCAGCCAGCGCGCGCAGCAACGTGGTCTTGCCACTGCCCGACGGCCCCTTGATCAGCAGGGCCTGACCGGGGTGCAGGCTAAGGTTCAGGTTTTCCAGGAGACGCGCGCCGTCCGGGCGCGACACGTTCAGGCCTTCGATCTGCAGGCCGTCCGGCAGGGCTTGCGTCTGCACCTGCGGCAGCGCACGCGCGGCCTCGTTGGCATCCAGGAATCCGTTCAGACGATCCAGCGTGGCACGGTACTGCGCGAACGTGTCGTACGAACTGCGAAAGAACGACAGCGATTCCTGGACCTGCCCGAACGCCTGCGAGGTCTGCATGACATCGCCCAGCTTGATCGCGCCACTGAAGAAACGCGGCGCCTGCAGGATGAACGGAAACACCACCGCGATCTGGCTGACCGACAGGTTGAAGCCGTCGAACTTCAAACCCCGGTAAACGCGCTGCCAGAGATTGGCGATGTAAGACGTGAAGCGGGTCCACAGGGTCGCGCGCTCGACTTCCTCGCCCTGGTAGAACGCGACGTTCTCGGCGTTCTCGCGCAGGCGCACCAGCGCATAACGGAAGTTGGCGGTCAGGCGCTCGGATAGGAAATTCAGCTTGATCAGCGGGCGGCCGATCTTGAAGGCCAGCCATGTGGCGACGATGACGTACAGATACACGACGAACACCATGGCGCGCGGGATTTCAACGCCGCCGAGCGTCAACGGACCCGACAACCCCCACAGGATCGACGTGAAGGCCACCAGCGACACGATCGCGCTCAACGCGCCGATGGCCAGCGTGCGCGAGCCCGTCACGAACTGTGCGATGTCCTGCTCGATCCGTTGGTCGGGGTTGTCGACGGGCTCGGCCAGGAAGTGTCCGCGGTAGTAGGCGCCCGCGCCCAGCCAGTCGCGCGTCAGCCGGTCATTCAGCCAGACGCGCCAATGGATGTCGAAGGCCTGGCCCACATAGCTGTCGGCCAGGCTGCGCACCACATGCACGGTGGCCAGCACGGCGAAGATGCCCAGGAAGTGCCAGAAGACAGCCTGATCCAGCGCCTGCAGGGCGCTGTAGAAGCCGTTGTACCAGAACGAAAACAGCACGGTCATGCGCACCGCGAACATCGCCAGGAACAGCAGCAACGCCAGTGTCAGCATCGGGCGCCAGCTGCGCCGGGGCGTGAGATACGGCCAGGCCAGCCGCCAGAATTTGCGGCCCCAGACGGTGGTGCGGGTCAGTACGAGTGTGACCAGCGCCAGCGCGACGGCGGAAATGCCGAACGCGCGCGCGAGCCACAGGGCGCTTTCCGCGAGTTGCTGCTGCCAATTCAGATCCATGAGCCCGGAACCTCGCAAAGACGTTCCTGGTTAGACGGCGGGATCGGCCGCAGTTCCGGCAAAAACGAGGTTTTAAGCCTCGCTTAAGTCTGTTTGAAGGACGTTGAAGGGCCGTTGAAAGGCGTTCGTCACGTTATTCAGATCTGAGATCCAGATTGGCGAACAGATCCGCCAGCGTCGGCACGCTGCGCGCCGGCCAGATCGCGCTCAAGTCGAAGCTGGGCAGGCGTTCGCCATCGCGCACTTCGCAAAAGCGCACGCCCCGAAATCCCATGGACCGGATCCAACTGGGCAGCAAGGCAACGCCGCAGCCGCCCGCCACGCACGACAGCACCGTCAGCGTGAGGCTTGCCTCCTGATTCACGTGCGCATCGTGTCCGCCCTTGCGCATGGCGTCCAGGATGTCCGCATAAAATGCCGGCAGTTGCGTCTGCGGGTACATCACCAGGCCCGCCTGCGCGATCTGCGCCATCGACACCTGGCCGTCGGCGTCGACCTCGAACTCGTCGGGCACGGCCGCCACCAGCCGGTCGCGCAGCAACTGGCGCTCGCGCATGCGGCCGCCCACGGCGACGGGCGTGTGCATCAGGCCGATGTCGATCTCTCCGGTCTGCAAAGCCTCGGCCTGTTGGGCGTTGCTCATTTCACGCAGGATGATGCGCACGCCGGGCGCTTGCTTGCGCATCTGGCGCAGCGCGCGAGGCAAGGTGTCAAAGAGCGCCGAGGACACCAGCCCGACCGTCAATTGGCCCGCGCTGCCTCGCCCGATTTCCCGCGCGCGGCGGGCCGCCGCGTCAATGCGCGCGACGCTGGCGCGCACGTCTTCCAGGATGGCCTGCGCGGCGGGCGTGGGCGTCGTGCCCTGCCGTGATCGCTCGAACAGCCGCACGCCCAGGTCTTTCTCCATGCGGGTCAACGCCTGGCTCAGCGCCGGTTGCGCAATGCCCAGCCAGTCCGAGGCGCGGCTGACGCTGCCGTGGTCCACCACTGCCAGGAAGTACCGCAGATGCCGGGTTTCCATATCGTTCCAATATATTTAAAGCGCCTTTCCAGAATGGAAAACTATACCCTGACTTCCTAGAATCCCGACTTACAGAACATTACATAAGCGCATTGCCGCTCCCACGAGCGGCAGGCCGAATGAGGAGACTGATTTGTCCTCGCCGATCCCAGGCGCCGCCGTCGACACCCACGCCCACGTGTTCCACCAAGGCCTCGCCTTGGCCAACACGCGCCGCCACACGCCGGACTACGACGCCACGCTGGCCGAGTACCTGCGCCTGCTGGATGCGCACGGCATGAGTCACGGCGTCCTGGTGCAGCCAAGTTTCCTGGGCACGGACAACAGTCACCTTGTGGAGGCGCTGCGCGCCGCCCCCGCCCGCCTGCGCGGCGTGGCCGTCGTGGCGCAAGATGCCACCGAATCCGAACTGCAAGCATTGGCCGACGCCGGCGTGGTGGGCATCCGGCTGAACCTCTTTGGCCTGGACACGCCCGATCTGCGGACGCCCGCATGGCCGACATTGCTTGCCCGCGTCAATGCGTTGGGTTGGCATGTGGAAGTGCACCTGCAGGCCGCACGCCTGGACGGCGTGCTGCCGGCCCTGCTGGCCGCCGGCTGCCGTATCGTGGTCGACCATTTCGGCCGCCCGGAGCCCGCGCTCGGCGTCTCTGACGCCGGTTTCCAGTACCTGCTGCGCCAGGCGGACAGCGGCCGGATCTGGGTCAAGCTGGCCGCGCCGTACCGCAACTGGGCCGCCCCGGCCTGTGCCGCCTCCGGCCGTCTGGCCACCCAGCAACTTCTGGATGCCTACACGCCCGAACGCCTGATGTGGGGCAGCGACTGGCCTCATACCGAACATCGCCACCTGGCGTCCTATACCGCCACGACTAAGTGGCTGGACGCCTGGATCGACGACCCCGCGCAACGGCGCACCGTGCTTGCCGACACGCCGTTGCGGCTATTCCAATTCCAAGGAGACGCTCCATGACCCCTCTGTTCAAACGCCTGGCGCACCGTAGCGCGCTGTTCGCCGCGGCCGGCCTGTTGGCTGGCGCCGCCGGCGCCGCGCACGCCGCCTACCCCGAACGCGCCGTCACGCTGGTCGTGACCTACCCGCCCGGCGGCACCGTGGACGTGGTTGCCCGCCTGATCGGCCCGAAGCTCGCGGCTGAACTCGGCCAGCCCGTCGTCATCGAAAACCGCGGCGGCGCCGGCGGCATGATCGGCGGCGCGGTCGTCGCCAAGGCCAAGCCCGACGGCTACACGCTGATGCTGGACGCCTCCAACCACGCGCAGAACCCCGCGCTGCACAGCAAGATGCAGTTCGACACGCTGTCGGCCTTCGCGCCCGTGTCGCTGCTGCTGCGCGTGCCCAACGTGCTGGTCGTGACGCCCACGTACGAAGTGAAGTCGGTCGGCGACCTGATCAAGCTCGGCCAACCCGATGCCAAGGAGCCCGTGTACTTCGCGTCGGCCGGTCCCGGTTCCGCCCAGCACCTGGCGGGCGAGTTGTTCAACCTGCTGGCCAAGACGCAGTTGCAGCACGTCGCGTACAAGGGCGGCGGCCCGGCCATGATCGACGTGATGTCGGGCCAGGTCCCGGTCATGTTCGCGAGCATGGGCTCGGCCTGGCAGCACGTGAAGAACGGCAAGCTGCGCGCCGTGGCCGTTGGCGGCCTGGAACGCTCCAAGACCGCCCCCGAACTGCCCACCATCGCCGAGTCGGGCGTGCCGGGCTACGAAACCTACGAATGGAACGCCGTGTTCGCCCCGGCCGGCACGCCGCCCGCCATCGTCGACCAGGTCTCGCAGGCGCTGGCCAAGGTGCTGAAGGATCCCACGATCGCCGAGCAGCTTGCCGGCATCGGCGCCGAGCCCATCGGCTCCACGCCCGCCGAACTGGACACGTTCCGCCGCGCCGAGATCGAGAAGTGGCAGCGCGTCGTGAAGGAAGCAGGATTGAAGCTGGATTGAGTACTGCCGGGCCCAACGGCCCGGACACCGCGTAGCCGGTTTGCGGCGCTCTTCGGGGCGCCGCTTTTTTTTGGCTTGCGCATGGCTGCATTGCGGCCGGCATGCCCGGCCACCGGGCGGCGCTATCATGACGCCTTGACCAGCTTTACCGCAGGAACCCGCAGGATGGACAAGATCCGGCTCGACAAATGGCTATGGGCGGCGCGCTTCTACAAGACGCGCAGCCTGGCTTCGGAAGAAATCGGCAAGGGGCGCGTATTCGTTAACGGACAGCCCGCCAAGCCCGCGCGCGAAGTCGGCGCGGGCGACGTGATCGCGGTCCGCAAGGAAGACCCCGCCGTGCAGGTGCGAGTCGTCGCCGTCAGCGGCGTGCGCGGACCTGCCCCGGTTGCGCGCCAGCTTTACGAAGAGACGCCCGAAAGCGTGGCCGCCCGCGAGCGCGCCGCCGAAATGCGCCGCCTCGCGCCGGAACCGGCGCTGGGCATCGAAGCGGGCCGGCCCACCAAGCGTGACCGGCGCCTCATCGACCAGATGCGGGGCAAATCCTGATGAAGCGCGCCGCAACGGGCGGCCTGGTCTATTCCACCGAAACCGGGCGCATGTGTCCGCAATGCCGTCAGCCGGTCGCGCAATGCCAATGCAAGGCGGCAGCCGGGAAAGCCCCGGCGGGCGACGGCGTCGCGCGGGTCTCGCGCGAAACCAAGGGCCGCGGCGGCAAGAGCGTGACGCTGGTGCGCGGATTGGCGCTGGCGCCCGACGCCTTGAACGCGCTGGGCAAGCAGTTGCGGACCGCGTGCGGTTCGGGCGGCACCGTCAAGGACGGCGTGATCGAGGTGCAGGGCGACCACTGCGACCGCATTCTCGACGCGTTGGCGAAACAGGGTCACCGCGCCAAGCGCGCGGGCGGCTGAACCGAATCAGGTATCAGGACAGAACAATGGAAATTCCCGTGACGGACGTCGCGAGTTGGCATGCCCATGTGTACTTCGACGCGGCAAGCCGCGACACCGCGTTCGCCCTGCGCGAACGGATCGTCGCGACGTTCGACGGCAAGATGGAAATGGGGCGCTTCCATGAGCGCCCCGTGGGTCCGCATCCGCAATGGAGCTACCAGATTGCCTTCGGCCCGGAGCATCTGGCCGAGATCGCCACGTGGCTCACGCTGAACCACGGCGCGCTGGATGTTTTCATGCACCCGAACACCGGCCATTCGCTGCGCGACCACCGCGACTGCGCCGTGTGGATCGGGCGCAGCCATGTGTTGAACCTGGCTGCGCTGGGCGGCTGAAGCCTTACAGCGCCCGGCCCACGATCAGCGAATCGATCGCCATCTGCGCGTCGTCGCTCTTGCCCTCGTATGGCAGGCGGCTCAGCACATAACGCATGGCGTTCAACCGGGCGCGCTTCTTGCAGTCGGACTTGACCACGATCCACGGCGCGTCGGCGGTGTCGGTGTGGGCAAACATGGCTTCCTTGGCGCGCGTGTAGTCGTCCCACTTGTCCAGCGACGCCAGATCCACCGGACTCAGCTTCCATTGCTTGAGCGGATGCACCTTGCGTTGCTGGAAGCGGCTGCGCTGCTCTTCCTGGCTGACCGAGAACCAGAGCTTGATCAGTGTGATGCCGCTGCTGACCAGATGGCGCTCGAAATCGGGCGTCTGGCGCAGAAACGCCAGGTATTCGTCCTGAGAGCAAAAGCCCATCACGCGTTCGACGCCGGCGCGGTTGTACCAGGAGCGATCGAACATGACGATCTCGCCGGCGGTCGGCAGGTGCTGCACGTAGCGCTGGAAGTACCACTGGCCCTTTTCGGTGTCGGACGGCTTTTCCAGCGCCACGACGCGCGCGCCGCGCGGATTCAGGTGTTCCATCATGCGCTTGATCGTGCCGCCCTTGCCCGCCGCGTCGCGCCCTTCGAACAGGATCACGACGCGCTGGCCGGTGGCCTTGACCCACGCCTGCAGCTTCAGCAGTTCGACCTGCAGCTTGTATTTCTGTTTTTCGTAATTGCGCCGCAGCATGCGATGGCGATACGGATAGACGCCTTCGCGCCAATCTCCGGCCAGTTCTTCGTCGGGATTGCGGCGCGCGCCCGGCGTCTGCCGGTTGGCGTCCAGCAGCGCGCGGTGCACGGCCTGCGCATCGTCCGGGGACAGCGCATCGATGACGGTGCGCAGCGCCTCGTGCGCCTCGCCCGGTCCGCCGACCTGGTAGCGGCTGGCGATATCGGCCAGCACGGCCGCGGTCTCCTGACGCGCCGCATCCTGCCGCGCCGCGACGCGCTTGCGCAATTCAAGGGCCGGCTCAACGGCGGGGCTGATGCCCGCCCCTGCAACCCCGGCCAGTGTCGCTTCCCCCTTGGCGGCACGCGTGGCGGGCGCGCGGCGGGTGCTTGCCGTGCGCTTGGCGGCGCCCTGGGCGCTGGCGGGGCGCTTGGCGGGCGCCGCCGGGGCGTCTTGATCGGGGGCTGGCGATGTCTTGTCGGTCACTGGTCCTGTCCTTGCGAAGCAAAAATCAAACCCTAACTTGCGCCACGACGCGCGGGATTGATAGGGATCAACGGTTGTAACATTTTTTCACGAACCCGGCCCCATTACACTGCATGTTCTTCATCCACTTCGTTCGCGACACCATGTGGTCACGCATCAAGCGATGGTTTGCCGGTCCGCCGGCGGCCGA
This sequence comes from Achromobacter sp., assembly GCF_032113835.1. GTDB lineage: Bacteria > Pseudomonadota > Gammaproteobacteria > Burkholderiales > Burkholderiaceae_B > Achromobacter. The sequence goes on along the minus strand of NZ_DAMCTG010000058.1, from coordinate 26,069 downwards.
AGATCCCCTGCGGGAAATCGTGCGCTTCGACGACGCCGGTCTGACGCGGACGGGCGAGCTGGCGCGCGCGATGGGCCTGCAGCAGTTCTGGCCCTGGCACGACGTTCATGAATTCGGGTTTGCGTTCACGCAGGCGATCTATCCGGACCCCTGGTTTGGCGACTACATGGAAAGCCTGTGGTTCGTGCGCGTAGCCAACGAAGACGGGGCGCTGATGCGGATGGAGTTCGACGAGCGCGTGCTGGACATCGACGACTTGCCCCCCGCCCTGCTTCGCCACATGCCGGGACTGGACATGGACACGCTGCGGGCGGGCCGGGCGACCGCCGCGCGCGGCCTGCGCCATTACGAGGGCGAAGGCGAATGGGTGGCATGGCGGCGCGATGGGGTCACGCCACCCGCCACGCCGCCGGCTACACCGCCTACACCCGATCCAGACCCTGCTTGAGATCCGCCAGAATATCCTCCGGCGTTTCCAGCCCGACCGACAGCCGCAGCAAGCCTTCCGACAGCCCATAGCGTTCGCGGTCCTCGGCCGAGTAGCTGGCATGCGTCATCGACGCCGGATGCTGGATCAGCGTCTCGGGATCGCCCAGGCTGACCGCGATGCGCGCCAGCTTCAGGCTGTTCAAGAGCGTCCTGCCGGCCGCAAGCCCGCCCTTCAGTTCGAAAGCCACCAGCCCGCCGCCCGCCGCCTGCTGGCGTTGCGCAATGTCGGCGCCTGCCGTGCCGGCCAGCCCGGGATAGAACACATCGGCCACCGCCGGATGCTCGCGCAGCAGCTTGGCCACCTTCAGCGCGGACTCGCTGTGGCGCTGCACGCGCAGTTCCAGCGTCTTGATCCCGCGCAGCACCAGAAAGGCCGTGAAGGGCGACAGCGTCGCGCCCGTGAAATAGCGCAGTCCTTGCAGCCGGATGGCGTCGATGTGCTGCTTGCAGCCCACCACCGCGCCCGCCAGCAGGTCGCCGTGCCCGCCGAGGTATTTGGTGGCCGAATGCAGCACGATGTCCGCGCCGTGCTCCAGCGGACGCTGCAGCACCGGCGTGGCGAAGGTGTTGTCGACGATGGTCAGCAGCCCCTTGCCGCGCGCAATGGCCGAAATGGCCGCAATGTCCACCAGGCGCAGGTTCGGATTGGCGGGCGTCTCGAAGTACACCGCACGCGTCTTCGGGCCTATGGCGGCGGCCACGGACTGCGGCTGGGTGAAATCCGCGAACACGGCGCGCACGCCGAATCGGGACAGCCCCTGCGTGAACAGCGTGAAGGCCGTGCCGTAGACGATCTGGTCGACCACGATCTCGTCCCCGCTTTGCAGCAGCGAGAACAGGGTGGCCGAAATGGCCGCCATGCCCGAGGCCGTCACCACGCCGGCCTCGGCGCCTTCCAGCGACGCCAGCCGCTCTTCCAGCAGCGCCTGCGTCGGATTGCGCGTCCGGCCGTAGACATAGCCTTGGGCTTCGCCGAGCCGGATCCGGTCAAAGGCCTCGATGCTGTCCTGCGTGTAGGTCGACGTCAGGTACAGCGGCGGCGACAGCGCGCCCTGTTCTTCCAAGGGGTCATAGCCCAGGTGGATGGCGCGGGTCGCAAAGCCCTGCTGCGCGTGGTCGGTCATGGTGTTCACTCCTGTCATGGGTGGGTGCAGGGGCGCATCGCGCCTGCCTGGAAATCGGAAACTGCCGCCGGCCCGCGGCATTGACGGGGCCGAAGCGAGTCTTTACAGTCAAACGCCGTATCCCCGTTTTCGTGCGCGACATGAACGACCCGCAAGCGCCCGCCATGGCCGCCGGCTCGGCGGTTCCCCCCGCGACACCGCCCCAACCCGGCTGGCTGCTCAAGGCCGCCACCTGTCTGGTCTATTCCGCGATGCTGGCGTGGGCCGTCTACAGCAGCCGGCCCGCCACCATGCTGGATGTCGCCAAGCTGGCGTTCGGCGGCGCCATTCTTCTGGGCCTCGTGCTGTTTGTCGTCCTGGGCGTCTTTTCGATCTGGACCCGCTTTCGCACGCCACGCAACCGCTTGCGCATCATGCTGGGCGCGGGGGTGTGCCTGCTGGCCGCCGTGGCCGGGCCGCTTGCCGAGCGCAACCACGACAACCGCCAGCGCGAGATCGCCAACACCGAAATCCGCAAGGCCATCGACGCGCTGCGCCTGCAGGCGGGCGGCGGCAGCGGCGCGCCCGAAGACGTGCCTGCCATCGACCCCTCGCCCAAGGCCTCCGGCCCGTACGGCGAAATGGAACGGGCCATGAAGACCATCGCGGGCGAACGGCTGGCGCAGCATCGCGCCTACCTGCAGGAACTCAAGGAAATCGGCCTGCCCAAGCTGTTCGACGCCCGGCGGCTGGCGCGCGACTCCGGCCTGATCGAAAGCCGCCTGATCCTGGAACAGGCCGAAAAACTCGTGCCGGGGTACCGCGAACAAAGCATGGAAGTGTTGAACGGCATGCCGGCGCTGGTGCGCTCGCTGACCATTTCCGAGCCGGAAAAGGACAAGATCCTGAGGGCGCTGCAGGACTCGCGGGCGGCCAGCACCGAAAAGCTGACTCGCGTCTGGGACCTGGAAACGCAGATCCTGCATGAGTTCGGAATGATGATCACGCTGCTCGATGACAACCGGCAGTTCTGGTACGCGGACCGCGACGAGCTGATGTTCGGCCGCGACGCCGACCTGGCGCGCTTTCATCAACATCAGGACGCCGTCAACCGGCTGGCCGGCGAGCAGGAGCGGCTGGCCACGCAATCGCTGGCGGCCATGCCGCAGGCGCCATTGCGCTGATCCTGCAAGTGCCTGGCGTGCGGCTCGCATCGTTCACCGCTTATGGTCGGCGCGGCGCGACAGCCACTCGCCGGTGAACTGCACGATCGACACCAGCGCGATCAGGATGACGATCACCTCGAACATCACCCGGGTCTCGTAGCGCTCGTAGCCGTAGCGGATCGCCAGGTCGCCCAGGCCGCCCGCCCCCACCGCGCCGGCCATCGCCGACGCGTTGATCATGGCGATGACGCTGACCGTCATGCCGCCGATGATGCCAGGCAAGGCCTCGGGCAGCAGCACGTGGCGCACGATGTGCCAGCGCCGGCAGCCCATGGCGCGCGCCGCTTCGATCAGACCGTGGTCCACGTCGTTCAGGCTGACCTGCGCAATGCGCGCAAAGAACGGAATCAGATTGGCCGACAGCGGCACGATGGCCGCCCAGGTGCCCAGCGTCGTGCCCACCAGGAAGCGCGTGAACGGCAGCATCGCGACCAGCAGGATGATGAACGGGATGGCGCGAAACGTGTTCACCGTAATCGACAGCGCCTTGTTGAAACGCGGGCGCGGGTAGAGATTGCCCGGCGCGGTGATGGTCAGCACCACGGCCAGCGCCAAGCCGGTCGCGATGGCGATGGCGGCGGAAATGCTCACCATCGTCAGGGTCTGCAGAAACGCCTGCAGGTACTTGTCAAGCATCGGTAGCGACATAGCCCAGCACCTTGATCTGATCGGCCACCAGCGCGGCGCGCGCGGCCTCTTCCTGTAGCGCATGCGCGGGCACCGACACGAGCAGACTGCCCTGCGCATGGCCGCGCAGACGGTCCAGCCCGCCATGCAGCAACGTGGCCCCCGGTCCCATCGCGGCCAGCGCCTGCAACGAAACACCGTCCGGACGGCCCTGGCCGGTGAAGCGCAGACGCAGCACCGCCACGCCCGGACGCCCTTGCAAATCCGGCACCAGGCGGGCCGCCAGGTCCGCGGGCAGGTCGTGCTGCAACGGCCGCAGCAGCGCGCGCGTGGCGTCGGCCTGGGGGTTGCCGAACACGCGCCAGACTTCGCCCAGTTCGACGTTGCGGCCGCCGTCCAGCACCAGCACGTTGTGGCAGACCTCGCGGATCACGGCCATGTCGTGCGTGATCAGCACGACGGTCAGGCCCAGCTTGCGGTTGATGTCCAGCAGCAGGCCCAGGATGGATTGCGTGGTCTCGGGATCCAGCGCGGATGTCGCCTCGTCGCACAGCAGGATCTCGGGTTCGTGGACCAGCGCGCGCGCAATGCCCACGCGCTGCTTCTGACCGCCGGACAGTTTTGACGGATACACGTCGGCCTTGTCCCGCAAACCCACCATCTCGAGCAGCGCTTCCACCCGCGCCCGCGCGGCGGCGGGCTTCACACCGGCGACCCGCAGGGGCAGCGCGACGTTCTCGGCCACCGTCTTGGCGGACAGCAGGTTGAAGTGCTGGAAGATCATGCCGATCCGGCGGCGCAGGCCGACGAGCGCATCTTCGTCCAGGCTGCCCACGTCCACGCCGTCCACAAGCACACGGCCGGCGCTGGGACGTTCCAGCATGTTGATCGAGCGCAGCAGCGTGGACTTGCCCGCGCCGCTGCGGCCGATGATGCCGAACACCTCGCCGCGCGCAATCGAAAACGACACGTCCGACAGCGCCGCGACGGGGCCTGCGGAGCCCTGGTATTGCTTCTGCAGGCCCTCGAACACGATGTGCGCATCGCGCGCCGGCGATTGCGCCGCGCCGGCGGCGTCCTCGGGCAGGGAAAGTTCGCGTTGCATCGTTTGCCTAGAAGACCGGAATCACCGAGCCTTCGAACTTGGTCAGGATGAACTGGCGCACTTCTTCGGAGTGGTAGGCCTTGACCAGCGCGGGCACCCACGGCGCGTCCTTGTCCTTCTCGCGCACGACGATGATGTTCACGTACGGATTGTTTTCTTTCTTCTCGACCGCGATGCCGTCGCGCGTGGCGATCAGCCCGGCCTGGTACGCAAAGCTGTTGACGATGGCGGCGGTGTCCACGTCGGGCAGCGAGCGCGCCAGCACGACCGATGCGCTTTCCACGAAATTGAGCTTCTTGGGATTGGACGTCACGTCGGCCAGCGTGGCGGTGCCGGTAGCGGGATCAAAGCCGTCTTTCAGCGTGATCAGGCCCTGGTCCCGCAGGATGACCAGCGCGCGCGTCTGGTTGCTGGGGTCGTTGGGAATGCCGACCTTCGCGCCATCCGGCAATTCCTTGAGCGACTTGTACTTCTTGGAATAGAACGCGATGGGCGAGATCAGCGTATTGGCGACCGGCACCAGCTTGTAGCCGCGCTGCTTGATCTGGTCGTTCAGAAAGGGAATGTGCTGGAAGGCATTGGCCTCCAGGTCACCGTTGTTCAGCGCCTCGTTCGGGCTGGCGGTGCCGGTGATGACGACGGGCTCGACGGCCAGGCCGTTCTTCTTGGCCACCTGCGTCACGACTTCCCAGATCTGCTCGTCGACGCCGCCACGCACGCCCACCTTGAGCGGCTTCGGATCTGCCGAGAACGCCGGGCCATGGAACATGGCGGCCGAGGCCAGCACGGCGCCCAACAGGCGCTTGAACAGCGGCGTCCATGCCATGCGCGATTGCCGCGCGTCTTGGGAAACGCCTGCATCCGCGGAAGCCCCGGCGGCAAGAATACGGATAGTCATGATGGAATCGCCTCTAAGTCAACGCAGTTATGAGAGAGACGATTCTAGGGACGGGGCTTATGCGCGCGAACGAATAGTTGGTTGAGTCGTTATTACGGGGTTTTTTGGATATGGCGCGCGGGCATATGGCGCGCCGTGAAGGCGCCGGACGCGCGGTCCGGCCGGGGCTTTCAGAACGGCTTGACCACGACCAGCGTCACGATGGCTGCCGCGGCCAGCACGACAAACGGCGCCTGCAGATCGATCAGGGGCGGCCGCTTGCCGCTGCCGCCGGCCATGCGCCGCAGCGACGCGCTCTGCATGCCAAGCAACGCGGACAGGCTCAGCGCGAAGGCCAGCTTGATCCAGATCCAGTTCATCGCGAACCACCCGAACGTCATGGCCAGATGCAGGCCGATGAGCCAGGTGATGACCATGGCGGGCGTGGTGACGAAGAGCGTCCAGCGGCGCAGCGCATGGAGCATCTTGCGTTCCTTCGGCGCGTCTTCGCCTTCGTGCGGCTGCGACGTAAGAAGAAACAGGGCAACGAAGAGCGAGCCGCACAGCCACGCCACCGCGGCCGCGACGTGGGCCATTTTCAGGAGTTGGTATGTCATGGGCGGCATTATCGCCGCTCGCTGGAAGACGCGAGCGGCGCGTGTGCGCAGGCAGTTTGCGCTACGGCAAACTGGGCGGCGGTCGATGCGCTGGGGTGTGGGGCGTTAGTTGCCGGACTGCGGCGCGGGCGGCGTGGCTGGTGCGGCAGGCGAGCCTGCATCGGGCGTTGCTGCTGCGGGTGTTTTGTCCGCGGCCGTTCCGGCAGCCGGCGCGCTTTGGGCAGGCGACCCTGCGGCGGGCGCTCCCGCGGCGGGCGCCCCCGTCGCCGGCGTCTTCGCAGGCGACGCATCGCCAGCCGGCGCCGGCTTGTCGCCGCCGGCCTCCGTCGGATTCAGCGTATCCGCCGGCGCATTCGGCGCCACCACCGGGTCTGCGGGCGCGGGCGCCGGGGCGGGCTTGGGCGCGGCGCCCTTCGTCCGCACGGGCGGCTCATGCGGCGCGGCGGCCGCCTGCGCGTCCGGCAGGAACCGCTGCAGCAACTGGAAGAACCCGTCATAGAACTTGGGCCGCGTCACCGTCTGGCTGGCGGTCTTGACCAACGAATCGTCGCTGCCGCCAAAGGGCATGGACACCTGTCCTAGCACGCTGACGCCCACGCTGGCGGAGTTGCCGGTGCGCTTGATCGAATAGCGGTCCTGCACGGCGTTCGCGAACACGGTTGCGCGGTCGTTTCCGCTGCCGTCCGATGCGCACTCGATGTTGAAGCTGATCTGCGTATGCTGCCCGTCCTCGCCCTCGAAGTTCTTGTGGCCGGTAACGCGTGACGGCTCGTACTTGTCGATGAGATACCCCTGGCTCAGCAAGGCGCGCCGGCCCGCGTCGCAGGCGGCGCTGCTGGCGGCCGGGATGCTGCGCGAATAGGTGTCGCTTTCCGCGAAGTCCTCTCGCTCGTAGACGGGCTTGGGGGAAGAACATCCGGCCAGGACGGCCGTCAGGGTGGCAAACAACGGAAAAACAATACGGCGGGTGACGCGAGGCATGAGAGGTCCGGCGTGGGGGGGCGACCTGCATTATCGAACAAGAAGTCCGCTTGTTTATGGGGGACGGGACATGCCGGAGATATGTTGAAACAGGTTCGAACGGCCCGGGACGGCCAATACTGGCTTTCTCCCTGCAAACAGCCGCCCGTCTCCCCCACCGGCTGACGTCGTAATTCGTATCGAATTCGGCGCGGCGCCCAGGCCTGCACGCAACACCGTTCACGGCGCATCAGGGCAGACGACCGCGGAACTGCAGCTGCGCACGCCTGCCGCCGCTCAACGCGCGGCGCGAACCTTGCTCGGCTGCTTGTCCAGCTCGCCCAGGATTTCCGCCGCCAACCGCACGCGCGCTTCGTTCGGATAGTTGCGGTTGGCCAGGATGACGATCCCGAGCTTGCGCGCGGGCACGAATGCCACGTAAGCGCCAAAGCCGTTGGTCGAGCCCGTCTTGTTGATCCAGCTCTCGGCCAGCGGCGCCAAGGGCGGTTGCAGCGCCTGGGCCGGATGGCTCTGGCTGTTCAGCGTGCCGGCGTTGGCCGTCAGCAGCGTGTCCAGCGCCACCGGATAGGGAAACTGTTCCCACGCCATGTCCTGCGTCATTCCGCCGACCTGGTAATAGCCCACGTGGGTATCCGCGAGCGCGCGGCGGATGTCCTTATCCAGCACATCCATGTCCATGCTGGCTTCAACAAAGCGCAGCATGTCGCGCGCGCTGGACTTGACGCCATAGGCTTCGGCCGCGAGCACGCCGGGATTCACGCGCACCGGCGCGCCCTGCTTGTTGTAGCCCTGCGCATAGCGCGACGCCTTGGCGGCGGGCACGTCGATGTAGGTGCTGGACAGGCCCAGCTTCGGAAACAGGTCCTTCTCCATCGCCTGCGCGAAAGGCTGCTTCAGGCTGGCGGCGGCCACGACGCCCAGCATGCCGATGCTGGGGTTGGCATACGACCGATACGTGCCCGGCGCGTGTTCGGGCTTCCATGCCTTCAGGTACTGCATCAACTGCGCGTTGTCGCGCACGTCGTCGGGCACCTGCAACGGAAAGCCGCCCGTGGTGTGCGTGGCAAGGTTCACCAACGACAGCTTGGCGAACTCGGTCCCGGCAAGCTCGGGCACGAACCGCGCCGGGCTGTCGGTCAGCGTCAAAAGGCCCTTGGCCTGCGCGTAGGCGGCAAGCGTCGCGGTGAAGGTCTTGCTGATCGACCCCAGCTCGAAGAGCGTGTCCCGATTGACCGCGCGCCGCGTTTCCAGCGACTCGACGCCGTAGGTGTAGAAGCGCTGGCGGCCCTGATGCGTGACGGCGATCACCATGCCCGCGATGTCGTGCTGCCGCATGACCGCGCGGGCCGCCTCGTTCACGACGCTGTCGATGTAGGGCAATTCAGAGCGGCCGAGGGCCGGGCCGGACACGGAGGCAAGAAGGCCGGCGCAAACCAGGCCGGCGCAGAGGTGTCTACGGATGTTCATGATTCTTCACACTCCCAACGCGGCACCACCTCGAAAGGCGCATCCTCCGCCGGCGGCAACAGCGCCAACGCCGCGTCCGCGGACGCCTCATTGATCCAAACCGCCGAGCCGTCCGCCGGCACTGGCGGGGCATTGGCCGTCAACCGGTCAAGTTCTGCCTGCATCAGCGGCGGCAGGTATTCCTTCAATGCGTTGATGTTCGCCGCGACACAAGCGACCGCCTCGGCTGGCGTGAAGCCATCCTCGACAAGATGCCCCACGTCGGCCGCGCTGCGCACCAGCGCGTCGAACACAAACGCCTCGAACGACGCCCAATCCACACGCGCATCGCCGCTGTCATGCCAGACGAGCGCAACGCCCACGCCGCCACCCGCCGTGGGCGTCAGGCAATAGGCATCGCCCGCGCCGGTTTCCGCGAACGGCAAGAAGCGCCTGCCGTGCTGATAGCCGGGGTTGAGCCATTCCTCTGCCGTTTCGCGCGCCTGCTGCGCGTCGATCCATTCCAGGTCATCCATGCAGGACAGCACGGGCCGCGCGGCCAGCGTGTTGCCCTTCCAGTCGGCGCGCCACGCCGCGCTGTCCTCGCCATAGCCGGTGCGGCCGGCGTCGATCAAACGGGCCAGCATCCCGGGCAAGGGCACGCCGCAATCCTCGGCCAGTTCGGCAAACGTTGCCATTCGTCTCTTTCCTTCGTCAGAATTCAAGCAGGTCCAGGAAGCACTCGGCCTCGACCGGGTCGCCCAGCACAGTGGTCAGCGCCTGCAACGCCCGCGCCCGATGCTCGGGCCTGATTTCCCAGTCATCGTTGCGCAGGTCTTCGTCGGCCTCCAGGCACACGACGCCGACCGCGGCCAGCGCGGCCGCGAACGTCGGCAGATCGGGCGCCACCACATCGGCGTCCCACGCGCCCGTACCGTGCATGGCGTAGAGGATCTCACCGGTTTCGGCATCCAGAATGAAGGGGTCCGCGTTCTGGTCGGCAATCACCAGCCAGTTGTCCTGCCACTCGGCAACGCGTTCGCCGTTCGACGCGTCCCAGCGATAGCCGGCCTGCCGGTCCCACAGCTTGTAAAGCGGCGGAAAGCTGACGTTGGTTTCGGAAAGCGTGATGCCGACCGGCCCCACGTTCTGGTGATAGGTGGCGCCCCACGGGCCCACCTGTTCGTAGAAGTCGGCCAGCACCTGCGGCAGTGCAAGCTCGCCCTGCCACGCATCGCGCGGCTGCGGACGCAGTTCGCCGAATCGCGCGAACTGCGCCCGGATGGATTCAAAGGAATTCATGTTGATGCCAGGCCTGCAGCGGCACCACCGCGGCGGTGAAGGCATCTATCTGAGACATCGAACTGGGGCATGGGGAATCCGGATGTTGAATGTTGCATCGGCTGTCGCACGGGTTATCGCACTGAATTTCGCGCGCGCGCCGCCAGACCGCATTTTGCTACATTTGAACGCCCTGCCCCGATGCGACGCGCAATCGAAGCGCCACCGGGCGGCGGCCGAAGAAAACCGCTTTCGACCACGGACGATCCATGCGCCTACCGTTTGCCGTTTCCGCTTCAACCTTGGCCGCGCTCCTTGCCTGCGCCGGCGCGCACGCGCAGCAATGGTTCGAGGTGCCGCCGCGTCCCGATCACCCCAATGTCTCGATCCGGATCGGGGGACTGCCCGACACCCGGCAAGCATCAGGCAACGCCCGGGGCAAGATGGAACTGCGCTACACCGCCGCGCAGACCCTCCCGGGCGGGGGCAAGCAGCGTGCGCGCTATGACCGGTCAGTGACAGACGTGTTGTTCGATTGCCGGCGGTCGCAAGTAGGCTTTTTGCCGGCCACCAGCTACTACCTGAACGACACCCTGGTCACCACCATCAAGGACGAAACGCTGGATGAAAGCCAGGTGCAGTTCGTGCGCTTTGCGCCGGGCAGCCCGCAGATGAAGGCGTTGCAGGCCGCCTGCGGAAAATAACCGCGCTAAGCCAGCATCAACGCCCCCTGCGCGCGCGCGGGCTCTTGCTCTTGCCCGCGCCGCCCGGCGTCCTCGGACAGCCGGAACACCCCCACCGCCCGCACCAGCTCGCGCGCCTGATCCTGCATCGAGCCGGCGGCCGCGGCGGCTTCCTCGACCAGCGCCGCGTTCTGCTGCGTGACCTCGTCCATCTGCGCCACGGCGCGGTTCACCTGGTCGATGCCGGAGGCCTGCTCGTTCGACGCGGCGGCAATCTCGCCCATGATGTCGGTGACGTGCTGCACGGCAGTGACGATCTCCTGCATGGTCGCGCCGGCCCCTTCGGCCTGACGCGCGCCTGCGCCGACCTTGCCGACGGAATCCTCGATCAAGGTCTTGACCTCGCGTGCGGCCTGCGCGCTGCGCTGCGCCAGCGAGCGGACTTCGCCCGCCACCACGGCAAAGCCCTTGCCCTCCTCGCCCGCGCGGGCCGCTTCGACCGCCGCGTTAAGCGCAAGAATGTTGGTCTGGAACGCGATGCCGTCGATCACCGACACGATGTCTGCAATCTTGTGCGAGCTGGCCGAGATCTCCTGCATGGTGCCGACCACCGCGGACACCGCCACGCCGCCGCGCAGCGCGATTTCCGATGCGCTGGCCGCAAGCTGATTGGCCTGGCGCGCGTTGTCCGCGTTCTGCTTCACAGTCGAGGCCAGCTCCTCCATCGATGCCGCGGTTTCCTCAAGCGATGCCGCCTGCTCTTCAGTGCGGCTGGAAAGATCGGCGTTGCCTGCCGCGATCTGGCCCGACGCGCTGGAAATCGTCTCCGAACCGTGCCGGATCGCACGGACGGCGCCGGCCAGCCGATCCTGCATGTCCTGCAGGGCGTGGAGCAAGCGCCCGGTCTCGTCACGGGAGTCCGCTTCGATCCGCTGGCCCAGGTCGCCACCCGCCACGGTTTCAGCGGCCTTGACCGCACGCGCCAGCGGCCGGGTGATCGACCGGCTGACCCGCCACGCGAGCAGCGCCCCCAGCGCCAGCGCCAGGCCCGCCAGGCCTACGTTCAGACGCTCGGCCTCCTGGATGACGGCCTGGCTTGCGATGCCGGCCTCGTCCATCTCGGCGGACTGCTGTCTGGACAGCGCGATGATGTGATCCTGCAAGCTGTCCAGAATGGGCAGCGTCTCTTGCAGCATGCGCTGGCGGGCGCCGTCGCGATCGCCGCCTTTAAGCATGGCGCCCACCGACTGGAACGACTTCACGTAGCGGCCCCGCGCCTCTTCCAACGTGCGCAACCGGGCGCTGGCATCGGCCGTCTTCATCAACGGCCGCAGCGTGGCCAGGGCGTCGTCGATGCGTTTGCGGTTGGATTCGATCTGCTGGAACAACTTGTCCGTCGCGGCCGGGTCGGCGTTGACGATCAGTTCCAGGTTGACGCGGGCGTTGGCGCGCGTCGTCACGTCGACCACCGAGATCGCGCTGGCCTTGACCCAGGTTTCCTGCGTGATGGCGCGGTTGATGCTGCCGATGCGTGTCAGCTCGAATTGCGACATGCCGGCCAGGGCCAGCAGCAGGGCCAGCACAGCGCCAAAGCCCAGGCCCAGCTTGGTGCCGATGGAGAGATTGCCGAAATGGGTGCGGAGCTTCATGGAGTGCCTCAGGGAAAACCCCAGTCTAGGATTTCCGACACATTTCGCAAACATTTGCACGGGGCGTTGTTTGCGATTCCACAAAGACAACGAAGATAAGGCGCGCGTCAGCAACACTGCTGTAACAAGCTTGACGCCCGCCCGCGCGCGGCAACTTTCAGGCAGTGCGTGCAGCGCGTCCGCCGAGCTACTGGTACCGCTCGCGATACCCCACGGGCGACATGCCGCAGTATTTGTTGAAGATGTCGCGGAAGGCCTTGGTGTCGTTGTAGCCGACCTCGTACATGACTTCGGCGACGCTCTTGCGCGAGCTTTCCAGCCGCTGCTTGGCGGCTTCGACGCGCACGCGCTGCACGTATTCGACGATGCTGTTGCCGGTTGCCTGGCGGAACCGCCGCTCCAGCGTGCGGCGGCCCAATGCGTGACGGCCGGCCAGTTCCTCGACGGTGATCTTTTCCTGGTAGCGGCCTTCGATGTATTCCTGCACCGCCCGCACGATCTCGTCCGCGTGCGACTTCTGCCCCATGAAGACCGAAAACGGCAGCTGGCTCTGGCGGCTCCAGTCCAGCTGGAAATACTTGGCGCACCAGATCGCGGTGTCGCGGTCGGTGTACTTTTCGATCAGGTGCAGGACAAGATGCGCGGCAGAAAACGCGCCGCCGCTCGTATAGACCCCGTTTTCCGCCATGACGACGCGATCGCTGGTCCATTGCACCGTGGGAAAAAGGCTGGCGTACAGATTCTGCGCCACCCAGTGCACCACCGCCTGCTGGCCGTCGAGCACACCGCCCGCGGCGAGCAGCGCGGCGCCCATGCACAGACTGGCGACCTCGCCGCCCTCCCGGTGATGGCGCGACAGCCATTCGATCAGCTCGCGGTTGGACAACACCGCGTCAGACACCGATCCCAGAAGCGGCGGGGCAATGCAGATGTGGATGTCGGTCGCGTCGGCCAGCACCATGTCGGCCTGCACCTTGATGCGTCCGTCGTCCAGGCTGACCTCGCGCGTCAGCGCAAGTGTGCGCACATGGAACCGCGGCTCGCGGCCATGCGCGCGCAGGTATTCGTTGGCCACCATGAAGCCGTGGCGCGCGGTTTCCAGGGACGCAATATTTGTACCCTTGGGCAGCAGGAACGCGACGTTTTTCATGTTGCCAAGCATACGCCTGCACGCTGACGCAATCCACCCGCAAGATTGTCGCAATTGCCTATCTGAAAGCCGCGCGGATCCCGATAAAGTGACTCCTGCCGATCCAGCAATCCGGACGGCGGCCGGAACGGATGCGGACGTCCCGGCCCAAACCAGAACAACACGGACGTGAGGAGTGATCGATGGACAAGTACATAGACGGTTTTCTGCTGTGCGTACCCAAGGCCAACCTGGAGACGTACAAGAAGATGGCCACGCACGCCGAGAGCATCTGGCGTGAACATGGCGCGCTGGATTATCGCGAAGGCGTGGCCGACGACATCGACGGCGAAGGCTTCGCGTCGTTCAGCGCGGCAGCCGGGGCGCGCGAAGGCGAAGTCGTCGTCTTCGCGTGGATCCTGTATCCCAGCAAGGAAGAGCGCAATCGCATCAACGCCAAGGTCATGTCGGACCCGCGCCTGGCGGAAATGTGCTGCGAGGGCGTCTTCGACGTCAAGCGCATGTGCTGGGGCGGCTTCGCCACGCTGGTCGGCAACTAGCGGCCCGGGCACAGCCATTCAATCAACCTGGAGACACAACATGGCCACCCAAGCAGCCAAGCCCATTCCCGACGGCATGCACACGCTGACGCCGCATATCATTTGCGAGGGCGCATCCGACGCCCTCGCCTTCTACAAGAAAGCCTTCAATGCCGAGGAGCTGATGCGGCTGCCCGGCCCCAACGGCAAGATCATGCACGCCGCCATCCGGATCGGCGATTCGGTCCTGATGCTGATGGATGATTTTCCGGAATGGGGCAGCCTGGGACCGAAGGCGCTCAAGGGCACGCCGGCGGTGCTGCACCTGTACGTGACCGACGCCGACGCCTCGATCCAGCAGGCGGTCGCGGCGGGCGCGCAAGTCACGATGCCCGCCGCCGACATGTTCTGGGGCGACCGCTACGGGCAGGTGGTGGATCCGTTCGGCCACCGCTGGTCCATCGCCACGCACATGCAGGACCTCACACCTGAGGAGATCCAGCAGAACATGGCGAAGATGGGACCGATGGACGGCTGCGGCGACCCGTCAAAACAATGATCGCGCGGCCGACGCGGTCCAGTCCGCGCCTGCCACGTTTCATCAAGGGGCCAGTTGCGGATACGGTCCCAGGAAATCCAGCTTGCCGATCGGCACGCCCGCCTGGCGCAGGATGCCGTAGGCGGTCGTCACGTGGAAGTAGAAGTTGGGCAGCGCGAAGGTCAGCAGGTACTCGTCACCCTGGAATTCAGGTTTGAACTCGCCGAAGCTCAGCGTGATGCGGCGGCCTTCGGCGCCGTCGACCTGCTCGGGCTTCACGCTTTCCAGATAGGCGATAGTGTCCGCGACGCGCTGCTGCAATTGCGCGAGCGTGGTCTCGGTGTCGGCGAACTTCGGCGCGTCACCCTGCGACAGCCGCTGCGCCGCGAACTTCGAGGCGTCGCTGGCCCGCTGCACCTGACCCGACAGCGGGTACATGTCGGGCGCGAGGCGCGCGTTGACGAGTTCCGCGGGATCGATGCCGGTCGCCTGCGCGTGCGCGGCGGCCTTTTCAAGCAACGCGGCCAGCACGTTCAGGCCGCGGATGAAGACAGGCACGGACGCCTGGTACATGGACAGGGGCATATCGACGATTTCCGTAAAGGTTGGGATTGGCGAAGGGCGTCAACGGGCACCGCGCGCCGGACGCTTCGGGATTGCAGCGATGTTACGCCGCCCCGGCGCCGCCCGGGCGCCGATGGCGGCGACAACATCATTCTGGATGCCTGGACAATCCAGCGCGCCGCTGCCCCTGAAAGAACCGCCACACCAGCGCGGAGGCGTCCGGCCCGCTGCGCGCGTGATACCGGATGGCGGGATCGCCGCCACTCCAGGCGTGTTCAAGCCGCGTGATCTCGCAGAGCCGCAGCACCGTCTTGCGCCCGCGCAGCACATCCACCCGGCGGTACGCCTTTTCGGTGCCCAATCCCAGCACGCGCTCGACCGGCAACGCGTGCGGATCGGCGCCATTCAAGGTGCGGAACTGCTCGAACAACTGCCGGGCATTACGCGGCGCCACGGCCGGATCGAGCTGCCCGTGCAGGATCAACGCCGGCATGCCCAGCTCAAAGACGGCCGGGTCCGCCACGGATTCCACCAGCGGCGCCAACGGCTTGATGCTGCCGCGCCGCATGGTGCTCAGGCCGTTGCCCGCGTTATGCGCGTCGCCCACAACCGGCCCCGAGTGCATGGCCACCGCGGCGATCAGATCGGGATGACGCAAGGCGACCAACGCCGCCATGCCCGCCCCCGCCGACAGGCCCGCCACATAGATGCGGCCGGGGTCCAGGCCATGGCGGGCGACTTCAGACCGGATCAGGGCCGCGATCAGATCGGCCTCGGCCCCGCCGTGGTCGTCATCCGGCTGAAACCAGCGCCAGCAACGCTGCACCTGACGCGCCAGGGATTGTTGCGGATACAACACCATGAAATCGCCGGCATCCGCCCACTGATTCATGCGCGTCCCGCGCGCGAAGGCCACCGAGGTCTGCCGGCAGCCGTGAAGCATCACGACCAGCGGCATGCCGGCGGCGGTGGCGGTTGCGGTGGATGCGGCGGACGCGGGGGTGTAGCGGGAAAAGGCCAGCCGGCGGCCGGTCCGGTCCGAAAACTGGCGGGAGGCCTCCCAGCGGCCCGCGCCAAGCGACGCCGCCTCGGGCGCCGCTGCCCTGCCCGCGCCCGTGGAACCGGCCGGCCGCGCCGTCTTGACCGCGCGCCCCGGCGTGGCGCCGATGGGCGTCTTGCGCGCCGATGCGGCGCGCTTGCGGACGGGTTTGGGGGCCGCCATGCGCATCGCCGCGCGCTGGAGCCGGGAGATCTTCTTTGCCGCTTTGAAAAACAGACTGCTGAAACTGCGCGCCATTGCTAGGGCCTGTTCGGTAGTTCCTGTTTGCCGCGCCGCCCGGGGTGCCGGGGTTGGCGGCGCCGGACGGGGGGCGCCGCGGCTACGCCGCTCCGCAAGCCGGATGCCTGTCGTCTGATGCGGGCGTGAGGATGGGCGGCAAGGGCGCCCTAACCGAAAGACCAAGTGCCGGATTCATGAGTGCTTCCTCGAAGAGTGTCGATCACGGCGCGCATGGCGCGGCCGACGTGCAAGCCCGAAGTGAAGAACGCGCGACGCCTCTGTTGGGCGGTTTGTTCGCGAGGTGAATGTATCACAGCGTAACGAAGTTGCGATCGGTCAAGCCGACCGGACGCGCGCCTTGAGCGCGCATGGCAAAAAGCCTAAGGTGGAAAACTTGTCATCAACGGGCTCCCCATGTTTCCCAACGACCGACCCCAGACCCTGGGCGAAGAAATCGCCAACAGCATCAGCCACGGCGTGGGCGCCGTGGGCGCGCTGGCCGGCACGCCGCTCCTGATTGCCGCCGCCGTGCGCCAGGGCGATGCCGCCTTCATCGCCGGCGCCGCCGTGTTTGCCGCGTCGATGTGCCTGCTGTACCTCGCGTCCGCCATCTATCACGCCCTGCCCCGCTGCCGCGCCAAACAGATCTTCAACGTGCTGGACCACTCGGCCATCTACCTGCTCATCGCGGGCACCTACACCCCGTTCGCGCTGGGCGCGCTGCGCGGCCCGTGGGGGTGGACCCTCTTCGGACTGGTGTGGGGCCTGGCGCTGCTGGGCGTGGGCCTGAAGGCCAGCAAGCGGCTCAACCGTCCCGCGCTGTCCACCGGCCTGTATCTGGCGATGGGCTGGATCGTCGTCATCGCCGTCAAACCTCTGCTGGAACTGGTGCCGGCCGGTGGCCTGTGGTGGCTGGTGGCCGGCGGCCTCGCCTACACCGGCGGCGTCGTGTTCTTCGTGTTCGACAACCGCTGGCGCTATAGCCATTTCATCTGGCATCTGTTCGTGCTGGCCGGCACCGTCTGCCATTTCTTCGCGGTGTTCTGGTACGCGGCCTAAGCACGCAAAAGCGCCCCATCCGCCTCCGAAGGACAAACCTAAGGACACATCGCGGCCAGCAGCGACTACGAAACTGCGCAAAACGTTTCGAACGCAAGGCGCCGGCCTCCCCCGGGGCTGCCCCCGCGCCGTGCGTCGGGGATCTCGTGGTCTGCCGACACAGGAAAACACATCGCGAAACTTGTCCCACGGCGGTCCGGCTGGTCATCATGGTCGGACTTTCAACCGGAACAAGGAGTTTTCATGCAGCGTTCCAAATATGCATTCCTATCCGCCGCCATTCTGACGACGGCGCTGTCCGGTGCCCCTGCCCTGGCTCAACAGGCCGCCCAGGCTCCGGCGCAGACGCAAGCTCAGCCGGGCATGGCGCCCGCCGTGCAGAAGCCGACGGACCAACAATTGCAGAAGTTCGCTTCGGCCTCGATGAAGATTTCTGGCGTCGTTGACGAGTACCGCCCGAAGGTCGACGCCGCCAAGACTGACGACGCCAAGCAGAAGGTCGTCAAGGAAGCGGACGAAAAGATGGTCAAGCTGGTCCGCGCGGACGGTCTGACGGTCGAGGAATTCAACGGCATCGGCCAGGCCGTGCAGCAGGATCCCCAGCTTCGCGATCGCCTGATGAAGATGCAGCCGGCGCGCTAAGCCGAAGCATCGACGGGCGCCTAGCCGCACCCTGCACGGGACGCCCAATAAAGTTAAGGCGCCGCATGTCCTGAACGGGACATGCGGCGCCTTGCGCATTGCGGGCGGGCTGGCCGTCTCGTGTCGAATCAGGTCTTCAGGCGGTAGCCCGTCTTGAAGATCCAGCGCACACCGATCAGGCACGCCACCAGGAAGGCCAGCGTCATCCCCACGCTGACGCCGATGCTGACGTCCGCCACGCCAAAGAACGCCCAGCGGAACCCGCTGACCAGGTAGACGACAGGGTTGAACAGCGTGACGGTCTGCCAGAACGGCGGCAGCATGTTGATCGAATAGAACGTGCCGCCCAGAAAGGTCAGCGGCGTGATGATCATCAGCGGAATGATCTGCAACTTTTCAAACCCGTCGGCCCAGATCCCGATGATGAAGCCGAACAGGCTGAATGTCACAGCGGTAAGCACCAGGAACGACAGCATCCAGATCGGATGCGCCACGTCGAACGTCACGAACAGGCGCGCGGTGGCCAGCATGATGAGGCCCAGGATGATGGACTTGCTGGCAGCTGCTCCCACGTACCCCGCCAGGATTTCCACATAGGAAATGGGCGCAGAATGGATCTCGTAGATCGTGCCGGAAAAACGCGGCATGTAGATGCCGAACGAGGCGTTGGCCACGCTCTGCGTCAGCAGCGACAGCATGATCATGCCCGGAACGATGAACGCCCCGTAGCTCACGCCGTCGATCTCGACCATGTGCGAACCGATGGCCGAGCCGAACACGACAAAATAGAGAGACGTCGAAATCACCGGCGACAGCACGCTTTGCATGAGCGTGCGCCAGGCGCGGGCCATTTCGAAAAGGTAGATGGCGCGTATGGCGTAGAAGTTCATGATTGACCGTGCACCAGGCTGACAAAGATGTCCTCGAGCGAGCTTTCCGAGGTGTTCAGATCTGCGAATTCGATCTGCAGGCGGCTCAGGTCCTGCAGCAGACGAGAAATATCGCCGCCCCGCTCGTTGTCGTAGGTATAGACGAGCTTGTAGCCGTCGGGCGAAAGCTCAAGCTGGTAGGCGTCCAGCGCCGTCGGAATGCCCGGCAGCGGCGCCTTCAGCGTCAACGCAAGCTGGCGTTTGCCCAGCTTGGCCATCAGCGCATTCTTTTCCTCGACCAGGATGATCTCGCCCTTGCGGATCACGCCGATGCGGTCCGCCATTTCCTGGGCTTCTTCGATGTAGTGCGTGGTGAGGATGATGGTGACGCCGCTTTCGCGCAGGCGCCGCACCATTTCCCACATGCCGCGCCGCAATTCGACGTCGACGCCCGCGGTGGGCTCGTCCAGGAACAGGATGGCCGGTTCGTGCGACAGCGCCTTGGCAATCATGACGCGCCGCTTCATGCCGCCGGACAGCGCCATGATGCGGCTGTCCTTCTTGTCCCACAGCGACAGATCGCGCAGGACCTTTTCGATATAGGCGGGATCGGCCGGCTTGCCGAACAAGCCGCGGCTGAAGGTGACCGTGTTCCAGACGCTTTCGAAGGCGTCCGTGGAGATCTCCTGCGGCACCAGTCCGATCTTGGACCGGGCGGCGCGGAAATCGGACACGATGTCGTGGCCATCAGCCAGCACCGTGCCGTGGGTGGGATTGACGATGCCGCAGATGATGCTGATCAGCGTCGTCTTGCCCGCGCCGTTCGGCCCGAGCAATGCGAAGATTTCGCCCCGCTGGATGTCCAGACTGACATTCTTGAGCGCCTGGAATCCCGACGCATATTGCTTGGATAAGCCTTGTACTGAAATGACTGGCTGCACGCGAGCCCCCAACTTGACCATAGCCGGAGGATTTTACCCGTCGCGCAGCCCGCGCTTGTTCAACCTGGCGGAACGGTGTGTTTTCTTTTTGGGAACACTGGCCCTAGAAGTCGTCGTCCTCTTCGACTTTCGGCATCAGGTACGCGGTCAGTGTGCTGGACAGGCCGGCCATCACCCACAAGACAAAGAACGACACCGTGTAGAAGCCCATTCTGCTTGTAGGGACGTGTCCGAAGATGGCCACGTCCAGCGGATCGATCAGGGCAAAGATCAGCGCGCTTCCTGCGGCGGCCGCCATGAACGACGGCCACAGGATCCACATCAATGATCGCAATCCCATGCGTGAACTCCCCCGATCAAGGTTTGGCGGCCGCGGGGCTGGCGGCCGGCGGGGTCTGGCTTGCAGCCGTGCCGGCCGCCGTCTGTTCAATGACCAGACCGCGCTTGACGACGCCCTCCTGGATGGGCTGGCTGGCAAATTGGGTCATCGCGAAGTAGATCGTGATGAAGCAGCCGACCATGGCGGCGAACGGGCCGGCCATCAGGATCCACGGCCAGGGCTCGCGGTACCAGGGTTTGGCAAGGCGCGCCGCGTCGGCGGAGTCCAGGGTGATGTGTGCAGTGTTCATGAAATTCCTTGTAGTGGCCAGGGCGGATGAAAGCCCTACTCGGGCACGTAAAAGCTGACGGCTTCGTCGGTTTCGATCTGCCGGTTCTCGCCGTCCTGCCCCTTGGCGCGCAGCGTGATGGGATGGGCGCCAGGCGCCGCGCCCGCCGGCGCGCGGATGACCATGGGCACCAGCTTGTTGGCGGCGGGTTCAACGTCGACCACGTCCGAACCCTGCTGACCCGCCACTACCGCCAGGTCGGGCATGCCTTCGGCCGTCAGGCGCAGGCGCATCGGCGCATCCGACGTGTTGATGATCTGCAGGCGGTAGACGTTTTCGATCATGCCGCCGGCGACTTCGCGGCCGAGCACACCGCGGTCGCGGATCACATCGACGCGCAGCGGATTGCGGACCACCAGCGAGACGACGAAGGCGATCGCCAGCCCGAGGATCAACGTGCCGTAGATCAGGACGCGGGGCCGCAGCAGATGCGACCGCGCGCTCTTCGTGGACAGGCCATCCTGCATGGCGCGGTCGGACGTGTAGCGGATAAGGCCCGGCTCGTACTGCATCTTGTCCATCACCTGGTCACAGGCGTCAATGCAGGCCCCGCACCCGATGCACATGTATTGCAGGCCGTCGCGGATGTCGATGCCGGTCGGGCAGACCTGCACGCAAAGACTGCAGTCGACGCAGTCGCCCAGCCCTTTCGCCTTGTGATCGACCTTGCGCGAGCGGCCACCACGGGGGTCGCCGCGGCGCTTGTCGTACGTGACGACGAAGGTGTCCGGGTCGACCATCACACTCTGGAAGCGGGCGTACGGGCACATGTACTTGCACACCGATTCGCGCATGAAGCCGGCGTTGCCCCAGGTGGCGAAACCGTAGAACAGCATCCAGAACCACTGCCAGGGTCCGAGCTGCAGCGCAAAGAGTTCGTGACCGAGTTCGCGGATGGGCGCGAAATAACCGATGAAGGTCGACCCCGTCCACCAGGCCAATGCGATCCAAAGGAAATGCTTGGTGAACTTCAGGCGGAACTTGCGCCAGCTCCAGGGCGATTCGTCCAACCGGATGCGCGCGATGCGGTCGCCTTCGACCTTGCGCTCGATCCACATGAAGATTTCGGTGTAGACGGTCTGGGGACAGGCGTAGCCGCAGAACAGGCGTCCGGCCACGGCGGTGAAGAGAAACAGCGCCAATGCCGAAATGACCAGCAGCACGGCAAGGTACACGACATCCTGCGGCCACAGCACCAGGCCAAACAGATAGAACTTGCGCGCGCCCAGGTCGAACAGCACCGCCTGCCGGCCGTTCCATTGCAGCCAGGGCAAGCCGTAAAAGATGATCTGCGTGATAAAGACGAACGCGATACGCCAGCGGGCAAAGATGCCACTGACGGATCGCGGATAGATCTTGCTGCGCACCCCCGCCAACGTCTGTTCCAGGGTCTCCTGGCCAGGACGCGGCGGCCGTGTGTGCGGCCGCCAGGGCGGCGGGTCACCGCCAGGCGAACTGCTGACGCTTGCGGTTGACCCATCTTCCATTTGCTGCTCCGTGCTTGTAAGTGCTTAGTGATATGGGAGGCCGCCGCGCGGCCTCCCATTTACGTGCTGCCGGCTCACTGCTTGGCCGTGCTGGCCTCGGCCGGCGCTGCAGCGGTCTGCTTCGACGCGTCGGGCTTGTTGGACAGTCCCCAGACCCACGCAGTCAGGATCTTGATCTGCTCGGGACTCAGGATGTGCTCATGCGCCGGCATGCGGTTGTCGCGGCCGTCAAGAATGGTCTTGACGATGCTGGCTTCCGAGCTGCCGTACAGCCAGACGTCGTCCGTCAGGTTCGGCGCGCCGACGAGCTGGTTGCCCTTGCCATCGACACCGTGACAGGCGACGCAGAAGTTGGCGAATTCACGCTTGCCGCGGAACACGCGGACCGGATCGGCGGTCAGGCCCGACAGCGAACGCACGTATTGCGCGATGTCGCCGGCCATCTTGGGATCGATCGACGCCTTCCAGGGCGGCATGATGCCGTGGCGGCCTTGCTTGATGGTCTGCATGATGGCTTCGGGC
Organism: Achromobacter sp.; assembly: GCF_032113835.1. Lineage (GTDB taxonomy): Bacteria > Pseudomonadota > Gammaproteobacteria > Burkholderiales > Burkholderiaceae_B > Achromobacter. Next base: position 3,748 of record NZ_DAMCTG010000058.1, on the reverse strand, counting down.
GAGCCGCCGTGCAGCCAGTCGCCGTCCGTCAGGTTGGGAAAGCTGGGCGCACCCTTGGCGTCGGAGCCATGGCACTGCGCGCAGGTGTTCAGGAAGAGACGCTGGCCGATTTCACGGGCGCCCGGATCCTGCGCAATCTGCGGCACCGTCATGGTCTCGAAGCGCGCGTAGATGGGGCGGACGGCTTCGGCCATCTTGGCCTGCTGCTGCGCCACTTCGTCGGCGCTGCTGTAGCCCAGCTTGCCCTTGTACTCGCCCAGGCCCGGCATCAGGAAGAGATATCCCAATGCGAAAGCGCAGGCCAGCAGATACATCCACGTCCACCAGGTGGGGACCGGGTTGTTGAGCTCGGTCAGGTCGCCGTCCCAGACGTGGCCGGTGTCCTCGACCTGGCCGTTGGCCGGCTTGGCGCTGAGCCAGCGGCGTTGCGTGTACAGCAGCCACACGCACCACACCACCCCGCCCACGGCGACGATCGAGATGAAATACCCCCAGAAGCCATTGACGAAATCGCTCATGACCGATTCGCTCCATCTTGTTGTGCCTGCCCGAATTCATCGGGCAGTGCGAACGGCAACATGGCCGATTCGCGGTTGGCGCCCTGGCGGCCGCGCGAGCAGGCCCACCAGACGATGCCGAAAAAGGTTGCCATCGAGATGGCGGTGACGATTGCGCTCAGGTAGCCGACCATGATCAGCCTCCCGTGGCCGCAGGCGCGGCGGGTTGCACGGCGGATTGGGCGGCGGGCTGCTGGGCCTTCTTGGCGGCTTCGGCCTTGGCCTCTTCGGCCTGCTTGGCCAACTGCGCCTTGCGTACGCCGACGCCCAGTCCTTGCAGGTATTCCACCAGCGCGTCTTCTTCTGTCTTGCCTTCGATGGCCTTGGGCGCGGCGGCGATTTCCTCGTCGGTGTAGGGCACGCCCAGGGCGCGCAGGGCGCGCATGCGCTGGTCGACGTTCTGGCCGGTGATGACCGTCTTTTCCAGCCACGGATAGGCGGGCATGTTGGATTCCGGCACCACCTTGCGCGGATCGCGCAGGTGGATGCGGTGCCAGTCGTCGGAGTAGCGTTCGCCGACACGCGCCAGGTCGGGACCCGTGCGCTTGGAACCCCACAGGAACGGGTGATCGAACACCGACTCGGACGCCAGCGAGTACGACCCGTAGCGCTGGACCTCGGCGGCGAGCACGCGCACCTGTTGCGAGTGGCAGCCGACGCAGCCTTCGCGGATGTAGACGTCGCGACCCATCAGCCGCAGCGGGCTGTAGGGTTCGACGCCCGCCACGGGCTGGGTGGTGCTGTGCTGGAAGAACAGCGGGATGATTTGCACCAGGCCTGCGAAGGAGACCACCAGGATGCTGGCGATGATCATCCAGCCGATGTTCTTCTCGAGGGTCTGATGAGAAAAGAAGCCGTGATTCTTGTTGGCCATGATGTCCTCGTCAAACAGTGGCCGGCTCGGCGGTCGCGGGGACCGTCGGACGGGCGGCGTGGGGATCGTCTTGCGGAATGGCGGGGTTGACCGCGGTCGCGCCGATCACCGTCTTCCATACGTTCCAGGCCATGACGAACACACCGCACAAGAACAGGGTTCCACCCAGCAAACGGATCAGGTAGTACGGAACGCGCGTCTTCAGTTCCTCGACGAAGCTGTAGACCAGGGTGCCGTCCGGCGCCGTGTCGCGCCACATCAGGCCCTGCTGCACGCCGGCGATCCACATGGCGGCGATGTACAGCACCACGCCGATGGTCGCGATCCAGAAGTGCAGTTCGATGGCCTTGACGCTGTACATCTTTTCGCGGCCGTAGAGGCGCGGGATCAGGTAGTAGAGCGAGCCGAAGGAGATCATGGCGACCCAGCCCAGCGCGCCGGAGTGCACGTGGCCGATGGTCCAGTCCGTGTAGTGCGACAGCGCGTTCACGGTGCGGATCGACATCATCGAACCTTCGAACGTGGACATGCCGTAGAAGGACAGCGCGGTGACCATGAACTTCAGGATCGGGTCGGTGCGCAGCTTGTACCAGGCGCCCTGCAGCGTCATGATGCCGTTGATCATGCCGCCCCAGGAAGGCGCCAGCAGGATCAGCGAGAAGGTCATGCCCAGCGACTGGGTCCAGTCGGGCAGCGAGGTGTACAGCAGGTGGTGCGGGCCCGCCCACATGTACGTGAAAGCCAGCGCCCAGAAGTGGACGATGGACAGGCGGTACGAGTAGATGGGACGGCCGGCCTGCTTGGGCACGAAGTAATACATCATGCCCAGGAAGCTGGTGGTCAGGAAGAAGCCCACCGCGTTGTGGCCGTACCACCACTGCACCATGGCGTCCTGTACGCCCGCGTAGGCGGAGTAGGACTTCCACATCGACACCGGCATTTCAATGTTGTTGAAGATGTGCAGGATGGCGATGGTGAGGATGTACGAGCCGAAGAACCAGTTGGCCACGTAGATGTGCTTGGACCGGCGCTTGATGATGGTGCCGAAGAACACGATGGCGTAGGCGACCCAGACCAGCGTGATCAGGATGTCGATGGGCCATTCGAGTTCGGCGTATTCCTTGCTGCTGGTAAAGCCCATCGGCAAGGTGATGGCGGCGGCGACGATGACGACCTGCCAGCCCCAGAACGTGAAGGCGGCGAGTTTGTCGCAGAACAGGCGCGCCTGACAGGTGCGCTGGACGACGTAATAGGACGTCGCGAAAAGAGCGCTGCCGCCGAAGGCGAAGATCACGGCGTTGGTGTGCAGCGGGCGCAGGCGGCCGTAGCTGAGCCATGCGGTGTCGAAATTCAATTGAGGCCAAATTAGCTGAGCGGCCAGAAAAACACCGACAGCCATGCCGACAATGCCCCAGACCACGGTCATGATGGCGAACTGCCGCACGACCTTGTAGTTGAAGGTATCGGACTTGCTTGCGATTGCGGGGCAATCGTTCATCACCCATCCCCTAAAGTAACAAGAACTTCCAGGCTTCGATGATGGGACTAGTCACTCGAGAGGGCGTTGATTTGGATCAACCGGGTAGCGACGCCTTGGACATCGCTGCATAACCGCAACGCTCTTAGGGGTATCTGGCCGTGAAAAGCCTGGCGGACGCGCCGCGGCAGGGCTGGCGACGAGGTCCGCGGCGGCGGTCAGCGATGGCTGTCAGCGGCGCGGTCAGCGATCGCAATTAGCGGCGGCAATCGACGGCTGCGATCCTGCGCAGCCATCAACGGCGGCCGGCCGCGCCGCTGTCGTCGTCGCGCAGGATGGCTGTGCCGGCGCTGTCGGTGTCGTCGTACTGGCCGTTGAAGACGGCCCACCACAGTGATACGCCGATCGCCAGCACGAAAAGCAACGACAGCGGCAGAAGCAGATAGAGGATGGTCATGACGCGGCCCCCAACGCGGCGCCGGCGGTCAGGTTGCCCGACCAATCGCGGCGGCACAGGCGCCAGGAGTTGTAGGCCACGGCCAGCGACGACACCAGCATGGTGATGGCGGCAAGCCAGGGCGTGACCCAGCCAACCAGGGCCAGCGGCGTCATCAGCAGATGCCAGACGAGCGAGACGTAGAGGTTTTGCCGCGCCTTGCGCCGGGCCTCGGCAAGCAGCGCGTCAAGCGCGGCTTCGGGCATGTCGGGGTGCGCGGCCAGTGCGCTGTGCGCGGAGGCCATGGCGGTGGGCACGGCCATGGACATGGCGCACGGACAGCTCATGACCAGCAGCGCCACCATGACGGGGATGCTGTGGGCGGGATCGATGTAGGCCCAGCC
>NZ_DAMCTG010000057.1:0-34859 GCF_032113835.1 Achromobacter sp. | reverse complement strand
AATCGTACCCACGTTCACGTGCGGCTTGGTACGTTCAAACTTGCCTTTTGCCATGGCTGACTCCTGACCTGGATTGCGCTTCTGACTGAAGAAAAGAATTTGGAATTCGTGGTGCCCATGGCGCGGATCGAACGCGCGACCTCTCCCTTACCAAGGGAGTGCTCTACCACTGAGCCACATGGGCATTTAAAAATCTTGGAGCGGGTGAAGGGAATCGAACCCTCGTCGTAAGCTTGGAAGGCTTCTGCTCTACCATTGAGCTACACCCGCGGCAAACCCTTTCACCTTCTCGCTTCCCAACCCTTCGAAATGTAGGCCCTTGAAACTTCGCCGCCTTCTTTGCGAAGGCCGCCCAGTTTGTTGGGCCTTACATTGCAAATCCAGGCAAACCGCGCCTGGATTTAGGTATGGGTCTCTGGTGGAGGAGGTTGGATTCGAACCAACGTAGGCGCAAGGCCAACAGATTTACAGTCTGCCCCCTTTAACCACTCGGGCACCCCTCCAGCGGAGAACTTGAGATTATGAACACTTTCAAATCCGCTGTCAAACCATTCGGACGAAAAATTCAAAATTCCAGTTCCACCTCCGCCGCGTTTCCGCGCAGAGGGGGCGAAGCTTACAGGTTTCCGCGAATTGCTGCACGAAAAAGCTGAGAATATTTTTCAGCGGAGAAATTGACGGGGTTGGTTCCGGCGGACGGATCCTGGCTGGCCATGCGCCCTACCCGCTCGGCTTGGGCATCGTCCAGGCCGATGTCGGCCAGGGTATGGGGGATGCCGACTGCCTGACGCAGCGCCAGCACCCACTCAAGCACCGCACCCGGTCCGTCCTGCGGCAGGCCTAGGTAGCGGGCGAGCGCTTCGAGACGCGGCGCGACGGCCTGTTCGTTGGCCTTCAGGACATAAGGCATGAGGATGGCGTTGATCATTCCGTGGTGTGCGTCATAGAGCGCGCCAAGCGGATGTGCGAGCGCGTGCATCGCGCCCAGGCCGCGCTGAAACGCGGTGGCGCCCATGCATGAGGCGGTGAGCATCTGCTGGCGCGCCTGCAGGTCGGCGCCATCGGCGACGGCCTGCGGCAGATACTCCTTGATGAGGCGCATGCCTTCAAGTGCAATGCCGGCCGCCATGGGATGAAAGACCGGCGAACAATAGGCCTCGAGGTTGTGCGATAGCGCATCCATGCCCGTGGCAGCCGTGATCTTCGGCGGCAGACCGACCGTGAGCTCCGCATCAAGGAGCACAATGGACGGCAGCATGCGGGCATGGAAGATGATGCGCTTCACTTGTGCGGCCTCATCGGTGATGACGGAGGCGCGTCCGACTTCGGAGCCCGTGCCTGCGGTGGTCGGCACGGCCACGACCGGCGCCATGCCGTCAACATTGACACGCAGATAGTTGTCGCCGACATCCTCGAAGTCCCACAGCGGGCGGTCCTGGCCGGCCATCAATGCAATGGCCTTTGCCGCATCGAGCGCGGAGCCGCCGCCGAAGGCGATCACACCATCATGGCGCCCCCGCTTGAACGCAGCCACGCCGTCATCGACGTTGCGCCCGGTCGGATTGCCCTTGATGTCGTGGAACACCGCGCATTGCAGGCCCGCATCGCGACATGCGCTCACCACATTGCGAACCATGGGCAGTGCAGCGAGTCCCGGATCCGTCACGAGCAAAGGGCTTGTCATGGCCAGTTCGCGGCAGTACCCCGGAAGCTCCTTGATGCGCCCGGGTCCCGCCTTGATGTTGGTGGGATAGTTCCAGTTGACGGCGGGGACGGTCATGATGCGAATCCTGAAGGCGCGGCGTCAAAGGCTGCGCAGATGGAAGGACTTGGCTTGGGTGAGCTGTTCGTATCCGACGGCCGACAAGGACACGCCGCGTCCCGATTGCTTGACGCCCGTCCACGCGAGCGCCGGATCGAGATAGTCGCAGCGGTTCATGAAGAACGTGCCGGTGCGCAGCTGCTTGCCGATACGCAACGCGGCGGCTTCGTCCTTCGTGTAGGCCGCCGAGGTCAATCCATACGGGCTGTCGTTCATCAGCGCGATGGCCTGGTCATCGCTGTCGACCGGCATGATGCCGACCACCGGACCAAAGCATTCTTCGCTCATGATGCGCATGCGGTGGTCAACCTGCGTCAGCAATGCCGGCGCAACGTAACATGAGCCTTCGCTCATATTTGAGTCTTTGCTCGCATTTTTAAAATGCGAGTTATCAATCAGGTTTGTCGCGCCGGCGTCAATCGCTTGCGCAAGCACTTCCCGAACTTCCGCCGCCGCACGGGCGCGCACGACGGGACCCAGCGTCGTCTCAGGCTGCAACGGATTGCCCAGCACGTAGCGGTGCGTCACGGCCACGGCGCGCTCGACAAACGCGTCGTGCACACTGCGCGCCACGTAAATGCGCTGGATGCCGCAACAGGATTGCCCGGCGTTGAAGTAGGCGCCGTCAACCAGTGACTCTGCGGCTGCGTCCAGATCGGCATCTTCACGGACATAGGCCGGATCGTTGCCGCCCAGCTCCAGCCCGACGCCGATGAAGCGGCCCGCCGCGCTCTCCTCAACCACGCGCCCTCCCCGCACCGAGCCTGTGAAGGAGACATAGCCGATCTCGGGCGCGCGGATCAACCGCTGCGTGATGTCGTGGCTGGCGTGCAGGTATTGAAAGACACCTCTCGGCGCCCCCGCGTCTCGAAACGCGCGATCGATGAGTTCCGCACACAGCGGCGTCTGGTCCGAATGCTTGAGGATGACGGTGTTGCCGGCCATCAGCGCAGGCACGATGCTGTTCACAGCGGTCAGCAAGGGATAGTTCCACGGCGCGATGGTGAGCGCCACGCCGATGGGCTCGCGGCTGATGAAGCGGGTGAAGCCGGCTTGCGCGGGCGCGGCGATGGGTGCGAGCGCTTCTTCCGCGATCGCGATCATGTGCCGCGCGCGGGCCGCGAAGCCGTCCACCTCGCCGGGCGCGTGGCGCAACGGGCGGCCCATCTGAATGGTGATGGCGCGCGCGACTTCATCCTTGGCCGCCACGAAATGGGCGACGGCCGCCTCGACGATGCGCCCCCGCGCGGCGATGCCAAGCGCGTGCCATTCAGGCTGCGCGCCCTGTGCGTATGCCAGCGCCTGTGCGATCTGGGCATCGCTGGCATACGCGCGGCGGACGACCTCGCGTCCGTCTATCGGGCTGATGGTGATCAGTTCGTCGGTCATGGCGGCCCTGGGTTGCGATGCACGGTTCAGATGATTTCGAAGTAGCGCGCCAGCTCCCAATCCGTCACGTGGCGCCGGAACTGCCGCTCTTCCCATTCGCGCGTCGCGGCATAGTGTTCGACGAATTCGTCGCCGAAAAGCACGCGCGCCGCCTCGGATCCGCGTAGACGCTGCGCGGCCTCCCACAAGGTGGTGGGCAGATGCAGATGCGCGGGAAACTCCTGCGTGTAGGCATTGCCCTGCACCATGGGCTCGGGCGTCAGTCCCTGTTCGATGCCGTGCAACCCGGACGCCAGCGCCGCCGCCAGGGCCAGATACGGATTGGCGTCGGCCGAGCCGATGCGCACTTCGACGCGCTGCGATTTGTCGCTGCCCGGAATGAGCCGCAGCGCCGTCGTCCTGTTTTCCATGCCCCAGGTTGCGTCCAGCGGCGCCCAGTAGCCTGGCACCAGACGCGAGTAGCTGTTGATGGTTTGCGCGTACAACGCGGTGAACTCGGGCAGATAGTGCTGCACGCCCGCCATGAAGGCGGCCTGTTTGCTGCTGACGCCATGCGGCTGCGACTCGTCGAAGAAGGCCGAACGCCCCGTGTCGTGATGGCGCAGCGACAGATGGATGTGGCCGCTCTGGCCGGGATGCTCGTGCGACCACTTCGCCATGAATGTGGCCATCAGGCCGTTCTGCTGCGCGAGCGCCTTGGTGAAGGTCTTGAACAGAAACGCCTTGTCGGCCGCAGCCGCAGCAAGGTCCACGGCAAGCGCCGCTTCCAGCACGCCGGGGCCGGTTTCGGTGTGCAGGCCTTCGATGGGCATGTCCATGCGTTCGCACATGTCGAGCAGCTTGCGGTAGAAGTCGCCCTCGACCGTGCTGCGCAGCACGGAGTACCCGAAATTGCCCGGCGTCCAGTTCTCCATGTTGCGGTAGTGTTTGGCGCGCACCGAGTGCGGCGTTTCGCGGAACATGAAGAACTCATACTCCAGCGCGGCGTAGACGTCGTATCCCATGTCCGCGGCGCGATCGATCACGCGGTGCAGCAGACGGCGCGGACAGATGGCGGCGGCATCTCCTTCGAATTCGGCCAGGAACAGCAGCATGTCTTCGCCGCCGGGGCCTTGCTCCAAGGGCAGCCGGCGCGCGCTCTGCGGCACGATCCGCATTTTTGCATCGGGGTATGCCGTGTGCCAGCCGGTGTAGCGGGTGTTGTCGTAGAGCTGGTCGTCGAGGTCCCATCCAAGGACCACGTCGCAAAACGCGAGGCCGGACCGCAAGGCGCCCAGAAACTTGTCGCGCCGCAGATACTTGCCCAGCATGACGCCGTCCACATCGGACAGGCCCACCTTGATATGTGAGAGCGGGCTGGATTGCACCAGCCGCTCTGCATCTTCCAGCGTTGCTACCCCTAGTGCGTGCATGCTTGGTCACCTTGTGGATGAAGCGTTGCGCGGGACTGCACGTTTTTCCAGTCTAGTCACGATGCCAGACGTTGGCAAACATGCCCTGCCCCGCGCTTGGGCTGCATTCCCATCGGGTCCCGCTGCACACACACCGCTCCCCGTGGTTTCCCTAGGGTCAGCAAACGCATTCAGTCCAGCGAGACGCCAGCCGTCTTCACCATTTCGGCCCAGTACGCGGTGTCCTGCTGCAACCGGCTCTTGAAGGCTTCCGGCGCGCTGCCGACAGGTTGGCTTCCGCCGCTGTTGATCTTGGCGATCACGGCAGGCGACTTCATGGCGCGGTCCACGGCCTGCGCCAGGTACGCGACGCGCTCGGGCGGCGTGCCGGCGGGCGCGAAGAGGCCGTACCAGTCGTCCGCGGTGATGCCTTCAAGGCCGGCCTGCTTCAATGTGGGTGCGCGCTTGAACACGCCGACGCCGTCGCCATGGCTCATGGCGAGGATCTGCAGTTTTCCGGCGGCCACCATGGGCTCGGCCGATGCAGGCGACGTGATCAGCATGTCGACCGTGCCGCCCAGGAGATCCGTCACGGCGGGCGCAGCGCCGCGGTACGGCACATGCACCAGCTTGACGTCGGCCTTCTTTGACACCAGCGCGCCCATCAGGTGACTCATCGTGCCGTTGCCGGGCGTGGCATACGTGATGACGCCCGGCTGCTTGCGCGCCGCCGCCAGATAGGCATCCAGCGTCTTGTACGGCCCGTCCGCGCGCGACACGAGCACCAGCGGCGCCGAGGTGATCTGCGAGATCGGCACGAAGTCCTTCAGCGGGTCGAAGCCCACATTCTTGTACAGGCGCGGATTCACGGCCATGACGCTGGTCTGGGACATCACCAGCGTATAGCCGTCAGGCTTGGCGCGCGAGACCTGCGCGGTGCCGACGTTGCCGCCCGCCCCCGAACGGTTCTCGACCACCACGCTCTGACCCGTGATGGCGCCCAGTTCCTGCGCGATCAGACGCGCGACGCCGTCGTTGCCGCCGCCGGGAGGAAACGGCGAGACCACGGTGATGGCCTGCTTCGGATAGTCCGCCAACGGCGCCGGCGCCTGCGCGTGCGCCGCGACTCCCCACAGCAGGCCGGCCATCGCGGCGGCAGCGGTCTTGCAAGCATGCAATGCGTGTTGCTTCATCTGGATTTCCCCTTGAGTTGGCGGCCGGATACTCGGCCGTCCTTTGCATTCCGGTTCGCCATGAACCGTCCGCACCCCGCCGGCAAAGGCCGCCGGGGCGTACTGATCAGGTTGAAGCGTGGGTGGCGCCGCGCGTGTCGGCGCGGCGGCGGTGTCAGCCGGCCGGGACCCCGGGGAACCGGTAGGTGGCGCGTTCCCGCTCGTCGATCTGTTTGACGAGATTGGTTTCCCAGGCCAAGTACTGGCGCGCCGCGGCCTTGTTGCCGTCGTGGCGGTCATGCACGAAGAACAGGTAGTCGATGCAGTCGCTGTCCGGCGGATCGGCGGGCGTGGATTCCAGCGTAATTCCTTGCGCGGTCCAGCTTTCGGGCGTGCCCGTGTTCGCCTTGACGTCCGAAATGCCCAGTGCGCGCAGATCGCTCGCCGCCCACGCCGCCAGCGCAGCGTCCTCGGCGAGCAGGATGACGGGGCGCGCGGGGTCGAGCGACAGCCGATCCAGACGCGGGCGGATCGACCAGCGCGCGCCGGCGACGTGGCGCGCTCGATATCGCATGCTGGGTCGGATATCGATCACCTGCGCGCCGTGCGACAGCGCATCCGCAAGTTGCGCATCGGACAACACGGTGATCGCAGGCACCGGCGCCACGACCACGTCGTTGACGAGCGCCGCGCCGCGACCTTCTTCGAGCGTGCAGGCGTCCCAACCCATTTGCCGCAACCAACTTGCGACGACCGGCGCACGCACGCCTTCCGCATCGAACACGACGATCCGCGCGCCACGCACCGCGATGTACTGGTCCGTCGCCTGGATGAGCTGACCGCCCGGTGCGTGTTGCGCGCCCGGCAGGGAACCTTGCGCAAATTCCTCTGCGCTGCGCACATCGCACAGGAACGTGGTGCGCGCGGAATCGCCGAGCCAGGCCTGTACCTGCGCGGCATTCGCTGACGGCACGCCGTGGCGCCGGGCCAGCTGCGCGGAGCGCTGCGCCAGTGCCGGAACATCGCCCTGCGGAACGTCGTCGGCATAGCGGCGGCGCGCGCCGTGCTCGAGCTGCAGGTCCTCCAGATACCAGCCCTGCGTGCCGTTCTCGAGCGCGTAGACGGGGTTGGGAACGCCAAGGTTGATCAGCGTCTGCGCCCCGATGATGCTGCGGGTGCGGCCGGCGCAATTGATCACGATGGTGGTGTCCGGCCGCGTCGCAAGCGTATGGGCGCGCAGCGCCAGCTCGCCGTTGGGGCAGCAGACGCCGCCCGGGATGCTCATCTTCTGGTATTCGGCAAAAGGACGGCCGTCCAGCACGATGAGGTCGTCGCCGCGGCGCTGACGTTCGGCCAGTTCGCGCGCGCCGATGCGGGGGGTGTGGAAAACCTCTTCGGCGAGTTCACCGAAGGTCTTGCTGGGCACGTTGACACCCGCAAATGCCGCGTAGCCATCACGCTGCCATTGCGCCAGCCCGCCTGCCAATTGATGCACGTTCGTGTAGCCCAGCGCGGCCAGTGCGCGGGCGGCGCGCGCCGCGGTGTCGTCATCGCCGCCGTTATCGTAGACGACGACGCGTACGCCACGGCGCGGAGCCAGACGCACGATGTCGACTTCGAGCCTGCTGTACGGCACCGGCGCGGCGTAGAAGAGATGGGATTCGCCATACTGGCCATGCTCGCGCACGTCCAGCAACGCGATCTCGCCGCCATCGTGCAGCCACTGCTTGAGCGTGTGCGAATCCACGCTGGCGGATTGTTGGTCGTGAGAGGACTGCATCATGAGATTCGGAGGGAGCGAAGGGGTTGGGTCAGCGCGGCAAGGCCGCGTTCCAGGTCGGCGATGAGGTCGTCGGGATCTTCCAGGCCGATATGCAGGCGCAGCATGGGACCGCTGGCCTGGTAGCCGGGGAGCGATCGCGAGTTCTGCAGGAAAACCGGGATCACCAGGCTTTCGAAACCGCCCCACGATGCGCCGATGCCAAAGAGCTGCAGGCTGTCGATAAGCCTTTCGGCATCGGCGTCGGTGTAGGCGTCGGACAGTTCGATCGTCAGGAGGCCATTGGCGCCATTGCAATCGCGCCGCCAGATGGCGTGGGAAGGGTCGCCCGGCAAGGCGGGATTCAAGACGCGCGAGACTTCGGGCCGCGCCTGCAGCCACTGCGAGATCCGCAGCGCACTGCGGGCGTGCTGCGCCATGCGCAACGGCAGCGTGCGCATGCCGCGCAGCACCAGAAAGGCGTCGTCGGCGCCGACCGTCTGGCCGAAGTCGATCGTGGCCCGCTCCAGCGCGCGCCAGGCACGGTCGTTGGTGATCACCGCGCCCATCATGACGTCGGCATGGCCGCCGAGGTATTTGGTGGCGGCCAGGATGGAAATGTCGGCGCCCAATGCGAGCGGTTTTTGCAGCAAACCGGACGCCCATGTGTTATCCACAGCCAGCCAGCAGCCGTGTTTTTTGGCAGTTGTGGATAACTCGGTGAGGTCCGGCATCTCGTACGTCAGGGACCCCGGCGATTCGGCGTAGATCATGCGCGTGTTGGGCCGGATCAGCGATTCGATGCCCGCGCCATCGGGGCGGTAGTACGTGAATTCGATACCCAGACGGGTCAGGTGTTCGGCACAGAACCGGCGCACCGGCTCATACACGGCATCGGTCAGCAGCACGTGGTCGCCTGCGCGAAGGTAGGCGAGCAGCACGGTGGCGATCGCGGCCTGCCCCGTGGGATACAGCTTGGCGCGATAGCCCTCTTCCAGTTCGACCAGCGCGTCTTCCAATGCGTGCGTGCTGTCGGTGCCGCGCGCGCCGTAGGAAGGCAGGCGCTCCTGTTCGCGGCGCGCCCGCGTGTCGCGCCACGCCTGGACGCTGTCAAAGACATACGTGCTGCCGCGCGTGACCGGGGTGTTGACCCAGCCTTGATGGGGACGTCCCGCGCGCAGCAGGCGCGTTGCGGACCGGAAGGGTTTGCTCATGATCAGCGCCGCGTCTGCACGCCGATGGGCATGATCTTGCAGGTGCCGGTCTCCAGATCGAAGCCCAGGCGTTGGTCCAAGGTTTCCAGCGCGCGCCCGTACATGTGCAGGTGGCGGATGACGCTGTCGCCCTGGATCTCCACCGCGTGGATATCGTCGGGCATCAGGGCGATGCCGCTGCCGGGGCCGACGACGACGGTGTCGACCTTTTCCAGCTTGCCGACGCCGGGTTGCGAGCCGTCGTCGATGCGGTCGTACACGTAGTTGTATTCAACGCCTTCGACCGCCGCGATACACGCCCAGGTGGTGTGGTTGTGGGGCACGATCTTCTTGCCGGGACGCATCACGTTCAAGTACAGCGCGTAGCTCTTGTCATCGTCTTCGGCGATGAGATAGCGGGCCTGACGTTCGTCGCCCTCGGGCGGCGGGTAGCGGTCGGCGCCCCACCAGGCGGTGTTGCCGGCCAGGGCCACCAGCTCGTCCAGGACAGATTGCAGGCTGTCGCGGTTCAGGCCCTTATTTCCTACAGTTTTTTTAATATTTCCGACCGCGCTATCAATGCCGGCCTGTTGTGGATGTGCTGTGCTCACGTCGACGTTCCCTCTTGTTTCATGAGTTATTGCACTCACTGTATCGCCGGGTCCACGGACCAACAATTTAAATTGCTTGAACATTCCATTAGCAATGCTAATGTGTCGGGTTATCCCTGAATCCGTTTTGTCCCGCCTCGAATGCGCAATCTCGACCTTGACCTGCTGCGGACGCTCACGGCCATTGCCCAGCATGAAACGTTTTCCGAAGCCGCCAACCGGCTGCACAAGACGCAGTCGGCCATCACGCAGCAGATGCAGCGGCTCGAGTCCATGATCGGCCTGCCCCTCTTTGAAAAGCAGGGCCGCAACAAGGTGCTGTCGTCCCACGGCCGGCGGCTGGTCGAATACGCGCGGCACATGCTGGCGATCAATGACGAAGCGCTGCGGGCGCTGCAGGCCGGGCCGCTGGAAGGCGATCTGCGGCTGGGCGCCCCACTGGACGTCGCCGACACGATCCTGCCCACGCTGCTGACACACATCGCGCGCGTCGCGCCGCGCGTGAAGCTGGAGATCCGGGTGGATCGCAGTCCTTTCCTGATGGATGCGCTGCGCGCGGGCGAAATCGACCTGACCATCTCGACGCGCTTTGATCAGGACTTCGAGGGCGTAGCGTTGCGCACGTCGCCGACGGTCTGGCTGGCGTCCGCGGATTACGTGCACGATGCCCATTCGCCCGTGCCGTTGGTGCTGGCGGACGAGCCCAGCATCTTCCGCCGGCTGGCGCTCAATGCGCTAGAGCAGGCGCAAGTGCGCTGGCACACGAACTACGTGGCGCCGAATCTGGTGGGGATCAAGGCGGCGCTACGCGCGGGCCTGGGCGTCACGGCGCGCAGCGTGGAACTGCTGGGTCCGGAGATGCGGGTGCTGGGCGAAAAGGAAGGATTGCCGCCGCTGCCGGATGTGACGTACTTCCTGTGGATAAGGCGTGATCTCATCAATCCGCTGACGCGGCAGGTGTACGACATGCTGCGGACCAACCTGGGGCTTGCGCAGCAAGGCGCCGCGACGGTATCGCCGCCGCGGCCCGGGGTTCAATAACGGTCGAAGATCTGCTGCAGGGCAGCCGGGTCGCGCGTGATCGTCAGTCCGAGCATCAGGAGGATGCGCGCCTTCTGGGGATTGAGGTCACGCGCCGCGACAAAGCCCAGGGTTGCGTCGTCGACTTCGACATCGCGGGCAACGAAACCGCTGCCGGTGCGGCTGGATCGCACGACGGCCACGCCGTCATCCGCCGCGCGGCGCAAGCCTTCGACGGCCAGGTCCGTGGCGTTGCCGTCGCCCACGCCGGCCAGCACGATGCCGTCGGCCGCGCTGGCCAGGAAATCGATCAGGTCGGACTGCAGGTTGGTGTACGCGTAGACGATATCGACGCGCGGCCAGCCGGCCTCTTCCAACAATGCGAGTGAAAACTCGCTTTGTTCACCGAACGTGGTGGTGTTGCGCGAATAGAAGTTGGGCACGCCGCCGTGCATGACGCCGGCACGGCCCCGATTGGGCGACGCAAAGGCGCACAGGCCTGCGCTGGCGATCTTCTGGATTTCGCGGGCGTAATGGATGTCTTCGTTCATGACGACGAGCGGCCCGCGGCCGCGCGCGTCGGGGTGACGCGCCAGCGCCACCGCGTTGTACAGGTTGGCTGGCCCTTCGGCGCCCAGCGCCGTGGCAGGACGCATCGCGCCGACCAGCACGACGGCCTTGTCATGGCGGTTGACCAGGCTGAGGAAATACGCGGTTTCTTCAAGCGTGTCCGTGCCGTGGGTGATGACGATGCCGGCCACTGAAGCGTCCTGGCAAAGCGTGTCCACGCGCTGCGCCAGCGCGCGCCAGACGTCGTGCGTCATGTTCTGGCTGCCCACATTGGCGACCTGCTCGGCGCGGATCTCGGCAATGCCGGCAAGCTGCGGTACCGCGGCGAGCAGGTCGTTCACGGAAAACGTGCCGGACTTGTAGCCCGCGGACGTAGCGTCAGCCTGGGCGCCTGCAATCGTGCCGCCCGTTGCGAGCACCGCAATGACGGGCAATGCGCGTTCAGGCATCCACGGCTCCGGAAAGGCCCTGGCGCTCGAGGAGCGAGTTCAGGTGCTCCCAGCCATGAAAGTCGATGACGATCTGCCCCTTTTCCTTGGCGCCCACTTTCAGCGCGACGCGCGTGCCAAGGTGGTCGGACAGCGCTTCTTCGAGACGCGTCAGGTCGCGCGACACGCCATTGGTTTTCTTCTTGGGCGAGGCCGACGCTTCGGCCTCCTTGGCGGTCTTGGCGACGAGCTTTTCGGCCTCTCGCACCGACAGGCGGCGCGCGATGATCTGGTTGGCAAGCTGGATCTGCGTGGCCGCGTCGACGGCGAGCAGCGCGCGGGCATGGCCCATGTCGACGTCACCGGCCAGCAGCATGGTCTGCACGGGCGCGGCCAGGTTCAGCAGCCGCAGCAGATTGCTGGTGGCGGAGCGCGAACGGCCGATGGCCTGCGCGGCCTGTTCGTGCGTCAGGCCGAACTCATCGAGCAGACGGCGCACGCCGTGCGCTTCTTCCAGCGGATTCAGATCTTCGCGCTGGATGTTTTCGATCAGCGCCATGACGGCCGCATTTTCGTCGGCGACCTCGCGCACCAGTACCGGCACTTCTTTCAGGCCGGCAAGCTGCGCCGCGCGAAAACGCCGTTCACCCGCGATGATCTCGTAGTGGCCGGGCACATCGCCCAGTGCACGCACGAGAATCGGCTGCATGATGCCTTGCGTGCGAATCGATTCGGCCAGCTCGCCCAGGGCCCCTTCGTCCATGCGCGTGCGCGGCTGGTATTTGCCGGCGCGCATCTTCGAGATGGGCAGGGTGGAAGGCGGACCCTCGGGCTTGGCGACAGCCTTGCCGATGTTGTCGATGGCGGGCGCATCGGCGCCCAGCAAGGCGTCCAGTCCGCGACCCAATCCCTTGGGTTTCTTGGTGGCCATAATTAAATCCTCTTTCCTTCTGTCTTTGTATCCTGAGCGCCGGGCTCAGGTGTCCGCCTGCTCGGCGGGCAGGCGGTACCAATACGCGTAACAGTCTTTGAATCCGTAGCGGGCGTACAGCGTCCGCGCCGCGGTGTTTTCCGGCTCGACTTGCAGGTAGGCCGTCCTGGCGCCGCCGGCGGCCCCTTCGGCCAGCAAATGCTCCATCAGGACGGCGGCGTAGCCTTTGCGCCGATGTCCGGGATGGGTAACGATGTCGAACAGACCGAGCAGATCGCCGTCGCGCACGGCCATGCCCGCAACAACCACTTGCCCTGCCGCGTCGGTGGCGAGCACCGGCTGCTTATCCACAGCCAGGCCTTGCAGGCGCGCCTGATGTTCGCCGATGTGCGCGGCAGGCGAGCCGCGCAACGCCCCGACCGCCGCCGCGAAGCGGTCGGCATCGACCATGCTGAAATGCAGATCGCTCCTGACGCTTGCGCGTGGAGCGAGCGGCGTGCTCATGACGCGAGTCTCACCGGTGTAGATATAACCGCGGGCCTCCAGTTCGGCGTCGAGCGAAAAATCGGGGCCGATGGAGGTGATGCGCAGCACCATGGGCAAACCCTGGCGCGCATACAACGATGAACAATACGCCAGCCGCTCATCCAAAGGACGTGTGGATAACCCCAGCACATTGATGCTGCGGACCCGCTTGGCCGGCGATTGGGCGAAACGCACCAGCCAGCCATCATAGAGCAGCTGCGCGCTGACCGCGGTGGCGTTGAGCGCCGCGTCTTCGAGCCGCACGCGCAGCGCATCGCGCACGTCGGCGGGCGGCGTGGAGATGGCTGTCTGGGGCGGAAAAAAGAGCGCGGCGCTGGACATGGGGGACGGCTAGTTCAGGTCCTTCCTGACGCGCTCTATCATTTCGGCGCCGAACGAAATGTATGCCTGCGCGCCGCGTGACGCGCGGTCATACACGACGCCCGGCATCCCGTAACTGGGTGCTTCGGCCAGCCGCACGTTGCGCGGCACGACGGTCTTGAAGACCTTGTCGCCGAAGTGCGATTCAAGTTGCGCCGACACCTGCTGTTGCAGCGTCATGCGCGGGTCGAACATGACACGCAGCAAGCCGATGACGCGCAGGTCGTCGTTGATGTTGCGATGCACGCGCTTGATGGTGTTGACCAGATCGGACAGGCCTTCGAGCGCGAAGTACTCGCATTGCATCGGAATGATGACGCCATGCGCGGCAGCCAGGCCATTGAGGGTAAGCAGGGACAGCGTGGGCGGGCAGTCGATGAGCACGAAGTCGTACTGGGTCGCGACGGTGTCGATGGCGGCCTTCAGTTGGCGTTCGCGCTGTTCCATCTGCACAAGGTCGATCTCGGCGCCGGATAGTTCACGGTTGGCGGGCAGCACGTCGTAACCGCCGGATTCCGACTTCACGCGCGACTGTTCGATGGTGGATTCGCCGATCAGCACCTGGTACAGGTTGGACTCCAGCGAATTCTTGTCGATGCCGCTACCCATCGTGGCATTGCCTTGCGGGTCCAGGTCCACCAGCAGCACGCGTTGGTTGTGCGTGGCAAGGCCCGCCGCCAGATTGATGGCGGTCGTCGTCTTGCCCACACCGCCCTTCTGATTGGCAATGCAGAATACGCGGGCGGATGTGCTGGGGGGTATGTTCTTCATAGGGTTCCTTGACTGCGGCGCATCCAGATCAGGCAGCGTTCTGCTTGCAGCTCCGGGACGTGGAGCGGCTGAATATGGTCGACTTGCCATTCCCCACGCGCGTGCAGCGCCTGAATTTCTTCTTCGGGGAGCTTGCCCTTCATGGCGACGAGGGTACCATTCTTGGCTACGTGGCGACCCGCGAGTTGCGCAAAATCATCCAATGATGCAAACGCTCGCGACGTCACGATGTTGCACTCGGCAGCGTCCAGTGTTTCGATACGCGCATGCTGCGATTGCAGGTTGGGCAAACCCAGCGCGCCGCTCATCTGACGAACGAACGCGGTCTTCTTTTCGACAGCGTCAACGCAGGTCACGGACCACTGGGGCCGCATGATGGCCAGGACGACGCCAGGCAGCCCGCCACCCGAGCCGACGTCGTAGACCTTGGCCGGGGCATCGGGCGCGGCCAGCGCTTCGCTGAAGGGCTTTACGGCCGCGAGACTATCGAACAGGTGCTGCACGAGCATCTGCTGCGGATCGCGGATCGCAGTCAGGTTGTAGGTGCGATTCCAGCGCTGCATTTGCGCCAGGTAATTGAGCAGCTTGGCGATGGCGCCATCGTCGGCGTCCACGCCCAGCTGCTCGCATGCGCGAGTGAGTCGGCCGGCCATGTCGGTGCCGGCCTGATTGGCGGGCGCGCTCATGCCGCTTGCTTGCGCGAGCCGTAATGCAGGCGCTTCAGGTGAATGAGCAGGAGCGAAATGGCCGCCGGCGTGACGCCGGAAATGCGCGCGGCCTGGCCGATCGTTTCCGGACGATGCGTCTTGAGTTTCTGGCGCACTTCAAAGGACAGGCTGGTCACGGCGTCGTAGTCGACGTCCGCCGGGATCGGCTGCTGTTCATGGGCGATGTGCTTTTGCACTTCATCCTGTTGGCGCGCGATATAGCCGGCGTACTTGACCTGAATCTCGACCTGCTCCGACAGCACTTCGTCCTCGACGACACCCGGGCCAGCCAGCAACGTGCCGTCCGCGTTTTGGGCGGCCATCAAGGCTTCGTAGGTCACGTTCGGTCGTTTCAACAAGTCTGCTAGTGAGTACTCACGTTCAATGGCCTTGCCGAGCAGCGGTTCGGCCACCTCGGCGGGCAGCAGTCGCGGATTCACCCACGAAGACTTCAGGCGCTCGACTTCGGCGGCGACCGCGTCGCGCTTGCGGTTGAACGCGTCCCAACGTGTATTGTCGACAATTCCGAGTTGGCGGCCGATTTCGGTCAGGCGCAGATCGGCATTGTCTTCGCGCAGGCTCAGGCGATATTCGGCGCGGGACGTGAACATGCGGTATGGCTCGGTCACGCCGCGCGTGACCAGGTCGTCGACCAGCACGCCGAGATAGGCTTCGTCGCGGCGCGGCGTCCACTGCTCGCGGTCCAGCGACTTCAGTGCGGCGTTCACGCCAGCCAGCAGGCCTTGGGCCGCAGCTTCTTCGTAGCCGGTGGTGCCGTTGATCTGTCCGGCGAAGTAAAGCCCTTCTATTGCCTTGGTTTCGAGCGTGCTCTTGAGTCCACGTGGATCGAAGTAGTCGTATTCGATGGCGTAGCCAGGTCGCATGATGTGGGCGTTCTCAAGACCGGGCAGCGAATGGATCAGATCCAGCTGCACATCGAACGGCAGACTGGTCGAGACGCCGTTGGGATAGACCTCGTGCGTGTCCAGCCCTTCCGGTTCCAGGAAGACCTGGTGCGACTGCTTGTCGGCAAACCGATGGATCTTGTCTTCGATGGACGGGCAATAGCGCGGACCCACGCCTTCGATGACGCCACTGTACATCGGCGAGCGATCAAGGCCACCACGGATGATGTCATGCGTGCGCGCGTTGGTGTGAGTGATCCAGCACGGCAACTGGCGCGGGTGCATGGCCACGTTGCCCATGTACGAGAACACCGGGATCGGGTCCAGGTCGCCGGGCTGTTCTTCCAGGATGGGGTAGTTGATGGTGCGGCCATCAATGCGCGGCGGCGTGCCGGTCTTGAGGCGGCCTTGGGGGAGCTGGAGTTCCTTCAAGCGCTGACCCAGGGAGATCGCGGGCGGATCACCGGCTCGGCCGCCCAAGTAGTTCTGCAGGCCCACGTGGATCAGGCCATTCAGGAAAGTACCGGCGGTCAGCACGACCGTCTTGGCACGGAACTTCAAGCCGACCTGCGTGACGGCGCCGACGACACGATCCCCCTCCACCATCAGATCTTCAACTGCCTGTTGGAACAACCACAAGTTCGGCTGATTCTCGAGGCGTCCGCGGATCGCCTTGCGGTACAGAACACGATCGGCCTGCGCGCGCGTTGCGCGCACTGCCGGACCCTTCGACCCGTTCAGAATTCGGAACTGGATGCCGGCCTCGTCGGTTGCCAAAGCCATGGCCCCGCCGAGCGCGTCCACCTCTTTTACGAGGTGGCCTTTGCCGATTCCGCCGATGGACGGATTGCAAGACATTTGGCCAAGGGTCTCGATGTTGTGCGTGAGCAGCAGCGTCTGCGCACCGGTACGGGCAGCAGCCAGTGCCGCCTCGGTGCCGGCGTGGCCGCCACCGACGACGATGACATCGAATTCGCGGGGATAGTCCATGATGGGGGGAGGTAAAGAAGAGAGCGATCGGCGCTCATTATAGAGGCAGGGGTTGCATGTTTCACGTGAAACATGCAGGCAGGTTGTTTTATGTGGTGTTGAGGTGGGGTCTAGGCAGCGTGCGGGACCGTTGAGGGGCGCCGTCAGGGATATCGGCATCTGCCTGCGATTATCGGAGTGTTCCACGTGAAACATCGGCGTCGTTTGTCGACTGAGTACGAGACGGAGTTATGGAGCCGATGTTTCACGTGGAACATTGGCAGCCCGGTCAGTTTTCTAGCCCTGAGGCGCTTGCCACCTGGACAGAGTCCGCATCCTTCCCTTCTTCCGAGTACGTGCGGATCGGCCGAGCCAAACTAACTTTGAACTTGGTCGATCGTAGGTGCGGCTTGAAACGCAAGCGATAGAGGCATAGTACGTTTCACGTGAAACATCTCGAGATTCTGCGGCGGCCCTGATATGTCACGCCGCCCTCCCCAACAAGAGTTCGAGTAAACATTACCCGGAGCTTTGAGGTGGACGCCACTGCGCACTACTGCGACACCCGACGCGACGTCGGCGCTCGTCGAAGCCAACGACGGATCATTAATCATCACTTTGCGCATTGCTCAGAGTCCGACCCCCCCTCAATGTTTCACGTGGAACATGGGCTATCTGAGGCTTATAGGGTTATGACTAGTGCGGCCCAATCCAGGATCCACGTTCTCTCGCCGCGACGGAGGCGAACGCCTGCGCCCGCAAGCATTCGTGCAGCTCCGATCCGGATGTTGTCACCACTGAGATGGCTACGCAGACGCACCCCGTGCTGAGCGCTGCCCAGTTCTAACCCCCCTAGACTTCGGCCTCTCCCCTGGGGCTATGTGAATAGCCCCGCTAGGTAATGACGCAGCCTGGTCACCACGCGGAATGGGCCTTGTCGAGCCTGACCCGCTGCGCATTGGGTGCGCCAACCTCGAGAGCGCCGTTTCGATACGGCCTCACCGCCAGGAGTCCAAGACTGTTTCACGTGGAACATGCGTACCTAACGCGTGTCAGCGCCCACCACCCTTCATGCATACCGAGCAAAGGGCCGTGCAAGCGCCGGGCAACCTCGCGCCTGTGAAACCGCCAAGTGTTGATTCCCTACGCGATATATCCCCGTAATCGCCCTGCGTCACCCGGCCGAACTGCACTTCATAAGATCTGCGGACGGCAACGATGGGAGAAGCACAGAAGGTTTCACGTGGAACAACGCCTGACTTTCGCTCGCTCGACGGCCTAAAAGCCCTGCGCAAATACTCCGCAGCCCGAAAGCGAAGCCGAAGTCCCATCGGGGTAAACAATCATTGCCCGGAGCGACGGCACAAAGGGAGAGATGGTCAAGGCGAGACGTAGCGCGGCGTTCGAAATGAGAGGACGGTCTGCGATGTCCCACGCTTGCTGGCAGCTTCCCGGCGGCTAAGGTAGGCGCCCACACCCCTTTAATGGAGATGTTCCACGTGAAACAGGCCGTCCGAGGAATTCGACCAAGCCACCGACCATGTTCCACGTGAAACATGGACCTGAGACGCACCGTCCTCGAAGCCTGGCGCAAAGGTCGCACGTGCCGCCACCGTCATCCACCAACGGACACTCGCAATCGAGGCGATTCCACCTTCAGTCCGCGCTCGCGGGTCGCCTTAAATGAGCCGAGATCCGAAAAGGTAAGAAAGATGAAAAATAACGATTTATTCGACCCTTACCTACCCCTTGCCCGAAAAAATCATTTTTTTCATTCACAGCGCGACTAAAGATAGTTAACCGAAGCACTGCCTCTCGCAGTTAACCGCCAACCGATCGCGCCTGAGACTTGCATGTCGGCACGTGAATCAACAAACGCGTTGTCCCCAACGTTGCCCACCAGCTAGATGGCGCTGCCCATACAGGTTGCCGTTAGCGCATCCCGCAATGCGGACAAGATCTGCCAGACGACCCGACCTGGCGTACGGCACCAAGTCAGACATCCGGTTTATCCACAGACTCCAGCCCGCCGCAACTCTCTATGAAAAGAGTCCAGTTGTCTCGCACAAAGTCCGGGTTACGCACATTCTTATCAACAACCAAAACACAGCGGCCAGGAATGTCGAAATCAAAATCGGTGCCGCGGCGCAGGTAATACAAACCGGCCGCATCGACGTAACGACTCGCAGATCTGAACGCTTGAAACTCTTGCCCTAGCCAGTGAGAGATGATTTATCCACAGAAACTGAGGTGCGCCGAAATCAAGAAGCCGATGCGCTGCCAAGCTGATCCCGACTACCAACCCTGGTGCGCACGTTCAAACAGAAAGCTCGAATCTGCTTTAAAAATCAAGGATGAAGCCCGAAACGGATATGCCACCGTGAAAGCGGAAAACGGCATCGATCGACCTGCTGAACTCTTTCCCAAGCTCACGGTCAAACCGCGCAATCTGGAAAGTGGGAGGCTTATTCACAAAATTATCCCCACCCCAAACTCCCGCTGGACGGTATGCGCCCCTCGTGCACAGTTCACCGACCCGACAATTATCTTCCTCGCACTTCCACTGCCCCGCCATCATCCATATGGCCGAGGCGTCCACAGCTTCATGTGAAACGCTGTGGAAAAGTCGGGAATGAGAATTCGCCGATGAACTACCCGGCAACCGAACCGCACAACCCGCTCGGCCGGCTGACGATGGCCGTCGTCCTCACCCCGCAATTCCCGTTCCCAGGCACTCACCCTTTCGGCGATATCCCCATTTCTATCCACAGGCGCGGACCATCAATTTGGATAACGAGGGGCCTAAATCTGTGCATAACCGGCATGGGGATATCTTTGTGAACAACAGTCGTCAGTTTGGCTATCCGGGCCCCCTGATAGACCGAAATCGAGCTCGGACGCCGTGGAAATACGTTAGATCTGCGCTCTTAAATACCGGAGAAACCCACGCGTTTCCCTATGAAAACGCCAATTAAACTGCCTCTACGCCTCCGAGCTGGGGCATGGTCACCTATTCACGGGAAACAGAAAGACGCTGCCTGCATTAATGCAGAAATCTGTGCAAAACCCGGTTCAATGAAGCCCGATTGCTTCATTACTGAGCAGCTACATGCTCATGTCCGGAAATAATTATCCACAGAGTTATCCAGTGCTCGAGAATATGTTAGTGAACACTAACAAACTGGAAAATACGCTTGGCCGAAGGGAATGTCGGAGGGCTACAGCGGCTGCGGCAAACCTGTACCGCGCTGCACGGAAACCCCGGCCCAGCTCAAAGGGAGCCGCCAAATGAAACAACGCCCCAGACCGGAGGGTCTTGGGGCGTTGTAGCCAGGCCGAGCCTGGCTGACGGGAAATTGGGATTTCCCGATTTAGAGCGGGCGAATTTCGGCCGCTTGAGGTCCTTTCGGACCATCTTTAACTTCGTATTCGACTTCCTGGCCTTCGTTCAGGCTGCGATAGCCGCGACCCTGGATGGCGGAAAAGTGTGCGAACACATCGGTGCCGCCCACGTCCGGCGTGATGAAACCGAAACCCTTGTCAGCGTTGAACCACTTGACTTTGCCCTTCTGAGCCATTTTTTCTAGCGTCCTGTAATTAAATCGAAATGCAATGAATCAAGGACGCCGTGCGAACTGAACGATCGGTGCAAAACCAGTGTTCCCGCTTGTCGCCAGAGCGGCAGAAACGAGTCTGCGCGCGCTTGAATCAACTGCGGAATCAGCATACTCATCCGGCATTACCGAGTCATATAGTTGTTTACCCCAATGTCGCATTTTTTTCACTGGAACGGCAATACCGCTAGGCGGAATTACCAGTTCCGCCGCGCCAGAATTGCATAAAGGGGACCCGTCACGATCACCACGAAAACCATGCGCGTAACGTGAAACGCCGTCACCACGGGGACGCCAAGCTGCAGCACTTTGGCGGTGATCGCCATCTCGGCAATGCCGCCCGGCGTCGTGCCCAGAATCAAGGTGGGAATGGGCGCCGCAGACCACAACGACAGCAGCGCGCCCACGCCAAAGGCCAGCGCTAATGCCAACACCGTGAAGCCCGCCACCGCCGTCATGAAACGCGGTGCGGCGCGGAAAAAATCGGGCCGGTAGCGGTCGCCAAGCGACCAGCCGATGAGGAGCTGGCCGGCCTTCGGCACATAGTCAGGCAACGCGGAGAGTTCGATGCTCGACGCGGTCAACACCATCGCGACAAGCATGGGCCCGAGCACCCAGGGATTGGGCAACCGCAACTTCGTAAATACGGCGCCGCCAGCGATGGTCAGGGCCACCAGCGCAGCAAGTCCAAGCGCATGTACGTCGCGCGGCCCCGGCACGGTGGGATCCAGACCCGCCACGCCCCACCACTGGAATATGAAAGGCACCGTCACCACCACCAGCAACACGCGCACACTGTGCGCGGTGGCCACCCGATCGATTCGGGCGCCATGACGTTCGGCCAGGTTGGCCATTTCACTTGCGCCGCCGATGGCCGATGAAAACCATGCTGTCTTGAAGTCCACATCGGTATAGCGCCGCAGAATGGCGGTACCCAGAAATGCGAGCGCCAACGCGAACAGCATCCCCACGATGATGGGACCGGCGTTGCTGCCGATATGTCCAATGACCTGCGGCGTGAAATACAGCCCCAACGATGCGCCGATGACCCATTGGCCCGCGTTGCGCGCCGGCCGCGGGCATGCGGTGCGCACGCCGGCAATCCGCGTGCTCGCGGTCAGCAGCAACGCGCCCAACATCCACGGCAGCGGCAGGTGGGCCCACACCGCGAGCAACGCGCCAGCCAGCGCAATACCAAACCCGCCCAGCACTCGCACCCACATATTCTGAACCACAATCCGATCCGCGTTAGAAGCTCATGAAAAATGAATTATGAGTTAGTGGGATACTTACGAAAACTTTCCTCGGCTACCCGTGTTCACTTCGCGTCCAACATGATCCGCTCCAAACTCCCCGACGTCGGCACCACCATATTCACCGTGATGAGCCGCCTGGCCATCGAGCACAAGGCCATCAACCTGGGCCAGGGCTTTCCTGACTTCGATCCGGACCCCGCCCTGTGTGCGCTGGTCACCAAGGCGATGGCCGACGGCCACAACCAATATCCGTACATGCCGGGCGTCGCGCCGCTGCGCGAAGCCATCGCGGCCAAGACGCGTGAACTCTACGGCCATGCCTACGATCCCGAAACCGAGATCACGGTGACCAGCGGCGCCACCGAGGCGCTGATGGCCACGGTGCTTGCCGCAGTGGGCAGCGGCGACGAGGTGGTGGTGATCGAGCCGTGCTATGACTCGTACCTGCCGGCGATTCGTCTGGCCGGCGGCACCGCGGTTCCCGTGCCGCTGCGCGCGCCCACCGAAGCCGATCCGTATTACCGCATCGACTGGCAGCGCGTGCGCGACGCCATCACGTCCAAGACCCGCCTGTTGATGCTGAACTTTCCGCACAACCCCACCGGCGCGGTGCTCGACGACAGCGATCTGGATGCGCTTGAAGCCATCGTCCGCGACACGGGCGTGCTGCTGGTCTCGGACGAGGTCTACGAGCACATCGTGTTCGACGGCAAGCCGCATGCCAGCGTGGCACGCCGCCCCCTGCTCGCCGAACATGCGTTCGTGATCTCGTCGTTCGGCAAGACCTATCACACCACCGGATGGAAGATCGGCTATTGCTGCGCCCCGCGCCAACTGAGCGCCGAGCTGCGCAAGGTGCATCAGTTCATGGTGTTCACGGTGCCGTCGCCGATGCAGTTCGCGCTGGCCGAGTTCATGCGCGATCCCAAGCCCTACCTGGACCTGCCGGCGTTTTATCAGGCCAAGCGGGACCGCTTGTCGCAAGGCCTGGCGCAGACGCGATTCCGGCCGCTGCCCAGCCCGGGCACGTTCTTCCTTCTGGCTGACTACAGCCAGATCTCCAAACAGAACGAAGCCGACTTTGCGCGCGACCTGACCGTCAACCATGGCGTGACCGTGATTCCGGTGTCCGCGTTCTATCGTCAGCCCGATGCGCCTGAATCCAATCATCGGATCGTGCGCTTCTGCTTTGCCAAGAAGGACGCGACGCTGGACGCGGCGCTCGAGCGTCTGAAGCAGGTTTGATCGTTCAATATCTGAGTAAAAGCTCATATATGAAAGCGCGGGTGCATCACCTGCAATATGCTTGAAAAAAAGGGGCGCCGAAAGGCGCCCCTGAACATTTTCCGGCCTTGCTTTGCGTCAACCCGCGCATCGGCCGGTGCGCGGGCCCGCGTCATCAGACCGGTCCAGCGGCAACCCTTTTCGCTGCGCGCATGCGGCGCAGGATCTGCGGCACGATAACGACAGCCGCCGCGCCCACCCACAGTGCGATCGACACGGGGCTTGCGAACAGCACGCCCACGTCGCCATCCGTCATCGACAGCGCGCGCCGCAGGTTCTGTTCCATCATGTTGCCCAGCACGACGCCCAGCACCAGCGGCGCCATCGGGACACCGAACTTGCGCAGGAAATACCCCAGCGTGCCGATGCCCGCGACCAACAGCAGATCGAACGTGCCCGCGTTGATTGCATACACGCCGATATAGCTGATGCACAGGATGCCCGGCACCATCAGCCAGCCAGGCACGGACAGCACCTTGGAGAAGAACCGAACCAGCGGCACGTTCATCACGAACAGCAGCACGTTCGCCACGAACAGCGATGCGATCAGACCCCACACCAGTTCCGGCTTGGTGTCGAACAGGACCGGTCCCGGCGTGATGTTGTAGAGCGTCAGCGCGCCCATCATCACCGCAGTGGTGCCCGAGCCCGGCACGCCCAGCGTCAGCATCGGAACGAACGAGCCGATCGCCGATGCGGTCGCGGCGGCTTCCGGCGCGACGAGGCCGCGCATATCGCCCTTGCCGAACTTGGCTTCCGGATCCTTGGCTTCGATGATGCGTTTTTCCTGCGAGTACGCGACCGCAGCCGCCACGCTGGCGCCTGCGCCGGGCAGCACGCCCACGCCGAAGCCCACGAGCGCGCTGCGCACGACGCTCCACCACGTGTACGCCATCTCCTTCAGATTGAAGAGTTTGCGGCCACTGGGCTTGACCTCCACGCTGTGGCCGGCCATCACCTTCTCAAGCATTTCCAGCATCTCGCTAACGGCGAACAATGCGATGACCACCACGACGAAATCGATGCCGTCGGCCAGATGCACGGACTCGAATGTGTAGCGGTAGACGCCGGAGTTCGCATCCACGCCCACCACCGAAATGGACAGACCGATCATGGCCGCCAGCACACCTTTGATCGGCTGCTTGCCGAGCAGGCTGGTCAGGCAGCAGAACGCAAAGATCATCAGCACGAAGTATTCGGCGGGGCCAAACGCGAGCGCCCATTTCGCCAGCAGCGGCGCGAGCAGGATGATGCCCACCACCGACACGATGGCGCCAAAGAACGCGGACCACGCAGACAACGACAACGCCACGTTGGCCAGGCCCTGCCGCGCCAGCGGATATCCGTCCAGCGTCGTCATGATGGCGCTGGCTTCGCCCGGCACGTTCAGCAGGATCGCGGTGATGCGTCCGCCATACTCCGCGCCCACGTATACCGCCGCCAGCAGGATCAGCGCCGTTTCGGGCGGAAGGTTCATGGCGAAGGCGATGGGGATCAGCATCGCCACGCCGTTGACCGGCCCCAGCCCCGGCAGCACGCCCACCATGGTCCCGATGAAGGAACCGATGGCGGCCACCAGCAGGTTCGTCAGCGAAAACGCGACGCCAAAACCTATCGACAGATGATCGAGAATGCCGCTCATATCAGGTTCTCCAGCAGTCCGCCGGGCAGGACAACGTCCAGCACCTTGTCGAACAGCACGAAAAAGAAAATGCTCATGACCACGCCGCCGATCGCGCACTTGACCCAGCTGCCGCCGAACAAGCGGCCCACGAAGATCGTCATGAGCGACGTGGCGACAATGAAGCCCAGCCACTGGAAGAGAAACGCATAGACGGTCACGAACACCACCATCAACGCGATGCGCCCGTTCGCGCCGGCGGGGTTGCGCTCAACGGCGTGGCCGCCCTTGTAGACGAGCCGCAGGCCGCACAGGCCGATGATCAGCGCCAGCAATAGCGGGAAGGCGCGGGGTCCGACGGGTTCGTAGGCGAAAGGCGCCTCGATGCTCCAGCCGGCGGCCGTCATGAAGACGGCCAGCGCCAGGGCGGCAATGCCCAGGATTCGATCATTCATGGTCCAGGTTTCCGTTCAAGTCGGATCACGTGACGCAGCGGCCCCCCTGCCGCCGGCCCAGGCGGGCGGCAGGATGTCCTTGCGGGCGCGATTGAGGGTCAGGCCTTGCGGCCGGCTTACTTTTTGATCAGGCCGAAGGTGTCGGCAAGTTCGCCGTACTGTTTGACCTGGTTTTTGACGTAGGCGTCCAGTTCGGGGCCGGTCTTGTTGAAGGGGAACAGGCCCTGCTGCTGGCGCAGCTTCTCGAACTCGGGTGCGGCCGTCGTCTTGTTGAACGCGTCCACCCAGAACTGGTAGTCGGCGTCAGACACCTTGGGACCGACGTAGAAGCCACGGATGATCGGCCAGACGATGTCGTAGCCCTGTTCCTTGGCGGTGGGCACCGAACCCAGCTTGCCGGGCAGACGCTGGTCATTGAAGACCGCCAGCACGCGGATCGGAGCGCCGCCTTCGAGCATCGTGAATGCTTCGGCCGCATCGCCCATGTAGGCCTGGATATGGCCGCCGCGCAGCGCCGTCACGGCCTCGCCGCCGCCTTCGAAGGCGACAAAGCGCATTTTCTTGAAGTCCACGCCCGCCGCCTTGGCGGTCAGCGCGGCCTTCATCCAGTCCTGGCTGCCCACGGTGCCGCCCGCGCCCAGCACGATCTTGGTCGGATCCTGCTTGAAGGCGTCCATCAGGCTCTTCAGGTCGGTGTACGGGGAGTCGTTGCGCACCACGGCCACGCCGTAGTCGGTGCCGATCGCGGCCAGCCAGCGCACGTCGTTGACGTTGTATTTGCCGAATTTTCCCTGCGCCAGGTTCAGCAGCGAACCGCCGGAGAACGCGACGATCGTGCCCGGCTCGTTCGGATGCTGGGCCACGATGTTGTTGTACGCCACCGCGCCGATGCCGCCGGGCATGTAGACGATGCGCATGGCGCTCTTGAGCGCCCCACTCTGCTTCAGGCCTTCGGTGGCCAGGCGGCATGTCAGGTCGAACCCGCCGCCGGGTTGCGCCGGCGCGATGCACTCGGGGCGACGGGGCTCGTCGGCAGCATTGGCGGTGCCGAGGGACAGGGTGATGGCGCCAAGCGCCGCCATGGCTGCGATGCGCAGCTTCAGGATCGTCTGCATTCTTGCGTCTCCAGGATTTATAGGTCTAGGTATCGCTGGCAGCGGCGCTGCGGCGAATGATCGCGTCCAGCGGCTCCAGTGGACGCAACCGTACAAAACCGAAGCTTTCCATAACCTTTCAATTTCGGCCGATTTCGTGACGCGGCGCAGCATCCGGTCCGGTTTCCAGGGAAAACACCAACGCCGCGCGCAGGCCCGGTTGTCCGATGCGGTTCTCGAGCACGAGCCGGGCGCCCAGAATTTCCGCGATGGTGCCGACGATCGCCAGTCCCAGACCTGCCCCGGAGGTGTTCTTGCCGGCCGCGCCCCGGCGAAAGCGCACGCACGCCCGGGCGATGTCCTCGTCCGACATCCCGGGGCCGTCGTCTTCGACGAGAAGCCGGGCCTGACCGGCGTCGGTCTCGATCCGGACGGTCACCACGCCGCCGGCGGATGCATAGCGGATGGCGTTGTCGACCAGGTTGCTGACCGCTTCTCGCAACAGCCACTCGGCCCCGCTGACGAAAACCGGCCCGTGGTCGGCCTCCAGGCCGATATCCAACTGCCGGGCGCGGGCATTGGGTAATTGGGTACGGATCACCCCGTCGGCCAAGTCGACCAGGTCCACCGGTTCGGGCGAAAAACCGCCTTCGGCCAGGGAGGCGTCTTTAGCGCGCGCCAGCGCGAGCATCTGGTTGGTGGTGCGTACGGCCCTGTCCAACCCCTCCTGCATCGCCAGAAGGGCTGTACGGACCTCCTGGGGGTCTGTTTCGCGCAAGGCGTAGGCCGTCTGGGTCCGCAAAACCGACAAAGGCGTACGCAATTGGTGCGAAGCGTCGTCCAGGAACTGCGCCTGCACCCTCCCCAAGGCCGCAAAACGGGCCATGTGGAGGTTTACAGCCGCCACCAGGGGTAGGACCTCACCTGGCATCTCGGACGCGCTGACGGGGCTTAAATCGTCTGCAGACCGGCCTTTGACTTCCTGCCGCAGCCGCTCGAGGGGGCGCAAAGCCATGAAAACGCCCAGGATGATCACCAGGACGCTGATCAGGATGACAGCAAGGTCCCGCTCCACCGAGCGCACCAAAACCTTGTGGAGGAACGCCTGACGGCTCTCAAGGCCCTCCGCGACCTGCACGATGACCCGGCCGCCCTGGTTTGCATACAGGGGCGGATCCATGGGCCGCGCCAGCGCCGCCACCCGGACGGGCTGTCCCTGGTAGTTCGCGTAGAAAAAACGAGGTTCGCCTGAAACCAGGGGCTGCTCAGGCAGGGGCAGCCCGGGATGGCCGATTTCGGCCAGCCCGTCTTCGGTCGCAACCCGGTAGAACACGCTGCCATTGGCCGTCAGCTCGAAAAATTCAAGCATCAGGTACGGCTGCTCCATGGCTAATCCACCGCTGGCTGTGGATATGTTGTGGTCGATCGCGCGAAGCGCGCCGGCGAGTGAACGGTCGTAGGCATGGTCGACCTGGTTGCGCAACTGGTGGTTGGACAGCCAGAGCGCACCCATCATCACGAAGACCAGCGTCGGAATCAGCCACCAGAGCAACTGCGTTTTCAGCGTCCGGGCGCGTTTTTTCGCCGAAAAATCAACGCTGTTTTGCGGACTTCTAGTTGTCAACAAGGTTCTCCAGGCAGTACCCCATGCCGCGCATGGTCACGATCTGAACACCGGTTTCCGCCAATTTTTTGCGCAACCGGTGAACCAGGACCTCGATGGCTTCCAGGTTGATGTCGGCATCGTCCGTGAGGATGCGGTCCAGGATCTGCTGCTTGTTGATGGGTTCGCCGCTTTTCTGGATCAGCACTCGAAGCACGGCGTGTTCACGTGGGGATAACTGCAAAGGCTGTCCGTCCACCGTGAATTTTTGCGCGGAAGTTTCAAAAACCAGGTTTCCCAGCGCCAGACGCGGATGTTCGCGCCCGCGGCTTCGTCGAATCAGCGCGATCAACCGCGCTTCCAACTCTTCCACAACAAAGGGTTTCGGCAGGAAATCGTCCGCTCCCTCGTGAAGTGTTCCGATTCTCTCGGCCAGTGAATCGCGCGCGGTCAAGACCAGCACCGGCGTACGGTCGTCCCGCGCGCGAATCTTCGCCAGCAAAGTATGGCCATCCATGCCGGGTAATCCCAGATCCAGGATGACCGCATCGAAATCTTCGACGGCGAGCCTTCTTTCAGCAACCAGTCCGTCATCAGCCCACTCCACGACGAAGCCGGCATGTCTGGCCAGGCTTCTGGACAGCCAGCGGGCAAGTTCAGCTTCATCTTCGATCAGGAGGATACGCATGGACGCAGTCCGGGGGGCGGTGGATGGGCGGAATGGGAAAGCATGTTTGGCTTTTCCTTTTTTTTTCTTTATATAAAGACTAATGATTAATAAGGGCTGTGGATAACTACCTTAACCTTGAAAACCTCTTTCTTTTCATCGCCTTGCGCGTGTTTTTGCTTGTGCAAGAACTCTGTGTGGGAAAAAAGCTGAAGTTGGACAAGATTTTGGACCACGTCCGAAACCCCTGCTTGTTCAACTTGCCTCCACAACATGTGCACAAGCACGCTACTTAGGAGTTATCCACAGGGCGTTTCTGACAAAACGGGGTTGGAATCAGGCGTTTTAGCCTGGAAAACGTGACGGGAGCCACCCGGATTTTTGCCCTTGCAGTGGTCCAAAACGGGCCTGTGGGGAGCGTTCGGAATCAGGGATTCGAGGGGAGACGCGTGCGCGGCGTGCTAGCTGGATTGCGCAAAACGTGAGCAGGGTTCGCCATGAAGTCTGGCCGTGGATAGCTGCTTGAAACTGCGCGGACAAGGCTCGGCCACGCGGTTCCGAGGCGGAGTTTTGGCTGAAATCCTGGGCTGAAAGTCATGCGCAGCGCCGCTGGTTTTGCGCGCGCGATGACGTGGCAACGGCCGAGCTGCTGGGCTGGATACGGTTGCTGGTCAGAGGCGGCGAGGTCCACCCCGTCACGGGGGGCAGTGGACACGCGGGCTGGATCTTTGAATGCGGAATCAGATGTTGGTGACCGGGGGCGCGATCGATAGCTGCACTCTGCATCCGGCCGTCGCGTGTTGTCCGGCATCGCGTTACCGCGCATGTTTCCGGCCAACAACCTGCCGATCGTGCCCAGTTATGCGGTCATGGGAATGGGCGCGCTGCCGGCGGCCATTAAGCACGCACCGTTGATGTCGAGCTTGGTGATCTAACAGATGAAGCCGAGCTGCAAAGTCGAGCTGCAGTTGGCGCTGGCGTGCATGACGGGTTTCGTCATTGCGTAGCGCACCCGGAGGAGTTCGCCGTGAAAAAAACGCTGGAGAACGGCGAGGTGCGGTTCGCCTAATCGCTAAAAACGAAGGCCGATAAAATACGAGTAAAGGCTCATATATTTGGAGTATCCATTTCTGAAGGATCGCGACCGCTGAGAAATCCCCTTGTTAAAGGGGTTTTTGCATGAAAACGCGATTCAACCCGATCTCCGTGGCGCGA
This sequence comes from Achromobacter sp., assembly GCF_032113835.1. Classification (GTDB taxonomy): domain Bacteria; phylum Pseudomonadota; class Gammaproteobacteria; order Burkholderiales; family Burkholderiaceae_B; genus Achromobacter. The sequence goes on along the minus strand of NZ_DAMCTG010000057.1, from coordinate 5,506 downwards.
TGCGTTTCCACATAGCCGCGCCGCGCGTAGACGGCGATGTTCTCGGTCATCACTTCCTGGGTGTAAAGCCGGACACGTGAAAAGCCGGCGCGGCGCGCGGTTTCTTCGGCCCATTGCAGCAGCGTCCGGCCGTGGCCTTTGCCTTGCGCCGCTGGTGACACGGCGATGTTGTCCAGCAGCATGCAGCCGTCGTCGGGTTCTGGAATCAGAACGATGAGGCCTTCAATGCCGTGTTCCGATTCGAGAATGTGAACAAAGCCTTGCGCCACGCGTGCCGGATAGTCGTCCAGCATGGGGCCGGGCGTGGCGCCGTTGCGCGCGATGTAGGGGGAGTAAGCCTCGCGGACGATGTGTTCAATGCGGGCGACATCGGCGGGAGTCGCGTGGCGGATTCGGAACGAGTTGGGCTTCGTATTCATGACGATGGCGCCTCTGGTTAACTGGCCGATGCAAACGCGATATCCGTGATTTGATCGATCGAATCTAACATGGGATTTTGCATGTAAGCCTGTTTTCGTGCGGCCATCCCGTCGTCTTCCCTCCGGATCGCTTGGCCCATCATGTGCTCCCTCAAAGACAGAGATGCGCATTACCACGGCCCATTGAACAGTTTTCCCATGTCGATGCTGTTCTGCAGGGTTCGCAACTGGGCTTCCCACTCGCGCTGGGCGGCCTCCTGGCGTTGTTGTTCGGTGGGCGGCGCATAGGTGACCGGTGTGCCGGTGCCTTGGTAGACGCGGCGGTATCGGAGATAGCCCTGGGTCTCCCAACTGCCGGGCACGAGGTCTATGCAGCCGGCCCAGGCTTGAGGTTGGTCAAAGGGGCGGAAGCCGGCATAGGAATCATGCATGTAGTTGGCAAACAGGTAGGCCTGGGGCGTCAGGTGCTCAGGGTTTTCGGGCGTACCCAGCACGGGGTGCGCTTTGAGGTGGGTCAGCACATCCTGGGCTTCGCTGGCCAGCGCGGCGCGCCGGACGGCCTTGCGCCACGCCAAATTGCTGTAGAGCGTGGGGCTGAAGCGGGCGGCACCCCGGTAACGCTGGATTTCCTCATCGGTCAGGCCCTCCAACGCCGCGATATCGTCCAGCAATGTCTGATTGGCGCCGACCAGATCCTGGACATCCTTGGGAAAAGTTTGCTGGGCACGCGCCACGCAGGAGAGCCGGGAGGCATAAACATCACGCACTTGATAGCGCCAGGCCAGATAGGGAATGAGCCATTGGGCCGTCGTCGCTTCCGCCGGTGCACCTTGAAGGAAGGCGGCGTACGCCTGGCGGGCATCCGGGTGGACAGCAAATGCGTCGTAACCGTCGACCTTGACGGCGTTGTTATGGTCCAGGGGGACCTGCGCATTGCGTGCCGCTTCGTACATCAGCTCCAAGGGTATCTGCGACAGCATGTCATCGTGCTGTCCGCTGGGCCCGCGGCCCTGGCTGCCCGGCAGATAGCCGCCACCCACATCGGAGTGCATGCCGGGAAGCGCGTATTGCTTGTGATTGCCTGGCAGGCCGCCGTCGGGACCACGCAGGCTGTCCAGCGGGAACGACGTACGATTCTCGTGCATGGCGATGTAGTGCACGCACTGCACATGGCTCGGCACGCGCAGCGCGCTGGGGGTGGCCCATGCGAAATGGCCGTCGCCGCCCGCGCTATCCGGAATACCGACCGAGGCCACCGTGTCGAACAGGCCAAGAAAGCGAATCTGCGCAGGCACGCCACACAGTCGGTCGCCGTCCATCAGCGCCATCAGCCAGTTGCAGAATACGCGGGCCTGGGTTGCGCCTCGGGAGAAACCGAACACATCCAGGGCGATGTTGACCAGCTTCGGTTTGGTGGCTTTGGCTATCTTGTCGGCCAACGCTTGAACCTCGCGTTGGTAAAACTCCTCTGCATGAGGACGGGCGCCATTGCCGTAGCTCAGCAATCCGCCCTCGGTGCGCATGCCTACGGCGCTCAGCGCCTGGACATCCTGTGCGCCCTCCAGCGGGTAGTAGGTACCGGTGCGATGGATGTAGCCGCGTTTGCCGTTGCGGCACAGGGCGAGGATGACTCCAGGAGCAAATCGGTCATTACCATGGTTGACCGTGCGATGAATAAAATTCAGCACGCTGAGCAAGGCATAGTTCATACGCCCATCACCGCCACGCCCCATCGAGGGACCGAACGTGGCGTAGTTGTCTTCTCCGATGTCCGGGCAGGGCGTGCCGACACCTGGAATGTAGAGCGGAAATATGCCATCAACAGCCCTGGCCGGGTACGCCCGGAACAGCCTGGCCACATTGCTGTCCTTGCGCGCCAATCGTTGGGTTATGCCCGCGCCGAGGCCTGGCTCGCAACCATGGGCATCGTCCCAGTCCTGGTTGTTGCCCGTGCCGTCGAAGAAGATGCCGATCTGCAGGTCGACCTCGCAGTTTTCCGTGCTGGGAAGGCACTGTGGAAACGATGGGATGACGCCGGGTGTGGGGCCTGCAGGATGGGTTCTGAAAGCTTCGTTCATGAGGGCTCCTTGCTGTTCCACGTTGCTCTTAGGTGTGGCACTCATTCGTCCAGGGACTCGGTTAGTACGGGCTTCGCCCCGACCGGGCAGCGCGGCGACCATGTGCCGTACTTTTCGTAGGGAGTCTTTCTCGGAATCGGGTCATGAGGTCCGGCGTAATCTTTATTCGAATACCCAGGACTGATGTTCGATGAAACGACTCTAACGCGTCCGTCCGACAGGAAATGGACGTACAGGGACCCCACCTCGTCATAGCGTTCTACGGGTACACGACGCTCATGGCTCTCCCAGGTGCAGTCCCGCCAATTGGTCACGCCCCAACCCACTGCCACCGTCAGACTGGAATGCCATTGTCGAGGCAGCTTCACGCAGCAGACCACGCTGCCTCCCCCTCCGGCTTGGTGGCCGCTGGTGCCATTGACCCAGAAGTCCTGGATACTCAGGTGGTCGGCAAGGTGATCGATGCCGGTCAGCGGGGCCGGTATGGTGTCCTGCCTGGCCTGGCCGGTATCGCAGCCGGCCAGCAGAAGGCAGAGTGCTGCAGTGCAGTTGATGAGCAGGGTCTTCATGCGGTGCTCCGATTCATTCGCCCAGCACTTCGGTCAGCACGGGTTTTGCTCCCACCGGGCAGCGTGGCGACCATGTTCCGTATTTTTCGTAGGGCGTCTTTCTCGGAATCGGGTCGTGAGGTCCGGGGTAGTCTTCATTCGAATACCCAGGACTGATGTTCGATGAAACGACTCTAACGCGTCCGTCCGACAGGAAATGGACGTACAGGGACCCCACCTCGTCATAGCGTTCCACGGGCACCCGACGCTCATGGCTCTCCCAGGTGCAGTCACGCCAATTGGTAACGCCCCAACCCACGACCACCGTCAGACCGGAATGCCATTGCCGAGGCAGTTTCACGCAGCAGACGACACGGCCTCCCCCTCCGGCTTGGTGGCCGCTGGTGCCATTGACCCAGAAGTCCTGGATACTCAGGTGGTCGGCAAGGTGATCGATGCCGGTCAGCGGGGCCGGTATGGTGTCCTGCCTGGCCTGGCCGGTATCGCAGCCGGCCAGCAGAAGGCAGAGTGCTGCAGTGCAGTTGATGAGCAGGGTCTTCATGCGGTGCTCCGATTCATTCGCCCAGCACTTCGGTCAGCACGGGTTTTGCTCCCACCGGGCAGCGTGGCGACCATGTTCCGTATTTTTCGTAGGGCGTCTTTCTCGGAATTGGGTCGTGAGGTCCGGGGTAGTCTTCATTGGGTTGATAAATGCCCGGTCCGACGTCGGAAGAAATGACGCGAACATTTCCGTTGGCTAGGAAGTGGACGTATATGGCCCCTACTTTCTCGTAGTGTTCAACAGGCACCCGACGCTCATGGCTCTCCCAGGTGCAGTCACGCCAATTGGTAACGCCCCAACCCACGACCACCGTCAGACTGGGAAGCCATTTCCGAGGCAGGCTTACGCAGCAGATTTCGCTACCTCCCCCTCCGGCTTGATGGCCGCTGGTGCCATTGACCCAGAAGTCCTGGACGCTCAGGTGGTCGTCAAGGTGGTCGATGCCAGTCAACGGGGCGGGGATGGTGTCCTGCCTGGCCTGGCCGGCATCGCAGCCGGCCAGCAGAATAAGGAGCAATGCAAGGGTACGCAGAATGATGGGGCGCATTTCATCTCCCCTTTCGCGCTGCCGAAAGACCGCCGAGCGCCAGGACGCCGCTGATGTCGCCGCTACCGCTCGCCTTCTTCAACGCGGCCTCGAACACTTCCTCGCCGAATACAAAACCCGCGGTCTGCCAGACCACCAACGTGGCGGCAATCCTCACTGGCGTGTCTCGTATCCGTAGCTGTTGAAGCCGGTCGTGGATTTGCGTCGTCCACGCATAGCGCTGCGCGCGGGTGCCTTGTGCGGGCGGACCGTACTTCACTTTCGAGGTCGCGAGGAAGAGTTCACCCACGCGTGTCGCGTTGAGCACCTGATGCCATTGGTCGGGCCGCAATTGCAGGGGAAGAGCGCTGGCCGGGCTGGTCGACTGTTGCGGGGCGGTCCTGCCACAGCACTGTCTGCCGGCAGGGTCGTAGTGATGCCACTGCTGCACCGGACCCAGTATGGCTTGGCGCTGGTCCGTGGAGAGCGTCCGCCAGACATTGGCAAAAGCGCGGCCATCGGCGAATCGGAAGTAATAGCGCTTTCCGCTGACGGCATGAATGAAGCGCAGTTGTTGCAGGTGCTGCTGGATCTGGTCCAGGCGGACGGTACTGCGCAGCAAGCTATAGCCAAACACCAGTTCCGAATTGTCCGTTGCCAGTTGACTGATCATCCGGGCCACTTCTTGACGCGCAGGAAGGAGCATCGGACCAATGCGAGCAGCCTGAGGACTCTCGTCCTCATAGAGCAGACGAATTTCCGGGTCTTTCAAGAGGAGTTCATGAAGCGCCGTGTCATGCAGGAGCGCGCCGTCAAAGAGAAAAAAGGTATGCATCGGGACACTCACGCGGGCACCACCGCGCCACCCGTCTGCGCTGCGCGCAGGAAGCAGACCAGGCAGAAGTCGCTTTCCTCGCCTGCATTGGGGTTGCCGTCAATGACAAAGGGATTTCCGCGACCCGCGCTGTTGATATCCATAGGGCCTTTGATGAGCGTCTGGATCGCATTCAAGGTGATTCCGTCATCGTCCAATGTGATGGAACCGCCCGGGCCTCGTATGTGCATCGCCTCTCCGGCTTGCAACTCGACGACTCGCGAACGCTGTCGGATAGCCTGCCCAGCGTGCATCTCCGAATGCCCTTCGACGGTGTATTCCTGGTGCCCGCCGATGTTCACCCAATGGGTGGCTACGGTCTTGTCGCGGCGGTGGTTGCCCACCTCTTCGGTGCGGTCCTTGGCGGTGTAGATGGTGTGGTTACGTCCCACCGTCAGGAAGTCATCCCGTCCGATGTCATGCCGCCGGTCCTGGCCGATGGTCACCTGTTCGTCATTGCCCACGGTCTCCTTGCGGTCGTGGCCGATCGTGATGGTTT
>NZ_DAMCTG010000056.1:0-35470 GCF_032113835.1 Achromobacter sp. | reverse complement strand
CCTGGTCGGCCATGCGGTCGGCGTCGGTGCCGTAGGCGGGCGTCAGGATGGCCAGGCATTCCGGCAGACTGCGCAGGTGCGCGTGGCCGGCGGGCGGATCGGCAAGGTCTTGCGGGGAAAGCCGGTACTCGCCCTTGGGCGCCCGGGTGCGGCCCAGCGTGATGAATTCCGACAGGTTGCCGTAGCCTTCGCGCGTCTGCGCCAGCAGGGTCAGCCCCAGCGGCGCGGCGTCGGGCGCGGCGCGCAGCTGGAACGTGGCGCCCACGATGAACGGCAGCTTGAGGGTCTTGGCTTCGGTGTGGGCGCGCACCACACCGGCCAGCGAGCATTCGTCGGTCAGGGCCAATGCGGCGTAGCCGAGTTCGGCCGCCCGCGCGGTCAGTTCCTCGGGGTGCGAGGCGCCTTGCAGGAACGAAAAATTGGATTGGCATTGCAGCTCGGCATAGCCGGGCAGCTGGGCCAGAACTTCGGCCGGGTCCAGCGGATCGGGGGCGTCGTCGTCCATGCGCATGTCAGGCGTACAGTCCGTGCAGGAACCAGCGCGCGTCCTCGGCGTCGCGCTCGCGGTAGATCCAGTACCGCGCGCCGGCCGCGTCTTCGGCGACGAAGTAATCGCGCACGGTCAGGGCGGGGTCCCACCAGCCGCTTTCGATGCGTTCGGGGCCGCGCATCAGCCGCAGCGCCTGGCCGGCGTAGTGTGGGCGATGGCCGGACAGCTTGAGGGGCTGCGGGGTTTCCAGCAGCCAGAACGGCCGGTCGAGCAGCGGCGGCAGGGGCGCGGGACGTTCGGGCGCGGCCAGTGCATCGCCCCAGGAATTGGCGGCTTCGGGGCGGTGGTCGGCGGTGGGCTGGGCATGGCGCACCCGGTCGCGGCCCAGCCGCGCCACCAGCAGGTCCAGCAGCCGCGCGTGGTCGGCGGCGGTGCCGCCCGGCTCGGGGAACAGGGTGGTGCTGGCGGCGGGCTGCTCGACGGTGTCGGGCGCGTGCAGCGTCACGGCGATGACGGGGGCTTCCAGCGTGAAGTGGTTGAGCTTTTCGCGCAGCAGATGCAGCAGCTGCTGCGCCTGCCAGATGGGCTGGGCCAGAGCCACTTCAAGTTCGGTGGGCGGGCGGGCGTGGCGGCCGCGCTCGTGGTCCATGCTGAGCACCACGCGCCGCACGGCCAGTTGCCGCGCGGTCAGCCAGCCGCCCAGCTGCTCGGCCAGCCGGCCCGCCACGGCCAACACGGCGGCGGTGTTCTCCATATAGTCCATGAGCTCGATCCGCCGCGAAAACTGGTTGGGCGGCTCGAGCCAGCGGTAGAGTTCGGGCACCTGACCGTAGGCGGCGTCCAGCGCCTGCAGCAGGTCGGGCGCGCTGCGCCGCTGCAGCCCTCCGCGCGGCAGGGCGCGCAGGTGCGCCAGCGTGTGACAGCCGATGTCGTCCAGCCAGTTGCGGCGGTCTTGCGCCTGGGGCAGCAACGACAGCGGCAGGGCATCGAGCCGCCGCGCCAGGGTGGGCAGCTTCAGTGTGCGGCGGGGAACGCGCCGGCCGGCGCGCCGCGCCAGCAGCCAGGCGCCCTTGGCCGTGGGCGCCATGCCCAGCGACACCCGCAGATCCAGCGCGCGCAGCGTGGCGGCCACCCGCCGGCTCAGCGCGCGCGGCCCCCGGAAGAACATCAGGCTGGCGCCCACGTTCAGCAGGACGGTGTCGCCGTCGGCCAGGGCGATTTCGGGGGTGTATTGCAAGAGGGCCAGCGCCGCGCCGTGCAGGGCGTCGGCCTCGGCCAGCGCATTGCGGGGCAGCAGTTCCACGCCGGGGGCGATGGCCGCCGCGCCCGCGCGGCGCATGCCGGGCGTCACGCCGGCCTGGCGGGCGGCGGGTGTCAGGGCGGCGACCCGTTCCTGATCCAGAACGGCGAACGCCTCCTGGTCATGCGGCCAGTGCGGGCGTATGGCGTCCAGCGGCAGGCAGCGCAGGTAGGCGGCGATCCAGAGGCGCATGGCGGGGAGAAGAGGGGGTAAGCGCGCCGGGCTCCAGGCCCACGTAGAGCGGGGTGTCGCAGACTGGCCCCCGGCGCTTCAGGATATGGACGGACAGGCCACCGGGCGCGGGCGCCAGCGCCAGCCGCAAGGCGGCGGGCGTGGCGGTCTGCGCGGCGCGGGACGGGCGCACGGCGATGAACAGCAGGTCGCTGGCCTGGGCAGCCAGATGCAGGCGGCGCAGGGATTCGGGGCGCACGTGGGGCAGCCAGCAGATCAGCGCGCCGCAACTGGCGTTTTTCAGGATCTGTTCGCTGGCCCACAGTGCGTCGACCGGTTTTTCGGGCGCCACCCACAGCAGCTGCCGGGGATCCAGCCGCCAGCTCATCCAGCTGGCGATGTGCGGCACGTGCGGCGGCTGCACCAGGGCGATGGGACGGCGGGTTTCCAGCTGGGCCAGCGCGGGACGCAGCAGGCGGATTTCTCCGATGCCGGGATGGGGGGTGAGCAGTTCGACGAGCGATCCCAGCGGCCAGCCGTTATCCGGCAGTTCGGCCGACAGCGCCGCATGCCCGGTTGGCAGGGTACGTGCGGCGCCTTTGGCCAACTGCGTGGCGCGCCACAACGCGGGATGGATATGTTCGGGGGACTGCATGGCGAAAGCGCCCGGTGCTCAATACCTGTATGAATGTACAGTATTGTACCGGGCTTTGCGCCGGCCGGAGGTGTCGAAAAGTGCCCCCGAAACGTGTCCCCGAAAAGTGCTAGAACCGCATGTCCTGGTATTTCACCCACCGCGAGCCGCGCAGCAGCCGGTGGCCGATCCACAGTCCCAGGAACAGCGGAATGGCCAGGTACGTCGACACCACGCCGATCCAGTCGATGCGTTCTTCCAGGAACGCCTGATAGTTCTGTCCCAGCGTCACCACCAGGCACAGCACGAAGGCCAGCAGCGGCCCAAACGGAAAGAGTCCCGCCTTGTAGGGCAGGTTGGCGGTGTCGTAGCCGTGCTTCACATAGCCCTGGCGGAAGCGGTAGTGGCTGACCGCGATGCTCAGCCACACGATGAATTCCGTCATGCCCGCGAAATTGAGCAGCCAGATGTAGACGGCCTTCGGGCTGTACACCACGCTGAACAGGCACAGGCACGCCAGCAGCGTCGTGGCCAGCAGCGCATACAGCGGCACGCCGCGCGGGGTCAGGCGCTTGAAGAGGGCGGGCGCCTGGCCCTCGGCCGCCATGTTGAAGAGCATCCGCGTCGCCGCGTACATGCCCGAATTGCCGGCCGACAGCACCGAGGTCAGGATCACCGCGTTCATCACCGTGGCCGCCGACAGCAGGCCCGCGTGCTCGAACACCAGCGTGAAGGGGCTGACCGCGATGTCCTCGACCTCGTTGCGCAGCAGTTGCGGATCGGTGTAGGGAACCAGCAGGCCGATGATCAGAATGGCCAGCACATAGAACAGCAGGATGCGCCAGAACACGCTGTTGATCGCGCGCGGCACGTTGCGCCGGGGGTTTTCGGATTCGCCGGCCGCCACGCCCACCAGTTCGGTGCCCTGAAAGGAGTAGGCCACCACCATCGCCACGCCCACCCATGTCGCCGCGTTGCCGACGAAGGGCGCGTCGCCCACCTTCCAGTTGTCCAGGCCCACCGGCCCGCCGCCGTGGATGATGCCGGCCAGCATGGCCACGCCCACCACGATGAAGCACAGCACCGCCACCACCTTGATGATGGCGAACCAGTATTCCGCCTCGCCGAAGCTGCGCGCCGAGAACGCGTTCAGCCCGAAGGTCAGCGCCAGGAAGGCCACGCTCCATATCCATCCGGGCGTGTCGGGCAGCCAGTACGCCATGACGAGCTGCGCCGCCACGACGTCGACCGCGACCACCGTGGCCCAACTGACCCAGAAGTTCCAGCCCAGCGCAAAGCCGAATCCCGGATCCACGTAGCGCGAGGCATAGGTGCAGAACGAGCCCGACACCGGCATGAAGGTGGCCAGCTCGCCCAGGCTGGTCATGATGAAGTACACCATCAGGCCGATCACCAGATAGACCATCAGCGCGCCGCCGGGGCCCGCTTGCGCGATGGCCGCGCCGGAAGCGACGAACAGGCCGGTGCCGATGGCCCCGCCCAGCGCTATCATCGTGAGGTGGCGCGCCTTCAGCACGCGGTGCAGCTGATTGTCGCCGGCAGCGTTGCCGGCAGTGTTGCTGACAGGCGCGGCGGCGCCCGAGTCGATATTCGGTGTGTGCATTACAAGGTGGTTTGGTGGCCGGCGTCATCGGTACGATGCCGGGCGCGGCGCATTTTACAATGCGGCAATCGGGGCGCAGTCCCACCGTCCCAGGCCAGCACGGAGCAGTTTCATGGCGTCTTCCAGTTCTATCGAATTTCTTCCCGACCCGGGCGTCGACGTGCGCCAGCTCTTCATCCTGCTGCACGGCGTGGGCGGATCGCCCGCCGGCCTGGAGCCCCTGGCCCAGGCGGTGCGCGCGGCCTTTCCGACCGCGGCCGTGCTGATCCCCGAAGGTTTCGAGGCCTTTGACGGCGGCGGTGCGGGCCGGCAGTGGTTCTCCGTGCGCGGCGTCACCGAAGACAACCGCGCCGAGCGCGTGGCCCAGGCCATGCCGCGCCTCGAAACCTATGTGCGCGAAGCCCAGGCGCGCTTCGGCCTGCTGCAGTCCGACACCGCGGTGGCCGGCTTTTCGCAGGGCGCCATCATGGCGCTGGAACTGGTGCAGGCGCACGACGGCATGGCCGGCCGCGTCATCGCGTTCTCGGGCCGCTATGCGCAACTGCCCAAGAACGCCCCGCTATACACCACGATTCATCTGCTGCACGGCGCCGACGATCCGGTCATGAGCGTTTCGCAGGCACAGGCCGCGCAGGCCCGCCTGGCCGAGCTGCACGGCGACTCCACCATCGACATCGCCACCCACGTCGGCCACGAACTGCATCCCGCCCTGATCCAGCGCGCCATCGTCCGCCTGCAGACCTGCGTGCCGCTGCGCAGCTGGGAAGCCGCGCTGGGCCTGAACCAGACGCCGCCGGACGGCACGACGGTGCATTGATGGCAGCGTCTGCCACGACCGGCGCGAAAGCCTCCGCGCCCGCGCAGCAACGCGCGGCCGATGCCGTCGGCGGCGCGCAAAGCATCTTCCGCGTGCTGCGCATCCTTAAATATGTCGGCGCGGCCCCCGCGCGCGGCGTCGGCCTGACGGATGTGGTGCGTGATGTCGGCCTGACGCCGCCCACCGCGCACCGGATGCTCTCGGCCTTGCTGCAGGAAGGCTTTCTGTCGCTCAATCCGCGCCTCAAGACCTACAGCCTTGGCCGCGAGTCCTACATCCTGGGGCTGGCGGCCGAGAGCCGGCACGGCATCAAGGCCATTGCGGAATCCGCCGTGCTCCGGCTTGCCCAATCCACTGGCGACACCAGTTTCCTGTCGGTGCGATCGGGCCACGAAGCGGTCTGCGTCGACCGCAAGACGGGCGACTTTCCCATCAAGATCCTGACGCTGGAAGTCGGCCACCGCCGCCCGCTGGGCGTGGGGGCGGGCAGTCTGGCGCTGCTGGCCTTCTTGCCCAACGATGACGTCGACCGTGTCCTGGCGCGCTATGACGCCAGCGTGGCGCCCGATCTGCCGTCCACCGACATGCTGCGCGAGGACATCGCCGCCGCGCGCAAGAACGGCTATGCGCTCAATCCGGGCCGCATCATTCCCGACATGCTGGGCGTGGGCGTGCCGGTGTTCGACCGCGAACAGCACGTGGTGGCGGCGTTGAGCGTGGCGGCCATTCGCTCGCGTCTTTCCGGCGCGCGCCTGACCGATGTGGTGGCCGCATTGCAGCGCGCGGCGTCGGAATTGTCGGCGGACCTGGCGCCGCGCCTCAGTTAGAAACGCCCGCGCGCGTCAGCGCCCCGCGCAGGCCTTGCCACCGTCCACCGGCAGACACACCCCAGTGATGTACTTGGCCTCGTCGCTCGCCAGGAACAGCGCGGCATGGGCAACATCCCACGCATCCCCCATCCGCCCCATCGGACTGGCGGCATTGCGCCGCCGCCGCATTTCCTCGACGTCGTCGAATTGCCCCGCAATCTGCTTGTAGATCAACGGGGTGTCGATGACGCCGGGCAGCACGGCGTTCACGCGGATATTGTCCGGCGCATAGCGCACCGCCAGCGACCGCGTCAGATGGTTCAATCCCGCCTTGGCCGCGTAGTACGAGGTGTACGGATACGAATTGACCTGAATCGACGCGAGCGACGAAATGTTGACGATGCTGCCCGAGCCCTGCGCCAACATGGCGGGCAGCACATGCTTGCAGGTCAGGAACACGCCGGTCAGGTTGGTGTCCAGCACCCGATGCCAGCTTTCCTCGCTGGCTTCGATGGGATCGCCCATCTCGGTGATGCCCACGTTGTTGTGCAGCACGTCGATGCGCCCGGCGGCCGCCAGCACGGCGGCGACCGCGGCCTGGATCTGCGCGGAGTCCGTCACGTCGGCGGTCAACGCCTGGCAACGGCCGCCTTCGGCTTCGATGATGGCGCAGGTTTCGCGCGCGGCGTCCTCCCTGACATCCACCGCGAAGACCCGCGCGCCTTCACGCGCGTACAGCGCCGCCGCGGCCTTGCCGTTGCCCCAGCCCGGGCCGGACGACCCCGCGCCAAACACCAGCGCCACCTTGTCCTTCAGCCGCTCGCCCATGTCATTCCGCCGAGATGTGGGCGAAGTCGGCCACCTTCTTCCACTTGGCCACGTCGTCCTGGATCATCGCGGCAAAGGCCTCGGGCTTGTCGGCGACAACATACGCGCCAACGCCGGCGTACTTGGCCTGCACGTCCTTGTCCGCCAGCGCCTTGCGGGACGCGTCGTTGAGCTTGGCCAGCACGTCCTTCGGCAGGCCCGCGGGCGCCAGCAGGCCGTTCCACATTTCCGCGTCGTAGTCGGGCAGGCCGACCTCGGCAAACGTGGGCACGTCCGGCAATTGCGGCAGGCGCGATTTGGCGGCCACCACGATCGGACGCAGGCTGCCCGACTGGATATGCGCCATTGACGACGCCGCCGTATCCCACAGGATGGGCACCTGGCCGGCGATCACGTCATTGAGCGCGGGACCGGTGCCGCGATACGGCACGTGCATCATGTCCAGGCCGGACAGGGACTTGTAATACTCCATCGCCATGTGCGTGGCGCCGCCATTGCCCGACGAGGCATAGGAATACTTGCCCGGCGCGCCCTTGATCAAGGCGGTGAACGACGCATAGTCCTTGGCGGGAAAGTTCTTGTTCACGACGATCACGCCCGGCACGCGGATGATCTGCGTGACCGGCGTGAAGTCCTTCACCGCATCGTACGGCAGGTTCTTGTACACGGCGGGATTGGTGCCGTTGGTGCTGGACGTGCCCAGCAGAAGCGTATAACCGTCGGGCGCGGCCGACGCCACGGCGCGGCTGCCCACGCTGCCGCCCGCGCCGCCGCGGTTTTCCACCACCACCGGCTGGCCGATCTGCTTGGCCAGCGCCTCGGCGAAGATGCGGCCGACCACGTCGGACGTGCCGCCGGGCGGGAAGGGCACGATCAGGCGGATGGGGCGGTCGGGGTAGGTGGCCTGCGCCGCGGCGGCGCCCGCCAGCGACAGCGTTGCAGCGGCGGCCGCCAGCTTGATCCAGGTTCTGCGCTTCATGATGGGTTGTCTCCTTGCTTGGTTTTGTTGTGTCTTGAACCGGGCGTTGCGCGCCGCCGTCAGGCGATGCGGTCGCCCGGCTTGATCTTGGCCGCCCGGCTGTCCACGCCCGGCAGCATGTGCGCGGGGTCGCGCGTGACCACCACGTCCAGGATTGTGGGACGGTCCTTGCAGGCATACGCCTCTGCCAGCGCGGCCGGCAGTTCCGAAGGGTCCTCGACGCGGATGCCATTGCAACCCAGCGCGCGCGCCACGTTGGCGTAATTGGTGTCGACCAGATCCGAAGACTGGTAGCTGCCCGCGCCGTACATCAGGTGCTGCAGCGCCTTGATGTAACCCGACGCCGCGTTGTTGACCACGACCAGCGTGAAGGCCAGCTTCATGCGCACCGCGGTTTCCAGTTCGCCCAGCGACATGTTGCAGCCGCCGTCGCCCGTCAGGCTGACCACCTGGCGTCCGGGCGCCGCCGCGGCCGCGCCGATGGCGCCGGGGATGCCGTAGCCGATGGAGGCGAAGCCCCGGTCCGGCACGAAACCGCGACCCGCGCGCTTGGTGTCGAACAGCAGGCCGCCCCAATGCGCCGCGAAGCCGCCGTCCGCGACCAGGATGCCGTCGTCCGGCAGCGAGGCGTTGATCTCGTGCAGCAGCCGCGCCATGCCCACGGGCCGGTCGGCCGACGTCAGCTTGGCGTTCACCGATTCGCGCCACGCGTGCATGGCTTGGCCGACCTCATCCACGTAGTCCTGGCGGGCGTGCTCGCCGTGGGCGGCCAGGCGCGTGTCCAGGTCTTCCAGCGTGGCGCGCACGTCGCCCCACAGCCGCAGGGCGGGCGTGGTGGTGCGGTCGAATTCCTCGGCCACGATGTCCAGATGGATGATCGGCGCGCCCGCGGCCAGCAGGTCATAGCGGCGCGTCGCCACCTCGCCCAGCTTGCAGCCGACGACGAACAGGCAGTCCGACTTGGCGATCAGGTCGTTGGCAATGCGGCTGTAGCGGCCGAACAGCCCCGCGTTCAGCGGATCGTTGCAGGCGATCGCGCCCTTGCCGCTCATGGTGTGGGCGACGGGGATGCCGAACTTGCGCGCGAAGGCCTGGACGGTCTCGGCGGCATCGCTGATGTGCACGCCGCCGCCGCACAGCATCAGCGGGCGGGCGGCGCCGGCCAGCATGCTGGCGGCTTGCGCCACGTCCTCGGCCGACGGCCGGCAGCGCAGCGCGGGCGAGCGCCGGTAGTTGGGGCTGGAATAAAAGTCATCGGCGTCAAAGGCATGGACCGCGTGCGCGATGTCTTCGGGCACGTCCAGCACCACCGGGCCAGGACGTCCGCTGGTGGCCACGGCAAAGGCGCGCCGCACCAGCTCGGGGATGCGTTCGACCATCTCCACGCGCAGCACGTCTTTCACGACCGGACGCAGCACCTCCAGTTGCCTGGCTTCCTGCGTCATGTTCTTCCACGAATGCATCCGATGTGAGTCGCCGACCAGCGCGACCAGCGCCGTGCCGGCGTTGTAGGCTTCGGCCAACCCGGTCACCAGATTGGTCGCACCGGGACCCAGCGTCGCATCGCACACGCCGGGACGGCCGCTGACCTTGGTGTAGGCGTCGGCGGCAAACACCGCGCAGCGCTCGTCGTTGATCAGGTTGTGATTGAGCTTCAGGCGGCGCGCCGCGTCATAGAACGGCAGCAGCTGAAAGCCGCCCATGCCGAACATCAGGCCGACGTCATGCGCCGCGAACATGCGGGCGATGGCTTCGCCGCCGGTGATTTCCAGTTTTTCGGACATGCGGGTAATGCTCCTAGTGGGTGTCGCGCCCGCTCAGCAGGGCGTCGATGAAGGTTTTGAGCGGCGTGCCGACGCGGCAGCCCAGTTCGCGGGCGCGGGCGTTGGCCGAAGAGATGGTCCCTTCCTCGTAGCAGGAACGGGCGTCGCCGATGCGGGCGGTGTGCGCGGAGACGGTCAAGGCGGCAATGCCGCGTTGGTCAAGCAGGGGCAGGCGGCCAATGCCGGCGCTGTCCTTGCCGATGCCCGCATCGTTGAAGGTGACCAGGCGCGGCGATGCCCGGACCCCGTCCGATTGCAGCCCGGCCAGCCGTTCCCCGTGCGAAGCCGTGACGGCGATCAGGCCGTCGTCGCGCGAATCGACCAGCGAGACGGAGTCGGCGCCGACGACCAGCGGCGCGCCGTCCGGGCTGGTCTTGAACACGATGCGGGATTCCTTGACGTCGGCGGGCGGTCGGGCGTCGGGCGAGGCGTGCGCCAGATGCGACGCGGCCTCGGACACGGTCATGCCCGGTTTGCAGCCCAGGTCTTGCGCCAGCGCATTCACAAAGCTGATGACGCCGTTCCGCGCCATGTCCGCGCCGTCGCCGATGCGGCAGCTTTGATAGCTTGCGGTGGCGGCGGGCACGCCCCAACGTTGCAGATCGTCCAGGCCCGCAATGCCGGCTTGCATCCAACCCACGCCGGCATCGTTCAGAATGACGGCCAGCACGCCACCGCGCGCCGCGCAGTAGGCGGCATAGCTGCCGCCATGCGATCCGGCGATCACGACGCGGCCCGCGTCCTGCGGCGTCAACTTGGTGATGCTGTCCAGCACGCGCGCGTCGCGGGCGCTTGCAGGGTGTTCCATATTATGAATTGTCCCCGTCCGCGAGCATCGTGTCCGGTGTGGCCGGAGCGATGCTCTCGAATCGTCTGTTGTAGTTATTAGCTTGGGACGATTCTAGGAGTGGGGGTTTGGGGATAGCAATGTCATCCCCATAATATGGAAATCAATTTTTGGCGGACGACTCCTCCCAGCCGCCGCCCAGCGCCAGGAACAACGCAATCTGGTCGCTGCTCAGATCCGCCTGCGACGCGGCCAGCGCGCTTTCATTGGTGGCCAGCGTGCGTTCGGCGTCCAGCACCGTCAGGTAGTCCGTCTTGCCGTACTGGAACAGACGGCGTGCCTGCGAGGCAGCTTCCGCGCTTTGGTCGCGGGCCGCGCGCAGGGCGGTGTCGCGGTCCAGTTGGCGGGCGTAGACGACCAGCGCGCTTTCGGTTTCGCGCAAGGCGTTCAGCACGGCCGCGTCGAAACGGGCGGCGGCGGCCTTGGTGCTGGCTTCGGCTTGGGCGATGCGGGCTTGCGCGGCGCCGGTGTTGGGAACGGTCCACGAGATCAGCGGACCCACGCTCCAACTGAAGGTGCCGCGGTCGCCGAACATGGCGGCCGGGCCGCCCGAGGCAGCGGACAGGCCCAGCGTGATCTTCGGGTACAGATCGGCAGTCGCCACGCCGATGCGGGCGGTGGAAGCGGCTAGCGTCCGTTCGGCCTGGCGGATGTCCGGACGGCGGCGCAGCAGGTCGGCGCCGTCGCCGACAGGGATGGTCTCGGTCAGCTTGGGTGCGCTGGCGCATTGCAGCAGGGCCTGCGGGATTTCGCCGGGCGTCTGGCCGGTCAGCGCGGCCAGGCGGTACAGCGCGGTGCGCTGCTGGGCCTGGAACGGCGGCAGGTTGGCCTGCAGTTGTTCAAGCTGGCTGCGCGCCCGCGTGACGTCCAGCGTGGTGCCGCGGCCGGCGCGCTGCAGGCGGCTGACGGCGTCGACCGATTCCTTCTGCACCTGCACGGAATGCTGCGCCGAGGCAAGCTGCATGCCCGCCGCGCACATGTTGGCGTAGGCGCGCGCGGTCTCGGCCGCGACGGTGACGCGGGTGGCGTCGTAGGCGGCCTGGGCGGCCTGCGCGTCATCGGTGGAGGCTTCGACGGCGCGGCGGATCTGGCCGAAGAGGTCCAGCTGATACGACACGCTGGCGCCGGTGGAGTAAGACCAGCGGTTGGGCGGGTCGATGCCGGGCTGCAATTCCTGCAGGCCGGAAACGTGGCCGAACGTGGGCGAGGCATTGACGCCGATCGTGGGCTGTTGCTGCGCCTTCGTTTCCTGCACGGCGGCTTGAGCGCGTTCCAGATTGGCGCTGGCCACGCGCAGGTCGGTGTTCGCGGCCAGGGCCTTTTCCACCAGACCGTCCAGCACGGCGTCGTTGTACAGGCGCCACCAATGGCCGGGGACTGCCTCTTGCCGGTACACGCCGGCCTGCGCCTCGACGAAGGAGGATTGCGCGCTCGGCCGCTGGGACACGGCATCCGGCGGCACCTGGTAGTCGGGGCCGACGGAGGCGCATCCGGCCAGCGCGAGGGCCAGCGTCAGCGGGAGGAGGAGTCTGGTGTTCATGGCAGGTACGGCTTGGCGTCGATAAAGGTTTGAGGATTTCCGCAAAAGTGGGTCGAAGCGCGCTGGCGTCAGGACGCGTGCGGCGCGGCGGCGGCGGTCTGTGCCGGGCGGTCGTCCACCGACACGGTGGCGGTCTGGCCGGCGACCAGGCGCACGCCTTCGGGCACCTCGTCGATCTTCACGCGCACCGGAATGCGCTGCGCCAGGCGGACCCAGTTGAAGGTCGGATTCACGTTGGGGAGCAGATTGGCGCCGGTGCTGCGGTCGCGGTCCGCGATGCCCATGGCAATGCTTTCGACATGGCCGCGGATGTGGCGCGGTTCGCCCATCAGCGTCACGGTGACCGGGTCGCCTTCGTGGATGCCGGGCAGCTTGGTTTCCTCGAAGTAGCCTTCGACGTAGAACGAACCGGCGTCCACCAGCGCCATCACGCCGTGGCCGGCGGTGGCGTAGGAACCGGCGCGCAAGTCCAGGTTGGTGATGCGGCCATCGCTGGCGGCCACGACGCGGCTGCGTTCCAGATTCAGGCGCGCAGTGTTCAATTGCACCTGCGCCTGCGCAAGCGCGGCTTCAGTCTGCTGCACCTTGGTCTGGCTTTGTTCCACCGCTTCGGCTGCGACAAGCTGGCCCAGCGAGCGGTTGCGCTTGGCGTCGCGCAGCGCCTGGTCGTGCGCCACCTGCTGCGAACGGACCGAGGCCTGCGCCTGGTCGTACGCCAGCTGGAAGCGGGCGCGGTCGATCTCGAACAGCAGGTCGCCGGCCTTCACGTCCTGGTTGTCGTGCACGGGCACGCTGGTCACCAGGCCGGAGACGTCGGGCGCGACCTGCACGACATAGGCCTTGATGCGGCCATCGCGCGTCCAGGGTTCCACTTCATAGTGATCCCAAAGCTGCCAGCCGGCGTAAGCGGCGGCGGCGACGACGACGGCCGTCACTGCGAACTTGCCGATAGCAGCAGGGCGTAGGGCATTGGGGAGTTTCATACCTATCTCTGAAGAAAATAAGGGGAAATGAGGGAGACGCCGTACAGCAGCACCACGAAGAGCGCCAGATCAAACAGCGCGGGGTGCCACACCAGGCGATACAGCCCGGCGCGCGCCAGCACGCGGCGCACGCCCCAGGCCACGGCCAGGGTGACGACGCCCAGCACGAGCAGCCAGGGGAAATAGATGCCGTAGAGATTGAATTCGCCAATCATGATGCTTGGCCCTCCAGGGTCGGATGGGCGGGTTGATAGTCGGGCGCGTCGGGAAAGAAGGCGCGGCGGATGCCGACCAGCGCCACCACGGCGCGATCGCGCGCATGCGGGCCTTGCGGCGTGGCGGCAACGCTGCACAGCGCGCGGTCGATCTGCGCCAGGAACTCCGGCGTCTTGTCCTGCGTGCGCCCCGACGAACGGATCTTGAAGAACTGCGCCAGGCTGTTGAGCACCGGCTGGATCGTGGGCTCGGCCATCGGCAGATGGCGGCGCGCCCGCTGCAGCTCGGTGATGTCGCGGCCCACGCGCAGGTCCTTCAGCGCGTCGGCCGCCACCAGGTCATCGGGCCGCTTGGCCAGCGCCAGACGCGGCTGCAAGAGGCCGATGCGGTCCAGCATGCGGGCGGTGTACGTGTGGCGCGACGGCGCGCGCGGCGAGCTGGCCAGCGTCGCTAGTTCCTTCCAGTTGGCGGCCTGGATGCGGCGCGCGCTCCAGTCGACGCTGACGGTGCGGAAGATGGCGGCGATGATCGCGGCCGTGGCCACGCCCATGCACTGCGCAACCTGCGTGTCGATGAAGGACACGACGTCGGCGGTGTTGGTGTCCTGCAGCGCCATGGTGCCCAGGAACCCGAACAGCATGGCCATGGCCTTGCCGGTGCTGGCCGGGCGGGCGATGAACACGCCCAGCACGAAGGCGGTCGGCAGCATGGACAGCGCCAGCATCTCGAACGAATGGATGGCCGGCATGATGCCCAGCAGATACAGCGCCGACAGCGGGATCGAATACACCGTGTAGGTCAGGAACTGCATGATGCCCGGCACCGGATTGTCCTGCGACGCGAAAAAGCAGCTGAAGATCGCGGCCATCAGCGCGGCGGTGGCGCCGTTGCTCCAGGCCGTGCCGATCCAGAAGGCGCAGCAAACCGAAATCGCCAGCCCCGCGGCCAGCGCGGACAGCAGCGCCATGCCGTGGTCGCGGTGCAGCGCCGAGTTCGGGTCGCGGGTCGTGCGCGGGGCGCGAACCGGCGCGCCCTGCAGGCCAGCGCGGATGTCGCGGCGCAGCGCCAGGCATTCGTCATAGGTGTCGATCAGTTCGCGCAGGCGCGCCATCAGGCTGGCCAGCAGCGCGTCGCGCCAGGTGGAGCGGCTGTCGATGCCGGGCGTCAGCCGTGTCACGGCGGCGCGCAACTGGACGGCGGTTTCATGCGAGGCCTGCGGGCCGGCGTTGATCCATTCCGAGATATCGGACAGCAGCGACTGCACCGGTTCGGGCAGCGTCTGGCCGTTGGCCTGCAAGGCGCGCATGCGGTCTTCGACGGCGGACACGGCCGGCGTCAGCGCCGCGATCTGGTCCTGCATGGCGCGCACGGCGCCCGCGGTCCAGCGCAGATTGCTGGTGTCGAAGGGAACGTGGGTGGATAGCAGGCGCAGTTGCGTGATGTCGTTGGCCAGCTCGCGGCGGTCCTTGTCGCGCTGTTCGGCGGTCTTGCCGCTGAGGGTGTCGTGCATCCAGTTGCGCGCGTCGCGCACGGCCTTGTCCAGCTGCAGCGTCAACGCGGGCGCCAGGCCGCGGGGCAGCACGATGCTGTGGATCAGCGTGGCGCACACGATGCCCAGGCTGATTTCCTCGACGCGGGCCAGCGCCGTGTCGAAGACAAGGGAAGGGTCGGTCACGCTGGGAAAGCCGATCATCGCGGCGGTGTAGCCGGCCAGCATGAACAGATAGGACCGCGGCGTGCGGTCCAGCACCGACATGTACAGGCAGGCGCCCACCCACAACACCATCGCGCCGGTCATGATGACGGGCGAGTTCGACAGCCGCGGCACCATGTATACGGTGGCCGCCGAGCCGAAGAAGGTGCCGACCAGGCGGTACAGCGCCTTGGAGCGCACCGCGCCGGACCAGGGCTGCGCCACGACGTAGGCGGTGGTCATGGCCCAGAACGGACGCGGCAAACCAATGCTGTAAGCCAGATAGAGCGCCATGATGGCGCTCAGGTAGCTCTTGAGCGAGAAGATGGTTTCGCGGACGTTGGGCAGCTTCATGGCCGCGCGTCCTCTTGCGTACCGGCGCCGCTGCGGCCCAGCGACACCTTCATGGCGTCGAAGACGCGCAGGCAGGCTTGCAGATCGGATTCGCTGACGTCGTGAAAGATGCGGCGGCGCAGTTCAACCAGCACATCTTCGACCTGCGCGCGCAGCGCGTGGCCGGCTTCGGTCAGGTGCAGGGTGCGTGCGCGGCGATCGTGGGGGTCTTCGCGCCGTTCCATCAGACCGGCGGCCACCAGTTGATCCAGCACGCGCACAAGAGAGGGGCCTTCGACGCCCAAAGCTTCGGCCAGCGCGCCTTGGCGAACCCCGTCGCCAAGACGGCCGGCCAGGATGACGGGCCACGCGGTTGCCTGTGAAAGACCGTAGTCGGCAAGCGCCTTGTCTGCCGCGCCGCGATACGCGCGCGACAGCACCATCAGGTTGGCGGTGGTGGCCATGAGCTGGGAGTCGGATGGAGTAAGCATGAATTCGATTGTATCCTATCTATTAGCTTACTAATGATTGAAAATGGCGACTATCCCGATAGATTTTTCCAATTGGGGAAATAGCGGGGCGGTTTTCCATGGATGGAAAACCCAGGCCGAGGCCGGATGGAGCTGGCCGTGTAGGACGGATTCGGGTGTCAGACACCGATGGCGCAAGGTCAGCCGACGCCCTGGTCAGACACCGGCGGCATGCCGCGAAAAACACCCCTGGCTGTTGTAGGACCAAATGAGGTGTCTGACACCCTGGATGCACCGGTCCGATGGGAAGACGTTCTCAGCGGGTGTCAGACACCGGCGGCATGCCACGAAAGCCACCCCTGGCTTTTGTAGGACCAAATGAGGTGTCTGACACCCTGGACGCACCGGTCCGATGGGAAGAGGTTCTCAACGGGTGTCAGACACCGGGGCGCAAGGTCAGCCGACGCCCAGGTCAGACACCGGCGGCATGCCGCGAAAAACACCCCTGGCTTTTGTAGGACTAAATGAGGTGTCTGACACCCTGGACGCACCGGTTCGATGGGAAGACGTTCTCAACGGGTGTCAGACACCGGGGCGAGCAAGTAGTAATGCGCGTCTGACACCGACCATCCAGCCGCGATCAACCGTTGCAGTCGGCCCAGCAGTTCGGCGTTTCGTACAGACGCACTCGCGTCAGGCGCAGTTCCGCGCCGTAATGGCCGTGGTATTGCGGCGCCAGCGTTTCGAAGACGATGGTGGCCAGGTTTTCGGCGGTGGGAATCCGGTCGAGCACGACCGTCTTGTGGCCAGGCAGGCTGTCCAGAAAGCCGCGTACGGCGTCGTCGCCTTCATAGACCAGGAACGCGTGGTCCCAGACGTCCACGATGTGGGTCTTGGCGATGTGCTTGATCTCGGAGAAGTCCATGACCATGCCGTTGTCGGACTCGCCAGGCGCCTGCACGATGTCGCCCGTCAGGGTGATTTCCAGCACATAGCGGTGGCCGTGCAGATTGCGGCACTGGCTGCGGTGATCGGGGATGCGGTGGCCGGCGTCGAACTCGAGCCTGCGGGTCACGGAAATCATCGCGTGCTCCGCAAGGCGTGGGGGTAAATCATGGAATGCCTATGTATTTGTGGGTTTGCAGGCTGAGCCGCCATTGCGGATGCTGCATGCAGTATTGGACTGCCTGTTCGGTATTGGCCGCGCGCGCCGGTCCGTCCATGGGTTGCAGGAAGAAATGCTCGAAATCCAGATGCGCGAAGGCGTCGGGCAGGGCGTTCAACTGCGGGTAGACCAGCTTGAGTTCATTGCCGCGTTCGACCACGACCGGGGCCGTGCCCTTGGGGCTGACGCAGATCCAGTCGATGCCGGCAGGCGGCTTGATCGTGCCGTTGGTTTCGATGGCGACGGTGAAGCCGCGCGCGTGGATCGCATCGAGCAGCGGCGCGTCCAGTTGCAGCAGCGGCTCGCCGCCCGTGAAGACCACGTAGCGGTTGCCGGCGTCCGGACCCCAGGCCGCGCCAATGGCGTCGGCCAGCAGATCGGCCGTGGCGAATTTGCCGCCGCCGTCGCCGTCGGTGCCGATGAAATCGGTGTCGCAGAAGGTGCAGGCCGCGCTGGCACGGTCGCTTTCGCGGCCGGTCCAGAGATTACAGCCCGCAAACCGGCAGAATACCGCCGCGCGGCCTGCGTGGGCGCCTTCGCCTTGCAGGGTCTTGAAGATTTCTTTGGCGGAGTAAGTCATAGGAGGTGCGGGCGGCAGGGCGCCACGGAATTCGAGCAAAAGCGCACTATTTTACTTGGCGCGGCCGATATCCGCCGAAAGACCCTGCAAGACGTGGCCCGCCCCTGTAGACTTCCCGCCTATGTTTCACGTCCAAGACTCGCTTTTCATCGACGAGCGCGACCTGACCTTCACCATGATCCGTGCGCAGGGCGCCGGCGGGCAGAACGTCAACAAGGTGTCCAGCGCCGTCCACCTGCGCTTCGATGTGCGCGCTTCCCGCCTGCCGCCCGAGGTGCAGGACGCGGTGTGCGCCATCAGCGACCATCGCATCTCGAAAGAGGGCGTGATCGTCATCAAGTCGCAATCCTTCCGCAGCCAGGAAAAGAACCGCGCCGAGGCCATCGAACGCCTGGTGGGCATGGTGCGGGCCGCCATCCAGGTCGACAAGCCGCGCCGCGCCACCAAGCCGACGCGCTCGTCGCAACGCCGGCGCGTGCAGCGCAAGGTGCTGCACGGCGAGGTCAAGCGGCTGCGCGGCCGGGTGCAGGGCGACTAGGGCGCAGCATGGCCGACGCGCGCCGCCGCTATCTGGTCACGCTGGCCGGCGTGTTTGCCGTCATCTGGGTGGCGCTGGCCATCAATCCGCACGACCGCTCGGCCTGGGCGCTGGAGAACGCGCTGGTGCTGGGCCTGGGCGCCGTGCTGTTTGCCACGCGGCGCGCGTTCGTGTTTTCGCGCGTGTCGTACACGCTGATCTTCCTGTTCCTGTGCCTGCACGCGGTGGGCGCGCACTACACGTATTCGCTTGTGCCGTACGACGACTGGTGGCGCGCGTTGACGGGCCGCAGCCTGAATAGCGTGCTGGGTTGGGAGCGCAACAACTTCGACCGCGTCGTGCATTTTTCGTACGGCCTGCTGCTGGCTTATCCGATCCGCGAGATCTTCCTGCGCGTGGCCGAGGTGCGCGGCTTCTGGGCATACTTCCTGCCGATGGACGTGACGCTGTCGACCTCGGCGCTCTATGAATTGATCGAATGGGGCGCCGCGGAGTTCTTTGGCGGCGATCTGGGCGCGGCCTACCTGGGCACGCAAGGCGATATCTGGGACGCGCAGAAGGACATGGCGCTGGCTGCGCTGGGCGCGGTCATCGCCATGACCATCACGGCGGTGGTCAACTGGAAGGCGCAGCGCGACTTGGCACGCGACTGGGCCGACAGCCTGAAGCCGGATGGCCGGCCGGCGATCCGGCGGCCCCCGGCTCGCCGGACCGGAGCCGGAAATCCTTGAAGCCAGCAGGGGCATGACGTTATATCGTATAAACCCGATATATGATTCGATAAATTGCGATATACCAATATGACCGCAACTTCCTCACCTTCCGACCAGAACGCCGCGCAACCCGCGATCGACGCCGACGCCATCCTCAAGGCGCTGGCCAATCCGGTTCGCCGCGACATCCTGGCCTGGCTGAAGACGCCGCACGCGTATTTCGAGGAGCGTCCGGGCCACACCTTCGAACACGGGGTGTGCGCGGGCCACATCGATGATCGCTGCGGCCTGTCCCAGTCGACGGTGTCGTCGCATCTGGCCGTGTTGCAGCGCGCCGGCCTGATTTCGGCGACCAAGGTGGGGCAGTGGGTCTTTTTCCGTCGCAATGAACCCGTGATTGCCGCGTTTCTGCGGCAGTTGAATCTGGATATGTAGCCCGTCTGCCATACCCGCAAGCGCCCCATTGCCGGGACGAAAGGATTTTGCATGAACCCCCTGTTTGAACCGCTGAAAGTCGGCGACCTGACCCTGCGCAACCGCGTCGTCATGGCGCCGCTGACCCGCCAGCGCGCCAGCGCCGGCCGCGTGCCGAACGACCTGATGGTCGAGTACTACACCCAGCGTTCGGGCGCCGGCCTGATCCTGACCGAGGCGACCGCCGTCACGCCGCAGGGCGTGGGCTACGCCGACACGCCGGGATTGTGGTCGCCGGAGCAGGTCAAGGGGTGGCGCAAGGTGGTCGATGCCGTGCACGGCAAGGGCAGCCTGATCGTTGCGCAGCTCTGGCACGTGGGCCGCATTTCCGATCCGATGTTCCTGGACGGCGAACTGCCTGTCGCGCCCAGCGCCATCGCCGCCAAGGGCCACGTCAGCCACGTGCGCCCCAAGCGCGAATACGTGACGCCGCGCGCGCTGGAGACCGCAGAGATCCCCGGCGTGGTCGAGGCCTATCGCCACGGCGCGAAGATGGCGATGGAAGCCGGTTTTGATGGCGTCGAGGTGCATGCCGCCAACGGCTACCTGCTGGACCAGTTCCTGCAGGACAGCACCAACCACCGCACGGACCAATACGGCGGCTCCGTTGAAAACCGCGCGCGCCTGCTGCTGGAAGTGGTCGACGCCTGCGTGGCGGTATGGGGCGCGGGCCGCGTCGGCGTGCATCTGTCGCCGCGCGCCGATGCCCACGACATGGGCGATTCGGATCTGCCTGGCCTGTTCAAGTACGTGGCGCGTGAATTGGGCAAGCGCGGCATCGCGTTCATCTGCGCCCGCGAACACGAAGCGCCCGACAGCCTGGCGCCGATGATCAAGGCCGAGTTCGGCGGCGTGTACATCGCCAACGAAGGCTACACGCGCGACACCGCCGAAGCCGCCATCGCGGCCGGCAAGGCCGACGCAGTGGCGTTTGGCGTGCCGTACATCGCCACGCCTGATCTGGCGGAGCGCCTGGAGCGCAAGGCCCCGCTGAATACGCCGAATCCCGCTACCTTCTACGCCTCGGGTCCGGAAGGGTATACCGACTATCCGGCGCTGGCGGCCTGAAGCATCGGTCTGAACGGTCGGCGTAAAGCCTTGGCTTAAAGTGCCGCCGTGAACTGCCGGCCATTCATAGCGCGGCGCGCATCGGATACGTGAACAATCCGAAGTGCGCCGCGTTCAACCCCAGATGCGCCAGCACGGCGGCGCCCAAGCCGCCGTAATGGTAGGCCGCGCCATACGCCGCGCCCGCCAGTCCGGCCAGCAGCATCCATTGCCAACCGCCCGCGTAATGGGCCAATCCAAACAGCACGGCCGCCACGGCCACCGCCGCCCACGCGCCCCACGCGCGATGGCGCCACCACTCGCCCAGGCGCTGCTGCACGTATCCGCGGAAGAACGCCTCTTCCGCCAGCGTCACCAGCAGGGCATTGTTGATCAGCCAGATCCAGCCTGACGCCGGCCACTTCGGCGCCCACGCCACCACGCCCAGCGCCAGCGCCAATCCCAGGCAGGCCGCCACCGCGCCTGCGCATGCAAGAACCGCCGCCTGCAAGGTCAGACGCGCGTGGGCTGCGGCCATCGGCGGCGCAAGCACCAGCACCACCCAGAAGCCCACGAGCGGCTTGTCCAGATTCAGGTACATGCCAAAAGGAACCGCGTCTGGGCTGAGCGGCGCGGGATCGATTACTTGCAGGTTGTGAAACCCGGGCAGCAGATGCGCAAAGAGCATCACGGCCACGATCACGAAGAGTCCGTGTCCGGCCATGCGCGCTGCCGGCCCCACGTGGGATCGCACAAGCGCCGCAGCTATCAGTAGCAACGCGGGCGCTGCGAGCGCGACAAGGTCGGCCGTCCCGTCGGCCAATGCCCAGACCCACGCCACCGCCAGCGGGACAAGCGCCCAGCGGCGAGTGCAGGGCGGCCAGAGCAGGGCGGCGGCCAGGAACAGAGCAAACCAGGGCATGACGTGCGACATCGGCGGGCGGGCGGCAATTGCAAAGGACCGAGTGTAAGCGCGGTCTTCGCCAACCTTGCCGCTTACGCCGCCGGCGTGTTCGAGGCGGCCAACGCCAACGCCAACGCCAACGCCAGCGGCGCCACTCGTGCCGCCCAAGCCGCCCACTGCGACTTTGCCTTCCCCCGCTTTTCAGGCGACCATGCGGCAGCGGCGGCACACGCCCCGCGCATCCGGCGGATATCAAGCCGCCAGCAATGGAGTCAGTAATGAAGACAATCGCGTGGTTGATGTTGGCGGCTGCCTTGCTGCCGTTCGTGTCCACGATCATCGCCAAGGCAGGCGGCAAGAAATTCGACAACAACGATCCGCGGGCCTGGCTGGCCCGGCAGGAGGGGTGGCGCGCGCGTGCCAACGCCGCGCAGGTCAACACGTTTGAGGCGTTGCCGTTCTTCTACGCCGCCGTGTTGTTCGCGTTGTACAACCAGGCGTCCCCCGCGCACGTCGCCACGTTGATGGCGTGCTGGCTGGGCACGCGGCTGGGCTATCTGGCCATGTACCTGGCGAACTGGGGCGCGCTGCGCTCGCTGGTCTGGACCGCGGGCGTGGGCTTTGTCATCGCGATCCTGTTCGCGGGCGTCTGAGGCGTCCGGCGCCGTTGAACAAGCTGCGGTCTCGTCAGCCGCGCCCCAACGTAATCACTTCCACTCGAACATGGCGCGCGCAGTGCCTGAGCCTTGCACGGTGACCTCGCGTTCCTGCGCCTTGCCATCGAACGTGGCCGAGATCCGGTAGTTGCCGGCGGGCAACTTCACCAGCATGTAGGGACCCTGCGCGGTCGTCTGCAGCACGGCCTTGCCCTGCGCGTCCCGGATCGCGACGGTCACGTCGGCCACGTAATCGGCCTTGCCGCCGCGTTGCGCGGCAAAGGTCAGCGCCAGCGGATAGCTGCTGGACGCGGCCTTCATGGCTTCGGACTCGTCGATGCCGATGCCGCCGCTGACGTATTCGACTGAGCCCTGATGCTGCACGGGCGGCATGGCCGCCTGCGCGGTGGACAGGACACCCGCCAAAGCGATGCTGCCCAAGGACATGGCGGCGGCCATCTTGCAGCGTTCAAAACGTTTGTTCATGGAGTTCTCCTGCAAAAAAACCGGCGCGGCAGCGCGTTGCGGCTGCCCCCGGCGGTAGCTTGCAACCATTCGACGTGCCCGCGCAAGGCGAGTTCGCGTCCGTCCGCCTCGGAAATCAACCGTTTGTATCAGGCGCCGCGCATTACGCGCCGCCGCCCGCCGCCTGCCAGGAAAACGTCAGCTGACTGACGCCGCTGACCGCGCCGTCCGGGGCGAACCGTCGTTCTTCAAGCTGCCCGGCGCCGTCGCCGTGCAGCGCCATGACGCTGGAACTGCGCGTGCCATATTCCGGACTGACGATGAACGGGCTGCTCAGGAGGCGTTCGCGCGCCAAGGGCAGGCCGGTGGCCGGCAGGTCGGCATCGTCCGCCGGGCTGCGGTCGCCAAGCGCCGCGAACAAGCCGGGCAGATCCGGCTGCGGCTGATGCTGCAGCACGGCCGAGAACGCGGCCTTGGTGCGCGCCAGTTTGGGCCAGGGCGTATCCAGCAGGTGATTGGACAGCGCGTAGATGCCGGGGTCCAGTGCGCGCGGTCCGCCGTCCCGATTGCTCAGATACCAGGCCTGCCGCGCGTCGCCCACGATCAGGTTGAAGCCGTTGTACGCCTGGTCCATGGCATGCACCGTCTCAAGGTAAGCCTGCGGCGTCATGGCGCCGCGCAGAAAGTCTTCGACCAGCGCGCCGCGCGAGGGGGCGTTGTCCAGGTGCCGGCCGGGCTCTCGGAAATTGGTGACCAGCGCATAGCGTCCGTGCGTCGTCGCGCCCATCCAGGTGCCGCCCGCCTGGCCGTCGCGCCCGGCGTAGATGGCCGGCGCGTCGGGCCATTGCGCCGCGGGCAGGGTGGGACGCGCATGGAATTCGTCGCGGTTCGCGGCAATCAGCACGGGGATCCCGGGCAGCGTATGCAGGGCCAGTACGGCAAGACACATGATTCAGACCTGATGAAGGGTGGAAGGGGCGGCGGGGCGGCCGGGCGTTGCCGTGAAGTCGGGGCCGGCCAGCGTGACGCGCAAGGATTCGATTTCGGCGGCGACGTCCCGCAGCGCCGGCGATGGCGCCACGATGGGGGCGGCGGGCACGGGCAGGCCTTGTTCGACCGCGGCGGCAATGCTGTCCAGCGCGGCGGCCAGCTGGGCGACCTGGGCGGCGGCGGGTGCCTCCTGACCAGCGGGTAACGACCAGGCCGTGTCCGAGATGGCGTTGGCCACGCGTTCCAGCGCCACTTCCACCGGCCACCAGGCCAGCGCGCGGCGGCTGACCAGCCGGGGTTCGGACAATCCGCGCTGCAGGGCGATGCGCAGGTCCGACAGTCGCGCGTAGGCGCGGGCGCGCAGGTCGTGCCGGTTGGCGGGGTCGGCTTGGAAGACGGTGTTCAGGTAGGCCGCCAGCGTGGAGGTGGCGGCGGACACCGCATGGTCCAGGTTGCTGCGTTCGATGCGGATCCACGGCAGGTAGCCCACGACCAGCACGATGGCCGCCGCAACACCTACGTCCACCAGCCGCGCCAGCGCAATGGCCCAGCTTCCCGGCTGCAGCGCCCCGATCAGCAGCATGAGGATGGGCACCAGAATCGCCGAGAACAGCCCGTAGTTGCGCCGTATCGACCACGGCAGCAACGCCGCCAGCGCGGCAACGGTAAGCAGGCTGGCCAGACCGCCGCGATCCAGCGCAAGCACGGTGGCGCTGATCGCCACGCCGACCACGCTGCCCGCGCAGCTTTGCAGCGCGCGCGCGAACACCGACCCGAAGTTGGGCTTGAACACCACCACCACGATCAGCGGCACCCAGTAGGACCTCGGCAGCGCGGCCGCCAGGGCGACGGCCTCGGCGGCGACGAGGCATAGTCCCAACCGGACCAGGTAACGCACCGTCGTCGGCCCGGGCCGGTACGTGCGGATGAGCACGCGCCACGGCGTGCGTGCCGGTGCAGGCTGCAGGGTGGCAAAGGCGTCGGCCTCGGTGGCGCCGGTGGCCCCGGTCGCATGATTGGCCCGGGCGCCGTGCAGCAACGGCTGCACCTGCTCCAGCGCGTCGGCCAACTGCGGCATGCCGGCGCGGCGCAGCGCGGCGATGTCGTCGCGTGCGTCCGGTGGCGCATCGTTTTCGACGCGGTCGGCCAGATGGTTCATGACGCGTGCGCATTCGTCCGGCAACACACGGCCGGCGCGCGCCAGCGCCAGCGCGGCGTTGGTGAGCGGCGTGCAGGCCTGCAATTGCGCGGCCAGCCGCGCCAGCCGGGGCGACGGGCCCGCGGATCGGCCCCGCGCGGCCAGGACGGTGTCGTAGGCCGTGGCCATGGCGGCTTCCATGTCGCGGCGCGCGGCCATCACCCGCGAGGTGCCGATGGCCGCGAACATTGCCGCCAGCTTGCGGTAGGCCTGCGCCACGGCGGCCCGCTCCGGCGCGATGGGATTGACGACCCAGCCGGACAGCGTAAGCGCCAGCCCGAACAGCCCGCCCACACCCACCAGCACGGGCGGCAGCCAGGGCGGCAGCGTGGGCGTCAGGCTGGAGCCGACGATGACGTACGTGGCAAATTGCAGCGTGGCGACGGCGGCGATGTTGTTGAAGGTGCCGACCAGGCTGGCCGCCAGCACCAGCAGCGTCATCCCGGCGGACGTCCACAGGCCGTGGCCCGACATCAGGTTGCCCAGCAGGTAGCCGAACGCGCCGCCGAACACGGTGGAACCGATGGAAAGCGCGCGATTGCGGTAGGGACCGCCGTTGTCGCCCGTGATGGCGGGCAGCGCACCCAGCGCCACCAGCGCGGCCGCCGCGCTCTGGTCCAGCGCCAGGCCCACCGCGGACGGCAGGCCGATGGCCAGCGCGGCGCGCAGCATCACCCAGGGATTCACCGGCGACGGCTCCATATGCGCCAGGCTCATCAGCCAGCGCATATTGGAGGCGCGCGCGCCGTGGCTTATCAAAGGGCGGGACAAGGTGGCCTCATGGGCGGCGCCGGTCAGGCCTTGATCAGCGGCGCCTCTTCGGGCGCGGCCAGGCGGAAGTAGTCGTCGGTGTTCAGCAGGATGGACGCGTCCAGACGCCCGGCGTTGAACACGATTTCGTCATGACGCTCGCGCAGGCTGGGATCCACCAGCAGCGTCAGGTCGGGATTGAAGCTGAAAGGCGGGATGGCGCCGATCTCGCAGCCCGTGAGCTCGCGCGCCAGATCCTGCGACGCCAGCGAGGCCTTCTTGCCGCCGGCCGCCCGCGCGATGGCGTCCAGGTCGGCCTGCTTGTCCGCGGGGAAGACGGCGAGCACGTTCTTGCGCTGGTTGGACGAGATCTTCACGCGGCAGACCAGCGCCTTGGCGCCCTGGCTGACCTCGGTGCCGCGGATGGCGGCCACTTCGACGGACTTGCCGGCCGCGGCGTGTTCGAGCAGGCGGTAACGCGCCTGATTCTGGATGAGCAGGGCTTGCAGGCGTTCGAAGACTTCCATGGGACTAACGGGGCAGTAGCGGGCCGGGAGTCGGCCTTGTACGCGGAATCATACGCCCGCGGCGCGTCAGATTTCCCCGGTGAATGCGTAGCCCCAGCCCCAGACGGTGCGGATGGGCAGTTCCACGTCGACGTCCTGCGCCTTGCGCCGCAGGCGGCTGACGACGACGTCCGTGCGGCGCACGGATTCGCGGCCCGAATGCGGGTCGATGCCCGGCGGATCGCCGCGCGGCATGCGCTTGTCGGGCGCGCCGGTCAGCTTGAGCAGGAACTCGCGCTCGGCCTGGGTCAGCGCCAGGCGCGTGCCCTGGGGACTGACCAGCGTCCAGGCGGCATCCAGGAATTGCCACTTGCCGGTCGGGTCGGCGGGCGCCACGGGCGGCGGCGCCGTCCGTGCATCGGCCTCGGCCGCCGCGCGGCGGCTGGCGGTGGTGGGGACGCGGCGCACCAGCGCCTGCAGGGCAGCGGCGATCTCGCCGGTGACGACGTCGGGCGAAAAGCAGGCGTCGGCGCCGCAGTGCAGCCCGAGGATGCGATTTTCAGGGGTATCGAAGGCGGAAATGGCAACGATGCCGGCGGTGGTGTCCATGGCGCGCAGACCTGCGACGGCCATGCAGAGATCGGTGAACTCGGCTTGCATCACGAGCAGCGGGGTGCGGCGGGCCTGAAACAGGCGGAACAGTCCGTTGGAGTCTTCGCAAGGGCGTGGCGAGAACCCCATTTCGGCCAGTTCGTCGCTACGGCGCACGCGCTGGCTGGCGTCGGGAGCGAAGACGATCAGGTCTAATAGGTCATTCATGAATCGTTGTGAACATCATGCAGCTTGAGCGCTTGCATGATGAACGGATATGGCGGTTTCCCAAGCCGCGCACAACGACACTTTCCTACCCGAATTCTCGGCCATGGGCGCGCAGAACGCCTTTTGCGGGGCTACGGAGCGGCTGGAACCGCCTCATTCCACCAGCCGCCGCCCAGCGCTTGTAACAACGCGGCCGTGTCGGTGTAGCGCGCGGCATCCGCCTCGATGCGCGAAATTCTTGTCTGCAACACCTGCCGCTGGCTGTCCAGGAGGCTCAGGTGGCTGATGCCGCCGGCCTGGTAGCGGCCCGCCGCGATGCGGCCGGCTTCGTCCGCGCGACGCCACGCGTCGTCGTAGGCCACGAACGCGTCACCATCCGTCTGCAGTGCGCGCAACGCATCGGCCACTTGGCGAAAGCCATCAAGCACCGTCTGGCGGAATGAAGCGGCGGCAGCGTCATACGCCGCCTCGGCCGAGCGCTTGCGCGCCCGCAGCTCGCCGCCATGAAAAAGGGGCTGCACCAGTCCGAGTCCCAGGTTCCACACGTTGACGCCATCGGACAGTTCGTTCATGCCCGTGCGCTGCGAACCAAAGCTGGCGGTCAGCGTGAACTGCGGATACAAATTGGCCGTGGCTACGCCCACGTCGGCCGACGCCTTGCGCCACAGGGCTTCGGCCGCCAGGATGTCGGGCCGCTGGCGCGTCAGCGCCGAGGGCACGCCGGTGGGAACGTCGGGCGGCAGCGTCAGGTCCGCCAGGCGCAGCGGCGGCGATTGCAGGGCGGCGGGCAGCACGCCCAGGTAGGTCGCAAGCTGATGGGTCACCTGCGCCAACTGGTAATCCAGCGGCGGCACGGTGGCGCGGGTCTGCGCCACCAGCAGCTCCTGATTGCGCAGGTCGGCCAGGGCAATGCCCCCGGCATCCAGGCGCTTGCGCATGATGTCCTGCTGGCTGACCTGTGCCGCCAGCAATTCGCGCGTGGCGGCCAGCCGTTCTGCCAGATCCGCCTGGCGGATCGCGGCGGTGACGACATTGGCCGCCAACGACATGCGTGCCGCCTGCAGCTCGTGCGCCTGGTAATCCATCTGCGCGGCCAGGCCTTCCAGCGCGCGGCGGTTGGCGCCGAACACGTCCAGCGTGTAGGACACGTCGATCGACGCGTTGTACAGCGTGAAGGGCGGGGGCGGCTCGGCCACCGGCACGCCATAGGCGGCGGGATCGACCTTCTTGCGGGCCGCCGACAGATTCCCGTCCACCGCGGGCAGCATGCGCCCGCCGGTGTCCGCGGCCAGGTCTTCCTGCGCCTGCCGCAAGCGGGCGCGCGCTTCGTCCAGCGTGGGACTGGCGTCCAACGCCTGCCGCACCAGCCGGTCCAGCGCGTCCGACCGGAACAATTGCCACCACTGCGCGGGAATGTCGGCGCCTGGTTGCAGACGCTGCTGGCCCGCCGGCAGCGCGTCCTGCCCGTTTGGCGTGTAGGCCGCCACGTCGGGTGCTGCGGGCGTGTCGAAGTCGGGGCCGACCGCGCAGGCCGACAGCAGCGCGCACAGCGCCATCGAGGCCAGGGGGCGGGAAGCGGGCATGAAGGGGGGGCGGGACATGGGCTTCAATCCAGGGTGCGGCGGTAGAACTTCACGGCGGCGGTCATGACGATGACGGTGAACAGCATCAGGGGCCAGATGTTGGGCCACAGATCCCACCAGCCGTTGCCCTTGAGCAGGATGCCGCGGATCAGCCGGTTGAAATACGTCAGCGGCAGCAGGTTGCCCAGGTGCTGCGCCCACATCGGCATGCCCTGGAACGGAAACATGAAGCCGGACAGCAGCATGTTCGGCAGGAAATAGAACATGGTCAGCTGCATGGCCTGCAACTGGTTCTGCGCCAGCGACGACAGCGTGATGCCGACGGTCAGGTTCGCCGCGACGAACAGCAGCGCGGCCAGGTACACGGACAACAGACTGCCCATGATGGGCACATGGAAGACGAAATGCGCCGCCGCGAGAATGATGCTGGCCTGGATCAGCCCGATGGCGATGTACGGCACGATCTTGCCCGTCATCACCTCGATCGGCCGCACCGGCATCGCCAGCAGGTTTTCCATGGTGCCGCGTTCGCGCTCGCGGGTCATCGCCAGCCCGGTCATCATCACCAGCGTCATCGTCAGGATCACGCCCATCAGCCCGGGCACCGTGTTGTATTGCGAGATCTGCTCTTCGTTGTAGAGCTGGTGGATGCGCACGTCGAAGGCAGGTTGGCCGCCCGCCAGGCTGGCAAGCGGTCCGGTCAAATCCTTTTGCGCGACGGCCTGCGTAAGCTGCGTGGCCGCGCCCAGCGCCATGCCCGTCGCCATGGGATCGGTGGCGTCGGCTTCGATCAGCAGCGCCGGGCGTTCGCCACGCAGCAGGCTGCGCGTGAAATCCGGCGGAATGGTCACGACGAACAGCACGCGGCCCTGCGCCAGCGCGGCGCGGCCCGCCTCTTCGGTGTCCAGTTCCTCGACGATGTGAAAGTAGTCCGACGAACGCATCGCCGCGATGAAGCTGCGCGTGAACGGGCTGTGGTCCGCCGCGATGATGGCGGTGGGCATCTGGCGCGGATCGGTGTTGATGGCGTAGCCGAAAAGCGCCAGCTGCATGATCGGCAGGCCCACGATCATGCCGAAGGTGATGCGGTCGCGACGCAACTGCAGAAACTCCTTGAGCACCATGCTCCACCAGCGCGACCACGAAAAGCCGTTCGGGCGCGACGTCATGGCTTGCTCGCAAAGTTGTCGGTGGACCGGTTCATCAGGTAGATGAAGACGTCCTCCAGGCTGGTGTCGATGCGTTCCAGGCGCAGATCCTGGCCGGCGATGGCCGCGCGTAGCGTGCTTTCCAACTGGGCTGCGTCCCGGCCGCTGACGTGCAGCGCGGACCCGAACGCCACTGTCTGGTCGACGCCGGGCGCGCTGCGCAACTGCTGGCCCAAAGGCACCAGATTGACGCCGTGGATCGCAAAAGTGGTCAGGTGCTGTTCGGCGATGACCTCGTCGGCGGTGCCTTGCGTCAGCAGCTTGCCGTACGAGATGTACGCCAGCTTGTGGCAGCGTTCGGCCTCGTCCATGTAGTGCGTGCTTACCAGCACCGAGATGCCGCGCGCCGCCAGTTCATGCAGTTGCTCCCAGAAGTCGCGCCGCGCCGTCGGGTCCACGCCGGCGGTGGGCTCGTCCAGCAGCAGCAGCTTTGGCTGGTGCAGCAGGCAGGCGGCCAGCGCCAGGCGCTGCTTCCACCCGCCGGACAACGACCCTGTCAGTTGCCCCGCGCGCGTTTGCAGCCCGAGGTCCTGCAAAGCGCGGTCCACGGCCTCCTTGCGCTGCGGCATGCCGTACATGCGCGCCACGAAATCCAGGTTCTCGCGGATGGTCAGGTCCTCCCAGTACGAGAACTTCTGCGTCATGTAGCCGACGTTGCGCTTGATCTCGGCGCTGTCGCGCAGGATGTCGTAGCCCAGGCAGGTGCCGCTGCCGGAATCCGGCGTGAGCAGGCCGCACATGAGGCGGATGCAGGTGGTTTTGCCGCTGCCGTTGGGCCCCAGGAAGCCGAAGATTTCGCCTTCGCGGACCTGCAGCGACACGTCGTTCACGACGTGCTTGTTGCCGAAGTGCTTGTTCAGGCCGCGCACGTCGATGACGTTGCCGCCGGCGTCGGGCACGTTCATGGCAGCGTGGCCTCCACCGGCTGGCCCGGATGCAGCCGCGCTGCCTGGTCGGCGGCGGGGCGGGCTTCCACCATGTACACCAGCTTGCTGCGGCTCTCGCGGCTGTAGATGACCGGCGGCGTGTATTCGGCCTGGTCCGACACGTAGTCGATGCGCGCGGGTATCGGATCGCCGCAGCCGTCGCAGCGCAGCGTGGCCTGCTGGCCGATCTTCAGGGACCCGACCACCGTCTCCGGCACGAAGAACCGCACCTTGATGTTGCCGGGCGGCAGCAGGCTCACGACCGGACTGCCTGCCGGCACCCATTCGCCCACCCGGTACATCGTGTCGAAGATCCGCCCGGCGGCCGGCGCGGCCAGCCGCTTCTGGTTCAGCGTCCATTCGGCCTGCGCCAGCGCGGCGTCGGCGGCTTCCACTTGCGAGGCCTGCGCGCGCCGGGCCTCGTCGCGGCCGGGCAGCCGGTTTACCTCGACCTGCGCCTGCAGTTCGCGCACGCGCGCCGCGTCCGACTGCGCCTGCTCGCGGCTGTCGTCCAGCTGCGAGCGCGCGATGCCGCCGATGCGGAATTGGGCGTTGTCGCGGGCCAGTTGCGCCGCCGACCGGCGGCTGGCCGCCTGCGCCTGCGCCAGTTGCGCCAAGCTGACGTCGACCTCCGGCGCGCGCTTGCCGGTGGCGATGTCTTCCAGTTGCGCGCGCGCCGCAGCCACTTCCGCCTGCGCCTGATCGCGTGCCGCGGTCTCGCGCGTGGCGTCCAGCGCGTACAGCGGCTGGTTGGCGTCGACCTGCTGGCCGCGCCGCACCGCCAGGGTGTCCAGGCGGCCGGGTTCGGACGAGGCCACATACACGTAATCGCCCTCGACGTAACCCTGATAGAAGGGCTGGTCGTTATTGCCGCAAGCGAACAGCGGCAGCAGGGCGAGGGGGGCGGACAGGCGGCGTAAGGTGCGCATGGTCAGCGTCCTGGAGTCGGGGAGGGTAGAGACGGCGCAAACAGGCCGCCGGTCAGCATGGCAATCGCGTGGGCGGCGATCGCGTCGTTGCCGATGGATTGCGCCACCGGGTCGTCCTGCCAGATGCGGCGCCACAGGTTGGACGTGGCCAGCGGCAGCAGGGTCAAACCCAGGATGGACAGGAACACCAAACGCGGTTCGACGCCCGGCGTGATGGCGCCGCGGCGCTGGCATTCGGCGATGAGGCCGGCGAACGCCTGCAGCCGGTCCGACGGCAGATGGCGCAGCACGCGATCGCGCAACTGGCCGCCTTCGTTGACGACTTCGTGCATCCACAGCGACGGCAGCCAGGGCTTTTCCGTGGCGCTTTGCACCACGCGGCCGACCACTTCGGTGATGAAACCGCGGGCGGCTGTGGCCGGGTCGGTCAGGGCGCCGGGTCCGTTGGCAGGGGCTCCATCGATGACGGCCCCACCACCCTCCAGCGGCACGGGCGCCCAGACAAATCCGATCACGGGCACGATCCGCTCCAGCACCACCGCGTCGATCAACTGATCCCGGCTCTTGAAGTAGTAGTGCAGCATTGCCGGCGTGACGCCCGCGCGCTGCGCAATATTGGCGATGGTGGTCGCGGCGACGCCCTGGGCGGCGAACAATTGCGTGGCCAGATCCAGCAGATTGGCGCGGGCGGCGGCGTTGTCCGGACGCGGCGGGCGGCCAGGGCGGCGGGCGGAAGGGCGAGTGGCGGAAGACATGCGGCCGATTCTAATTAAAGACTTAATTAATTAAAAGAGGGTTCGATCAACAGGGTTACGGCTCGGCCTCGCGGCCAGCGATGGTGTAATGATCCGGTTCCCAACCTGCCGCCCGGGGTTGTCCGCGAGGCCCGGCCGGCGCTACGAAGGAAACCGAACCTCATGCCGCAATCTGCCTCCACCAACCGCCGCATCGTGCTGGCCGCCCGGCCGCACGGCG
This sequence comes from Achromobacter sp., assembly GCF_032113835.1. Taxonomy (GTDB): domain Bacteria; phylum Pseudomonadota; class Gammaproteobacteria; order Burkholderiales; family Burkholderiaceae_B; genus Achromobacter. The sequence goes on along the minus strand of NZ_DAMCTG010000056.1, from coordinate 3,487 downwards.
AGCCCGCCGATACCGACTTCCGCCTGGAAACCGGCGACATTCCCCAGCCCGGGCCGGGCGAGGTGCTGCTGCGCACCGTCTATCTGTCGCTCGACCCCTACATGCGCGGCCGCATGAGCGATGCGCCGTCCTATGCCGACCCCGTGCAGATCGGCGATCCGATGGTGGGCGGCACCGTGACGCGCGTCCATGCCTCCAATAATCCCCAGTTCCAAGTTGGCGAATGGGTGCTGGCGCAGACCGGCTGGCAGGATTTCGCGGTGTCCGACGGCGCCGGCCTGCTGCGGCTGGGCGCCAACCCCGAAAACCCGTCCTGGTCGCTGGGCGTGCTGGGCATGCCCGGGTTCACCGGCTACATGGGACTGCTGGACATCGGCCAACCCAAGGCCGGCGAAACGGTCGTCGTGGCCGCGGCCAGCGGCGCGGTCGGCGCGGTGGTCGGTCAGATCGCCAAGATCCACGGCTGCAGGGTCGTCGGCATTGCGGGCGGGCCGGACAAATGCCGCTACGTGGTCGATGAGCTGGGCTTTGACGAATGCGTGGACCACCGTCAGCCGGACCTGCCGGGTCGCCTGGCGAAGGCAGCACCGCAAGGCATCGACGTGTACTTCGAAAACGTTGGCGGCGCGGTCTTCGACGCCGTGCTGCCCTTGCTGAACCCGCGCGCGCGCATCCCGGTGTGCGGGCTGATCTCGGCCTACAACGCCACCAGCCAGCCCGAGGGTCCGGACCGCCTGGCGCTGCTGATGCGCACCATCCTGACGAAGCGGCTGCGGATGCAGGGCTTCATCATCTTCAACGAATACGCGCATCGCTACGGCGAATTCCGCGAGGCCATGCAGGACCTCATCAAGCAAGGACGCATCAAATACCGTGAAGACGTGGTCGACGGCCTTGAGAACGCCCCGCGCGGGCTGATCGGGCTGCTCAAGGGTGAAAACGCCGGCAAGCGCATTGTGCGCGTCGGCCCTGACGAATGGAGCGCTACATGAACATCCTGATCGTGCTGACTTCCCACGACACGCTGGGCAACACGGGCCGCAAGACGGGCTTCTGGCTGGAAGAGTTTGCGGCGCCGTACTACGCGTTCCTGGACGCGGGCGCCAAGATCACGCTGGCCTCGCCGCTGGGCGGCCAGCCGCCGCTGGATCCCAAAAGCGACGATCCGGACGCGCAGACCGACGACACGCGCCGCTTCCGGAAAGACGCCGAGGCGCAGCGCGTCCTGGCGTCCACGCGCCGGTTGGCCGAGGTGCAAGCGTCGGATTACGACGCGGTCTTCTACCCGGGCGGCCACGGTCCGCTGTGGGACCTGGCCGAAGACGCCAAATCGGTCGCGCTGATCGAGACCATGCTGGCTGCGGGCAAGCCGGTCTCGGCCGTGTGCCATGCGCCGGGCGTGCTGCGCCATGCCAAGACCGCCGACGGCAAGCCGCTGGTGCAGGGCAGGCAGGTCACGGGTTTTTCCAATGCGGAAGAAGCCGCCGTGCAACTGACCGATGTGGTGCCGTTCCTCGTTGAAGACGAGCTGAAAAAACTGGGCGGCCTGTACAGCAGCGGGCCGGACTGGCAGTCGCATGTGGTGAGCGACGGCCTGCTCATCACGGGGCAGAACCCCGGCTCGTCGGTGGCCGTGGCGAAGGCGCTTCTGGAGCGCCTGAAGGACTGAACGCCGTCACGGCACAACGGCACGAAAGTGAAGTCCGGCCCCGCGCCCAACGCGCGGCGGCCGGACATCATTGCGAATTGTGTCAGAATTCCGGCTTTCCGATATGCGCGCGCCGCCATGCCATCGCGGCGCGCAGATTTTCCAATGCCCCCCGACGTACCCGACCCCGCAGGATCCTATGAAGCGGCGCTGTTTGCCGCGATACAGGCGCGTGACCCGGCCACTGGCCGGCATTGCAATAGAGTGGCTGCGCTGAGCGTGGCGCTGGCCCGGGCCTGTGGACTGCCCGACGAAGATCTGGCTATGGTGTCCGTGGCCGCGCGGCTTCACGACGTGGGCAAGATCGCCACGCCCGATCGTGTGCTGCACAGCCCGCACCGGCTGGAATGGGAAGACTGGGAAATCATGAAGGCGCACGCCGCCGCGGGCGCCGCGCTCATCATGCAGACCGCGATACCGCAGCGCGAGGCCATTGCGCTGGCGGTGCGGCACCACCATGAACACGTCGACGGCTCAGGTTATCCGGATGGCATTGCCGGTCACGACATCCCGCTGCATGCGCGCATCATCTCGATTGCCGATTCCTACGATGCGCTGGGCGATGTGCGGCCCTACCATCCGGCGCGCGCGCACACGCAGATCATGGACATCCTGAACCAGGAAGCGGGATCGAAGTTCGATCCCGACCTGCTGCGCGTGTTCGAATCGTTGATCTGGGAAAGCCGCCTGCGCGTGCCGTAGCGGACTACTTCAGGCGATAGGTCGCCGCAACGGTGGCCAGGTCCTGCAGCGTGCGCTGCTGCCAGGCCGCGTCGTGGCCCAATTCCTCGGCCAGGATGCGCGCCACTTCCGGCGCGGCCAGCATCGCGGCCTCGGCATCCAGGAACAGCGCGCGATTGCGGCGCGCCAGCACGTCCTCGGCGCTGCGCGCCAGCTCGAAGCGCGCCGCGAAACGCACGTGCGCTTCAGTCAGGCCGCTGGCCTTGACCAGCATGCGCTGCGCGCCGGGCAACGCCTGCAGCGTCGCCAGATCGCTGCCGTAGTAGCTGTCCGGCGTGCCGGCGTGTTCCTGCGACGGCGCAAGACCATTGGCGCCGTGCAGCGGCAGCGATTCGGTGCGGCACGAGGCCTGCGTCAGCAACTGATGCTGGATCGCGGTGTCGACCACGTCCTGCGCCATGCGGCGGTACGTCGTCCACTTGCCGCCGGTGACCGTGACGAGGCCGGCCTTGGACACCAGAATCGTGTGCTCGCGCGACAGCTTCTTGGTGGCGGCGTCGCCGGTCGCCTTGACCAGCGGACGCAGGCCGGCCCAGACGCTGGTCACGTCGTCGCGCGTCGGCTTGCGGCTGAGATAGCGCGCGGCGGTGCTCAGGATGAAGTCCACGTCCTGTGCGCCGGCGTCCGGGTCCAGCGGCAGATCCTGGCGCGGCGTGTCGGTGGTGCCGACGATGGTGTGGCCGTTCCATGGCACCACGAACAGCACGCGGCCGTCGTCGGTCTTGGGAATCAGCACCGCACGCTTGCCCGGCAGGAAATCCTGCGGCAGCGTCAGGTGCACGCCCTGGCTGGGCGCGACCATCGTCTGCGCGTTCTTGTCTTCCATGCGGCGCACGGCGTCCACCCACACGCCCGTGGCGTTGACCACGCAGCGCGCGCGCAGCGTGAAGGTCGCGCCGCCGATCACGTCTTGCGCGGTCACGCCATCGACCTTGCCGTGGGTGGTGGTCAGGCCCGTGGCGCGCACGTAGTTGACCGCCGTGCCGCCCAGGTCGAACAGCGTGCGCATCAGGCTCATGGCCAGGCGCGCGTCGTCGA
>NZ_DAMCTG010000055.1:0-35844 GCF_032113835.1 Achromobacter sp. | reverse complement strand
CAGACTGACAGTGGGCGTCGCACCCGGATTCAGCACGGGGAACGTGGCCGAATAGCCTTTGGCCGGATACACGTTGCACGGAATTCCTAGGGGACGCAGCATTGCCGGGCTGAAGCTGCCCATGGCGACGACATAGGCGTCGGCCGACAGCGTGGCATAGCGGCCATCGGGCTGGATGAGTTCGATGCCCGTGACCGCGCCGCCCTGTGTCAGGAGCCGGGTCGCACGCGTGTTGTATTGGAATTCGACGCCCGCGCGCGCGCAGTGTTCGGCCAGCGCGACGGTAAAGAGGTGCACGTCCCCGCTTTCGTCCTCGGGCGTGTAGTCGCCGCCCACGATCGTGGCGCGATGTGGCGCCAGCGCGGGCTCGATGGCGATGACTTCGTCCGTGTTCACGACGCGGCGTTCGACGCCGAAGTCGCGCATCAGGCCGGCGGCGCGCTGCGAGTTTTCGAATTCGTGGGGATCGCGGTAGAAATTCAGGATGCCGCGTTCGAGGTGGTCGTACTGGATGCCAAGGTCGGCGCGCATGCCGCGCAGCGTGGCGCGGCTGTATTCGGCCATGCGGACCATGGCCCGGATGTTGGGAGCCAGCCGGCCGGGCAGGCATTCACGCAGGAATGCCAGGCCCCACATCCACTGCCGCCAGTCCAGTTGCGGACGGAACAGCAGCGGCGCGTCGTCGCGGAACATCCACTTGAGCAGCTTCATCGGCGCCTGGGGATTGGCCCAGGGCTCGGCGTAGGAGACGGAAATCTGCGCGCCATTGGCAAGGCTGGTTTCCTGGGCGGGACCGGTGCAGCGGTCTATGACCACGACGTCATGACCCGCCTGGCTGAGCCACCAGGCGCTGGAGATGCCGATAATGCCGCTACCCAATACCGCTACTTTCATGCCCGCATCGCTCCTTGCATGCCGGTTGCGTGCGCGGACCCGATGTCCGCGTACCCCCGGCAGGCCGCTGCCAAAGCAGTTTACCTTGCCGTCTTGCAGCCGCCTAAGTAATAAAAAACATATTACTTACGATCCGGCCTTCGCCAGATCGGCCTCGGACGTGAAGGCGTCCGCGTAGAACTCTTCCGGCGGCAGCCCGTTCTGCGCGCTGAACTCGCGGCGGGCCGCATCGACCATCAGCGGCGTGCCGCAGGCATAGACCTGGTGCCCGGAAAGATCCGCGATGTCGTGCATCACGGCCTCGTGGACGAAGCCGGTGCGACCGGTCCAATTGTCTTCCTGCACGGAGTTGGACACCACCGGCACGTAGCGGAAGTTCGGCAGCTGCGCGGACCAGGATTGCGCCAGGGCATCCATGTAGAGGTCCTGCGGACGGCGGCCGCCCCAGTACAGCGCGACGGGACGGTTGATGTTCTTGTGGATCATGTGTTCGACGATCGCCTTGACCGGCGCAAAGCCCGTGCCGCTGGCCAGCAGCACGATGGGCTTGTCGCTGTCTTCGCGCAGGAAGAACGATCCAAAGGGCCCTTCCAGGCGCAGGATCTCGCGTTCCTTCATCTGCGTGTCGCCGGCGCCGAAGACGTGATCGGTGAAGAGGCCCCCCGGCATATGCCGGATGTGCAGTTCGAGCGGGCTGCCGGTGTGCGGCGCGCCGGCCATCGAATAGCTGCGACGGCGGCCGTCCTTCAGGATGATTTCGACGTATTGGCCGGCGTAGTAACGGAACTGCTCGGAGGCCGGCAGTTGCAGCTTAAGGACCGTGACGTCCGGCGCCACGCGTTCCATGGTCTGCACGCGCGACGGCAGCTTGCGAATCTGGATGTCGCTGGCCAGCCGGACCTCGGTGGATTCGACCACGAGGTCGGATTCCGGCCGGGCCTGGCAGAACAGCGTGTAGCCGTCGGCCAGTTCTTCCGGTGACAGGATCTGCGCGGGGTACTGGCCGGCGTCGAACTCCCCGGACACCACTTTGCCCTTGCAGGTGGAGCACGCGCCGTTGCGACAGCTGTAAGGCAGGACGATACCCGCCGCCAGCGCGGCGTCGAGCACGGTCTGGCCGGGCTCGACCGGGAATTGATGCTTGCTGGGTTGGATGATGACCTGGAAGCTCATGATGAAACGGTTCAGAGGCGACGAAGCGCTATCCGGCTGTGCCGGGAAGGCGCTTCGCCCGGCCCGGCGTCACGCCGGGAACTTGCGGATTTCCTTGACGCGGTTGGCGTCGTCCACGAGCACCACCTGGGGCTTGTGCTTGGCCGAATCTTCTTCGGACATCGGACCGTACGTGCAGATGATGAGCAGGTCGCCCACCTGGGCCCGGCGCGCAGCCGCGCCGTTCAGCGAGATGGCGCCGCTGCCGCGGGCCGCCTTGATGATGTAGGTGTCGAAGCGTTCACCGTTCGTCACGTTGTAGAGTTCGATACGTTCGAACTCGCGCATGCCGGCAGCGTCGAGAAGGTCTTCGTCGATGCCGCAAGAGCCTTCGTAGTGAAGGTCGGCTTCGGTGACCGTGACGCGGTGCAGCTTTGCCCGCAGCATGATGCGTTGCATAAAGAATTTCCTGGTTTCGCGGCCCGGTTCGCGAAGTGTTGCAAGGTTGATGCCCGGCATCCGGATTTGCCGTCGAAAGCCGGTATTCTATAATTTTTGCCGCAACGGGACGGCCCGTTGCTGCGCACAGTCAAACGGCTGGCGCGTTTTCCGGGGACGACCCCATTTATGCCGGCGCCTTGCCGGCTACGCAATATGGAGTCGTGAATGACCTGGATCATCCTTGTATTGGCTGGCCTGTTCGAAATCGTCTGGGCCGTCGGCCTGAAATACACCCACGGATTCACCCGGCTTGGCCCGTCCGTCGTCACGGTGGGCGGCATGCTGGTCAGTTTCTGGCTGCTGGCCCTGGCGATGAAGACCTTGCCGCTGGGCACCGCCTACGCGGTGTGGGTGGGCATCGGCACGATCGGCGCCTTCGTGGCCGGCATCGTGCTGTTTGGGGAGTCGGCGAGCTGGCTGCGCATCGCCAGCGTCGCGTTGATCGTGCTGGGCCTCGTTGGCCTGAAGCTGTCGACGCCGTAAGGCTAAGGCGGCACAGGGCCCGCCCGGGCGGCGCGTCAGAAATCCAGTTCGATCTCGACCGCGTCGCCGACCTTCAGCCGCGCCCCCGCCGGCGCATCCAGAATGGCGTTCTGGCCGAACACCACGCCGATGTCCAGATTGCGGTAACCCGCCAGCGTGCGGCCCGGTTCCTCGTACTGTTTGGCCGTGCGCTGGTCGATGTCGGGAATCGAGCAACGCGTGCACGGCTTGACGAACGCCATTCGCACCCCGGCCGCCGAAATCATGGCGGTGTGGTCTTCCTCGAAGGCCTCCCATTCGCCTTCGACCACGATGTTGGGACGGAAACGGTCCATGGGGACGGGTTCAGCGCCCTTGGCTTGCAGGCGGGTATTCAGGTCGTCCAGCGATGCCTGGTTGGCGATCAGCAGCGGAAATCCGTCGGCAAAACCAAAGCAGTGCTCCCCCACGAAGGCATCGGCCAGGTCGGGGTGTGCATCGACCCAGCGCGACACCCAATCGGGCTTGGCGTCGCGGCGCGCCGCGGCGTCCACCTTTAGCAGGCCGCATGGGGTTTGAAGGAACTGGGTCAGCCATTGGGCGGCGGCTTCGCTTTCGCGCCGGGCCGTGGTGGTGTCGGCCCAGACGCCGACCGTGAGTGCCTCCCCTTGCAGACCCGATCCGTCCAGGGCGACTTCCAGGTCCGCCATGCCGGGCGCCGACAGCCGCAGCGCGTCGGCGGTGAGCGCCGTGCGGATGAGCGCCATGGCCGGCCATTGCCGCTGCGTCATGAACTGGCCTGCCGCGTCCACCACCATCCAGCGCCGGTCATGGGCCAGGCCGGCGCGGTCGATGGGGGATTCGGTCAGGTCGATGCCCGCGCAGGATTTGACGGGGTAGATATGCAGGCTGAGGATGCGGGCGGACATGGCGGCGATGGCTCAACGAGTGGCGAATGCCGCAGAGAATACAAGAAATGCGGCGCGCCGGACCGCCCGAAAGAGACAAAAAAAGCCCGGGACTAGCCCGGGCCAGATGAGGTGGCGGTTGCTCAGCCGCCGACCAGCTTCAAGGTGTCCAGCGGCGTGACCGCCTTGAATCCCTTGCGCGTCGCGATGTGTTCGGGACGCGGGGTCAGCCCGTACTTGGGCGGGTTCAGGGTGTTCTCCATGCTGTTGTAGACCATGAAGACGTTGGCGCGGGGCCACGGCGATATGTTGCTGTTCGAGCCGTGCATCGTGTTGCAGTCGAAGAACACCACGGAGCCGGCCTTGGCCGTCATGGTGCTGATGCCGCCCTGCTCCACCAGCAACTGCAGGCTGACAGGATCCGGCACACCGTATTCCTGCTTCTTCAGCGACTGCTTGTAGTGCTCGTTCGGCGTCTCGCCGACGCGCGAGATGAACTGCCGATGCGAACCGGGCACCAGCATCAGCGGGCCGTTGCACTCGTTGTTGTCGGTCAGCAGCACCGAGCAGCTGAGCGCGCGCATCGACGGCATGCCGTCTTCGACGTGCCAGGTTTCAAAGTCGGAGTGCCAATAGAACTCCTTGCCCTTGAAGCCCGGCTTCATGTTGGCGCGCGACTGGTGGATGTAGACCTCGGAACCGAGAATCTGACGTGCCACGTTGACCAGGCGCGGATCGCGCACCAGGCGTGCCAGCATGGGATTTAGCACGTGCACCAAAAAGATGGAACGCACGGCGTTGCTGCCCGGCTCGGTGATGGCCTCTTCGCGTCGGACGATGGACGGGTCGCGCGTCATGCGCTCGACCTCGGCCGACAGCGCGCGCACCTCGGCCTCCGTGAACAAGTTTTCCAGCAGCAGGAAGCCGTTGCGGTCGTACTGGCCGACCTGCTCTTCGCTCAGGGCGTTGGCATACTTGCCGTCCTCATAGACGACCGGATCCTGGCGGGAAATGATGGCGGAACTGCGATCCGTACGGGAGGCGTACGGATCCTTCGCGGGTGAGATCATGCGTACCTCCTGGTTTCAGGCTGCGACAGCGTCGGGCAGCGCGTAGACACCTTCCTTGTCGTGCACTTCCTGGCCGGTCAGCGGCGGATTGAAGACGCAGATGACGCGCAGCGGCTCCTTGCCGCCGCACAGCCAGTGCTCGTCGTTTTCGTTCAGCGCGTAGACCACGCCGGGGCCGAGGTCGTACTTCTTGCCGTCGGCAATGGTCTCGATCGAACCGTCGCCCTCGATGCACCACACCGCTTCAAGATGGTTCTTGTAGTGGATGTGCGTGCGGCCGCCCGGGAAAATGGTGGTCTCGTGGAATGAAAAGCCCATGCCATCCTTCTTCAGCAGCACGCGGCGGCTGACCCAGGTGTCGGTGCGGACTTCGTCGGCGGTGCCGATCACATCTTTGACATTACGTACGATCATTGACGTTTTCCTCCAAATTTCAGGATGCGGGCAGACTGCCCCTCATCGGCCAGCGCTTCGGCCACGCTGGCCTCGATCAGATCCAGGCCCTTGGCCAGCAGGTCTTCCTCGATCGTCAGCGCGGGCAGCAGCTTCAGCACTTCGTCGTGCGCGCCCGATGTTTCGATCACGACGCCCTTCTTGAAGGCGCATTGCGAGATGCGGTTGGACAAGGCGGGATTGCCGTTGGACACGAGGCCCTGGATCAGGCCGCGGCCACGTGCCGACAGGCCGGCGTTGGGATAGCTGTGCACCAGGTTCTCGAGCCAGTCGCCGACCAGGCGTTCCTTGCGCTGGATGTCGGCCGTGAAGGCCGCGTTGGTCCAGTAGGTTTCCAGCGCCTGCGTAGCGGTGACGAACGCCAGGTTGTTGCCGCGGAAGGTGCCGCTGTGGGCGCCGGGCTTCCAGATGTCCAGCTCGGGCTTCATCAGCACCAGCGACATCGGCAGGCCAAAGCCGGATAGCGACTTGGACAGCGTGATGATGTCGGGGCGGATGCCGGCGGTCTCGAAGCTGAAGAACGTGCCGGTGCGGCCGCAGCCGACCTGGATGTCGTCCACGATCAGCAGCATGTCGTGCCGCTTGCACAGCTTTTCCAGCTCTTTGAGCCAGCGCAGCGTGGCCACGTTGACGCCGCCTTCGCCCTGCACCGTTTCCACGATGACGGCGGCCGGCTTGTCCATGCCGCTGCTCGGGTCCTCCAGCATGCGTTCCATGTACGCCATGGTGTCCACGTCCGGACCGAAGTATCCGTCGTAGGGCATGAAGGTCGTGTTGCCCAGCGCGTAGCCGGCGGCATCACGGAACTTCATGTTGGCCGTCGCGGCGAGCGAGCCACCGCTCACGCCGTGAAAGCCGTGCGTGAACGAGATGACATTGGGACGGCCCTTGACCTGGCGCGCGATCTTCAGCGCGGCTTCGACGGCATTGGTGCCGGTCGGGCCGGTGAATTGAAGCGTGTACTGCCAGTTGCGCGGCTTGAGCAGCACGCGATCCACCGTCTCCAGGAAACGCTTCTTCGCGCTGGTGGCCATGTCCAGACCGTGGACGACGCCGTCCGCCTGCACATACTCCAGCAGCTTTTCCTTGAGAACAGGATTGTTGTGGCCGTAGTTCAGCGTGCCTGCGCCGCTGAAGAAGTCGATGTACTCGGTGCCATCTTCATCGATGAGCGTCGAGCCACGGGCCTGATTGAATATCACGGGAAACGACCTGATGTAGCCCCGCACTTCAGACTCCATGCGGTCAAAGATCTTCAAGTCCATGATTAATCCTCCCTTTTCAACTCATTAATTGACGGACGGCCTGATCCCGCCAGGTGCGGCAAGCGCACCCGGACAGTTCGAACCATCCCGGTAAATCGATAAGCCCTTCAGGCCTGTGACGCCCCTACGGGGACGGCAAGGCGAACGGACCTATCCTTAACAGCATCTCGTCGTCATGGTCCGCGCCGCCGAAGAGTTGCCGGTCGAAGAACGGCTGCTCGGAAACGTGGGCGCCTACTTCGGCGGCCAGGCCGGCGAAGGTGCGGCGCGAAGCCTGGTTGTCAGGCCCCACCGTGGTTTCAAGATAGCGGACATGCGCCAGGCCCTTGCGCTGCAAGAGTTCCCGGAGCATGGCGCGGCCAAGGCGTTGGCCGCGAGCGCGGGCGTGCACCGCAACCTGCCAGACGAACAGGACGTCAGGGCGGGACGGGTCCACATATGCGGAGATGAAACCATTGATGCGTCCCCCGGCGCTTTCAGCCAGGACGCAGGTGTCGCGGAAGTGCTCGCACAGGAGCAGGTACGCGTAGAGGGAATTCAGGTCGAGCGGCGGGCACTCGGAAATGAGGCGGTGGATCGCGGCGCCGTCTTTGCGGTCGGGCAGACGCATGGTATGGGTCTGCGCGCTGACCGCCGGCGCCACGGCACTTGAGAGTATGGGGGAGTCCAGTTCGTTTTTCTTCATGCAACGATTCCCGATTCTGGGGGTGCCCCGCCCGTGGGCACTTCAAGGATGGGCGACGACACGTCTCCATGCGTGTCGACTGCGGCCTGACCGTCCTGTTCCATAAGCGTCACGATGCGCTCCAGGGACAGGGTGATGGTGGCCTGTTCCAATTCCGGCAAGGCATTGAGCGCGTCAGCCAGGTGCTTTTGCAGCGGCGACGGCGCGCCTTGCGCCAATTCACGTCCCGCCTCGGTGGCGGTGACGAACACGATGCGGCGGTCTTCACGGCCCCGCTCGCGGCGGATGAGCGCCTTGTCTTCAAGGCGATCCAGGATGCCGACCACCGTGCTGGGGCTGACGTGCATCTCGCGGCTGATCGCGGTGGCGGTCATGGGACCGTTGGCGATCACGGTGCGCAGGCACATCAGTTGCGGTGCAGTGATGTGGCTGACCGCGGACAGCTGTCGCGAATGCAGCGCGATCGAACGCGTGATGCGGCGCAAGGCTCGCAAAATGCGCAGGTCGTACTGCTGAGTGGTTTCGGTTTTCGCGGCGTCAGTCATGGATACAGATGGTTCGGGCAAAATCATTTCTACACGAATCATATGCGCCCGAGTTATTCGAGTCAAACAAAAACCCGGGCACGATGTAAATAAATGAACGCGGATTTGGCGAGGATGACCGCAGTATGAACGGACTTGTCAGCACGCTGAGTCCGCTGTGCTGAAGGCCTGCGAGAACAAACGCCTGCGGGCAAGTCCTGATAAAAAAACATATGTTTTGTTCATGATGTTTTATTTATCATATGTTTTTCTACGTGATTCGCCGGTCCTGCCAGCATGCCCCTGCCGTCCTCCCTGCTCGCCACCCTCCAGGAAAAGCTGGAGCAACTGCCGCCCGAATTGCAGCGGGCGGCGCGCTGGGTCGTGGCGAATCCCGCGCAAGTGGGACTGTGGTCGATGCGCCGCCAAGCGCAGACGCTGGGCGTGGCGCCGGCCACGATGTTGCGGCTGGCCCGCGCGGTGGGCTATGGCAGCTACGAGGATTTCCGTCAGCCGTTCCAGCAGGCGCTGGCCGAACAGGGCGAGCCGGGCCTGCGCGACCGTGCCGCGGCCCTGCAGGCTGCCGCAGGCGAGTCCGCCGAACCCGGCCACGATGCGTTGACCGGGTATCAGGTGCAGGCAGTGTCCTCGGTGTGCGCGCTGAACCCGCCTGAGGCGTTCGACGCCGCCGTGCAAACCCTATTGAACGCGCATCAGGTCGGTTTTCTGGGCACGCGATCAGCCTTCGGCATTGCATTCCAGATGCGCTATGCGTATCAGCTCGTGCGGCGCAACAGTGTGCTGATTGACGGGCTGGGCGGCGCGCCGGCCGAACAGATCGACAACCTGGGCGCGGGTGATGCGCTGATCGTGATCTCGCAGGCGCCCTACCCGGCCGCCACCGTGGAGCTCGCGCGCCAGGCCGCGCAGCGCGGCGTGGCCGTGGTGGCGCTGACCGACGACCCACTGTCGCCGCTTGCCGTGGACGCCCGCCACACCCTGCGCTTTGCCCCGCCCGACCGCGATGGCGTGCAGGCCCGGCCGGCGCGCCAGGGACCGGGCTCATTCTTTCACACGACCGCCGGACTGCTCGGGCTGGCCGAGCACCTGATCGCCCGGCTGACGGCCCGCGGCGGCGAAGCGGTGCTGGACCGGCTGACCGAGGTGGAGCAGCGCCTGCGGGCTGACAACGTTTATTGGACCGGCGCCTCCGCGCGCCGCCATGGCTGAGGCCTGCGAGCCGACGCCTCTTTCAACCTGCCCCAGGAACCCGCAGCATGAGCCAGACCCACATCCTGCATCGCTCCCTTCGCCATACGCCCCCCGTCGCCGTGCGCGGCCAGGGCGTCTGGATCCATGACAGTGCAGGCCGCGCGTATCTGGACGGCTCAGGCGGCGCGGCGGTGTCCTGCCTGGGACACAACCACCCGGACGTCCAGGCGGCCCTGCACGCGCAGATCGACGCGCTGGCCTATGCCCACACCAGCTTCTTCACCACGGAGGTCGCTGAAAAACTGGCGGCCCGACTGGTGGCCGACGCGCCCGCCGGCACCTCGCATGCCTATTTCGTGTCGGGCGGCTCGGAAGCGGTGGAAGCGGCGTTGAAGATGGCGCGCCAGTACTTCGTCGAAATCGGCCAGCCGCAGCGCCGCCACATCATCGCGCGGCGGCAGAGCTATCACGGCAACACGCTGGGCGCGCTGGCGGTTGGCGGCAACGCCTGGCGGCGCGCGCAGTTCGCGCCGCTGTTGATCGAGGTCGAACACGTCTCGCCGTGCTATGCCTATCGCGATCAACGTGGCGACGAAACCGCCGAACAATACGGCGAACGGCTTGCGCAGGAGCTTGACGCGGCCATCCAGCGTCTTGGCGCCGGCTCCGTGATGGCTTTCGTGGCTGAACCGGTGGTGGGCGCCACGTCTGGCGCGGTGACGGCCGTGCCCGGATATTTCCGCCGCATCCGCGAGGTCTGCGACCGCCACGGCGTGCTGTTCATCGCCGACGAGGTGATGTGCGGCATGGGCCGGACCGGCACGCTGTACGCCGTCGAACAGGAAGGGGTGACGCCGGATCTCATCACCATCGCCAAGGGGTTAGGCGGCGGCTACCAGCCTGTCGGGGCGGTCATGGCGCAGCAGCACATCGTGCAGGCCATGCAGCAAGGCAGCGGCTTCTTCCAGCACGGCCACACGTATCTTGGTCACGCACTGGCGTGCGCGGCCTCGCTGGCGGTGCAGGACGTGATCCGGCGCGACGGGCTGCTCGAGCGCGTGCGGGTGCAAGGCGCAGGCCTGGCGCAGCGGCTGCAGGCGGCACTGGGCGAACACCCGCATGTGGGCGACATCCGCGGCCGGGGCCTGTTCATGGGCGTGGAGCTGGTTCAGGATCGCGCCACCAAGCAGCCCTTCGATCCCGAATTGACGCTGCACGCGCGGATCAAGCGCGAGGCCATGGCGCGGGGCTTGATGGTCTATCCGATGGGCGGCACCCTCGATGGACGACAGGGCGATCACGTGCTGCTCGCGCCGCCCTTCATCATCTCCGACGACGAACTGGATCAACTGACGGAACGCCTCGTTGGCGCCATCGATGCCGCGATCGCGTAGATCAGCCCGCGCCCGCCCGCCGCCAGGGCGGGCGCGCGCCGATGGTGAGCGCGCGCAGGAACCATTCCACGGGTCCATAAGCGTGATGCCGCAGCCACCAGGCTGACAGCGGCAACTGGGCGGCAAAGATGGCTACCGCAATCAGAAACGCGGTCAGGGGCGTCACGGCGGCATACAGCCGCAGGCCCCACGCCGTGAAGAGGAATGCGCAGATCACCGACTGCATCAGGTAGTTGGTCAGCGCCATCCGGCCCGCCGGCGCCAGCCAGGTTCCCAGGCGCTCTCCCGGCCCCGTGCGCAGCGCCAGCAGGAACGCCGCCCCGTACGACAGGCTCATGAGCGGCGCGGTGAACAGGCCCACGGCCAGCCCCGGCAGTTCCCACACCACGCGCGCCTGCGGCAATGCGCTGGTGGCATACGCCGCGGCGCCGGCCAGCCCGGGCAGGACGCCCAGCGCACACAACAGTCCAAGGGCGCGGGGCGAGCGCCAGGGATCCGCCAGCGCATTGCGCCGTCCCAACGCGTAGCCGGCCAGGAACATGGCGAAGACGAACGGCCCTTGCACGAACAGGACCGTGAACCAGATGGCTTCGGTGAGTTCCTTGATGTGCTGCGCGATCGTGGTGCCGACGGTGCCGCGGTACGCCTCGATGGAGGCCAGCGCGTCGGCCTTGTATTGCAGCGCGTAGCCGGCCGGCACGGGGTCCAGGAAGCTCAGCGCGCCCAGGATCGCCCACACCGCCGACGCCAGCGCGATCAGCCACAGGGCAACGCGCAGCGCCCGGCCCGGGTCCATGCGCCGGCACAACAGCAGCGCAAGGCCCAGCAAAGCGTAGGTCACCAGGATGTCGCCCTGGTAGAACAGGATGGCGTGCGCCATGCCCAGGGCCGCCAACCCCGCCAGCCGGCGCAGGAAGCGCGGCGCGAAAGCGGCGTCGGCGCGTTCGGCCGCCGTCATCTGCAACGTGAAGCTGTAGCCGAACAGGAAGGAAAACAGCAGGTAGAACTTGGTTTCGAACAACCAGGCGACCAGCCAGCGGACCGTCACGTCCAAGGGACTGGAATACACCGGATCCGGCACGCCCCCACCGTAGTACGGAAAGGCGAACACGTTGATGTTGACGACCAGGATGCCGAAAAGCGCAAAGCCGCGCAGGGCATCGACGTGCGCAAGGCGCGGCCGGGCGGCGAGATCGATGCTCATGCGCGCCTCTGGATGGCGGCCCGGCGGCGTAAGTGGCGCGCGCCGCCGGGCGTGTTCCGCGTCAGGCGGCGCGCAGGCGTCAACCCAGCACCGGAGACAGCAGCGGCTGCTTGGGCCGCACGTCCAGCGCGCGCCCCTTGCGGGCCCGCTTGCCGACGTAGACCGCCAGGTCTGCACCCGCAAGGATGTCTTCCGTCATCTTGTTGCGGTAGATGCCGGTGGCGCGCAAGCCCTTCGGGCCGATCGGCACGGTCTGGTCGAGCTTGTCCGCGCCGTCCAGTCCCATCAGGATGGTGCCGCGTCCGCCGCCCGACAGCGACTTGACCTCGTCCAGGCCGAAGACCAGGAACTTGCCCTTTTGCGACAGCAGCGCCAGTTGCTGGGCGCCCGCAAACAGCGGCACCGGACGCAGCATTTCGTCGCCCGTTTCAAGCGTGATGAACTGCTTGCCCGCGCGCTGGCGGCTGACCATGTCGGACAGCTTGGCGGCGAACCCGTAACCGCCGCGGGTGGCCAGCAGCCAGCGGCTGTCGGCCGAGGCGGCGATCGTGTGGACGATGCGCGTGCCGGATTCCAGGTCGATCATCGTGGTGACCGGTTGGCCGTCGCCACGCGCCGACGGCAGGCCGGACACCGGCACCGAGTAGACCCGGCCGTTGTCGCCGACCGCGATCAGCGTGTCGGTGGTGCGGCACTCGAAGGCGCCGTACAGGTCGTCGCCCTGCTTGAAGCCGAATTGCGAGGCGTCATGGCCGTGGCCCTGGCGGGCGCGCAGCCAGCCCTTCTGCGACACGACCACGGTGACCGGCTCGTCCAGCACCTTGGTTTCCAGCACGGCGCGCTCGGCGGTTTCGATCAGCGTGCGGCGTTCATCGCCATATTGCTTGGCGTCGGCTTCGATTTCCTTGATCAGCAGGCGCTTGAGCGTCGTGGGGTTGTCCAGCAGTTCCTGCAGCGAGACCTGATCCTTGCGCTTGTCGGCCAGTTCCTGTTCGATCTTGAAGCCTTCCAGGCGGGCCAGTTGGCGCAAACGCATTTCGAGGATGTCCTCGGCCTGGCGCTCGGACAGCTTGAAGCGTTCCATCAGCGCGGCGCGGGGCTCGTCGGATTCGCGGATAGTCTGGATGACCTCGTCCACGTTCAGGTAGACGACCATGCGCCCTTCCAGCACATGGATGCGGTCGATGACCTTGTCCAGGCGGAAACGCGTGCGGCGCACCACGGTGTTGGTGCGGAACGCCAGCCATTCGACCAGGATGTCGCGCAGGCCCTTCTGGCGCGGACGGCCGTCGGTGCCGATGCACACCAGGTTGACGCTGGCGCTGCCTTCCATGCTGGTCTGCGCCAGCAGCGTGTTGACGAACTCGTCGCGGTCCACCCGCGAGGTCTTGGGCTCGAAGACCAGGCGCACCGCGGCGTCCTTGCCGGATTCGTCGCGCACGGCATCCAGCAGGTTCAGCATCACGGCCTTGGCTTGCGTCTGCTCGGGCGTCAGGCTCTTCTTGCCGGTCTTGACCTTGGGATTGGTGATTTCCTCGATTTCCTCGAGCACCTTCTGGCCGGACGTGCCGGGCGGCAGCTCGTTGACGACCAGTTGCCACTGGCCGCGCGCCATTTCTTCAAACTGCCAGCGCGCGCGCACCTTGAGCGAGCCGCGGCCCACACCGTAGATCTGCGCGATATCGGCCGCCGGGGTGATGATCTGTCCGCCGCCCGCGAAATCCGGGCCGGGGATCATGGCGTAGAGTTCCTCGTCCGGCAGCTGCGGCTGCTTGATGAGCGCCACGCAGGCCTGGGCGACTTCGCGCAGGTTGTGCGGCGGGATCTCGGTGGCCATGCCGACAGCAATGCCCGAGGCGCCGTTCAGCAGCATCACGGGCAGCCGCGCCGGCAGCATCTGCGGCTCTTGCTGGCTGCCGTCGTAGTTGGGCACGAAATCGACGGTGCCCTCGTCCAGCTCGTCGAGCAGCAGCTTGGCGATGGGGGTGAGGCGCGCTTCCGTGTAACGCATGGCGGCGGCGTTGTCGCCATCGCGCGAACCGAAGTTGCCCTGGCCGTCGATCAGCGGATAGCGCAGCGAGAAATCCTGCGCCATGCGGACCATGGCGTCGTACGCGGCCTGGTCGCCGTGCGGGTGGTACTTGCCGAGCACGTCGCCGACCACGCGTGCCGATTTGACGGGCTTGGCGCCGGAGCCCAGGCCCATCGCCTGCATGGCAAAAAGAATGCGGCGCTGCACGGGCTTCTGGCCGTCGCCGACGTCGGGCAGCGCGCGGCCGCGCACCACGGAAACCGCGTAGTCCAGATAGGCCTGCTCCGCGTAGCGCGCCAGCGTGATGGCGGCGTTGCCGTCGCCATCGCCGTCGCCGCCGGGCGGGTTGGAGTCAAACAGGCCGGGTTGATTGCTGTCGGTCATGATGTGTTCAGGTAGACAAATTCATCGAAACGGCGTCAATGCGCCTCAGGCGGACGGGGTCATGAGCTGCGTGTCGGCAACATGCGCGCGGATCTGGGCGCGCACGGCCTGCAGCGTGGCGGCGTCCTGCCCGCGCTTGGGGATGATCACGCCCTGCAGCGTGCCGAGGATGACGTAGAGATGTTCGGGGGTTTCCTCGACGCGCCGCACGTCGGTCCATGCCATCTGCCCGGAGGCGGAGGCAGTGCTGTCCGTGACGCCGTCGGGGCCGAAGTCCAGCTCGTGCCGCCCCAGGTACAGCGTGTCCGGCTGCTTGGCCAGCATGCGGCGCGTGTTCATCCGCACGAGTCCGGGCAACACGTATTCGTAGGCCAGGGCCAGCAGCGCGAGGATGCCCAGGCCAACCGCCAGCCCCTGGAAATACACCGGCAGGATCGCGCCCCAATTAGGGCCCTTGCCGTCCCAGGTCTGCCAGATCAGGTACGCCAGCAGTGCGACGATCATGAGGACGCCGAAGCGCAGATGAGACCGGTACCGGCGGCGGCGCAGTTCCGGCCGTTTGTACACATAGGCGGCGAAATCCGCGTAGTCGTCGGCGGTCAGGTCGACGACCATGCGGGCTTGCCCGGGCGCGGACGGCGTCATCAGATGTCGAGCTCCGCCAGGTTGCCCTTTTCCTCGATCCACGCGCGGCGTTGCGAGGACTCGCCCTTGCCCATCAGCATGTCGAACATGCGGGTGGTGTCGTCGGGCGTCTGGTCGCCGTAGCCCACAGGCAGCAGGCGGCGCGTGTCCGGATTCATGGTGGTTTCCCACAACTGCTCGGGGTTCATTTCGCCCAGGCCCTTGAACCGGCTGACGGCCCACGCGCCTTCCCGCACGCCTTCCTTGCGCAGCTTGTCCTGCGCGGCTTCGAGTTCGCCGTCATCAAGGCAGTAGATCTTGCGGGCGGGACGCTTGCCCTGGGCAGGCACGTCCAGGCGGAACAGCGGCGGCTTGGCGACGTAGACGTTGCCGGCCTCGACGAGCTTGGGAAAGTGCCGGTAGAACAGCGTCAGCAGCAGCACCTGGATGTGCGAGCCGTCGACGTCCGCGTCCGACAGGATGCAGATGCGGCCGTAACGCAGGCCGGACAGGTCGGGCGAGTCGTTGGGGCCGTGGGGGTCGACGCCGATCGCCACGGAAATGTCGTGGATCTCGTTGTTGGCAAAGAGACGGTCGCGGTCGACTTCCCAGGAATTGAGCACCTTGCCGCGCAGCGGCAGAATGGCCTGGAATTCCTTGTCGCGGCCCATCTTGGCCGAGCCGCCGGCCGAGTCGCCCTCGACCAGGAACACCTCGGTGCGTGTGGCGTCGCTGGACTCGCAGTCGGTCAGCTTGCCGGGCAGCACCGCCACACCGGAGCTCTTGCGCTTTTCGACCTTCTGCGCCGAACGCTGGCGCGCCTGCGCCTGCCGGATGGCCAGTTCCGCGAGCTTCTTGCCGTATTCGACGTTGCTGTGCAGCCAGAGGTCGAGCGCACTCTTGGAAAAGCCGCCCACCAGCCGCACGGCGTCGCGGCTGTTCAGGCGTTCCTTGATCTGGCCCTGGAATTGGGGATCGAGCACCTTGGCCGACAGCACGAAGCTGGCGCGGGCGAACACGTCTTCGGGCAGCAGCTTCACGCCCTTGGGCAGCAGGCTGTGCAGTTCCGCAAAACCCTTGACCGCGCCAAACAGGCCTTCGCGCAAGCCGGACTCGTGCGTGCCGCCAGCCGGCGTGGGAATGAGGTTGACGTAGGACTCGCGCACCGCGTTGCCATCGTCGGTCCAGGCCACCACCCATTGGGCGCCCTCGCCTTCGGCGAAGTTTTCGTGGTCGGCGCCGGCGTATTGCTCGCCTTCGAAGAACGGCACCATCAGTTCGGCGCCCGCCAGGGCCTCGGCCAGGTAGCCGCGCAGGCCGTCCTGATACTGCCAGGTCTTGGTGTCGTTGGTTTTCTCGTTGACGAGCGTGACCTTCACGCCCGGCAGCAGCACGGCCTTGCTGCGCAGCAGGTGCGTCAGCTCGCCCAGCGGAATATTGGGGCTGTCGAAGTATTTGGCGTCCGGCCAGACGCGCACGCGGGTGCCGGACTTCTTGCGGCCGCCCTGATCGAAGGGCGCCAGGGGTTCGGCGACGTCGCCGCCCTTGAACACCAGGCGGTTCACGGCGTTGTCGCGCCAGACGATGACCTCCAGGCGGGTGGCGAGCGCGTTGGTGACGGACACGCCGACGCCGTGCAGGCCGCCCGAGAAGGCGTAGGCGCCGCCGCCCGCCTTGTCGAACTTGCCGCCCGCATGCAGGCGCGTGAACACGAGTTCGACGACGGGCGCGTTTTCTTCGGGGTGCAGGCCCACGGGAATGCCGCGGCCGTCGTCCTCGACGGACACGCTGCCATCTGCATGCAGCGTGACCTGGATCTGTTTGCCGTAGCCGGCCAGGGCCTCGTCTGCGGCGTTATCAATGACCTCCTGCACGACGTGCAGGGGGTTTTCGGTGCGGGTGTACATGCCCGGGCGCTGCCGCACGGGTTCCAGCCCCTTCAGGACGCGGATGGACGCCTCGTTGTAACGTGGAGTGGCCAAGTTATCCCCAACATCTGTGGAAAAAAACCGACATTTTACGGATAAGCCTAGATTCTGCGCGGCTCCGGGTGGGATGCGCACGACCTGACCAGGTCCGATTTCGGTAGGATGGTGACAGTCACAACCGCCGATCCGGGCGTTGACCTTCCGGATCGCGACAGCTGCGCCGCAACATCCTACACAAAAACCTGCAAACCCTGTTGTTATTAACAGTGGTATGCCTGTTGTTATTGACAGTGGTATGCTTTAGCCCATTCCACAAACAAGAACAAAGGCAAGGCGCGTTTTCACGCGCCTTTTGCTGCCGAACCGAGAATCACCATCATGAGCGACCAAATCAAGAACGTCAGTGACGCCAGCTTCGATGCCGATGTGTTGAAATCCGGCCAGCCGGTGCTGGTGGACTACTGGGCTGCCTGGTGTGGCCCCTGCAAGATGATTGCCCCGATCCTGGAAGAAGTCGCCACCGAATACGCTGGCCGTCTGACGATCGCCAAGCTGAACGTGGACGAAAACCAGGGTACCGCCACCAAGTACGGCATCCGCGGCATTCCCACTCTTATGCTCTTTAAAGACGGCCAGGCTGCCGCCACCAAGGTTGGCGCGCTGTCGAAGTCGCAACTCACCGCATTCCTGGACGGCGCGTTGTAAATCGCGTGCTGTAAGCGAGGGCGCCGCCGCATAGGCGGCGCTCATTCAGTACCGCGCGAGCCCGTCCGTGGCGCGCCGCCAGACCCTCCTTTACTTTTCCCCCAACACTCACCGCGATGCACCTCAACGAACTGAAGGCGCTGCACGTCTCGCAGCTGCTCGAAATGGCCGCTGGCCTGGAAATCGAGAACGCCAACCGCCTGCGCAAGCAGGAACTGATGTTCGCCATCATGAAGCGGCGCGCCAAGCAGGGCGAGCAGATCTTCGGCGACGGCGTCCTTGAAGTCCTGCCCGACGGCTTCGGTTTCCTGCGCTCGCCGGAAACCTCGTATCTGGCCAGCACCGACGACATCTACATTTCGCCGTCGCAGATCCGCCGTTTCAATCTGCACACCGGCGATTCCATCGAAGGCGAAGTGCGCACCCCCAAGGATGGCGAGCGCTATTTCGCCCTGGTGAAGGTGGACAAGGTCAACGGCGTGGCTCCTGAGGCGATCAAGCATCGCATCATGTTCGAGAACCTGACGCCGCTGCATCCGAACCGCGTCATCCGTCTGGAACGCGACATCAAGAGCGAGGAAAACCTCACCGGCCGTATCCTCGACGTCTTCGCTCCTATCGGCATGGGCCAGCGCGGCCTGATCGTCGCCAGCCCCAAGTCCGGCAAGACGGTGATGATGCAGCACATTGCGCACGCCATCACCACGAACTACCCCGACGCCGTCATGATCGTCCTGCTGGTTGATGAGCGTCCCGAGGAAGTGACCGAAATGCAGCGCACGGTGCGCGGCGAAGTGGTTGCGTCGACCTTCGACGAACCCGCCACGCGTCACGTGCAAGTGGCCGAAATGGTCATCGAAAAGGCCAAGCGCTTGGTCGAAATGAAGAAGGACGTCGTGATCCTGCTGGACTCGATCACCCGTCTGGCCCGCGCCTACAACACCGTCGTGCCGGCTTCCGGCAAGGTGCTGACCGGCGGCGTGGACGCCAATGCCCTGCAGCGCCCCAAGCGCTTCTTCGGCGCGGCGCGCAACCTGGAAGAAGGCGGTTCGCTGACCATCCTGGGCACCGCGCTGATCGAAACCGGCAGCCGCATGGATGAAGTCATCTATGAAGAATTCAAGGGCACCGGCAACTCCGAAGTCCACCTCGAGCGCCGCCTGGCCGAAAAGCGCGTCTACCCGTCCATCAACCTGAACAAGTCGGGCACCCGCCGCGAAGAGCTGCTGATCGCCCCGGACCTGCTCCAGAAGGTGTGGGTGCTGCGCAAGTTCATCCACGACATGGACGAAGTCCAGTCCATGGAATTCATCCTGGACAAGATGCGCGCCACCAAGACCAACGCCGAATTCTTCGACATGATGAAGAAGAAGTAAGCGGAACGTCCGCGCCAAGAAAAGCCGCCTTTGTATGGGCGGCTTTTTTTATGGGTGTTTCTTGCTGGGGGCGGTGTCTGACACCCGGCGGAGATTGTCGTCGGCTTGGTGCGGCGTCTCAATGGGTGTCTGACACCTGGATCCTCGGCGGCTCAATGTTCGATGAATTCCGGCATCCGGCGCGGCGTAGCATTCGCGGGGCGCGGCGTCTGCTTGGCCGGTTCCTTGCCGGCTTCGATCGGCTCGACGCTGGGGTCATCCCAGCTACCCGTCACGGCGTATTCCATGGTCATCGCGCGGGCGAGCGGCTGCTTGAGCAGCCATTGCGTGACAAAAGCGCCCAGGCCGATCAGCGGATTGACCGCCAGCGCGGTCACCATTGCCGCGCCGCTGGCATCCAGATTCGGAATCACCACCGCCTTCATGTCCCAGCGTTCCTTGACGAGGTTCACGCCCCCGGCCAGGACGATGGCGGCGACCGGGCCGTTGATCTTGTAGCCTTCGGTGGTCAGCATGCCGTCGGCCACCTTGACGTTTCCGCGGATGGTGTCGAACGGAAAGCCATCGCGCAGCAGGTTGGTGGGATTGACGTCCAGCCGCGCCAGCCGTTGCAGCGATTGCAGCGACAGCAGCTCCAAAAGCCGTGCGGTGCGGGAGTTCACGTGCATGAAGCGGCCGTTGTCCAGGCTGACGACCACGTCCCCCACCACGTCCGCGATGTCGTGCGTCCACGGCAGGTTGCGCCACGTGGCCTTGCCCTGGATCGTTCCCTTGCCGTTGGACACGACGTTCTCAAAGCCGATGCGGCCCATGAAGTCTCCGACGTTCTCCAGCTTCAGCACCGCATCGACGGTCAGGCCGCGGTTCGGGCCTTCCAGCCCCCAATTTCCGGTGGCGTTCAGCGCCGCCGAATCGTTGGTGATGGACAACTTGTCCAGCCGCCACTGCCGCCCGCGTTCCAGATTGGTGCCCGTCACCTGCAGCACGCCCAGGTTCTTGCCGTACAGCATGAACTGATTGGCCTGCAGGTCGATCGCGGGGATGTCCGACAGGTCGTTGCCGGACGCCAGCGCCTTGTCGGCCTGGTTGGCGTCGCCCTCGCCCGCGATCGACAGATGTTTCAGGCGGGCGGTGATCTGGCCGGCGATGGCGCCCTGCGCCTCGCGCCATTCCAGCGTGCCCGCCGCCTGCCGAGATTCCAGTTCGACGCGCCAGCGCGCCGGCGCGGGTCGCGTGGCATACAGGGTCAGGTCATTGAAGGTGTAGCCGCTGGTGTGCAGCACGCCGGCCGCCAGGCTGATGCGCTCGGGCTGCGGCAGGATGGGCTTGGAGGGCGCCCTGCCCTTGACGGGCGGTTCGTCGAATCCGTCCGAGACCTTTTCCCAGCCGTCCATGTCCAGCTCGGGCAGGCTGGCGTTCAGGCTCAGCCCGCGCTCCGGCAGGCTGGCGGGCCGTCCGACGCCCAGTGCGCCACGCGAAAAATACGACGACGAGCCATCGGCCGGGTCCCGCTCGAACAGCGCGTTCACGTTGTCGCCGAGGCTTGCCGTGAGCCAGCGCCGGTCGCGCCCTCCCCTGTCCTGTGCCGGCGACCATTGCAGCTTCAACATTTGCGCGGACTTGGCGGGCTTGCCGGCCGGCGCGGGCATGTCGATCGCCATGCCGATCAGGTCGGACTCGGCCGAGATATCGATCGCGCCACCCTTCAGGTAGATGAGACGGCCCTTGTACGCCGCCCGGCCGGTAAAGCGCGACATCGACGGCGCGCGGCTCAGCTGCGACAGGCCGGGTCCCGACAGCGTGCCGTCAAAGCGCAGCGCGTCCGTGCCTTGCGCCAGCGTGCCGTAGATGTTGACGGGGCCGCCCAGGAACTGCGCGCGGATGCCCTTGGTCTGCACGCCCTTTTCGGAAAATTCCAGATCGCCGTGGATCTGGCTGAGCACCGGAATCTCGGGCATGAAGCTGAACGAATTGTCCGCGAACTTGATGCGCCCCAGCACCTGCGTGTCATCGGTATTGAGCAGCGGCACGGTCAGATCGAGCGGCATGCGCCAGTCGCCGGTGCCGCGCGCCTCGTCCAGCGCCCCGTCAAGCAACTCGCCCAGCGGAGAATTCGCAGCCAGCGCCAGGTACGCCGCCACCGGTCCCGACGTGTCGCCGGTGACGCGAAGCTGCGAGTCGTGCTCCATGTTGGGAATGGCGGCCTTCACCGCGCCAAACGTGACCGTGTGCCCCTGGCCGGTATGCGCCACGGCGCCGCCCGCGCTGTCCAGGGCCAGGCTCACCTTGTCGATGCGGAAACTGCCCGACAGGTTTTCCAGCATCGGCCAGCCCTTGTGGTGCTTGCGCGCCGGCGCGTAATCGACCTTGGCGCCGGAATAGTTGCCCGCGATGACGAATTCGCCGGTCGAGCCCGGCGCGCCGTACGGAAAGTCGTCCAGATCGCCCTTGAGCGTGATGGCCGCCGAATGCATCTGCCCGGCGGGCAGGCCGGTCGCCAGCCATTCGCGGGCGTCCGCGTTCACCTCGAGCGGCAAATAACGGTGGATGGCCGGCATCGACCCGCGGACCATCGTGCCGCGCACGTCCACACTGCCCGCGGCGGTCTTGCCCTCGGGCCGCCATTGCCCTTGCAGGCGTGCTTCCAGATCGTCATTGGCCAGGCGCAACTGGGCCACGTCCACGAACCAATGTGCCGGATCCGGCCCCTTGACCTGGGCGTCGAGTTCCAGGTCGTCGGCCCGCAGCGTCGGCGTCTCGAAGACGCCGGGCAGCGTCACGCGCAACTGATGCACCGCGCCCTTGACGGCCACGTCAGGTGCGCCCGTGCTGCGCCCCAGCGGCACGCCTTCGATCTTCACGTAATCGCCGGGCCACACGGAAAAGCGCAGTTGGCCCGAGCCGCTCTGGACGGCGGGACCGTCCGGCGCGGAGGTCCAGGCCACGCCGCGCACGGCGACGTCGCTGGTCAGTTCCGTGAACTTGCCGTGGTCCAGTTGCCACCACGCCCGCGCGGCCAGCCGGCCAGCGACCGCAGGCACGTCGATCCACGGCGCCCAGGCCCGCGGTTCCAGGTCATCGACCTGCGCGAAGATCTGGCCGCTCCAGTTGGCGGGTTTCCTGGCGTCGGTGGCGAACAGGCTGCGGTTGAATTCGCCGCGCAGCTCAAGCTTGTGCGCCAGCGCGGGGCCAGCGGAGGCCTGCAGCACGAACCGATGCGACAGCTTGCCGTTGCGCACCAGGAAGTCGACCCCGTTCAGCGTCAGTTCCGGCGCCTGGCGCAATTCGTCCTGCCAGCGCAGCGTGGCGTCGTTGACCAGCAGCTCGCGCTGCGCCGCCAGCCAGCGCAGGCCCGGATGATTCAGGTCGGAGGCGTGGTCGCTTGCATTCAGGTCGATGTTCTGACCGGCGACCCACAGATGATTGGACGCGTCCCGCCGCAGCGTGAGTTCCGGCTTTTCCAACCGCAGTTTCACCAGCGTGGGCGACAGCGACAGCAGGCTGCGCCATGCCACGACCGCGGACACGGACGGCAGGCTCAATACCGGATCGGCCTCGTCGTCATAGACCTGCACGGCGGCGAGATCGAGCCTGGGATTGAGCCCTTGCCAGTTCGCGTGGATCGCGCCGATCGTAACGCGGGCGCCCAACGCCTCGCTGGCGTAGGCTTCGATCTGAGGGCGCCACTGATCCACCCGCGGGAGGACCCAGTAGCGCACGCCCAGAAACCCGATGGCGACGACGCCATAGACGATCAGCGCGGCCCAGAACAGGCTGCGGAGCACTTTTTTTGGAACAGACACGGATCAGTGGGCAGGAGGAGATGTCTTGCAGTATCGTCCCCACTTATACCTGAAACACGTCCATCCGTCTGCCGCCCTTTGCACCATGTCGAAACCATCCTTGATTGCACCCGCCCTCGCCTGGTCCGGCCATCTGCGCCGCCGCCTGGATGCCCACCCGGACTTGGCCGCCTGGTTGGACGAGGCCGTGAAACACCCCGTGACACCGGACCTGATGGTGCAATGGCAGGACGAACTGGCCGGCACGGCCTCGGCCGCCTCCGCCGCCTTGCCGGTGGACACCTGCCGCATGGTGCTGCGCAAGCTGCGCGAACGCGTCTTCAGCGTGCTGATCGTGCGCGACCTGACCGGGCAAGCGCCGCTTGAAGAGGTGGTGGGCGCCATGACCACGCTGGCGGACATGGCGGTGGCCGCCGCCTACCGCAGCGTGGCGGCGGAACTGGCGGCCGTGCATGGCGTTCCGCGCGACCCCGCCAGCGGCAAGCCGCAGGAGATGCTGATCGTCGGCATGGGCAAGCTGGGCGGCTGCGAACTGAACGTCTCGTCCGACATCGACCTCATCATGCTGTACGGCGAGGAAGGCGAAACTGACGGACCCCGCCGCATCAGCCATCACGAGTTCTATGACCGACTGACCCGCCGCATGATGCCGGTGCTGTCCGAGGTGGACGCCAATGGGCAAGTGTTCCGCACCGACCTGCGCCTGCGCCCCGACGGCGACGCCGGTCCACTGGCCTGGAGCCTGGACGCGCTGGAGCATTACCTGATCGGCCAGGGCCGCGAATGGGAACGCTATGCGTGGCTGAAGGCGCGGCTGATGCCCGCGCAGGCGTTCGAAGACAGCGACAGCGCCGCGCAGGCCCGGCAGCTGGAAAGCCTGCGCGTGCCCTTCGTTTACCGCAAGTATTTCGACTTCGACGCGCTCGCCGCGCTGCGCGCATTGCGGGAGCGCATCCGCCAGGACTGGCAGCGCCGCGCGTCGGCGCGCAACGGCATCGACAGCGCCAACAACATCAAGCTGGGCGACGGCGGCATCCGCGAGATCGAGTTCGTGGTGCAGCTTGCGCAACTGATCCGCGGCGGCCGCATGCCGGCGCTGCAAAAGCGCGGGCTGCTGGAAGCGCTGCATGCCGAATGCGTAGCGGGCCTGATCCCCGAGGACGACACCCGCCGGCTGGAAGAGGCCTATCGCTTCCTGCGCCGCACCGAGCACGCGCTGCAGTACCGCGAAGATGAGCAGACCCACCTCTTGCCCGGCGACCCCGACCTGCGCGCCGCCCTGGCCGCGGCGCTGGGGATGACGCCCGAAGACTTCGAAAACACGCTGGCCGCGCATCGCGCCTTCGTATCGCAAACCTTCCGCAACGTGTTCCGCATGGTCGGCATGGGCGAGGAAGAAGCCACGCCCGCCGCAACGCCGGACGCCACGCCGTCCAGCCAGAACGAGCCTGACAGCGAAAGCGAACTGAGCGACCAGATCCGCCAGGCGTTTGGCAACGACGCGGACGACCTCCTGCGTCGCGCTGAGACGCTGTCAGGCAGCCATCGCGTGCGCAGCCTGCCCGAAAGCAGCCGGCGCCGCATGGAGGTCCTCTTGCCGGCCGCCCTGCGCGCCGCGCTGCAGACGCCCGCGCCGCATGACGCCGCGGTCCGCCTCTTCGACCTCATCGAAAAGATTGCGCAGCGCAGCGCGTACCTTGCCCTGCTGGCCGAATATCCGGACACGCTGGCCCGTGTGGCGCGCATGGTGGCCGCCAGCCCGTGGGCCGCGCAGTACCTGACGCAGCACCCGTTGCTGCTCGACAGCCTGATCGACTGGCGCACGCTCTTCGAGCCGCTGGACTTCGGCCAGATCGCCCGGCAACTGACCGCGGACCTGGACGCCTGCCGTCTGCCCGACGGCGACCCGGACGTCGAACGCCAGATGAACCTGATGCGCGATGTGCAGCGCCAGGCCAGCTTCCAGTTGCTGGCGCAGGATCTGGAAGGCGAGCTCACCGTCGAAAAGCTGGCCGACCAGTTGTCGGCGCTGGCGGACCTGCTGCTTACCGAAACCATTCGCCGCGCCTGGCCGCTGGTGAACAAGATCCCGGGCGCCGAGCCGCACTTTGCCGTCATCGCGTACGGCAAGCTGGGCGGCAAGGAACTGGGCTATGCGTCCGACCTGGACCTGGTGTTCCTGTTCGACGACCCGCGCGACGATGCCGCGGAGGTCTACGCCAAGCTGGGCCGGCGCATGTCGTCCTGGCTGTCGACCATGACGTCCTCGGGCCGGCTTTACGAGACCGACCTGCGCCTGCGGCCGGACGGCGACGCGGGACTTCTCGCGGTGTCCCTGGAGGCCTTCGAGCAATACCAGCACAAACACGCATGGGCGTGGGAACACCAGGCGCTGACCCGGGCGCGCTTCGCCGCCGGCGACGCCAGCCTGGGCGAGCGCTTCGAAAAGATCCGCGAAGACATCCTGGTGGCGCCGCGCGACACGGCGGCGCTGCGCAACGAGGTGCTGGCGATGCGTGAGAAGATCAACGCCGGCCATCCCAACACCACCGACCGCTTCGATCTGAAGCATGATCGCGGCGGCATGGTCGACGTGGAGTTCGTGACGCAGTACCTGGTGCTGTGCCACGCGCGTACGCACCCGGTGCTGGTGCGCAACCTGGGCAACATCGCGCTGTTGCGCCTGGCCGCCGAAGCCGGGCTGATCCCGCCGGACCTGGCGGCGCGGTCGGGCGACGCCTACCGCACGCTGCGGCGCGTCCAGCACCAATTGCGCCTGCAAGGCGTGGAAAAGGCCCGCGTGGCGCCCGATCAGCTCCAGGCAGAACGCGCCGCGGTCCGCGAACTCTGGACGACGGTGCTGGGCTAATGGCAACTCGTCGTAAAATAAGGGTTTTTCCGCTTTTGCCTGTCCGCCATGTCTGAACTCGTCCGCCCCAAACTCGACCTGCCCGCCGGCCGCAGCAAGGTGCTGATGCATTCGTGCTGCGCACCCTGTTCCGGCGAGGTCATGGAGGCCATGACGGCCTCCGGGATCGATTACGCGATCTACTTCTACAACCCGAACATCCATCCGGTCAAAGAGTACGAAATCCGCAAGCAGGAGAACATCCGCTTTGCCGAACAGCACGGCATCGAATTCATCGACGCCGACTACGACATGGACAACTGGTTCGACCGCGTCAAGGGCATGGAAGATGCCCCCGAGCGCGGCGAGCGCTGCACGGCCTGCTTCGACATGCGCTTCGAACGCACCGCGCTTTACGCCCATGAGCATGGCTTTGACACCATCACCAGTTCGCTCGGCATCTCGCGCTGGAAGGACATGAATCAGATCAACGGCTGCGGCGAACGTGCCGCCGCCCGCTACGACGACCTGATCTACTGGACCTACAACTGGCGCAAGGGCGGCGGTTCGGCGCGCATGATCGAAATCAGCAAGCGCGAGAACTTCTACCAGCAGGAATACTGCGGCTGCGTCTACTCGCTGCGCGACACCAACCGCCACCGCCGCTCGCAAGGCCGCGAACGCATCCACATCGGCGTCAAGTTCTACGGCAAGGAAGACCTGATCAACGAAGAAAATCTTTGATCAGCGGGCGACGCACGCCGTGCCGCCCACAAAAAAGCCTGGCAGTCCGCGCATTGCGCGTCCTCCAGGCCCGCTGCGGCGCCCCACGGGGCGCCGCAATGCTTTCCAGCGCGATCAGTGCCGCAATCAGTCCAGCGTCAGCACCGTCGCGCCCGTCGTCTTGCGCGAAGCCAGCGCCGTCTGCGCTTCGCCCGCCTGCTCCAGCGTGTAGCGCTGGTCGATGCGGACCTTGATCTTCTTCTTGAGCACCAGATCGAACAGCTCTTCGGAAGCCGACTGCAGCTTTTCCAGCGTGTTCACGTGGATGCCCAGCGAGGGACGCGTCACGTACAGGCTTCCCTTCTGGTTCAGGACGGCCAGGTTCACACCCGCCACGGGACCGGACGCATTGCCGAAGCTGACCATCAGACCGCGCGGCTCGATGCAGTCCAGCGAGGTTTCCCACGTGTCCTTGCCCACGCCGTCGTACACCACGGGCACCTTCTTGCCGCCCGTCAGTTCCAGCACGCGTTCGACCACGTTTTCACGCGAATAATCAATGGTTTCCCAGGCGCCGTTCTCGCGCGCCAGCGCCGCCTTTTCGGGGCTGGACACCGTGCCGATGAGCTTGACGCCCAGCGCCTTGGCCCATTGGCATGCGATCAGCCCGACGCCGCCGGCCGCGGCATGGAACAGGATGGTTTCGCCGCCCTGCAGGCGGTAGGTCTGGCGGAACAGGTACTGCACCGTCAGGCCCTTGAGCATCAGGGCGGCCGCTTCGTCGAATCCGATGCCCTTGGGCACCTTCACGACCTGCAGGGCCGGCACGTTGCGGGCCTTGGCATAGGCGCCGATGGGGCTCTGGCCGTAGGCCACGCGGTCGCCCTTCTTCAGGTGCTTGACGTCGGCGCCCACCGCGGTCACCACGCCGGCGCCTTCAAAACCCAGGCCATGCGGCAGCGGATGCGGATACAAGCCCGTGCGGAAATAGATATCGATGAAGTTCAGACCGGCGGCGTGCTGCTCGATCGTGACTTCGTTGGCGGCCGGCGGCGGCACTTCCACCTCAACCAGCTTCAGGACTTCGGGACCACCGTGCTGCTCGATACGAATTGCCTTGACGAGATTGCTGGCCATGCTGGCCTCCTTTCATTGGAAATAATGCGAATTGACCAAAAATGCAGACTTCACCGCGCGGATTGCCTGTCGTCCTGCCCGGGAGGCGTGCGCATGGCGCCGCCGCCCATCAACGCAAACACCCCCGCCAACACCAGGACGGTTCCGCCCATCTGCCACACGGTGATGGGCTCGTCCAGGAACCACGAGGCCAGGAACAGCACCGACACCGGTCCCACCATGCCCAGCAGCGACGCGGTGGGCGCGCCGATCAGCGACACCGCCCACATCAGCATGAACACCGGCACCACCGTGTTCAGCGTGGCGTGAATGATGGAGTAGCCATAGACCGCCGCGGGCTGGATCAGCATCGAAGGCGGATGCACGATAAAGAACTGGATGATGCAAGCCACGCACGACACCAGCATGGCATACGCCACCAGCCGCGTCGGGCCGATTCGCTTGATCAGTTCCCCGGAGCAAATCAGGTACACAGAATAGCTTGCGGCCGAGCCGAAAACGAACAAAGACCCTAACAGCACCTCGCCGCCCCCGCCGAAGGACAGGTCGTGCGCAAACACCAGCACCACGCCGGCGTACGACAGCACCATGGCCAGCCATTGCCGGCGCTCGATCGGCCGCTTGAACCAGAGGGCCGACAGCAGCACGACGAGCGAGGGAGACAGGAAGAGGATCAGGCGTTCGAGGCTGGCGGTGATGTAGCGCAACCCCAGAAAATCCAGGAAGCTGGACAGGTAATAGCCCAGAAGGCCAAGCACGCACACCTGCAGGCGTTCCTTGGTGGTCATCACCACGATTTCGCCGCGCGCCGCGCGGCGCGACTGGCGCCACGCCACCACCGCGAAGAACGGCATCGCGAACAGCATGCGAAACGCGATCAGCGTGACCGCGTCGATGCCGTAGCGGTACGTGAACTTGACGACGATGGCCTTGGCGGAAAAGAGGACGGCGCCAAGCACCGCCATGGCGATCCCGGCGGCGCGGCTGGAGGCCAGCGGCAGCGCCGTAAGCTTGGCAATACGATTCATGCGATGATTTTAAGTTCACCGCAAAAATAATTGCACGCCTTCTCTGATGCAAACCGCTTCCTTCGCAGCATGACCCGACAACGCGCCCTTACCTATATCCATATTGCCGCCGTGCTTTTCGGCCTGACCGGCGTGTTCGGCGAACTGATCCAGGCCAGCGCCGCGGTCATCACGCTCGGACGGGCCATATTCGCGGTCGTGGCGCTGGGCATCTTCGCGCGCATGCGCCGCAAGCCGCTGCTGGGCGTGCTGACCCCGGCGCAATTGTTCGTGCTGGTGCTCGCGGGCGCGCTGCTCGCGGCGCACTGGGTCACCTTCTTCATCTCCGTGAAGGTGGGCGGCATCGCCATCGCGACGCTCGGCTTTGCCAGCTTCCCCGCCTTCATCACCCTCTTCGAAGGCCTCATCTTCCGCGAGCGCGTCCGGCTGGCCGAATGGCTGCTGCTGGGCCTGGTGACGGCCGGCCTGGTGCTCGTCACGCCCTCGTTCGATCTGGCCGACCAGGGCACCATCGGGCTGGCGTGGGGCCTGCTATCCGGCCTGAGCTTTGCCCTGCTGGCCTTGAGCAATCGCCGCTCGGCCTCCGGCATGGACCCGATGCAGGTGGCCTGCTGGCAGAACGTGGTGGTGGCGCTGGTGATGGTGCCCTTCGCGATCGGCCAGTTGCCTGCCCTGCCCGCGCTGGACTGGTTCTGGCTGGCGCTGCTGGGGGTCTTCTGCACCGGGCTGTCCCACTATCTGTTCGTCTCCAGCCTGACCCGGCTGAACGCCCGCAGCGCGGGGCTGGTGATT
Source organism: Achromobacter sp. (assembly GCF_032113835.1). Taxonomy (GTDB): domain Bacteria; phylum Pseudomonadota; class Gammaproteobacteria; order Burkholderiales; family Burkholderiaceae_B; genus Achromobacter. The sequence goes on along the minus strand of NZ_DAMCTG010000055.1, from coordinate 6,740 downwards.
GCGCTGGAGCCGGTCTACGCCATTGCCTTCGCCTGGGTGCTGTTCAGCCAGGAGCCGACGCCGCGCATGCTGGCCGGCGCCGCGCTGATCGTGGCCGCCATCGTCTGGTCCGGTCTGCGCAAGCAGGCGCCGACGGCCGAACCCGCCACCAAGATACAGCCTTGACAATAACTGACTAGGCAGTAAAATGCGCCGCATGACTGCCGCGCCTTCCCTGCCCACGCCCGTATCCTCCGAGTCGCCCGACGCCCCCGTCCATTACCGCAACGACACCCGTTGCATGGCCGAAGACAACGCGGGCTACCTCATCAAGCTGGCCTATCACTCCCTGAACCGGATGCTGGACCAGGAGATGGCACCGCTTGATCTCACCGCCATGCAATGGCGTCCGCTGGCCATGGTGTTCCTGGGCCGGGCCGACACGCCCGCCGAACTGGCGCGGCTCAACGACATGGACACCGGCGCCATGACGCGTGCGCTGGATCGCCTGGAAGCCAAGGGTCTGTTGCGCCGGAACCGCAGCCAGGAAGACCGCCGCGTCGTCAAGATCGAACTCACCGAACTGGGCGAGGCCAAGGCCCGCGAAATCCCCGCCAACATTGCCCGCGCGCTCAATCATCACCTGCGTGGCTTTTCGACCGACGAGGTCACGCAGCTGATGCACTTCATGCGGCGCATGATCGCAAACGGGTCCGCCTCCGGCTCCCCGGCCGACCGCTGACCCCCACGCCCCGTGCTGGAGCCGGGGTTTTTATTTGGCATAATCGTTGCCTAGGCAAATACAGATTAATCAATTACTTTCAGCTAACAGTCAGGATGAAACGCCTTTTATCTACCGCATTGGTGCTCGCCCTCTCCGGTTGCGCGCTGATGGAGCCGGCGCCCAAGCCCGTCGCCGCGCTTGATGCCGCCAAGCTCGGGCTGACCGGTCAAGCCACCGAATGGCCCGCCGCGCAATGGTGGGAACGCTACGGCGACCCGCAGCTCAACGCGCTGATGACCGAAGCGCTGGCCAACAGTCCCTCGATGAGCGCCGCGCAGGCGCGTCTGGCCAAGGCCAACGCCGCCGTCGGCATCGCGCGCGCCCCGCTGCTGCCGCGCGTGGACGCGGGCTATACCCTCAATCGCGAGCACCTGTCCAAGGACTACATCTACCCGGCGCCGCTGGGCGGCTCCGTGGTCAGCGACAACCGGCTGGCATTGGACTTCAGCTACGAGCTGGATTTCTGGGGCAAGAACCGCTCGCGCCTGCAGTCCGCGGTGTCGCAGCAGGAAGCCGCCAGCGCCGACGCGCAAGCCGCGCGCAATCTGCTCGCCAGCGCCACCGTGCGCGCCTACCTGAACCTGCAGAACGCGTTCGCCCAGCGCGACGTGCTGAACCGCGTGATTGCCCAGCGCGCCGAGGTCCTGTCACTGACGCAGGGCCGCTATTCGGCCGGACTGGACACTCAAGTCGAGGTGAAGCAGGCCGAGTCGTCGCTGGCCTCCGGCAAGGTCGAACTGACCCAGACCGACACCACGCTCGCCCAACTGCGCAACCAGGTCGCCGCGTTGGCCGGCGCCGGCCCGCAGCGCGGACAGGATCTGGTTCAGGTGTCGCTGACCGCGCCGGGCGGCGCCGTTCCGGCCAGCGTTCCGCTCGACCTGCTCGGGCACCGGCCCGACGTCACGGCCGCCCGCTGGCGCGCCGAAGCGGCGCGCCACGCCATCGACACGGCCAAGGCCGAGTTTTACCCCAATGTGAACCTGGCCGCGTTCGTCGGCTTTCAGGCGATTGGCACCGGCAACCTGCTGGGCGCCGACGCCCGAATGGCCGGCATCGGTCCGGCCATCACGCTGCCCATCTTCCACGGCGGCGAGCTCAACGCGAATCTGGCGGGCCGCCGCGCCGATGCGGACCTGACGGTGTCGGACTACAACCAGACCGTGCTGGATGCCGCGCACCAGGTCGCCGACGCGCTGGACGGCCTGCGCCTGCTCGACCAGGAAAAGGCCCAGCAACGCCAGGCGCGCGAGGCCATCGAGGCCGCCTACGCCCTGGCCGTCGACCGCTACAAGGCCGGCATGGGCAACTACATCACCGTGCTGATCGCGCAGACCGGCGTGCTGACGCAGGCCCGTCTTGACACCGACCTGCGCATCCGCGCCTACCAGCTCGACGCCAACCTCGCTACCGCCCTGGGCGGCGGCTATGCGGCGCAGGCCGAGCCTGCCCCGAACTCCATTCATTGAACGATCCCGGATTCAGACGTCATGAACGCTGCTGCCACTCCCACCACCCATCCCGCCCGTAAACGCCTCCTGCTGACGGCGACCGGGGTTTTCATCGTTGCCGGCATTGCCTATGGCATCTGGTGGGCGCTGTTCGGCGCCCATTTTGAAAGCACCGACGATGCCTACGTGCACGGCAACCTGGTGCAAATCACGCCGCAGGTGCCCGGCACCGTGGTGGCCATCGAAGCCGACGACACCGAAACAGTCATTGCCGGCCAGCCGCTGGTCCGCCTCGACCCCGCCGACACCGACGTCGCCCTGCAGCAGGCGCAAGCCAAGCTGGCGCAGACCGTGCGCCAGGTGCAGACCTACTACGTGCAGAACGATGCGCTGGCGGCCGACGTCGACCTGCGCAATGCCGACATCCTGCGCGCCCAGGCCGAACTGACCCGTGCGCAGAGCGACGTGAAGCGCCGCCAGCAGCTTGCCAAGTCGGGCGGCGTCAGCGGCGAGGAAATCCTGCACGCCGAGGTCGCGCTCAAGTCCGCCCAGTCCGGCGTCGCGCAAGCGAAGGCGGCGCTGGCCGCCGCGCAGGCCAAACTGGCCACCAACCAGGCGCTGACGCAAGGCACCTCGGTCGCCGATCATCCTGACGTGCGCCAGGCCGCCGCCGAGCTGCGCAATGCCTGGCTCGCGCAGTCGCGCACCGTGCTGCCCGCCCCCGTGGGCGGCGTAATCGCGCGCCGCAGCGCGCAGGTCGGCCAGCGCGTCGCCCCCGGCGCCGCGCTGATGACCGTGGTGCCGCTGGACCAGGTCTGGGTCGAGGCCAACTTCAAGGAAGGCCAGTTGCGCAAGATGCGCATCGGCCAGCCGGTCAAGATGGTGGCCGATCTGTACGGCAGCTCGGTCACGTACCACGGCACCGTCGCCGGCCTGGACGCCGGCACGGGCAGCGCCTTCGCCCTGCTTCCCGCCCAGAACGCCACCGGCAACTGGATCAAGGTCGTGCAGCGCGTCCCCGTGCGCATCACGCTGGATCCCGAAGACCTCAAGCAGCATCCGCTGCGCGTGGGCCTGTCGATGGACGTGGAAGTCGACGTGGGCAAGGACGATGGCGCCCCGCTGACGCAGGTGGCGCGCAAGGAACCGGCCTGGTCGACCCGTGCCTTCGAGCCCGCCCACAATGAAGTCGACGCGATGATCGCGAAGATCATCGCCGCCAACGTCGCATCATGAGCACGGCCGCCCAGCCCGCGGGCGCCGGCGCGCCCCAAGACGCCGCCCGCCCGCCGGGCGCACATCCGCCACTCGAAGGCGCGACCCGCATCATCGGGTCCATCGCCCTGTCGACCGCGGTCTTCATGAACGTGCTGGACACGTCCATCGCGAACGTGTCCATCCCCACCATCTCCGGCGACCTGGGCGTGAGCACCAGCCAGGGCACGTGGGTCATCACGTCGTTCGCGGTGGCCAACGCCATCACCGTGCCGCTGACCGGCTGGCTGACGCAGCGCTTCGGCCAGGTGCGCCTGTTCCTGATCTCCACGCTGCTCTTCGTGCTGGCGTCCTGGCTGTGCGGATTCTCGCCCTCGCTCGAGGCGCTGATCGCCTTCCGGGTGCTGCAAGGCGCGGTGGCCGGTCCGATGATCCCGCTGTCGCAGACCCTGATGCTGGCCAGCTTTCCGAAGTCCAAGGCAGGCATGGCGCTGGCGGTCTGGTCCATGACAACGCTGGTCGCGCCGGTGGCCGGCCCGCTGCTCGGCGGCTGGATTTCCGACAACTACACCTGGCCCTGGATCTTCTACATCAACGTGCCGGTGGGCCTGCTGGCCGCCTGGATCAGCTGGCGCATCTACGGCAACCGCGAATCCGTCACGCGCAAGCTGCCGATCGACAAGCTCGGCCTCGTCCTGCTCGTGGTCTGGGTGGGCGCGCTGCAGATCATGCTGGACAAGGGCAAGGAGCTGGACTGGTTTGCCAGCCCCACCATCATCGCGCTGGCGGCAATTGCGTTCGTGGCCTTCGTGTTCTTCCTGATCTGGGAGCTGACCGACGCGCACCCCGTGGTGGACCTGCGCCTTTTCAAGGTCCGCAACTTCACGGTGGGTGCGCTGACGCTGGCGGTGGCCTATGGCGTCTTCTTCGGCAACGTGGTGCTGCTGCCGCTCTGGCTGCAAAGCAACATGGGCTACACGGCGACCTACGCGGGCCTCGTGACCGCGCCGGTCGGACTGCTGGCGATCCTGCTCACGCCCATCGTGGGCAAGATGCTGGCCACGCGCGACCCCAGGCAGATCGTCACGGTCGCCTTCCTGATCTTTGCGCTGGTCTGCTTCATGCGCGCGGGCTTCAACACCCAGACGGACGTACGCACGCTGATGATCCCGACCATCATCCAGGGCGCGGCGATGGCGGCCTTCTTCGTGCCGCTCACGTCGATCACGCTGTCCAGCATGGAGCCTTGGCGCATCCCCGCCGCGTCGGGCCTGTCGAACTTCCTGCGGCTGACGGCGGGCGCGTTCGGCACGTCGATTTCGACGACGCTGTGGGAAAACCGCGCAACGCTGCATCACGCGCAGCTGACCGAGATTGCCCGGCCCGGCCAGCAGGCGTTCGACCAGACCATGAACACCTTGCAGAACGGGCTGGGCGTCTCGCACCAGCAGGCGCTCACCATGGTGGACGGCCTGATCAATGCGCAGGCCTTCACGATGTCGGCGACAGACGTGTTCTACGCGTCCGCCATCATCTTCCTGCTGCTCACGGGCCTGGTCTGGTTCGCGCGGCCGCGGGCGTCCAAGTCGGGCGGCGGCGGGGCGGCGGAAGCGGCTGCCGGCGCGCACTGATACGTTCGGCATCGGCAAAAGCACAAGGCGCCTCGCGGCGCCTTGTTTTTTGCTGGTGCTCTTGTTGACCAGGCTGCGTCTGGTCAGGCGGATCAATCCTTGAGCAGCGTGCGCCAGTCCTTGCGTTCGATGATGTCGGCCGACAGCGCGCTGACTGGCGAAAGGTTGAACACGGATACCCCGCGCGCCCGCCAAAGCGGCGATGCGAAGCGGAAAGACGGCTCGATGAAACGCGGAAAGTTGCGCGTCAGACGGCTGGTCTGCGGCTTGCCGCCCTCGTCGTAGAACCGCAGTCCGGCCTGCACCGTCAAATCCAGCCCGTGCACGTAGACCTCGCGCGCCCCGCCGGAGATCAGGACCTGAAGGGCCGCATACGCCACGGTATCGGCATCGAACACCCCCAGCGAGGCATCAAAGCTGTAGCCCAGCCCCTGCTTTGCATCCAGGAGCTGGACGTCGGCCGAAGCCGCGGCTATCCGCTTGAGGACCGCCGGCGCCACGCTGCGCTCGTAGGCACGCCTGGAAATCCGCTCGATGATGCAGATCCGGCAGCGGATGTGCTCTTGGGGAATACCTTGCATGATGTAGCGCAGCACTTCCGGGAACACATACAAAGTCAGGTCGCGTCCGACAACCTCGCGCACCAGGTCAATCCGATCCCGCACGAAGTTCTGGTCGATGATGCAGTAGTACTTGAACTGCAGGCCGAACTTGCGCGAGAGGGCGATGGCGCCATTGACGCCCATCGCCGCCCCGATATTCATCCGGTCATAGGGAATCTCGGCGATCGAAGGCCCGGTGAGGATGAGATGCACCGCCTTGTCGGCGGGATCGTGGCCTTGAGACAGTGGCGTGACAGGCAGAGAACGACCGAAGGCGCGGTATCCGTTGATCGCGCCTCCCGTGTCCCGCCAGATCCGCACGAACGGCCAAAGGTGCTGGTTGTGCCGCTGCGTGCGCGAGCGGAGCATGCGGAAAAGCTTGCGCACGAAGCGGTCGGCCCGCCCGCCGCCCACGTGATCCGAGGGGGGAGAAATAATTGAGTCGTTCATTTACTGACCGGACGAGCTTGCCGCCACTTTAATCAACCGGCTCGGACCAGCGATGCGATCGCGTCGCCGACTTCGGCCGTCGAAGCGTCGCCCTTCATATCCCGCGTCCGCGGACCTTCGGCCAGCACCGTTTCGATCGCCTTGACCACGGCGGCCGATGCGTCGGGATACCCGAGGAAGTCCAGCATCAATGCCCCGCTCCAGATCTGACCGATGGGGTTTGCGATGCCCTTGCCGTAAATGTCCGGCGCCGAGCCGTGCACCGGTTCGAAGAGCGACGGGAATTTGCGTTCGGGGTTGAGGTTGGCCGACGGAGCGATACCGATGGTGCCCGTGCATGCTGGTCCCAGATCGGACAGGATGTCGCCGAAAAGGTTGGAAGCCACCACGACATCGAACCAGTCCGGATGCTGCACGAAGTGCGCGCACAGGATGTCGATGTGATATTTATCCCAACGCACGTCCGGGTACTTGCCGGCCATTTCGGCAACCCGCTCGTCCCACCAGGGCATCGAAATCGAAATTCCATTGGACTTGGTGGCGGCGGTCAGGTGCTTGCCGCGCTTTTGCGCCAGTTCAAATGCAAACTTCAGCACGCGCTCGGCGCCGATGCGCGTGAACACGCTTT
>NZ_DAMCTG010000054.1:0-36547 GCF_032113835.1 Achromobacter sp. | reverse complement strand
AGTTCCGGGGGGCAATTGACGGTGACGCAAGCCGACGCGAGATCCGGATCCTGGCCTTGGTCGATCTGCACTTGCGCGACATCCAGGCCGGCGGCGCTGAAGTCCAGGCAGATCTGCTTGCGCAAGGCGCCGAGCTCACCGCGAGGACAGATCACCGTCAGCCGGGACGTGCCGCGGCGGCGGCCCAGGGCGGTAGCACGGTCCACGCCGGCGCGGCGCAGGAACAAGTCGAAGAAACGCATAACGACCTCCATGACAAGAAGGCGGAGCGTGATCGCGAACACGAGCGCAGCCGGACAACGCCCTTGCATCGGACACGACGAACGTGCACGAACGCTGGCGCTGCGACTAGCGGCGGTTCTGGCGGTTTATGTCGGGGGGAGTCCCGGCAGACCGAAGGCCTGCACTATGGGCCGGGCTGATGCCTGGCGCTTGGGATACACCGCAACCTGAATGACAGGATGCGGCAGATGGAGTTCTGCGTGGATCCTGTCAGACAGCGACGTCGATGCAAGATCGACAACTTTCGCCGGAATCGGTATTCACGAAGACTGCTCCTGGGATGGAAAACACGGCGAGTTTACGCGGGTTTGTACTGATGGACAAGGGTTTGACGCAGTTTTGACACACAAATGCAGCAAAGCCGGGCAGGCACGAGAGGCCTGCCCGGCAATTGCATTCAGGCGTAGAAGTGCCAGCCCAGATAGCCGGCGAACAGCGCGTACAACCCGCCGACCGCCGACAACGCCGGCACGCTCATGGCGGCGCGGCGGAAGCGCATCCACAAGAGGCCGATCGACACCATGGTGAACAAGCCGGCCGCGAGCAGCGGCGCGTCCAGCACCCATGGCGTCATGAAGATGCCGAGCGCGCTGGGGATGGTGGCCTGGATCATCATGGCGCCCGAGATGTTGGCCAGCGCCAGACGCTCCTTGCCCTGGCGCACCCAGATCAGGGCGTTCATGATCTCCGGCAGTTCGGTGGCGACCGGCGCCAGCAGCAACGCGGCCACGTGCGGCGACGCGCCCATCGCGATGCCCAGCAGTTCGATCTGGTTCACGAAGACGTGCGAGGCGCCGGCGATCACCACCAGCGCCATGATGGTCTGCGTGGCGGCCCAGAACATGGTCGGGTTCTCGTCGCGCGGACGCAGCTTGAGCGGTTCGAGATCCTCGCAGTCCAGGCATTCCTCGTCGTTGCTCAGCTCGCGCTTGATGTAGAGCGCGTAGGTGGCCAGGAACACGAAACCCAACCAAGGCTTCCATGCGAAGGCCAGCAGGCCCAGGCCCACCTTGAAGATGAAGATGCCCATGAACCAGGCCTGGTCGCGGGCCAGCCGGCGCTGGTCCGCGTTGATACAGTTCGCCTGAGAGGGCTGGCCGCGGCGCGCGCGCCACAGGGCCAGGCCGACCACGGCGTACGCCAGCGTGGCCAGCACGAGGGGACCGCCCATCGCGGCGCCGACACCGATGTCCTTTTGTTCTGGGGTATCGCCGAAGACAACGGCCATGAAGGTGACGGCGCTTTCGGGCAGCGCGGTGCCGAAGGCCGCCAGCACGGTGCCGGTGGCGGTCGCGCCCAACTGGAAGCGATGACCGACCCATTCGACGCCATTGACGAAGAACTCGCACGCGACGTAGATCACTGCCGCGGACAGGAAAAACAGAAACAGGGTGAGCAACATGGGAACGCGGCCGGACGAGCAGATACCATTGGCGCGACGCAGCGGCTCGCCCGGCCAAGGGTGAACGCTACGCGGCCAAAGGTCTCGCCTGGCTGATCCACGCGGCGGCAAGCCGGACGTGGGTGCCGTCAGCGCCATGGGGTTCTAGCGGCTGCTCCGCAGCACTGAACCACCAAGTCTGTTGACGCTGACTCCTTTAGGGGAAAAGGATGGCTACTCCCCAATGACAGAGCGGCGATTGTAGCAGCGGTTCGCGCGCCGTCCAGTCATCACCGCGCCGCCCGCGCGGATTCGCCGCCGGGGTGTTGCATTCGCGGGATGGCGGGTAAAGTAGGTCCCATCTTTCGCCCTTGCCGGGGTCCCCGCCCCGACCCGCCCGCCATGAGCCTGCCTCCCGACGACATCGCCCCTTTTGCCGCGCGGCGCCAGCGCCTGATGGACCGCATGCGCGCAGACGGAGGCGGCATCGCCATCCTGGCGACGGCGCAGGAAGCCATCCGCAACCGCGACGCGGAATACCCCTACCGGCACGACAGCGACTTCTTCTACCTGACCGGCTTCACCGAACCGGACGCGTGGCTGGTGCTGGTTGCGGGCGCCACGGACCGGGCCGTGCTGTTCTGCCGGGCGCGCCATGTCGAGCATGAACTCTGGGAAGGCAAGCGCTTCGGCCCGGAGGCCGCCGCGGCCTACTTCGGCTTTGACGACGCCCACCCCATCGACGCGCTGGACGAGCTGGTGCCCGCGCTGATGCTGGACCATCCCACGCTGTATGCGCCGCTGGCCGGCGACAAGCGCACGGACGGCCGCCTGCGCCGCTGGCTGGCCGCGGCGCAGGAAAAAAGCCGCGGCGGGCACACGCCGCCGACGCGGCAGCAGGACGTGCGTCCGCTGCTGGCCGACATGCGGCTCATCAAGGACGCCTCGGAGATCGCGGCGATGCGGCGCGCGGCCAAGATATCGGCGGGTGCGCACGCGCGGGCCATGCGCGTTGCTCGGCCCGGCATGCGCGAATACGAGATCGAGGCCGAGCTGCTGTATGAGTTCCGCCGCCATGGCGCCCAGTCGGTGGCGTACAACACCATCGTCGCGGCCGGGGCCAATGCCTGTGTCCTGCACTATCCGGCCGGCGAAGCGGTGTTGCGCGACGGCGACCTGGTGCTGGTCGACGCGGGCTGCGAGGTCGACAGCTACGCCAGCGACATCACACGCACGTTTCCGGCGAACGGCCGCTACAGCGGCCCGCAGCGCGCGCTGTACGACCTGACCGTGGCGGCGCAGGACGCGGCCGCCCAGGCCACCGCGCCGGGCCGCAGCTTCAATGACGCGCACGAGGCCGCGCTGCGCGTGCTGGCGCAGGGCATGCTGGACCTGAAACTCTTGAAGGGGTCGCTGGACGGCGTGCTGGAATCGGGCGATTACAGCCGCTTCTACATGCACCGGACCGGCCACTGGCTGGGACTGGACGTCCATGACGTAGGCGACTACCGCCAGCCGGGCACGGCAACGGGCGCGGAGCGGCCGTGGCGCATGCTGGAAACCGGGATGATGCTGACCATCGAGCCGGGCATCTACGTGCGCCCCGCGGACGACGTGCCCGAGGCCTATTGGAATATCGGCATCCGCACCGAGGACGATGCGCTGGTCACGGACGAAGGCTGCGAACTGATTACCCGCGGCGTGCCGGTGCAGGCCACCGAGATCGAAGCGCTGATGCGCGAATAGCGGGGCGGAGCAAAAAACTTACAGCACGTAGCCGTCGAGCCAGCCCATGGCCACCCACACGTAGACCACGACCATGGCGATGGCGAACATGGTGGCGATGGCGCCGACCAGGCACGCCAGGATCGCAACCAGCACCGGCCCCCAGCCTGTCGTCGACACCTTGCCCAGGCCCGGATTGCAGAGCCGGTCGAATTTCTCGTCCGGCATCAGCGAATAGACCGCGCTTTCGATGAACCCATCGATCATCGGGATGAAGAGCAGGAAAAACGCGGGGTTGTCGTACCAGACCGGGTAGAAGCGGAACGCGCAGAACAGGCACGCGGCGGCGAACACGGTCACCAGCCAGGCGTGGCGCCGGCCCAGATACCACCAGTGCGCGCCAAAGGCGCCGAACAGGCAGGCCAGCAGCCCCACCGCGACCTTGCTGCGGGGGCGGCGGGCGGAAACGGCGGAAAGCGAAGAGGAAGCCTGAGCCTGCGTCATGTCAATCAACCGGTTAGGGAGCCGTGGCGCCGGGCTGCGGCGGCTGCCGCGATTGTAGTGGACGAGTAAAATCCGGGCATGACTTCCTCCGCCTACGACATTGCGATTCTTGGCGCCGGCCCCGTGGGCCGCGTTTTGGCCCTGATGCTGGCGCGCGTCGCGCCCGATCCGGCGCGCATCGCCCTGCTCGCGGGCAGCGCGCCAACGCCTGTCACGGCAGCCGCGGCCGTTCCTGCCGCGGATCCCCGCGTGCTGGCCATGAACCACGGCAGCCGCGTGCTGCTGGAGTCGTTGCACGCGTGGCCAGACCGCTCGGCCGACATCCGCAACATCCATGTCTCGCAGCGCGGCCGGCTGGGCCGCACGCTGATCCAGCACACCGATTTCAACGTGCCCCAGCTGGGCAGCGTGGTGGCCTATTCCGGGCTATATGCCAAGCTGGACGAATGCGTGGCGGCTTCCGGTGTCACCGTGCTGTCGGGCCCGCCGGCACAGATCGGCCTGCAGGACGCCGACGGCGTGCGCATCCAGCAGGGCGAAACGGAAATCCTTTGCGGCGTCGCCGTGCAGTCCGACGGCGCCGGCGCCACCGATGTGCGGCGCGACTACGACCAGCACGCCGTGCTGACCACCGCGCACGCCACCCTGCCCCGGCGCGGCTGGGCCTGGGAACGGTTCACCTCCGAAGGTCCGCTGGCGCTGCTGCCGCACCCACAGACGCCGGACGCCTATTCGGTGGTCTGGTGCAGCGCGCCGGACCGTGCAGCCGAACTGGCGGCTCTGGACAACACCGCGTTCTCCCACGCGCTGACGCAGGCCTTCGGCGAACGCCTGGGCCGCCTGTCCAGCCAGGCTCCCCGCCACGTATTCCCCCTGGCGCTGTCCGCCCGCCGCGCGCAGGTGCATGGCCGCGTGGCGGCCATCGGCAATGCCGCCCAGACCTTGCACCCGGTGGCGGGACAGGGGCTGAACCTGGGCCTGCGCGACGCGGCGCGGCTGGCGCAGACCCTGGCGGGCTGGCTGGCGAGTCGCGCTGCCAACGCCGGCGCAAACCCCGGCCCCGCGCTCGCCGAATTCGCCAACGCCCGCCACCTTGACCGTTTCATCACCGCCGGACTCACCGATTTCATGCCGCGCATCTTCGCCACCCGGCTCGCCCCCGTCGAACACGCCTGCGGCGCCGCGTTATTGGGGATGGATCTTGCCTCCCCGCTGCGCGCGCCGCTGGCGCAGCATCTGCTGCAGGGATTCCGCGCCTGACCTCTCCCCGATCCGGCCCCGGATAGGGGCTGGGTCGCCGTCTTTTATTCCCTGTTTGTTACCAGGCCCTCGCGCCCCGAAAAAGGGGGTTCGATCGAGCCGGTTAAAATGTGAGCATGCGCATAGGCCAGTGGACCCTTCCCAACAACGTTCTTGTCGCGCCCATGGCGGGCGTGACGGATCGTCCTTTCCGCCAGCTTTGCAAGAAGCTGGGGGCGGGTTACGCGGTGTCCGAGATGGCCGCCAGCAACCCGAAGCTCTGGGACAGCGTCAAGACCTCGCGCCGCCTGAACCACGACGGCGAGATCGCCCCCATTTCGGTGCAGATCGCCGGGGCGGACCCCGCCATGATGGCCGAGGCCGCCGCCTTCAACGCCAACAAGGGCGCCCGGATCATCGACATCAACATGGGATGTCCGGTCAAGAAGGTGTGCAACGTGGCGTCGGGCTCGGCGCTGCTGCGCCACGAAGACCTGATCGTCCGCATCCTGGACGCCGTGGTCGCCGCCTGCGCGCCGCTGGGCGTGCCGGTCACCCTGAAGACCCGCACCGGCTGGGATCGCAATAGCCGCAACGCCCTGCGGGTCGCCAAGCTGGCCGAAAACGCCGGCATCGCCGCCCTCACGCTGCACGGCCGCACGCGGGCCGACCTCTATACGGGCGAGGCGGAATATGACACCATCCGCGCCGTCAAGGCCGAAATCGGCATCCCCGTGATCGCGAACGGAGATATCGACTCGCCCGCCAAAGCCCGGCACGTCCTGGATTACACTGGCGCCGATGCGGTCATGATCGGCCGGGCGGCCCAGGGCCGTCCGTGGATCTTCCGCGAAATCGACCACTACCTGCGCACGGGCGAAACACTGCCCCCTCCCTCTTATGGGGAAATGCGCGAGCTGCTGCTCGAACATCTCGACGACCACTACCGTTTCTATGGCGAGCACACCGGCGTACGCACCGCGCGCAAGCACATAGGCTGGTATGTGGACGGCCTGCCGGGCGCGGATTCGTTCTGCGCCGGCATGAACCTGATCGACAACACCCGCGACCAATGGCGGGCGGTGGCGGACTGGTTCGACACCCTCTCACGCGACGGCGCCCCTACCCCGGCGCCGGCCGCAGAAGCCCTGCTGGCGGCATGACCGCCTCAACACCAACATAAAAATATCTGTACTCAAATGAGCAAGAAAGATGTCCTGGAAGAATGCGTGCGCGCCAGCCTGGAGCGCTATTTCGAAGACTTGGGCGAGTCCGAGCCCCACGACATGTGGGACATGGTCATGCGCTGCGTGGAGCGCCCGGTGCTTGAAGTAGCGTTGGAACGGTCGGGCGGCAACCAGTCCCGGGCGTCCGAGATGCTGGGCATCACCCGCAACACGCTGCGCAAGAAGTTGCTGGCGCACAATATCCAGGTATAGCTTTCCCCCGCGCGGGCGGCGCATGCTTGGCGCCGCCGCCCCCTCCAGATTTCCCATCCGACCAGAACGAGAAAGGCGTCACCGCCCCACTCCGTCCCATCATGAAAATCGAAACCGCCCTGCTTTCGGTGTCCGACAAGACCGGCATCGTTGAATTTGCCCGCGCCCTGGCCGCGCGTGGCGTGCGCCTGCTGTCGACCGGCGGCACCGCCAAGCTGCTTGCCGATTCCGGCCTGACCGTCACCGAAGTGGCCGCCCACACCGGCTCGCCCGAGATCCTGGACGGCCGCGTGAAGACGCTGCACCCGAAGATCCACGGCGGCCTGCTGGCCCGTCGCGACAGCGCCGAGCACATGGACACGATCAAGGCGGCAGGCATCGATCGCATCGACATGCTGGTGGTCAACCTGTACCCGTTCCGTGAGACGGTCGCCAAGCCCGATTGCACGTTTGCCGACGCCGTCGAGAACATCGACATCGGCGGTCCGGCCATGCTGCGCGCCGCCGCCAAGAACCACGGCACCGAAGCCGGTGGCGTGACGGTCGTGATCGACCCGGTCGATTATTCCCGCGTCCTGACCGAAATGGACAAGGGCGGCGCCACCTCTTACGGCCTGCGCCTGGCGCTGGCCGCCAAGGTCTACGCCCACACGGCCGCGTACGACGGCGCCATCGCCGCCTACCTGACCAGCCTGACCGAAGCCGAACCCGCGCAGGAAGCCGTGCCCGCCCGCAACGAATGGCCCGGCACGCTGACGTTGCAGGTCAAGCAGGAACAGGCCCTGCGCTACGGCGAAAACCCGCATCAAAGCGCCGCCTTCTACGTGGACGCGCAGCGTCCGGCCGGCCTCTTGGGCAACTACCGCCAGCTTCAGGGCAAGGAACTGTCCTACAACAACATCGCCGACGCCGACGCGGCGTGGGAATGCGCGCGCAGCTTCGAGGCGCCCGCCTGCGTCATCGTCAAGCACGCCAACCCCTGCGGCGTGGCCGTGGCGGCCGATACGCTGGGCGCGTACCAGCAAGCATTCAAGACCGACCCGACGTCGGCCTTTGGCGGCATCATCGCCTTCAACCGTCCGGTTGACGCCGCGACCGCCGAAGCCGTCAGCGCGCAATTCCTGGAAGTGCTGCTGGCCCCGGCCTACGATGGCGCCGCGCTGGCCATCCTGGCCGCCAAGAAGAACGTGCGCGTGCTGGAAGTGCCGATGGGCACGGGCCAGAACGCCTTCGACATCAAGCGCGTGGGCGGCGGCTGGCTGGTGCAGACGCCGGACGCCTACAACGTGCCGCGCGACGCCCTGAAGGTCGTCACCAAGCGCCAGCCCACCGAACAGGAAATGAACGACCTGTCGTTCGCCTGGAAGGTCGCCAAGTACGTCAAGTCCAACGCCATCGTGTTCGTGGGCGGCGGCATGACCCTCGGTGTCGGCGCCGGCCAGATGAGCCGCATCGACTCGGCCCGCATCGCCTCGATCAAGGCGGAAAACGCCGGCCTGACCCTCAAAGGCTCGGCCGTGGCGTCCGACGCGTTCTTCCCGTTCCGCGACGGTCTGGACGTTGTGGTGGCGGCGGGCGCGACGTGCGTGATCCAGCCGGGCGGCAGCGTGCGCGATGACGAAGTCATCGCCGCCGCCGACGAGCACGGCATCGCCATGGTGCTGACCGGCACGCGTCACTTCCGCCACTGATGCGCGTCCTCGGCATCGATCCCGGCCTGCGCCGCACCGGCTTCGGCGTGATCGATGCCGATGGCTCGCGGCTGCGTTACGTGGCCAGCGGGACCATCGTGGTCCCGCCGGCGCTGACGCTGTCCGAACGCCTGAAGGTCATCCTGGACAACCTGCGCCAGGTGGCCCGCGACACGCAACCCGACGTGGCCGCGCTGGAAATCGTCTTCCTCAATACCAATCCCGCTTCCACCCTGCTGCTCGGGCAGGCGCGCGGCGCGGCGCTGTGCGCGCTGGCCGACAGTTCGCTGGCCGTGCACGAGTACACCGCCCTGCAGATCAAGAAAGCCGTGGTCGGCACCGGCCGCGCGGCGAAAGAGCAGGTGCAGATGATGGTGCAGCACCTCTTGGCGCTGGACGGCGTGCCTGCCCCCGACTCGGCCGATGCCTTGGCCTGCGCCATCTGCCACGCGCACGTGGGTCCGCTGCAGGACAAGCTCGAACGCCTGGGCAGCGCGCTGCGCATGGGCGGCAAGACCCGCATCCGCAATGGCCGCCTGATCGGCTGATCGCCCGCACGTATAGAATCCCCGCATCCGCCGCGCGCTGCGCGGCCCCACCATTGCCAGGCCTCTCACCATGATCGGAAGAATCACCGGAACCCTGATCGAGAAACTGCCCCCCACCATCTGCGTGGACGTGGGCGGAATCGGGTATGACATCGACGTGCCCATGAGCACGCTGTATTCGCTGCCCGACACGGGCGCGCGCGTCACGCTTTACACGCATCTGACCGTGCGCGAAGACGCGCACATCCTGTATGGCTTTGCCTCGGCCGGGGAGCGCAGCGCGTTCCGCGAGCTCATCAAGGTCAGCGGGATCGGGGCGCGCACCGCGCTGTCGGTGCTATCGGGCCTGTCGGTGGCGGATCTGGCGCAGGCCATCACGCTGCAGGAGTCGGGCCGCCTGACCCGCGTGCCGGGCATCGGCAAGAAGACCGCGGAACGCCTGCTGCTGGAAATGCGCGGCAAGCTGGGCGCGGACATCGGCGCAGCGGCGCACATCACGCACGACAACCAGTCCGACATCCTGAATGCGCTGCTGGCGCTGGGCTACTCCGAGAAGGAATCGCTGTCGGCGCTGAAGACGCTGCCCGAAGGCGTGGGCGTGTCCGACGGCATCAAGCAGGCGCTGAAGGCGCTGGTGCGCTAACTGGCGCTAGGCCGTCTTGCCGTGCTGCAGGTAGCGCGGCGCCACGGCCTCCAGGCCTGTGGGCACCACGTGCAGTTCGGGGGCTATCGGTCCGCCGCAGACGTTGTCGCGGCGCAGGGAATCCAGGTTGTCGCGCGACATCAGCGGTGTGCCCGGCAGGCATTCGAACAGCCGGGCCTGCATGCGTCCCACCCCCATCGGAATACTGATGACGGGGCGCGGATGCCCGCTCCAGGCGGCGCACAGCCGCGCGATCTCGCCCAGCGTGTAGACCTGGGGCCCGCCCAGTTCGTAGGTCTTGCCGCAGGTGTGGGTGTCGGCCAGCGCGTTGACCATGGCGGTCACCACATCGCCGACATAGATCGGCTGCATGCGTGCATTGGCGCCGGCCAGCGGCAGCACCGGCAGCCAGCGCGCCAGCGACGCGAACATATTGGTGAAGTTGTCGTCGGGCCCGAAGAGGACCGACGGACGGAAGATGGTCCAGCCGATGTCGCCACGCTCTTGATAGGCGGCCTTGATGGCGGCCTCGCCGTCGCCCTTTGAGCGCTGGTACATGCTGTCGCCGCTGGAGTCGGCGCCCAGCGCGCTGACGTGCAGCAGGCGACGCACCCCGTGGCGCACGCAGGCCTGCGCAATGCGCTGCGGCAGATGCACGTGGGCCCGCGCGAAATCCGACCCGTACGGCCGGCCCAGGTTGCCGTGCAGGATGCCCACCAGGTTCACAACGGCATCGCAGCCCCGGACCATGCCGTCGAGCACGGCGTCGTCATGGATGTCCGACTGCAGCAGGGTGACGGTGGGAAGTAATTGCAGGTCGCGTCCGCGTGCAATGAGCCGCGTGGGCACGACGATCTGATGCGGGTCCGCGCAAAGCCGTGCTACCAAGTGGCGGCCGATGAAGCCCGTGCCGCCAATGACAAGGATACGCATGGCGTAGCCTCCGGTTCGTCAGGATCGAGGTTCGATTCTGCCTTGCCGGGTCGGCAGGCGCAAGCACACGCGGAGCGCGCGGAGCGTCCGCCGCGCGCTCCGCTTGATGCGCGTCAGCCCGCGAGCAGCCGGGCGTAGGCCGGAAGATCGACGTTGCCGCCGCTGATGATGACGCCGACCCGGGCCCCACGCACCGGCACCACGTTTTGCATGACGGCCGCCGCGGCCAGGCAACCCGTGGGTTCCACGACCATCTTCATGCGCTCGGCAAAGAATTTCATCGTCGTGACGAGCTGATCATCCGTCACCGTGACGATGTCGCGCACGTACTTCTGGATGAGGGGGAACGTGATGTTGCCCAGGTGCGTGGTGGCGGCGCCGTCAGCCAGCGTCTTGGGGGCGGGGATTCGGACAATTTCACCCTTGCGCAGGGACTGCTGCCCGTCGTTGCCGGCTTCGGGCTCCACGCCGTACACCAGGCAGCGCGGGCTGAGCGCGAAGGCGGACAAGGCCGAGCCCGACAGCAGGCCGCCGCCGCCCAGGCACACGAATAGGTAATCGAGTTCGCCGACTTCCTCGAACAGTTCCTTGGCGGCGGTGCCCTGGCCCGCGATCACGTCTTCGTGGTCGTACGGCGGGATCAGCGTGGCGCCGGTTTCGGACTGGATGCGGCGGGCGATGGTCTCGCGGTCTTCGGTGTAGCGGTCATACGTGACGATCTTGCCGCCGTAGCCTTCCGTGGCCGCGCGTTTGGCCGCAGGCGCGTCCAGCGGCATGATGATCGTGGCCTGAACACCCTGCAGCTTCGAGGCCAGCGCGATGGCCTGCGCGTGATTGCCCGACGAGAACGTCACCACCCCGGCGGCACGCTGGTCGGGCGTGAGGCGCGCAATCGCGTTGTAGCCGCCCCGGAACTTGAACGCGCCCATGCGCTGGAAGTTCTCGCACTTGAAGAACAGCGACGCGCCGGCGATGGCGTCGGCGGTGGCCGAGGTCAGGACGGGCGTGCGGTGTGCGTTGCCGGCCAGGCGCTCGCTGGCGCGCACGACGTCATCATAGGAGGGCAATTCGGGCTGCATGGAATAAGGTCCTTAGATCGCGGGGGGAAACGAAACCCTCGGATCATAAACCCGTCGCGCGGTTTGCGCGCCGCCCGTTGGCATGACGGCGCGCGGCGCGGACTATTTGCCGAAGAGGTCGCCGGAGCCGCCGGTGGCGGTGCCGGCGGGCGGGGCCAGGCCCAGATGGCGCCACGTGGTCAGTGTGGCGGTGCGGCCGCGCGGCGTGCGCTGCAGGTAGCCGTGCTGGATGAGGTACGGCTCGATGACGTCCTCGATCGTGTCGCGCTCTTCGCCGATGGCCGCGGCCAGGCTGTCCACGCCGACCGGGCCGCCATCGAACTTATGGACGATGGCTTCGAGCAGCTTCCTGTCCATCAGGTCCAGGCCTTGCGGATCGACTTCCAGCATGGCGAGTGCGCGGCCCGCGACGTCGGCGTCGATCGTGCCGCCCGCCTTGACCTCGGCGTAGTCGCGCACCCGGCGCAGCAGCCGGTTGGCGATACGCGGCGTGCCGCGCGCGCGGCGCGCCACCTCGGCCGCGCCGTCCGGCGTGATGACGGCGTTCAGCAGGCCCGCGCTACGCGTCACGATGTGGCCGAGATCGGCGGCGTTGTAGAACTCGAGCCGCGAGACGATGCCGAAGCGGTCGCGCAGCGGATTGGTCAGCATCCCGGCGCGCGTCGTGGCGCCCACCAGCGTGAAGGGCTGCAGATCCAGCTTCACGCTGCGCGCGGCCGGGCCTTCGCCGATCAGGATGTCGATCTGGAAGTCTTCCAGCGCCGGGTAGAGGATTTCCTCGACCACGGGCGACAGGCGATGGATCTCGTCGATGAAAAGGACGTCGTTCTTTTCCAGGTTGGTCAGCAGCGCGGCCAGATCACCCGGACGCTCAAGCACCGGGCCCGAAGTCTGGCGCAGCTGCACGCCCATTTCGTGGGCAATGATGTGCGCCAGCGTGGTCTTGCCCAGGCCCGGCGGGCCGAAAAGCAGGACGTGGTCCAGCGCCTCGCCGCGCTTTCTGGCCGCGGCGATGAAGATCTCGAGCTGTTCGCGGGCGCGCTGCTGCCCCACATACTCTTCCAGCGCCTTGGGCCGCAACGCGCGTTCGATCGACTCCTCGTTGGGCGACACCGGCTGCGGCGCCACGATGCGAGGGGCGTCGGGACGGGAGGAAAGCGAATCGGACTGGATGGCCATGGTGCGGGGTACGGGCAAAGGACGAAGCAGGATGAATCGTACCGTAGCGCGGGCCGGCCCGGGGTCGCCCCCGGGACCACGCCCGTCAGGCGGCCTGGGACAGCGGCAGACGCACGCGCACGCACAGCCCGCCGGATTCCGCCTCGCGCAGTTCGAGCGAGCCGCCGTGCGCCCGCGCGATGGCTTCGGCCAGCGCCAGGCCCAGGCCCACGCTGCCGGTGCGGGTGCGCGCGTCGTCCAGCCGGCTGAACGGCCGCAAGGCCTCCAGGCGGCGCTCAGGCACGATGCCCGGGCCGTGGTCGGCCACGTCCAGCACCGCGTGCCCTTCCTCGCGGCGCAGCGCAATGTCCACCGGCGGCGCGCCGTGGTTCAGCGCGTTGCCGATCAGGTTGTCCAGCAGACGGCCAAGCGCCACGGCGTCGGCCTGCACCACGAGACCGCCGGCATCCAGGGCCGTGTCCAGCCCGATGGCGGTGCCGGCGCCCTGCCAGGCGCCCACGCGCTCGGTCAGCCATTCGGACAGCAGGATGGGCGCGTAGCGGTAGGCCGCCGGATCCGTGCCGCGCACGAACCCGATGAACTGATCCACCATGTGCTGCATGTCGCGCAGGTCGGTGCGCAGGCCTTCCTTCAGCGTGGAATCGTCGGCCATTTCGACGCGCAGCCACATGCGCGAAAGCGGCCCCTTCAAGTCATGCGGCAGGCCGGAAAGCAGCGTGCGCCGCACCGAGTCGGACTCGGACAACGCGTCCAGCATGGCATTGAAGCGTTCGCCCAGCACGCGCGTTTCGTGTGGCCCCGAGGGCTCCACTCGCTGGGGCTGGCCCGCGGCCAACTGGTCCGCGGCATCGGCAAGCCGCGTGATCGGCCGCGTGATGTGCCACGAAAAGCCCACGGCCAGGAGCAGCAGGAGACCCAGCCCGCCCAGCCAGGCGGCGATGAAGGGCGTGGCGACGGGCGGATCCAGCCGGTCCAGCGGAATGACGAGCCACTCGCGCAGCCGCGGCGCGTCTTCGGTGGCCGGATTGGGCGCCAGCGAAATGAAGATCTCGGGCGTGGGGCCGCGCGACAGCGCCACGCGCGTGCCGTCGTTCAGGCGTTCGTTCAGCTGCTGGACCAGCACGCGCAGGTCGCGGCGGATGTCGTCGGGCTCGGGCTTGTAGCGGCGGTTGGACTCTTCGCGGTCGCGGGCGCCGTCACCGGCGCGCTGCGCCTCGCCGCGCCCGTCCGCATGGGCGGCGTCCGCCCCGCGCTCGTCGTCGCGGACTTCGGGCGGCGGGGGCGGCGGGGGCCCGTGGAATTGGGAATCCTGGGAGGACGGCGGCGGCGGAGGCGGCGGGCGCGGTGCGGCGCGCGGCGGCGGACGGCGGCCGTTGAAGCGTTGCAGCTTGGCTTCGGCGGGCAGCACGCGCGACCACAGCCGCCACTGGTTTTGCGAAGCGGACCGCACGAAATCGGCGCGGTCCTCGGCCGGCACCTGGGACACGGCGGCGCGCAGCGTGCGGATCGTGGTGACGATGTAGCCGATCGCCACGTCTTCCATGAATTTGTGCCGGAAGTACGACACCGTCACCAACGTGGCGGCCTGCGTCAGCAGGACCGATCCGAGGATCAGCAGGATCAGCCGTGCCCGCAGCGAGCGGGGCACCAGAATGCCGGGGGAAAAGCGCATCAGGGCGAGAACCGGTAACCGATGCCCCAGACGGTCTGGATCCAGCGCGGCTGCTTGGGATCGTCCTCGATGACGCGGCGCAGGCGCAGGATGGCAATATCGATGGCACGGTCGTTGCGCTCGCCGGCGTCGTCGTCGCGGGCCAGCGCCAGCAGGCGTTCGCGCGACAGCGGTTTGCCGGCGTTGCGCACCAGGGCTTCGAGCAGGTTGATCTCGCCGCCGGTCAGCTTGACGACGGTGCCGTCGCGGGACAGCTGGCGCGTGGACGGGTCGAACACGAACGGGCCGAACGAGACGGGCGCGTCCTTGGTCAGCGCGGACGGACCGCGCTTGCGGCGCAGCACGGCCTCGATGCGGGCCAGCAGTTCGCGGGGATCGAAGGGCTTGCCGACGTAGTCGTCGGCGCCGGCCTCCAGGCCGATGATGCGGTCCACGGCTTCGTCGCGCGCGGTCAGCAGGATGACGGGAATGTCCTCGCCCTGTTCGCGCAGGCGGCGGCAGGCATCGGCGCCGTCGCCGCCGGGCAGCATGCGGTCGAGCACCAGCAGATCGGGCGCGTAACGCGTGATGCGCGAGGAAAGATCGGTCGCGTCCGGAGCAAGCAATGTGTCGTAGCCGTGCCGATTCAGGTAGTCGGCCAGCAATTGGCGCAGCGCCGGATCGTCGTCGACGACCAGCAGCTTGGTGTGGGAATTGTCCATGGGCGTCATAGTGCGGCGCGTGGCCGTTGCCTGCAAGGGGCGAGAAATCATCTGAAATATACCCGTTGCACGATGTACGACTGATGTGTCGAGCTTTTTGCAACGGGCGTACCCGCGCCCCCGAAGTGGCCCTAGAATGGCGCTTCGCCTGCCGCCCTTCGTGGACTTTTCTAAAGATCGTTTACAGATGAACGGCGGGGTGCTCCCTACACTGTCCCCATGGCCGCCACAGCTAACCCCTGGCGCAGAGGGCTGTTGCACGCGGCGCTGACGGCGGGCCTGGCCTGGCCGCTGGCGCCCGCTTTCGGTGACGAGCCCGACGTGTCCCCCTTTACTTTGACGCCGCCCCCGGCGGGCGACGTCACGCGCGTGGCGCGCGGCATCGGCGTGCTGTCCCCCGTCCAATCCCTGCCCGTGCGCCCCGCGCCGTCGATGGACGACCGCGCCGTGCCGTTGGATCCGACGCCGTGCGACCTGCACGCGACGGAACCCGGCATGGACACCACGGTGCGAGACGGCGGTCAGGACCCGGCCGATGTATTCATTCCGGGCACAGGTCTGGGGCTGACCGGCAACGCGCCGACGGTTCCGCTGTCCTGCGATCCGCTGGCAACGGCCGGTTCCGCGGAAGACATTCCGCCAGATTATTCCTTCACGCTGGAAGACGGCGATCTGCCCCGCGTGCCGGTCGTGGTGATTTCCGGCGTCTCCCGCCCCTCGCGGCCCTGGTTCTCGTCGGTCAGCGGGCAGGACGGCCTGCGCTACGGCGGCAGCCGCAACTGGGTCTACCGCAACACCGCCGGCCCGTCCCTTACCGTGGGCAACGTCAACCCCAACGCGCCCGCGTGGGGCAGCGGCGCGGCGGTGGGCGGGCTGCAGATCGCGAACTGGGGCGGCAGCGGCGCCACGTTGCCCGAGGGCAGCTTCGGCTACTCGTCATCGGTGGGCAAGCTGAACCTGATGGATCCGGCCGCCAAGTCCGGCGCGGTCGACTATGGCGCGTCCGTGGGCAGCGGCAGCGTGCGCTACGGGCTGACGCCCGTGGTGACGGTCGAGGGCCAGATGCAGAGCGCCCCGTCGCTGACCACCCGTGGCGTGGGCACCACGTACAACGCGGGCGAATTCGGCACCTTCCGGGCCGGCGCCACGCAAAGCACCTTCGATGCGGCCAGCGGCTACCGCTACCGCTTCGGCTACAGCATCGACGTGGCCGACACCGTGACCCTGGGCTACACCAACGAGCAGATTGGCGCGGGCTACGGCGACCTGTCCACGTATTCGGGCGGCGTGGCCTCTACCGCGCAGACGCGCAACACCGTGTCGGCGGGCCTCCCGCTGTCCGGCTGGGGCACGCTGAGCGGCACGTATTCCGGGCTGCGCGAAGGCTCCGTGCTGGCCGAGCAGCGCGTGGGGCTGTCCCATAGCATGTTCGTCGCCCCGAAGGTCAAGCTGGCCGTCGGCGCCGACCGGGACATCGTGACGGGCGACTACGGCTGGCGCGCCAACCTGAGCATGCCCGTGGACACCTTCATGCGCGGCACCTGGCTCAGCTGGTGAGTGCCGGATAGCGTGGCCAAAATCTCCCTCGGGAACGGGCGGGCTGGAATTGGGGCTTAAAATCCCTGCCATGATGCTTCCGGCCTATCCCCATGTCTGACGCGCGCGCCCTCGGCGTGTTGCAGCGCGTTTTCGGTTACGAATCCTTCCGCGGCGACCAGCAAGCCATTGTCGAACAGGTGATCGGCGGCGGCGACGCGCTCGTCCTCATGCCCACGGGCGGCGGCAAGTCGCTCTGTTACCAGATCCCCTCGCTGGTGCGCGAAGGCACCGGCATCGTCGTATCGCCCCTGATCGCGCTGATGCAGGATCAGGTCGACGCGCTGACCGAACTGGGTGTGCGCGCGGCGTTCCTGAATTCCACGCAGGAGTGGCGGGTAGCCCGCGAGGTTGAACAGGCCTTCCTGAACGGCGAGCTCGACCTGCTTTACGTCGCGCCCGAACGCCTGCTGACCGACCGCTGCCTGCAATTGCTCGAGCGCGGCCGCATCGCGCTGTTCGCCATCGACGAAGCGCACTGCGTGTCCCAATGGGGTCACGACTTCCGGCCGGAATACCTGGGCCTGTCCATGCTGCACGAGCGCTGGCCCGACGTGCCGCGCATCGCGCTCACGGCCACCGCCACCGCCGTCACCCGCACCGAAATCGCGCAGCGACTGTCGCTGGACGAGGCGCGCCATTTCGTCTCCAGCTTCGACCGCCCCAACATCCGCTACCGCATCGTCGAAAAGAACGAGGTGCGCAAGCAGTTGCTGGACATGATCCGCACCGAGCATGAAGGCGAATCCGGCGTGGTGTACTGCCTGTCGCGCGCCCGGGTCGAAGAGACGGCCGAATTCCTCTGCAATCAGGGCATCGATGCGATGCCGTATCACGCGGGCCTCAGCGCCCAGATCCGGGCGGCCAACCAGTCGCGGTTCCTACGCGAGGACGGCGTGGTCATGGTCGCCACCATTGCGTTCGGCATGGGGATCGACAAGCCCGACGTGCGCTTCGTGGCGCACATCGACCTGCCCAAGTCGGTCGAGGGCTACTACCAGGAAACCGGCCGCGCCGGCCGCGATGGCCTGCCCGCCACGGCCTGGCTGGCCTACGGTTTGCAGGACGTGGTGCAGCAGCGCCGCATGATCGACGAATCCCCGGGCGACGAATCCTATCGCCGGCGTCTGGGCCAGCAGCTCGACGCCATGCTGGGCCTGTGCGAAACGGTGGAATGCCGGCGCGTGCGGCTGCTGGCGTACTTCGGCCAGCAGATCACCGCGTGCGGCAATTGCGACGTCTGCCTGGACCCGCCGCAGGCGTGGGACGGCACCGTGGCAGCGCAAAAGGTGCTGTCGGCCGTGTACCGCCTCTGGAAGGAACGCGGCCAGCGCTACGGCGCCGGCCACATCATCGATATCCTGCGCGGCAAGGTCACCGACCGCACCAAGCAGCATGGCCACGAATCGCTCAGCGTGTTCGGCGTGGGCGCCGACCTCTCCGACACCGCTTGGCGCGGCGTGCTGCGCCAGCTCTTGGCGCAGGGCCTGCTGACCGTGGACAACGAAGGCTTCGGCACGCTGGCCCTGACCGAAGGCAGCCGCGCGGTGCTAAAGGGCGAGCACCAGCTCATGCTGCGGCGCGAATCCGAAAAGAAACCGCGGTCCGGCAAGACGGGCAGCGGACGGCCCAAGGCGGCGGCGGTCGACCTGCCGGCCGAACTGCAGCCGGTATTCGAGGCGCTGCGCGCCTGGCGCGGCGAAGTCGCCAAGAGCCACGGCGTGCCGGCCTACGTGATCTTCCACGACGCCACACTGCGCGAGATCGCGCTGGCGCAGCCCGAGTCCATGGACGACCTGAGCCACATCAACGGCGTGGGGGCCCGCAAGCTGGAAGCCTACGGCGAAGAAATCCTGCAACGGGTGGCGCGGCCCGTGCTGTAGCGCCCGGGCGGCACCGGGGCCGGACGGAACGCCTGTCCGGCCTTCCGCCCGGCCTCGAATCGATCAATACGACGGCGGCGGCAGCAGCGGCACGGGGCGGCGCTCCTTGCCGAAGACCGACCGGTACGCCAGGATGTTGAACACCAGCACCACCGGAATTCCCACGACGGCGCCCGCCATCACGAGCCGCATCGAACCCAGCGCGCCCGCGCCGTCCCACAGCGTCATGTCGTCCAGGATCAGGTACGGGAACAGGCTGTAGGCCAGTCCGCTCAGCATCAGCAGGAACAGCGCCACCGTCAGCACGAAGGGCAACCAGCTGAAGCGGTCCGCGCGGCCCGGCAGCCGCGCCAGCAGCATTTCGGCGGCGACGAAGCCGGCCAGCATCAGCACCCACACCGACGCCGCGAGGCTGAGGTGAGCAATGTTGCTCCACTTATAGAAGATGCCCGCGTTGGCCAGGCCCAGCGTGACCGCGATCGACACCATGCCCACGGCCGTCCAGCGGATGGCGTGGCGCGCCCAGTTGGCTGCGCGGCGCTGCAGGTCGCCGTCCACGCGCATGACCAGCCACGACGCGCCCAGCAGCACGTAGGCGGCCACGGCGCACAGGCCCACGAACATCGCGAACCAGCCGTACCCCGCGTCGGACTGATAGCCCGTGGCGATGCGGCCCAGCAACGTACCCTGGCCGAACGCGGTGATGAGGGAGCCGATCCAGAACGCGAAGATCCAGCGCGGCTTCATTTCGTTGCGGGCGCGGATGCGGAATTCGAAGGCGACGCTGCGCAGCACCACGCCCAGCACCATGAACGTCAGCGGCCCGTAGAGCTTGCCCAGCACGGCGCCCCAGGCGAACGGGAACGCCGCCGCGAATAGTCCCATGCCGAGCAGCAGCCAGAATTCATTGGCGTCGCGCCACGGGCTGAGCAGGCTCATCATGCGGCCGCGCTCGTGCTCCGGGGCGATCTGCAGCAGGATGCCCACGCCGAGGTCGAAGCCGTCCAGGACCATGCCTGCGGCAATCACGACAAACAGCAGCGCCATGAAGGCGAGCGGCATCCAGAACGAAGGATCGTCGGGGCTCAGGCCTTGCGAAGCAGCCAGCATGGCGATCATGGCGCACCTCCGATCAGCTTGCGCACAGGCACGACGCCGTAGCGCGCCGCATGGAACAGCATGCCGGCGAACGCGGCCAGCAGCAGCGCGTAGAGCAGTCCGTAGCCGGCCAGCCCGTACAGCACGGTGCTGGAGGGCACGGAGCCCAGAACCTCGGATTGCGTGACGGTGCCGTTCACGACGAAGGGTTGCAGTCCGATGATGGAGACCCACCATCCCGCGACCACAGCAATGCCGCCGGAGAACATCATGCCGCACAGCACCCGCTGCCACCACGTCGGCAAGGCCGACGGGTCCATGCCGCGCCGGAACGTCCACAGGAACGTCACGCACGCCACGGCCAGCATCAGCAGTCCCAGCCCGACGGCCACGCGCAGCGACCAGAAGGTCAGCGCCACCGGCGGCAGCATGCCCGAATACTTGTCCAGGCCCTGGTAGGTGCCGTCCGCATTGCGATGCAGCCACATGCCGCCGGCGTTGTTGATCGTGAG
Source organism: Achromobacter sp. (assembly GCF_032113835.1). GTDB lineage: Bacteria > Pseudomonadota > Gammaproteobacteria > Burkholderiales > Burkholderiaceae_B > Achromobacter. Next base: position 16,442 of record NZ_DAMCTG010000054.1, on the reverse strand, counting down.
GTCGCCCTCGTTGACGTGCGCGCGCGCGTCGGGCCAGCCGAACAGCACCAGTTGCGGCACGGGGCCGCTTTGCCAGAAGCCCGCCGCGGCGGCGGCCTTGGCCGGTTGCAGCTTCGCCATCAGCTGACCCGCGCCGGTCGCCACGGGCACCTGCAGGAACGCGGCCACCACGGCCACCACCAGCGCGGTCTTGAACGCGCTGCGCTCGCCCTCGCCCAGCGGCCGCCGCAACGCCTGCAGCGCGGTCACGCCCATCATCAGGAACGAAGCGGCCAGCGCCGCGCCCACCATCACCACGGCCATGCGCCAGCCGACCGAGGGATTGAGCACAACCTTGTTCCAGTCATAGACCTGGTAGCGGCCGTCGACCAGCAGCGCGCCATCCGGCGTCTGCATCCACGCCTGCAGGGCCAGGACCCAGAACACGGCGACAAGCTGCCCCACCGCCACCATCATGACGGCCAGCGTGTGCGCGCCATCGGACACGCGGCGTTGGCCGAACAGCATGACGCCCAGGAAACAGGATTTGAGGATGAAGACGGACAGGATGCCGTAGCCCAGCAGCGGGCCGGCCACGTTGCCGATCTTGTCCATCAGGCCCGCCCACAGGCTGCCGATCTGGATCAGGACGGGCACGCTGGCGGCCAGCGTCAGCACGAATGACAGCGCAAAGATGCGGACCCAGAAGCGATAGGCCGCTGTCCAGCCGCCATGGCTGGACCAGCGGGCCCGGATCTTGAAGAACAGCAGCACCCAGGCCAGGGCCAGGGAAACGGCGAGAAAAAGCGCCAGGAAGCTAAGGCTGGCCACGAACTGCGCCCGGGCCAGGGATAGAGTCGAGATATCCATAATGGCCCGTAGTGTAGAGCCAGTTACATGACTGCGGGGGCCGATTGAAACCGGTTGCCGGCGTGGCAAAAATGGCCGCGCTGCGGAACGTGGCAAAATTGACGCTTTGTCGCTGCTTTTTCCTATTCTTTCAAGAATGACCTCCGCCACGACGCCGACCCCCGCCGCATCAAACTTCCTGCTAAACATCGTTCAAGACGACCTCGAAGCCAACCGCTTCCAGGGCAAGCGCTGGGCGGGCAAGCCCGGCCCGGCCGCCTTGCAGCAGCAGGGAGACGCGGACCCGGCCCGCATCCGCACGCGCTTTCCGCCGGAGCCCAACGGCTACCTGCACATCGGCCACGCCAAGAGCATCTGCGTGAACTTCGGCCTGGCGCGCGACTTCGGCGGCGTCTGTCACCTGCGTTTCGACGACACCAACCCCGAGAAAGAAGACCAGGAGTACGTCGACGCCATCATCGAGGCCGTCCACTGGCTGGGCTTTGACTGGAAGGCCGACGGCCGCGAGAACCTGTACTTCGCCAGCGACTACTTCGGCTATATGTATGAGTTCGCCGAAGCCCTGGTCGAAGCCGGCCACGCCTACGTCGACGAACAGAGCGCGGAAGAAATCCGCGCCAATCGCGGCACGCTGACCGAGCCCGGCACTGATTCGCCCTGGCGCAACCGCCCGGCCGCCGAGTCCATCGCGCTGCTGCGCGAAATGCGCGACGGCAAGCATCCCGACGGCAGCCTGGTGCTGCGCGCCAAGATCAACATGGCGTCGCCCAACATCAACCTGCGCGACCCGGTCATGTATCGCGTCCGCCACGCCACGCACCATCGCACCGGCGACCAGTGGTGCATCTACCCGATGTACAGCTGGGCGCACCCGGTGGAAGACGCGCTGGAAGGCATCACGCACAGCGTCTGCACGCTGGAATTCGAAGACCAGCGCCCGTTCTACGACTGGATCCTGACGCGCCTGGCCGAACTGGGCAAGCTGGCCCAGCCGCTGCCGCACCAGTACGAATTCGCCCGCCTGAACCTGAGCTACGTCGTCACCAGCAAGCGCAAGCTGCTGCAGTTGGTCAAGGAAGGCCACGTGGACGGCTGGGACGATCCGCGCATGCCCACCATCTTCGGCCTGCGCCGCCGCGGCTATACGCCCGCGTCGATCCGCCTGTTCTGCGACCGCACCGCCGTCTCCAAGTCCGATTCGCGCATCGACTACAGCCTGCTCGAGCAGGCCGTGCGCGACGACCTGGACCCCATCGCCGCGCGTTCGGTCGCCGTGCTGGACCCGATCAAGCTGGTCATCACCAACTACCCGGAAGGCCAGACCGAGACCTGCACCGCGCCGCGCAACCCGCACGACCCCGAAGCCGGCGTGCGCGAATTCCCGCTGTCGCGCGAGCTGTGGATCGAACGCGACGACTTCCGCGAGGAAGCGCCCAAGAAGTATTTCCGCCTGTTCCCCGGCAACACGGTGCGCCTGAAGTACGGCTACGTCGTGCGCTGCACCGGCTTCACCAAGAACGAGGCCGGCGAGGTCGTCGAAGTGCAGGCCGAATACCTGCCCGACACCAAGAGCGGCACGCCGGGCGCCGACAGCGTCAAGGTCAAGGGCAACATCACCTGGGTCAGCGCGGCTCACGCGGTGCCCGCCCAGATCCACCTGTACGACCGCCTGTTCGCGGATCCGCGTCCTGACGGCGGCGACAAGGACTTCCTGGCCTGCCTGAATCCCAACTCCAAGCAGACCGTCACTGCCTGGCTGGAACCGGGCACCGTGGCCACGCCGGGCGCGACCTGGCAGTTCGAGCGTCTGGGCTACTTCACGGCCGACCTGAAGGACTCGACGCCCGACGCGCCGGTGCTGAACCGCATCGTGACCCTGCGCGATTCGTGGGCGCAAGGCTGACGCGCCCGCGTGCGCAATACCCGGAAAAGGCGCCTTGTGGCGCCTTTTTCTTTCGCCCCGCGTCCGGCGCAGGCCGCCTTGGGCGGGTTATCATCCCCGACATCCCGCAGCCGGTTGCGCGCGCCGTTTTCCGCCGCCCGGACCGCCAGCCACAATCAAGATGAACACTGAATCCCTAGCCCTGGACTTCAAGAGCGCCACCCTGTATGCCATCCGGGTGGTTTTGCATAGCGCCGATCCCGAACGCCTGAACGCAGCGCTGGCCAAGCGCATGGCGGATGCCGGCAGCTTCTTTGAAAACGAACCCGTCGTCATCGACGCCAGCCGGGTCGAGGAAACGATCGATTGGACGGCGCTGGTGGCGTCGCTGCGCGGCCACAACCTGCCCCCGATCGGCGTGGTGGCCGAAGGCGCCAACCTGCAGGCCGCGCGCGAAGCCGGCCTGACCCCGGTCGAGCTGTCCACGCCCGCCGCGCGGCCCGCCCCCGTGGTGGACACGGCGCCGCCGAACGATGTCGCGACGCCCGTGCCGTCGGTGCCGGCAGCCGCGGTCGAGATCGCGCCCGCGCCTACCGACACGTCGGCATCTGACGCGCAGACGCCTGCCGCCGATTCCGCGGCGCAAGACAAGACGGCGGCCGCTGACGTGGCCGATGCCAAGACCGACGCGCAGGACGAAAAGCCCGCGCCAGACGCCGATCCCCTGCCCGCCCGCGCGGCCAGCAGCACCACGTCCGCGTCCAGTCCGACGGCCGCGGCCCCGCACTCGTCGTCGGCGCTGGTGGTCACGCGGCCGCTGCGCTCGGGCCAGCGCGTCTACGCGCGGCATACCGATCTGGTGGTGATCGGCATGGTCAGCCAGGGCGCGGAAGTCATCGCCGACGGCAACGTGCACGTGTACGGTCCGCTGCGCGGCAAGGCCATGGCCGGCGCGCGCGGCGACACGTCGGCGCGCATCTTCACGACGCATCTGGATGCGGAATTGCTGGCCGTGGCGGGCGTCTACCGCGTGGTCGAAGACAAGCTCGATGGCACGCTGCAGAACCAGCCCGCGCTGGTCCGCCTGGATGGCGACACGCTGCGCATCGAAGCGCTGAAGGCCTGATGCCGCGCCCGGTGCGCGGCATCCTGCGAGACGGCGGCGCGGCCGCGGCCCGCTCAAATCTCAACACATCCTGTAAGAAGCCTTACACGGGCTTTTTGCTTTACGATAACGCGATTTATTCGAACATAAGGGTTTGATCGTCATGACACGCATTGTTGTGGTGACTTCCGGCAAAGGCGGCGTGGGCAAGACCACGACGAGCGCCAGTTTTTCCGCGGGCCTCGCGATGCGGGGCCACAAGACCGCTGTCATCGACTTCGACGTCGGCCTGCGCAACCTCGACCTCATCATGGGTTGCGAGCGTCGCGTGGTGTATGACTTCGTCAATGTGATCCAGGGCGAAGCGACCCTCAAGCAAGCGCTCATCAAGGACAAGCAGCTTGAAAACCTTTTCATCCTGCCCGCCTCGCAAACGCGCGACAAGGATGCGCTGACGCAGGAAGGCGTGGAAAAGGTCATCAATGACCTGAAGGAAATGGGTTTCGACTACATCGTCTGCGATTCCCCCGCCGGCATCGAAACCGGCGCGCTGATGGCCGCCTACTTTGCCGACGACGCGCTTGTGGTCACCAACCCGGAAGTCTCGTCGGTGCGTGACTCGGACCGCATCCTGGGCATCCTGGCCGCAAAGTCCAAGCGCGCGGTCGAGGGTGACGAGCCGGTGAAGGAATACCTGCTGCTGACCCGCTACAACCCGAAGCGCGTGTCCGACGGCGAAATGCTGTCGCTGACCGACATCGAAGACATCCTGCGCATCAAGCTCATCGGCGTGATTCCCGAATCCGAAGCCGTGCTGCAGGCGTCGAACCAGGGCCTGCCGGCCATCCACCTGAAAGAGACCGACGTCTCGGAAGCCTACAAGGACGTCGTCAGCCGTTACCTTGGCGAAGACAAGGCCCTGCGCTTTACCGATTACGAAAAGCCGGGTTTCCTGAAACGCCTGTTCGGAGGCAAGTAAGCGATGTCCTTCCTGTCGTTTCTGCTTGGTCAAAAGAAGACCTCAGCATCCGTCGCCAAAGAACGGTTGCAGATCATCCTTGCCCACGAGCGTGGCCGCGGGGATTCGCCCGATTACCTGCCGCAGCTTCAGCAGGAACTGATCGCGGTCATCTCCAAGTACGTGAAGATCAACCCCGAAGACATCAAGGTGCACCTGGAACGCCAGGACACGCTGGAGGTGTTGGAAGTGAAGATCGAAATGCCGCAGAACGAGACTTGACGTCTCCGCTGTGCGCCGGCCTTGCCGGCGCGCGTTGCGCATAAAAAAACGCCCGGCATTGCCGGGCGTTTGTCTTGAGGCGAGACCAGGCGCTTAGCGCTTGCCGACCTGGTCGCCGATCACACCGCCGATCGCCGCGCCGCCGACCGTGCCGAGCACGCCGCCGTTGGTGATTACCGCACCCGCGACGCCGCCGAGCGCGGCGCCCCCTACGGTGCTCTTCTGGCGATGGCTCATGCCATCCCACGATGAACAACCCGCCATGGTGGCGGCCAAGGCAACAGCGGCACAGATTTTGGAAAGCGATGCGATTTTCATGATGTAGCTCCTGTTCTTGTACCCGGGCCGCACCGATGATTCAAAACGCGAGCGCGCGGACCTTTGTGGGTTTAGAGCTTTCAGGATCGCAAAATATCCGGGGACACGGTGTTAGGTTTACCCAGGAATTGTGTCAAAGGGAGAGCGAATTTTTGCACTCCTCTAGGGACGATGTTGCAGGGTCCGCCCGCTATTTGACCAGACGTAACACGTCGCGGAATCGCGGGTGCTCGCAAGTCTCCATCCACTCGAAAATCGCCATCTCTGTCGTGACGATCTCCGCGCCATGGGCGCGCGCGCGGCGCAGGGCGGCATGATGGTCCGACGGCTTGCGCGATCCGGCCGCATCCGCGACGAGCACCGTCTTGTAGCCCCGGTCCACCAGACCGATCACCGTTTGCAGCACGCAGATATGCGCCTCGCAGCCCGCCACGAGCACCGTCTTGCGAGAGGCCGGCAGCCAGCCGTCGAAACCCGGTTCGCGGGCTGACGAAAAGTGCATCTTCTGGAACGTGGCCTGCACCAGTTCGCGCAATGGGTCCACGGTCACGCCCAGCATCTTGCTGTGATGCTCGGTGGCCACGACGGGTACGTCCAGCAGCCGCGCGGCCTGCGCCAGCTTGTGCGCGGCGTTGAGCACGGCGTCGCCTTCGTGGATGACAGGCATCAGGCGCCCCTGCATGTCGACGATCAGCAGGGTGGAATCGGAGGCGGACAGCAGCATGGTGAGGGATTCCTTGGGGGCAAGGGGTCAGCATAACGCCGTAGGGCGGTGATGTCTCCCTGGGCCGGTGTCTGACACCCTTGGTCGCGCTGCCTGGGCCGGTGTCTGACACCCTTGGGAGACGCTCTTGGTATGACGCGAATCTCACCAGGGTGTCAGACACCTCAGAGAGGGTGTCAGACACCTCAGAGGATCATTGACGCCAAAAAAATCCCGGCGCTCGGCCGGGATTCTTGGCGGTGGGTTCCTGACTCGGCTGGTGTCTGACACCCTTGCGGCGGCGCCGCTGATTGACGGCTGTGCCACCTGGGTGTCAGACACCATAGGAATTGGCTTTTACTTCAACGCCTTGTAGCGCAGGCGCTTGGGCTTGGCGCCCTCTTCGCCCAGGCGGCGCTTCTTGTCGGCTTCGTATTCCTGATAGTTGCCGTCAAAGAACACAACCTGCGAATCGCCTTCGAAGGCCATGATGTGCGTGGCGATACGGTCCAGGAACCAGCGATCGTGGCTGATGACCATGATGCTGCCGGGGAACTCGAGCAGACCGTCTTCCAGCGCGCGCAGCGTTTCGACGTCGAGGTCGTTGGACGGTTCGTCAAGCAGCAGGACGTTGCCGCCGGCGATCAGCGTCTTGGCCATGTGCAGGCGGCCGCGTTCGCCGCCGGAGAGCTGGCCCACGACCTTGTTCTGGTCGCCGCCCTTGAAGTTGAAGCGGCCCAGGTAGGCGCGCGACGACATCTCGAACTTGCCGACGGTCAGGATGTCGGCGCCATCGGACACGGCGTCGAACACCGTCTTCTTGTCTTCCAGCGCGTCGCGCGACTGGTCGACGAAGGCCAGCTTCACGGTCTGGCCGATCTTGACTTCGCCGGAATCCGGCTGCTCGCGGCCGGCGATCATGCGGAACAGCGTGGACTTACCGGCGCCGTTGGCGCCGATGATGCCGACGATGGCGCCCGGCGGCACCTTGAAGCTGAGGTTGTCGATCAGCAGGCGGTCGCCGTAGGCCTTGCTGACGTTGTTGAATTCGATGACCTCGTTGCCCAGGCGCTCGCCCACCGGAATGAAGATTTCCTGGGTTTCGTTGCGCTTCTGGTATTCGTACGAGGACAGTTCCTCGAAACGCGCCATACGCGCCTTGGCCTTGGCCTGGCGGCCCTTCGGGTTCTGGCGCACCCACTCCAGTTCCTTCTTGATGGTCTTCTGGCGCGCCGATTCGGAGGACTCTTCCTGCTTGAGGCGGTCTTCCTTCTGTTCCAGCCACGAGCTGTAGTTGCCCTTCCAGGGAATGCCGTAGCCGCGGTCCAGTTCCAGGATCCATTCGGCCGCGTTGTCCAGGAAGTAGCGATCGTGGGTCACGCCGACGACGGTGCCGGGGAACTTGTGCAGGAACTGCTCCAGCCACTCCACGCTTTCGGCGTCCAAGTGGTTGGTGGGTTCGTCGAGCAGCAGCATGTCGGGCTTGGACAGCAGCAGGCGGCACAGGGCCACGCGGCGCTTTTCACCACCGGACAGGTTTCCGACGGTGGCATCCCAGGGCGGAAGGCGCAGCGCGTCGGCGGCGATTTCCATCTGGTGTTCGATGTCGTCCGCGCCGCTGGAGGCGGCGGCGGCGATGATGGCTTCGAGCTCGGCCTGTTCAGCGGCCAGCGCGTCGAAGTCGGCATCGGGTTCGGCGTAGGCGGCGTAGACCTCGTCCAGGCGCTTCTTGGCGGTGACGACGGCGCCCAGGCCTTCTTCGACCGCCTGGCGGACCGTGTGCTCGGGGTTGAGCTGCGGTTCCTGCGGCAGGTAGCCGATGTTCAGGCCCGGCATGGGCACGGCTTCGCCTTCGATCTCGCGGTCGACGCCCGCCATGATCTTCAGCAGCGTCGACTTGCCCGAGCCGTTCAGGCCCAGCACGCCGATCTTGGCGCCAGGAAAAAACGAAAGGGAGATATCGCGCAGGATCTGCCGCTTGGGCGGCACGATCTTGCCGACGCGGTTCATGGTGTAGACGTATTGGGCCATGGGCTCGTAGGTGAGATATAGCTGAGAAACCGTTGATTGTAGGCCGGAACCCTGACCGGCGTGCGGCAGCGGTGATCCGGCCCCATCTCGCCTGGATCCAGACCCGCGCCGGCCGTCAGTTTCCCTTCGCGGCGCGGCCCGGGATGCCCGGCGTGCGCATCTGCGCCAACATTACGCCGGCCAGCGCCAGCGCACCGCCCGCGATGTGAAACAGATGCGGCTTTTCATCGAGGAACAGCGCCGCGATGGCCACGGTGAACACCGGCATGACGTTCAGGAAGATGCTGGCGCGGTTGGGGCCCAGGTGGCGCACGCCCTGCATCCACAGATACGGCGCGAACAGCGACGGAAACACCGCCGCATAGAGCACCAGCGGCACGTTGGCGGCATTGAGCGGCGACGGCGCGGCCATCAGGAAGGCGGGAAGCTGGAACAGGATGCCGAACGCGACCTGCACGTACAGCGACTGCCACGGCCCCACAGGCAGCGCCCAGCGCCGCAGCAGCACGCCATACAGCGCATAGGCCAGCGCGCCCAGCCCCATCAGCACGTCGCCGTGGTTGGCGCCCACGGACAGCAGCCGGGCCGGATCGCCCTCGCCGATCAGCAGCGCCAGTCCGGCCAGCGACACCAGGCTGCCCAGGACCGCCATGACCGAGGGACGCTCGCGCATGATCACCGCCATGACGGCGATGGTCATGAGCGGGATCATCGCGGTGATGAAACCCATGTTGGTGGCGGTGGTGGACGCGGCCGCCACGTACGCCAGCCCTTGGTACAACGCCATGCCCAGCCCGCCCAGCACGGCGAACTTCGGCAGGTGCGCCAGCACCTGGCGGCGTTGCGCCCAGACGCCGGGCAGCGCGAACGGGGTCAGCACGATGCCCGCCAGCGCCCAGCGGTAAAAGCCGATGGCGGCGGGTGCGATCACGCCCGCCGCCATCTTGGTGACGATCATGTTGACCGACCAGATCAGGGCCGCCAGGAGGGGAAACAGGAAAAAACGGAGGGGAAGCTGCGGGGCGTCGGAGCGCATGGTTGAAACGGGAAGGCAGAAATACGAAAAGCAGGCCAGTGTAGGCTTGGTCCGACCTGCTGTATACGTCACTTATATGTCGGCGCCCCGGCACGCCATCCGGATACCGCCCGCGTTTCTTCGTAATCCAAGCGCCCGATGCACCGCAGCGCCGTTCGCGCGACAATAGCGCCTGACGTATCTGCCGTGCCGTCGCGGCTTCATCGCGCCCAGGAACCTTCATGTCCGCCTCTGCCACTCCTCCCGCTTCCTTGACCCATTTCAGCGCACCCGAACTGGACATGCTGGCCAAGACCGCGGACGCACTCAGCGCCTATCTCGGCAAGCCCGTGCTGGCGGAAGTGGTGCTGGGCGACGAAGGCACCGAATGGGTGACCTACGGTGTCCCGATGGACGAGAAGGCCGAAACGGACGAGGAACAGACGCACGTGCAGATGGGCGGGCCGGGCGCGCGCCTGCTGGGCAACCGCGGCGGCCTGCCGCAGTCCGATGACGACACCTACGACTGTCTGTACCTGTGGGCCATCCAGATCTCGCTGAACGACGGCGAGCGCTTCATCAAGCTGGACCACGATGGCGAAGAGTCCGCCTGGTCCGACAACCTGGAAGATGTGCTTCCCTTTGCCCTGACCGAGGAACCGCAGCCGGACCCCGACGAGGAAGAGGAAGAGGAAGACGGCGCGGACGACGAAGACGACGACACGCCGTACGACGACGTCCACAACCACAACCACCGCCACTGAGCGGCGCGCCGCGGTCCGGGCAGGCGCCCGGTCCACGGCGTTTGCAGGATCACACCGTGATCCGGCCTTCTTCTACCGCGTGGCAGGCCACGATCGACACCCCCGCCAGCATCGCCACCGGCGCCTCGGCCTTGCACCGGTCGTTGGCGTGCGGGCAGCGCGGATGGAAGGTGCAGCCGGACGGCGGATTCAAGGGATTGGGCACCTCGCCCGCCACCGCCGTGCGCGGCTTGCCCGCGCCGTTGATGTCCGGAATGGCCTCGAGCAGCATGCGCGTGTAGGGATGCCGCGGCCGTGCGAAGAGTTCGTCGCGCGGCGCCACTTCCACCATGCGGCCCAGGTACATCACCCCCACGCGATCAGCCACGTGGTGCACGACGGCCAGGTTGTGCGAGATGAACAGATAGGTCAGCCCCAGCTTGCGCTGCAAGTCCTTCATCAGGTTCAGCACCTGCGCCTGCACGGACACGTCCAGCGCCGAGGTGGGCTCGTCGCACACCAGGAATTCCGGATTGACCGCCAGCGCGCGCGCGATCGAGATGCGCTGGCGCTGCCCGCCCGAGAACTGGTGCGGATAGCGGCTCTGGTCCGCGGGATCCAGACCCACCTGCCGCAGCAATTCGCCCACGCGCGCCACGCGGTCCGCGGGCGACATCTGCGTGTGCGTCAGCATCGGCTCGGCGATGATGCGGCCCACGCGCCAGCGCGGATTCAGGCTGGCATAGGGATCCTGGAAGATCATCTGCAGGCGCTTGCGCAAGGCGCGCCCGCCGGGTTCGGACATGCGCGACAGCGGCTGGCCGTCGAAGCGGATGTCGCCGCGCGTCAGGCCATACAGCCCGACCAGCATGCGCGCGACCGTGGACTTGCCACAGCCCGATTCACCCACCAGCGCGAGCGTTTCGCCTCGGGCGATGTCGAACGACACGCCGTCCACCGCGCGCAGCATCACTTTGGGCTTGCGCGCCAGCGCGCGCTCCAGCCAGGGCGGCGACACGTCGAACCAGCGCGCCGCGTCCTTTACTTGAACCAAGGGCGTGCTCATGCGGCCACCTCCAACGTATTGCCTTTGTCATGCAGCCAACAGGCCGCGCGCGACGTGCCGGCGGGCATCAGCTCGGGGCGATCGTGCGCGCAGCGCGGCAGGCGCTGGCCGCAGCGGGGATTGAACGCACAGCCCGGCGGAATGGCGTTCAGGCGCGGCATGCTGCCGTCGATCTGCACCAGCCGTTCGGTATGGCCTTCCAGTGTGGGAATCGACCCCATCAGCCCCGACGTATACGGATGGCGCGGCTTGTGGATCACGTCGGCCACCGGCCCGATCTCGGCCACGCGGCCGGCGTACATCACCGCCACGCGGTCGGCAGTCTCGGCGATCACGCCCATGTCGTGCGTGATCAGCATGACGGCCGTGCCGTTCTCGCGGCACAGGCGCTTGAGCAGTTCGATGATCTGCGCCTGGATCGACACGTCCAGCGCGGTCGTGGGCTCGTCGGCCACCACCAGCTTGGGCTCCGCGGCCAGGGCCAGCGCGATCACCACGCGCTGGCGCATGCCGCCGGAGAACTGGTGCGGATAGTGGTCGATGCGCTCGCGCGCGGCGGGAATGCCGGTGGACGCCAGCAGCTCGACCGCGCGGTTGCGCGCCTGCGACCACGTCATGTCCAGATGGGTGACGATGGTTTCGGCCAATTGCCGGCCCACCGTGTACAGCGGGTTCAGCGACGTCAGCGGATCCTGGAACACCGCGCCGATCTCGCGGCCGCGCACGCGGCGCATCTGCTCGTCGGGCAGGTTGTCGATGCGGCGGCCGGCCAGCAGGATCTCGCCGGCCGCGATGCGGCCCGGCGGTTCGAGCAGGCCGATGATGGAGGCGCCGGTCAGCGATTTGCCGGCGCCGGATTCGCCCACCACGCCCAGGACTTCGCCAGCCTGGATGGAAAAGGACACGTCGTCCAGGGCGCGTAGCGTGCCGCGGCGCGTGGGAAACTCCACGCGCAGGTTGCGGACTTCGAGTAATGCGCTCATGGTTACCTCAGTTCAGTCGCGGATTGAGCGCATCGCGCAGCCAGTCACCCAGCAGGTTGACCGACAGCACAAGCAGCACCAGCGCCGCGCCCGGGAAAATGGTGATCCACCACTCTCCGGAAAACAGGAAATCGTTGCCGATCCGGATCAGCGTGCCCAGCGACGGCGCGGTCGGCGGCACCCCTACCCCCAGGAACGACAGCGTCGCCTCGGTGATGATGGCGGTGGCCAGATGCACCGTGGCCAGCACCAGCACCGGACCCAGCACGTTGGGCAGCACGTGGCGGAACATGATGACGGGCGAGGCCACGCCGATCACGCGGGCGGCCTGCACGTATTCACGGTTCTTTTCCACCAGCGTCGAGCCGCGCACCGTGCGGGCGTACTGCGGCCAGCCGGCCAGCGCGATGGCGCCGATCAGCACCGGAAAGGCGATGATCTCGTGCATCTCGCGCGGCACCGCTGCACGGGCCACGCCGTCGATCAGGAGCGCGATCAGGATGGCGGGGAACGAGAGCTGCACGTCGGCGACACGCATGATGAACGCGTCGACGCGGCCGCCGGCATAGCCCGACACCAGCCCGAGCACGATGCCGATCACCATCGACAGCAGCACCGAGGCCAGACCGATCAGCAGCGACACGCGCGTGCCGTACAGGATGGCCGAATACAGATCGCGGCCCTGACTGTCGGTGCCCAGCAGGTACGTGGCCTGTCCGTTGGGTTCCCAGGCCGGCGGCAACAGCGCGTCCAGCAGTTCCACCTTGGTCAGGTCGAACGGATTGTGCGGCGCGACCCAGCCGGCCCCGAAGGAACCGATCAACAGGGCCGCGAGCAGCAAGGTGGCCACGATGGCCACGGGCGCCCGGCGCCAGGCCCAGGCAATGTCGCTGTCCCACCAGCGTTTGAGTACGGCGCGCATCAGTGAGCCCCCCCGCCGCGAGTCAGCCCGGAACGCAGCCGCGGGTCCACGACGAAATACAGAAGATCGACGATCAGGTTGATCACCACGAACACCAGTGCGATCAGGCAAAGGTACGCGGCCATCACCGGCACGTCGGCGAATTGGACCGCCTGGATGAAGAGCAGGCCCATGCCCGGCCACTGGAACACGGTCTCGGTCACGATGGCGAAGGCGATGATGCCGCCCAGCTGCAGGCCGGTGATGGTGATGACGGGCACCATCGTGTTCTTGAGCGCGTGGCCGAAGTGGATGGCGCGGCGCTTCAGGCCCCGGGCGCGCGCGAACTTGATGTAGTCCGAGCGCAGGACCTCCAGCATTTCGGAGCGCACCAGCCGCAGCACCAGCGTCATCTGGAAGAGCGACAGCGTGATGGACGGCAGGATGAGGTGCTTCCAGCCCGTGGCGGTGAACAGGCCCGACGTCCACCAGCCCAGGCTGACGGTATCGCCGCGCCCGTAGCTGGGCAGCCAGCCCAGTTGCACCGAGAACACCAGGATCAGCAGGATGCCGATCAGGAAGGTCGGCAGCGACACGCCCAGCAGCGACCCGGCCAGCAGCATCTGCGAGACCAGGCTGTTGCGCTTGAGCGCCGTGTACACGCCCAGCGGCACGCCCACGACGAGCGCCAGCAAGGCGGCCACCATGGACAGCTCCAGCGTGGCGGGCAGGCGGGACTTCAGCAGGGTGGAAACGGGTTCGCTCTGGCGCAGGGAGATGCCGAAATTGCCCTGCACGGCGTTGGCCACGAAGTGGCCGAATTGAACGATGGCGGGCTCGTTCAGGCCCAGGCGTTCACGCAGTTCGATGCGCTCGGCATCGGTGGCGTCCTGCCCCAGCATGATGGTGACGGGGTCGCCGACGTATTGGAAAAGCACAAAGGCCAGTAGCGCGACGGTGAGCATCACCGCTACGGCCTGCAACAGGCGACGCAGTATGAAAGCGAACATAGGCGGAAAAAAGCAAGACGGCGGAACCGGGTAGGTCCCGCCGTCTGGTTAGCCTGGATCAGTCAACCTTGACCCAATCGGCAACGAGGCGGTTGTCGGCACGGTGGATGACCGTGACGTTCTTGCGCATGGCCCAGGGGATGACCTGGTCATGCAGCGGAATGTGCCCGAAGTCCTTGGCGTGCCCTTCCAGCACGGTGATGATGTCGGCGTCGCGCTTCTTCGCATCGGTCTCGGTCTTGATCCGATCGATGATGACGTCGAGTTCCTTGTTGCTGTAGTTGCCCAGGTTGTACATGCCGTCCGCGCCTTCACCCTTGGTGCGGATCAGGTTCTGCAGCGTGTACATGGCGTCGAACGTGGGCACGCCCCAGCCGAACAGGTAGGCGCTGGTGTCGAACGACTGCACCTTCGGGAAGTACGTGGAGCGCGGCATGGCGTTCATGGTGGCCTTGACGCCGACCTTGGCCCACATGCCGACGACGGCCTGACAGATGGCTTCGTCGTTGATGTAGCGGTTGTTCGGGCAATCCAGCGTGAAGTTCAGCGTGCCGTCGTAGCCGGCTTCCTTCAGCAGGGCGCGGGCCTTTTCGGGATCGTACGGCACACGCTTGTGCACCGATTCAGCCCAGCCATGGACCTGCGGGGCGATCATCGTGCCGGTGGGCGCCGACAGGCCGCGCATCACGGCGCGCTTGATGGCGTCCACGTCGATGGCGCGGTACAGCGCTTCGCGCACGCGGACGTCCTGGAAGGGGTTCTTGCCCTTGATGTTGGAGTACTGCAGCTCGGGACGCTTCTGGTCCAGGCCCAGGTAGATGGTGCGGTATTCGTTGCCTTCGACGACCTTCTGCTGCTGGCGCAGGCGGTCCAGATCCTGTGCGGCCGGGTCCAGCACGAAGTCGATTTCGCCCGACAGCAGCGCGGCGGTGCGCGTGGCGTTCTGCTTGATCGGCGTGAAGATGACTTCGGTCACGTTGCCGACCTTGCCGGCCTTGTTCCACCAGTCCTTGTTTTCCTCGAAGACCGTGCGCACGTCGACTTCGCGGCTCTTGAGCTTGTAGGGGCCCGTGCCGTTGGTGTTGCGAGCGCCGTAGGTTTCTTCTTTGTTGACGAAGTCCTGGGGCTTGGGGATGTTGTTCTTTTCGGACCAGGCCTTGTTCATGATGAACACGTTGGTCAGCTGGCGCAGCAGCACGGGGTTGGGCGCCGAGGTTTCGATCTCGACCGTCAGGTCGTCGATCTTGCGCGCTTCCTTGATGCCGGTGGTGTAGGCCTTGTAGTTCGACGTGGGCGCCATGGCGCGGTGGATCGAGAACACCACGTCGTCAGCCGTGAACGCGGCGCCGTCATGGAACTTGACGTTGGGGCGCAGCTTGAAGCGGTACAGGGTGGGCGACACCTGTTCCCATTCGGTGGCCAGGCGCGGCGACACCTTGAAAGACTTGTCGTAGTCGACCAGGGGCTCGTAGATGTAGCTGTTGGCGGCGATCGTCATGCCTTCGTTCTGCGAGTGCGGATCGAAAGTGAGGATGTCGCCCTGGGCGGCCCAGCGGAAGGTCTTGGCTTGCCCGATCGAGGGCACTGCCACGGCGGCGGCGATCGCGATAGCAATCAAAGTGCGGCGCATAAGTGTCAACTCCTGACAGTAGTCTGAATACCGGCGCGAGTGTGCCTACCCGCGAGACCCGCGTCAATTCAGGGTTTGCGCGTACCGGCGATTGTTTTCACTGTGAAACGACAATCGGGGACGCATAAGTATGTAACGAAATAGTCGGACCGAACGATGTTCGAGTGCGCGCTTGCAACAGATGGACCTACTCGTCCGGGTCGATGGGCAGTTCCAACGGCACGTGCTCGGTCATCAGCACGTCCAGCATGTCGATCAGCAGCGCGGCCTTTTCTTCGCCGAAGGGGGCCAGCACCGCCTTCTGGTGCTGCAAGGCCTGATCGCACAGGCCGCCGATGAGGTTGGAGCCCTTGGCCGTGATGCAGACCCGCGTCTGGCGGCGGTCCGCGCGCACGCCGGTGCGGGCCACCAGGCCGTCGGCTTCCATGCGCTGCACGACCTTGCTGAGGGTGGGCTGTTTGGTGATGGCCAGCACGGCCAGGCTGCCGATGGTTTCGCCTGCGCTGCCCTGCAAGCTGGCGAGCACGCGCCATTCGGTGACCGACAAACCGGCGGCTTTGACCTGTTGATGGAACTCCGCCGAGATGCGCTGGCTGGCCTGCGCGAGCAGATAGGCCAGGTAGCCGTCGACGAACCGCGGGCCCGTTGCGGCGGCGCGCATGCCGCGTGGCTTATCTGCCTGCATGTTGGTTTGCTCCCACGCACCCATTTCGAAGGCCCGCCCCGTTGCCGAAAAGCGCATTGCACCACGACGGCGCAGCGGTGCGCCATGATGTACCGCAATGCTGTTGCGCAGCACAGGGTATACCCCAAATCGCAACCCGTTTTTGCACCATTGCAGCGCCCTCAATCTGTCAAAAACCTAGAGAACAACCAGTATATACACCCTTGTTTTTGCGTGATATTTTTTAATTTCCATGAAATTTCATCTTTTTTATTGACAGCTAAAACGTTGACTCCTAAAGT
>NZ_DAMCTG010000053.1:0-36718 GCF_032113835.1 Achromobacter sp. | reverse complement strand
ATGGCCTTCAAGAGCGTGGTGCTACGCGTGTTCCCGCACGGCGTGGCGCTGGGCATGGGGTCGGTCGGCTTCGGCACGTTGGCCGCCTTCGTCGCGCTGTATTACGCCAGCGTCTCGTGGGACGGCGCCGCAAGCGCGCTCAGCGCTTTCGGCGGCGCCTTCATCGGCGTGCGCCTGCTGTTCGCCGGCACCATCACCCGCTTTGGCGGGTTCCGGGTGGCGCAGGTGTCGTTCGTGGTGGAGGCGGCCGGCCTGTTGCTGTTGTGGCTGGCGCCCAACCCGGGCATGGCGCTGCTGGGCGCCGCGCTGACCGGCTGCGGCTTCGCGCTGGTGTTCCCGGCCATCGGCGTCGAGGCCGTGGCGCGCGTGCCGGCCGGCAGCCGCGGCGCCGCGCTGGGCGCCTATTCGGCCTTTCTGGACCTGGCGTTGGGCGTGACCGGTCCGATCGCGGGCTACATCTCGAGCGGCTTCGGCTACCCCGCGATCTTCCTGGCGGCATCCCTGTCCGTCACGCTGGGCTTCGTCATTGCCTTCGGCTTGCAGCGGGCGGCGAGCCGGCGGCCGGCGGCGGTCTGAGCGTTATTACGAAAAGAAGTAAAGACATTCAATATTGATCGTTTGGATTCATATAACGAATTGTTAGATTTGAGGCTCGTTTTCACGCGCGCTGACGATTCGTTCCATGAAACTGACCTTCGACCACGTCCACAAGCACTTCGGCGACCTTCCCGTCGTCGATGGCTTCACCAGTGAATTCAAGACCGGCGAGCTGGTCGCGCTGGTCGGCCCCTCGGGGTGCGGCAAGTCCACCTTGCTGCATCTGGCCGCCGGGCTTGAAATGCCCACGCAGGGCAGCGTGCTGGCCGACGGCAACAAGGTCACGGGTCCGCATCCCAGCCGCACGCTGGTGTTCCAGGAACACGCGCTGTACCCGTGGCTGACGCTGGAAGACAACGTCGCGCTGGCGCTGGAATTCCAGAACACGCCCAAGAAGCGGGCCCGCGAAGCCGCACGCGACTGGCTGGCGCGCGTCAGCCTGGAAGGCTTTGAACACTACTATCCCCATCAGGTGTCCGGCGGCATGCGCCAGCGCGCCGCGCTCGCTCGCGCGTTCATCGCGCAGCCCAAGACCATGCTGATGGACGAACCCTTCGGCGCCCTCGACGCGCTGACCCGCCTGAGCCTGCAGGACGTGCTGCGCCAGCTCATCGCGCAGGAAAAGCCCACGGTGCTGCTGGTGACCCACGACGTGGACGAGGCCCTGTTCCTGGCTGACCGCATCGTCGTCTTCAGTCCGCGTCCGGCGCGCGTGCTGCGCGAATTCAATCTGGCCCACCGCGTCAAGACGCACGACCTGTCCGACCTTGCTGCCGAGAAGCGCGAAATCCTGCGCCTCTTGGGCATCGGCGTCGGCGGTTCGGAGGCGCACGCTGACATCGCGCTGGCCGCCTGATCCTTCTTCCCAAATACCCCACGGCCGCGCCCCGGCGCGGCCGTTTATCGAATTTCCTGGAGCTCCTCTGATGAAACTGAAGCAATGGTTGTCCCTGCCGCTGGCCGCGGCGCTGCTGGCGGCTGCCCCCGCAATGGCTGCCGAGAAGTTCCGCGTAGGCTACCTGCGCGTGATGGACGACGCGCAGGCGATCGTCGCGCAAGAGGGCGGCTACTACAAGAAGGCCGGCCTGGATTCCGAACTGATCGAATTCAAGTCGGGCACCGACCTCATCAAGGCGATCGTCGGCGGCCAGCTCGACATCGGCGTGCTCGGTTTCACCAACGCGGTCGCGTGGGCCTCCAAGGGCGCGGACCTGAAGGTGGTGGGCGGCGCGCAGCAGGGCTATCACTCGCTGATCGTGCGTGACGATTCCGGCATCAAGGACATCGCCGGCCTGAAGGGCAAGACGCTGGCCTCGCAGGCCGAAGGCAGCACCGCCGACGTGGTCCTGAAGGGCGTCGTGCTCAAGCAGGGCAATCTTTCCGCCGACGACGTCAACGTCATGGGCGTGAGCCCGGCCGTGGCCGTGCAGTCGCTGGTGGGCAAGCGCGTTGACGCTGCCTTCCTGTTCGAACCCTACGACCGCATCGCGCAACTGGTCGCGCCGGTCAAGCAGATCTACGAAGTGGGCCAGGCCTGGCCGTTCCCGTGCATGGTGGTCATCACCTCGGGCGAAACGCTGGCCAAGCGCAAGGACGACGTCTGGAAGGCGCTGGACGCGCAGAACCAGGCCATCACGCTGCTGCAGAAGGAGCCCGCGCAGGCTTCCAAGCTGATCGCGTCGTACTTCATCGCCGAGCCCACGCTCAAGACGCTGACCCGTGGCGAACTGCCGCGCGAAACCGTCATCACTGAAGCGATCAGCACGCAGGTGTTCACGCCCAAGCTGACCGAAAAGGACACGGCCCGGATGCAGGAAATCGCTGACATCCTGCAGGCCCAGGGTTCGCTCAAGACGCGCGACGGCAAGCCGTATGACGTGTCCAGCATCGTCGACCTGTCCTGGCAAGAGGCTCGCAAGCTTTGAGCGCCTCTACCCGAGTGACCGGCGCCCGCAAGCATCTTGCGGGCGTTTTGGGCGTCCTGTTCATCCTGGCGCTGTGGCAAATGGCGGCGTTCGCGCTGCCCGACTTCCTGATGCCGGGCGTGCCCGCGGTCGTCGAGCGGCTGTTCGAAGACCTGGGCAAACAGTCGTTCCACCAGAGCCTCATGGGCACGCTGGGACGGCTGGGCGCGGGTTACGGGCTGGCGCTGGCCGCCGGCGTGGGCTTCGGCCTCGTGGCCGCCGTGCTGTTCTTCTTCCGTGAAGTCCTGCGCAGCGCCATCGTTATCCTGCAGTCGATCCCGTCCATCGCGTGGGTGCCGCTGTTTCTCATCGTGATGGGCTTTGGCAACACGCCCATCATCGTGGTCGTGGCGCTGTCAGCGTTCTTTCCGGCCGCGCTCAGCGTGATGAACGCCACCGAATCCGTGCAGCGTGTGCACGTGTCGGCGGCGCGCGTCATGGGCGCGACGCGCTGGGGGCTGATCAAGCGGGTATACCTGCCGGCCGTCATGCCCGAACTCATCACCGGCGCGCAGTTGGCGTTCGGCAACGCCTGGCGGGCGCTGATCTCGGCCGAAATGCTGATCGGCTTCGGCAAGGGGCTGGGCCGGTCGCTGGCGTACTCGGGCGAAATCGCGGACATGACCGGCGTCATGACCAACATCCTCGTGATCGCCGTGCTGGCCGCGTTGATCGACCAGTTCGTGCTTGAAAACCTCAAGCATCGTCTGCTGCGCTACCAATACGTCTGACGTTTTCATCATGATGTCCCGCATGCGTCCATTCGTCCTTGCCGCGGGCCTGCTGCTCGCGGGCTTCGCGCAGGCGCAGCCGGAGACCTTTCCGGCAGCAAAGGCGCGCGGTGAACTGGTGGTGGGCGTGCCATATCTGGCGCCGCCGCCGGTGGCGGGGGCGAAGATTCGCACGCCTGAAGGCCTGGACGCCGCCATCACCGAAAAGCTGGGCGCCAGCCTGAAGCTGCCCGTGCGGCTGGTCCAGTTGCCGGCCGCTGACGCTGCCCGGGCGCTGAAAGCGGGCGAAGTGGATCTGGTGCTTGCGGACCGCGCCGACGGGCAACCGCAGACCGTCGCGGTGCAAGCCACCGGCTACGCCGCACGGCCCAAGGCTGTGATCCGCACCGACACGCGCATGCGCAAACCCGCCGACGTGCAGGGCCGCAGCGTGTGCATGGCCGAAGCCGCCACGCAGGCGCAGGCCCTGGCGCAAAGCTGGGGCTCAACCGTCAAGACCTACCGTGTGCCATCGGACGCGCTCGTCGCCGTGCGCGAAGGGGAGTGCGACATCGGTCTGGTCGACGACGCCGTCTGGGAGCCGTTGATGCGCTTTCCGGAATGGAAGAAGTTCTCTTCGACGCTGACACCGGATGGCGCACGCCAGGAGCGCGTGTGGCTGCTGCCCGCGCAGGACGAGACCTCGCGCGCCTGGCTCGGGCAAGAGATGCGGGCCTGGGACCGCGCCGGCGCCTGGAAGGCCATGACCACGAAATGGGCGCGCGACGTCGCCTTCGACGTCTATCTGGATCAGGAAGTCCCCGACTGCCACGGCTGACGCGCCGCCGACCCGCGCACTTACAATGCCGGGCATGACGCACACGCTGACCGCTCCCTGCACCTTCCAGGAAGACATCAAGAAAAGCCGCTTTGCCGCGTATGCCGCGCCGGTCGCCACGGTCGACGATGCCATGCGCTTCTTTGCCGAGCACAGTGACCCCGAGGCCACGCACAACTGCTGGGCCTACCGTATCGGACAGGAATACCGTTTCAACGACGACGGCGAACCCGGCGGCACCGCGGGCAGGCCGATCCTGCAGGCCATCGAAGGCCAGGACATGGACCGCGTGGCGGTGCTGGTCGTGCGCTGGTACGGGGGAATCAAGCTCGGTGCGGGCGGACTGGTGCGCGCTTACGGCGGCTGCGCGGCCAATTGCCTGCGCTTGGGCGAGCGCACGGAAATCGTCGACCTGGCGACGGTGCGCTGCGCCTGCGGCTTCGGCGAGATGGCGCTGCTGAAATCACGGCTGGCGCAGGCAGGCGCGGCCATTCAGCAGGAAGACTACAACGCGGACGGCGTCACGCTCACGTTCACGGCGCCGCGCGCGGTGCTGCCTGAATTGGAAGTCACAGTGGCGAACATCACGCGCGGCAGGTCCGCGTGGGAAGTCGTTTCGTAGCCAGCCAGCGCCGGCACCGGCCTGCATAAGCCGCAGCGTCCGGGAAGCAATTGTCCCGGTGCAAAGGGAAGGGGCCCGATCCGGGCCCCTTGGTGTTTTACGCGTCCTGGCTGTCTTGCGCCGCGGCGATTTCCTGGTGGACCTTTTCCATGTCCACTTCCTTGATCTTGGCGAGCAGTTCATTCAACTGGCCGCCGGACAGGGCGCCGGGTTGCGAGAACAGCAGGACCTTTTCGCGGAAGACCATCAGCGTCGGGATCGAGCGGATGCCCAGCGCGCCGGCCAGCTCCTGCTCGACGTCGGTATTCACCTTGGCGAACGTGACGTCCGGATGCTCGGTGGCGGCCTGTTCAAACACCGGCGCGAAACCGCGGCACGGGCCGCACCAGGGCGCCCAGAAGTCGACGATGAGGGTCCCGTCGGGCGTGATGGCTTCCTGGAAGCTGTCTTTGGTGAGTTCAACAATACTCATGAGAAATCCTTGCCGCGTGGGCGGCGAAAAGCGGTGGCGGAGACACCGGGGGCCTTGCCCCGGAGCTGATTCGGCGACGCGTATTGCCAGGCCCTGAAAGCCAATAGTAGAGCCGGTCCAGGCCGCGTCGCAATGGTTGGCGCCGTCAACGGCGCAGATTGCGGCCCTCAGGCCGCCGATTTCGTGGAGACGCCCGAGCCGTTTTTGAGCGAGGCGACGATCTCGAAAGAACGCAGGCGGTCTGCGATGTCATAGAAGTCGGACACGATCATGACCTCATCGGCCTGCGTTTCCGCGACCAGGGCCTCGAGTTCGCGTTTGACGGTGTCCGGGCCGCCCACGATCGAAGCGCCCAATCTCTGATTGACCGCCTCGCGCTCCCATTCGTTCCACACGCCGTCCATGCTTTCAATCGGCGGCTGCAACTGCAGGCGATGGCCGCGCACGAGCGACAGGAATTTCAGTTGCTGCGTGGTCGACTGGAAGCGCGCGGCCTCGTCGGTTTCGGCGGCAATGACGGGCACGCCGATCATCGAGTAAGGGCGCGCCAGCGTCTCGGACGGCTTGAACAAATGACGGTACAAGCGCATCGCGGCCATGCCTTCCGGCGAGAAGTGGCCGGCAAACGAGAAGGGCAAGCCAAGTTCAGCCGCCATGCGCGCGCTGAAGTCGCTGGAGCCCAGCAGCCAGATCGGCACATCCAGGCCTTCGCCGGGGATGGCGCGCACGGGCTGGCCGGGGCGCGACGGGGCCAGGAAACCGCGCAGCTCCTCGACCAGAGCCGGGAACTCGAGGCCGCTGCGCGGACTGCGGCGCAGCGCCTGTTGCGTGGCGCCGTCACTGCCGGGCGCGCGGCCCAGGCCCAGGTCGATGCGGCCGGGGTACAGGGTTTCGAGCGTGCCGAACTGTTCGGCGATGATCAGCGGCGCGTGGTTGGGGAGCATGACGCCGCCCGAGCCGACGCGCAGCGTGCGGGTATGGCCGGCCACGTGGCCGATCAGCACGGCCGTGGCGCTGCTGGCGATGCCATTGATGTTGTGGTGCTCGGCCAGCCAGAAGCGGTTGTAGCCCAGTTGCTCGACGTGCTGCGCCAGCGCGACCGTATTGCGGAACGCGTCCGCGGCATCGCGGTCCTGCACAATCGGGGCCAGGTCCAGCACGGAAAAGGGGATATTCGCCAGGGCGCTCATGCGTGCGCCTCCGCTGCGAAGAGACAGGCTTGCAGCGCGGAAATGAAAGGGGAAGGGCGCAAAATGTACTCCATATGCTGATCTACATGGGGAGTGTATCGGCGAATTCAACCGCGCCCGCCAGCAACCATGCCCTTGGCCGGGTTGATTGATTTTTCCGATCCCTACAATAGCAACCGGACTCGCGGCGTGTAATTGCCGCGGTTTTGTCTTTCACGGCACAGGAGACGCGCATGGGCGCCAGCGGCAATAACAACCAGATCGACAACATCGAATTCAACGTCGCGGACATCGCGCGCAGCAAGCGCTTCTATGGCGAGGTCTTCGGGTGGACGTTCACGGATTACGGCCCCACGTATTCCGAATTCACCGATGGCCGCCTCAAAGGCGGCTTCACCACGGGCGAGGCGGTGCGTCCGGGCGGGCCGCTGGTAATTCTGTATGGCGACGACCTGGCCGCAATCCGCCAGCGCATCATGGCCGCCGGCGGGCGGATCAGCCGCGAGGAATTCACTTTTCCGGGCGGCAGCCGCTTCCATTTCACAGACCTGGACGGCTACGAACTGGCGGTGTGGACTGTTCGGTGAGGTGTCAGACACCTGGGCCAGCCCCCACATCCGGTGTCTGACACCCTTCCAGACGTGGCCGCCAAGTTGGCAAGGCGCTGCCAGGGTGTCTGACACCTTGCGAACCACTCCGCCTATTCCGGAAAGAACGCGTAGCGGATCACGAACAGCACGGCCACGAGCCAGGTGGCCGGGTGCACGTCGCGCATCTTGCCCGTGGCGGTCTTGAGCACCACGTAGCTGATGAAGCCGAACGCAATGCCGTTGGCGATCGAGTACGTGAACGGCATGACCAGCGCGGTCAGCGCGGCCGGCGTGGCTTCGCAGACGTCGTTCCAGTCGATGTCGATGAGCTCGCGCATCATCAGGCCGGCAACGTACAGCAGGGCGGGTGCGGTGGCGTAGGCCGGCACGGCGCTCGCCAGCGGCGAGATGAACAGCGCGGCCAGGAACAGCAGGCCGACGATCAGTGCGGTCATGCCGGTGCGTCCGCCGGCCTGCACGCCGGATGCGCTTTCCACGTAGGCGGTGGTGCTGCTGGTGCCCAGCATCGAGCCGGCCACGATGGCGGTGCTGTCCGCGAACAGCGCGCGGCCCAGGCGATTGGGGCGGTCTTCCGGCACGAGGCCGGCGCGCTTGGCCACGCCCACCAGCGTGCCGGTGGCATCGAACACCTCGACCAGCACGAACACGAGAATCACGTGCACGAAGCCGGAGTGCAGCGCGCCCATGATGTCCAGCTTGAAAAGCGTGGGCGACAGGCTGGGCGGCGCCGAAAAGATGCCCTTGAATTCGTTGTAGCCCATCACCATCGACAGCACTGTGACGACGATGATGCCGATCAGGATGGCGCCGCGCACGCGCAGCGCGTCCAGCGACGCGATCACGAAGAAGCCCAGGATGGCGAAGAGCGGGCCGTGCGTGGTCAGGTTGCCCAGCGTGACCTTGGTGGCCGGATGCGCGACCACGATGCCGGCGCTGGATAGCGCGATAATGGCCAGAAACAGCCCAATGCCCGCCGCAATGGCGCTGCGCAGCGAATGCGGGATGCCTTTGACCAGCCAGACCCGGATGCCGGATATCGTCAGGAACAGGAAGATGATGCCCGAGATGAACACCGCGCCCAGCGCCTGCTCCCAGGTGTATCCCATGGTCTTGACCACGGTGAAGGCAAAGAACGCGTTCAGCCCCATGCCCGGCGCCATGCCGATCGGCCAGTTGGCGATGAACGCCATCACCAGCGAGCCCAGCGCGGCGGCCAGGCAGGTGGCAACAAAGACCGCGTCGCGGTCCATGCCCGTCGAGGACAGGATGTCAGGATTGACGAAGATGATGTACGACATCGTCAGGAATGTCGTCAGGCCGGCCACGACTTCCGTTCTTGCGGTCGTGCCGTGCTCACGCAGCTTGAATAGCTTCTCCAGCATTCGAGTCCCCAGGGTTTTTGCAGGATTTTCAGGTTGTGGCGGGCGGGGCGGTAAACCCCGTCCCATTCAAGAACCTGCGTATTTTCGCATCAGTTGTAAACTCTGCCGCCATGATCATTCTCGGCTTTGAAAGCTCCTGCGACGAAACCGGCGTCGCAGCCGTCTGTACGGAACGCGGCCTGCTCGCGCACGCGCTGCACACCCAGATCGCCATGCACCAGGAATATGGGGGCGTGGTGCCGGAACTTGCCTCGCGCGACCACATTCGCCGCGTGGTGCCGCTGACCCGCCAGGTGCTGCAGGACGCGGGTCTGCAGATGTCCGACATCGGCGCCGTGGCCTATACGGCGGGGCCGGGCCTTGCCGGCGCCTTGCTGGTCGGCGCCAGCGTCGCGCAGTCGTTCGCCTGGTCGCGTGGCCTGCCGGCCATCGGCATCCATCACCTCGAAGGCCATCTGCTGTCGCCGATGCTGGCCGATCCCCGGCCTGAGTTCCCCTTCATCGCCTTGCTGGTCTCCGGCGGACACACCCAGCTCATGCGTGTGGACGGCGTGGGCCGCTACGAGCTGCTGGGCGAAACGCTGGACGACGCCGCAGGCGAGGCCTTCGACAAATCCGCCAAGCTCATGGGCCTGGGCTATCCGGGCGGACCCGCGTTGTCCCGGCTGGCCGGCAGCGGCGACGCCTCGCGCTTCGACCTGCCGCGCCCCATGCTGCACAGCGGCGACCTGGACTTCAGCTTCAGCGGCCTGAAAACCGCCGTGCTGACCCGCGTCAAGGCGGCCGAGCAGAATGGCGGCCTGGACGAACAGACCCGCGCGGATCTTGCCGCCGCCACGCAGGCGGCCATTGTCGAGGTGCTGGCGGCCAAGTCCATCCGCGCGCTGAAACAGACCGGGCTGCGCCGCCTGGTCGTGGCCGGCGGGGTGGGGGCCAACCAGCTCCTGCGCGCCAAGCTCGATGCCGCGCTCAAGCCGCTCAAGGCCCGCGCGTACTTCCCGCCGCTGGAACTGTGCACCGACAACGGCGCCATGATCGCGTTCGCGGCGGCCGAGCGGGTAAAGGCCGGACTCGCCACGCTGGACGCCAGCGCCCACAGCTTCACGGTCAAGCCGCGCTGGGATCTGGCCGATATCGCCTGAAATGCAAACGGGCGGCCGAGGCCGCCCGTTTGATCCACCCATCTGATCCACGCATCGCGTGGGGATTACTTCTTCTTGCTGCCGATCCGGCTTTCGGTGCCTTGGATCAGCCGGGCGATGTTGGCCCGATGGCGGTAGAAAAGCAGGATGCCGATGATCGCCAACGCCACGCCCAGGGCCGGCTGCGCCTGCCACGCCAGCCCGGATCCGAACACGTAGTAGACGGGGGCGAAGAACGCGGCCACCAGCGAAGCCAGCGACGAATAACGGAAGAATATGGCGATGATCAGCCAGGTTGCCGCCGTGGCGACGGCCAGCCAGGGCTGGATCGCCACCAGCACGCCCAGCGCGGTCGCCACGCCCTTGCCGCCCTTGAATCCCAGGAACACGGGGTACAGGTGGCCGATGAAGGCGGCCAGCGCCACGCAGGCCAGAGCGACGGGGCCGATGCCCGGCGCCAGCTTCTCGGCCAGCCAGATCGCGAACCATCCCTTGGCGGCGTCCCCCAATAGCGTCAATGCGGCGGCGGTCTTGTTGCCGGTGCGCAGCACATTGGTCGCGCCGGGGTTCTTGGACCCGTAGCTGCGGGGGTCCTGCAGACCCATCAGCTTGCTGACGACCACGGCGAACGGCACGGAGCCGATCAGGTAGGCCAGCACGACGAGCGCGACGGAAAATGCCAGGGAGGGTTCGGTTATCGCCATGGAAGGGGAGTCCGTTGTTGTAGTAGTGGCTGCGGATTCTACCCCGGGTACAATCCGCCACGTCACCCGCGTTTTATTTTCTTTCGGATGCACAATGCGAATTCTGGTTTCGAACGATGATGGCTATTCGGCCCCTGGCCTGGAAGCGCTGGTCGCCGCGCTGGACGGGCTGGGCGATCTGACCGTCGTCGCGCCCGAGACCAACCACAGCGGCGCCTCCAACTCGCTCACGCTGAACCGGCCGCTGTCGGTGCGCACCGCTTCAAACGGCTTCATCGCGGTCAACGGCACGCCGTCCGATTGCGTGCACGTCGCGCTGACCGGCCTCATGGATACCCGCCCCGACCTGGTCGTGTCGGGCATCAACAATGGCGCCAACATGGGCGACGACACCCTCTATTCGGGAACCGTCGCCGCCGCCAGCGAAGGGTATCTCTTCGGCATTCCCGCCATCGCGTTCTCGCTGGCGGAAAAGGGTTGGGAACACATCGACTCGGCCGCGCGGGCCGCCCGCCAGGTCGTCGAGCGCCATCTGGCCCAGCCGCTCGCGGCGCCGGTGCTGCTCAACGTCAATATCCCGAGCCGCCGTTTCGAAGACATGCACGGCTTTGCGGTCACGCGGCTGGGCAAGCGGCATCCGTCACAGCCCGTCGTGCGCACCACCACGCCCTATGGCGATACGGTCTACTGGATCGGGCCGGTCGGCCTGGCCGCCGACGCCACACCCGGCACGGACTTCCACGCCGTCGAGCAGGGCATCGTGTCCGTCACGCCGTTGCGCCTGGACCTGACCCAGCACAGCCAGCTTGACGAGATCCGCACCTGGGCAGAGCCGCTATGCGCAAACGCGTAAGTCAGCCGGACATCACGCCCGGCGCCGGCCGCAGCAGCCCGGCCCGCCACGACACCGGCCGTCTCGGCCCGGGGTATACGCCGGCCAACAGCAACACGCGCATCTCGGCAGCCACCTTGCAGCGGCAGGCGCAGGCGCCGGCGCCGCAAGCGGGCAGCAACCTTGGCCTGAACTCCGAACGCTTGCGCCAGGCCATGGTGCAGCGCCTGCGCACGCAAGGCATCACCGACGAACGCGTACTGAACGCCATGGCCGCCGTGCCGCGCCACCTGTTCGTCGACGAAGCGCTGGCCAGCCGCGCTTATGAAGACGCCGCATTGCCCATCGGCCACTCGCAAACCATTTCCCAGCCGTGGGTTGTGGCGCGTATGATCGCGGCTGCTTGCGAAGACCGCGCGCCTACCCGTGTGCTCGAGGTCGGCGCCGGTTGCGGATACCAGGCCGCGGTGCTCGCGCAGTTCGTGCGCGACGTCCACACCATCGAACGCATACGCGGACTGTACGAGCTGGCGCGCGAGCATTTACGCGCCTTGCGGCTCACCACAAGGATCCGGCTCATCTATGGAGACGGCACCTTGGGACTGCCCGGCGTGGCGCCGTTCGATGCTATCGTTGTGGCTGCCGCAGGTCTGGCCATCCCGCAAGCGCTGCTGACGCAGCTTGCTCCGGGCGGCCGTCTCATCGCTCCCGAAGGGGGCTCGAACCAGCGCCTGGTTCTGATCGAACGCACGGGCGCGGCAAGCTGGAAAAGAACCGAACTAGAGGCCGTGCGCTTTGTGCCGCTACGGTCCGGAATACAATCTTGAGCGACAGGAGAAACGTATGCTCAACGGGCAGTTGCAACTGACCGATATGAATTTGGGCGCGTCCATGACGCGCCTTCGCCGCCCGCTCTTCGCAGTGGGGGTCCTCAGCCTCGCCATCCTGGCCGGCTGCGCATCCAAAGGTACTCGTGCCCCGGTGGTCGACATGACCGGCGGGCAACCCGCGCCGACGGCCACGTCCGGCAGCTATGTGGTCAAGCCGGGCGACACGCTCTACAAGATCGCCCGCGCCAACAACGTCGACATCGAAAACATCAAGCGCTGGAACAACATCAGCGACCCCAACCAGATCTCGGTGGGGCAGGTGCTGCGCATGTCCGGCAGCGCCACGGGCGGCGGCGCGCAGACCGCGCCGATTGCCAGCAACCGGCCGCAGCCACGTCCGCTCGACCAGCCCGAAACCCCCGCGGCCACCACGCCCGCACCTGACGCCACGCCCACGCCGCCGCCGGCCCCGGTCGACACCAAGCCGGCCACGCGTGCGGCCGATGCAAACGTCATCAACTGGGCCTGGCCGGCCAACGGTCAGATCGTGCAGGCCTTCAACGCCAGCAGCAAGGGCATCGACATCGCCGGCGCGCTGGGCGACCCGATCACCGCCGCGGCGGATGGCCTGGTCAAGTACAGCGGCAATGGCGTGCGCGGTCTGGGCAACCTCATCATCGTCGAGCACCAGAACGGCTTCATCACGGCGTACGCGCACAACCGCGCGCTGCTCGTGAAGACCGGCCAGACGGTCAAGCGCGGCGCCAAGATCGCCGAACTCGGCCAGAGCGACACCACGTCGCCGCGTCTGCACTTTGAAATCCGCCGCCAGGGTACGCCGGTGGATCCGATGCAATACCTGCCGCCCAAATGACGCCCACCCTGGTATTCGACCTCGAGACCATCCCCGACGCCGACGGGCTGCGCAAGCTCAACGGCTGGGGAGCCGACGTGCCCGACCACGAAGTGGTCGAGCGCGCGCTGACCGCACGGCGCGAAGCCGTGGGCCACGACTTCCTGCCCCTGCATCTGCACAAGGTCGCGGTGGTGGGCTGCGTGTTCCGCGACGACCAGGGCTTTCGCGTCAAGACGCTGGGCCAGCCGGACGATCCCGAAGCGGCCTTGCTCGCAGGGTTCTTCAAGACCATCGAACGCTACACGCCCAAGCTCGTCAGTTGGAACGGTTCTGGCTTTGACCTGCCCGTGCTGCATTAC
This sequence comes from Achromobacter sp., assembly GCF_032113835.1. Classification (GTDB taxonomy): domain Bacteria; phylum Pseudomonadota; class Gammaproteobacteria; order Burkholderiales; family Burkholderiaceae_B; genus Achromobacter. Next base: position 23,609 of record NZ_DAMCTG010000053.1, on the reverse strand, counting down.
CGCAGCCTGATCCAGGGCGTGCCGGCGCCGCGCTACTGGGACATGGGCGAAGAAGACCGTGACTTCAAGTTCAACAACTACATTTCGCGATACCACACGCGTCACGTCGATCTGATGGACGTGCTGGCCAAGTACAACGGCCGCGCCAACGCGCCGCTCGACGAATTGGCCAAGCTTTGCGGCTTTCCCGGCAAGCTCGGCATGGACGGCAGCAAGGTCTGGGAGGCCTGGAGCACGGGCCGCGCCGACGAAGTGCGGGCGTATTGCGAAACCGACGTGGTCAATACCTGGCTGGTGTTTTGCCGCTTCCGTTTCCTGCGCGGTGAACTCGACCGCACGGCCTACGAGACCGAAATCGCGCTGGTGCGCGACACGCTCTCGGCCAGCGATGCGCCGCACTGGAAGGAATACATGGCGGCCTGGGACGCGGGCTGATCCGCGTGGGCGGCCGCGCCTGAACCCGCGCCATTGCGCAAGCGGGCAGGGCAAACCGACGGGGCCTGCATGGCCCCGTTCTCGCGTCTGGCGGGCAAGCAATCGACTGAAACAAGACGGCCACAAACGAAACCTGGATGAAACCAGGCGGATCGCACAATGGCCTCGCTTTCTTCACTTTCAGGAGACCTTCATGTCCCGATTCGCTATCCGCTCCAATTTGGCCGTCCTTGCTATCGTCGCCGCGTCGAGCGGTTTTGCGGCTGGCTCCGCAATGGCTGCGCCTCCTCCTCCCGCCGAAGGCGGTCCGGCCGCCATGCACGAAGGCCATCGCGGCGGTGGTTTCCACAAGGGCATGCGTGATGGCCTGCTCATCCCCGGTCTGGGCCCCGTGTCCAAGGCCCAGGTTGCCAAGCTGAAGCTCGACGCCAAGCAGGAGGCCCTGTTCAAGACCGCCCAGGAAGGGCAGCGCAGCCTGCACGAAGCGATGCGCGCCGACGGCGGCAAACGCCATGACCTGCTCAAGTCGCAGCTCGACAGCGGCAAGCTGGATCCCCGCGCGCTCATCGAGCAGTCGGAAAAGCGCCGCGACGCGTTCGGCCCGCAAGCCAAGCAGGTGCGCGACCAATGGCTGGCCGTCTGGGATAGCCTGAACGACACGCAGCGCGGTCAGGTGACCAAGATCGTCAAGGAGCGCGAAGCCCGCATGGCCGAGCGCCACGCCAAGATGGAGGCCCGCCATGGCGAGAAGGGCCGTCCTGGCAAGCCGGGTGCCCCCGCCGCCGGCGACGTCCCGCCGCCCGCGCCGCCCAAGGCCAACTAAAGGCGAACCTACGGCCAACTGACAGCCGTCCAAGGCTCGCCCCGGCAGCCGGTTCCCCGCCGGCAGCCGTTGCGAAGCCTCAGCAGAACAGACCCCGGTACGCGTCTTCGCGTACCGGGGTTTTTTATTCCCCGTTTTGACGCATCCGCGCCTGCCGCGCCCCATAACAGGGCACCAGGGTGGTGCATCGCTGGGCGCGGCAGAGCGCTGCGCGGGTGCTGTCATCGCGCTGTCACGGTGCCAAAAAACCTGGCATGGACATTGCTTGAAGGGAATTGAGCCGGCAGTACCCCTGCAGCAAGGCCGGCCAGCCGGATACGCCACGCGCTGTCCGCTTTCTCGACAATCCGATCAGGACTCTCGCACCATGAAGAAGACGTTGCTAGCCTTGCCTTTCGCGCTTGCCGCTTGTTTTGCAGGTCTGGCGCAAGCCGAGCCCACCGATCTGGGTGGCGGCTTCTCGCTCAGCGGTAACGCCACCATCGTCAGCGACTACCGGTTCCGGGGCTATTCCCAGACCGACTTCCGTCCTGCCGTCCAGCTGGGTTTCGACCTGAACCACAGCTCGGGCTTCTATCTGGGCAACTGGAACTCCAACGTCTCCAGCTTCGTCTTCACCGACGGCAACCTGGAAATGGACTTCTACGGCGGCTGGAAGGGCGATGTGGGCGGCGGCTTCACGCTGGATGCGGGCGTGCTGCATTACTACTATCCCGGCTCCAGCTCGCCCAAGGGCGGCAACTACAACAACACGGACCTCTATCTGGGCGCGTCCTACGGCAACTACAGCCTCAAGTATTCGTACACGCCCAGCGACTTTTTCAGCACGCCGGACAGCAAGGGCACCTGGTATCTGGACGGAACCGCCACGTTCGACCTGGGCGACGGCTGGGGCCTGCTGGGCCACCTGGGCTACCAGAAGCTCAAGAACCAGACCAACATGGACGGCGACTCGATCGGCCATTACGTGGACTACAAGGTGGGCGTGACCAAGGACCTGAAGGGCTGGATCCTCGGCCTGGCGGCCGTCGGCGCCACCAAGGACAACTGGCTGCCCACCAAGTACGGCCACCCGTCGGGCCGCATCGGCGCCGTCTTCTCGGTCGCGCGCTCGTTCTGACGGCGGTTGCGGCGCCCTGAATGGCGCCGCTCCGGCCCCATCAAAGCCGATTTCCGGGATTGCACGAAGTCCTTCTACAATCATGGGTTGCGTGCAATTCTGGACTGCGTGAGATGTCTGACGTTTTGAGTATCGAATCCCTGGACCTGGAAGCCAGGGGGATCGCCCGCCGCGACGGGAAAGTCATTTTTGTGGAAGGCGCCTTGCCGGGCGAACGGGTCACTGCGGTCACGTTGCGCCGCAAGCCTTCCTATGAAACCGCCCGTGTCGACGAGGTGCTGCGTCCCTCTTCGCAACGCGTGGAACCCCGCTGCCCGCATTTCGGCGTCTGTGGCGGCTGTGCCATGCAGCATCTGGAGCCCACCACGCAGGTGGCGATCAAGCAGCGCGCGCTCGAAGACACGTTCTGGCATGTCGGCAAGCTGCGTCCCGCGTTGATCCTGCCGCCGCTGCAGGGCCCGACCTGGGGCTACCGCTACCGTGCGCGCCTGTCGGTGCGCGTGGTGCCCAAGAAGGGTGGGGTGCTCGTGGGCTTTCACGAACGCAAGAGCAGCTTCGTGGCCGACATGCGCGAATGCCATGTGCTGCCGCGCCACGTCAGCGATCTGCTGATCCCGCTGCGCGAAATGATCGCTTCCATGTCCGCGCCCGACCGCATGCCCCAGATCGAGGTGGCGCTCGGCGAAGGCGTGACGGCGCTGGTGCTGCGCCATCTGCTGCCGCTGACCGATGGCGACATCGCCATCCTGCGCGCCTTCGCGGCCAAGCACAACGTGCAATGGTGGCTGCAGTCCAAGGGGCCGGAAACAGTACACGCGCTGGAGCCCGAGCACAACGACGCGCTGTCCTACACCATGCCGGAATTCGGCCTGCGCATGCCGTACCGGCCCACCGATTTCACGCAGGTCAACCACGCCATCAACCGCGCGATGGTGTCGCGCGCGCTCAAGCTCCTGGACGTGCAGCCCACCGACCGCGTGGCCGATCTGTTCTGTGGCTTGGGCAACTTCACGCTGCCGCTGGCCACGCAAGGCCGCGAAGCCGTGGGCGTTGAAGGCAGCAAGGCGCTGACCGACCGCGCCTTCGATGCGGCATCGCGCCACGGCCTGGGCGACCGCACCAGCTTTGCCACGCTCAACCTCTTCGAAGTCGACGCGACCTGGCTGCGCAGCCTGGGCTACTTCGACCGCATGCTGATCGATCCGCCGCGCGAAGGCGCCCACGCGGTGTCGCAGGCGTTGTCCGATCTCACGTACGAAGAGCGTCCGCGCCGCATCGTCTACGTGTCCTGTAATCCCGGCACCCTGGCACGCGACGCGTCCATCCTGGTCCATGAAGGTGGCTACGTGCTCAAGAGCGCGGGCGTGATCAACATGTTCCCGCACACGGGACATGTGGAATCCATCGCCGTGTTCGAAACGCTGGATGCGCAGGGTGTCCTGGAAGCGAAGGAACGCGCTCGTCAGCGCGCGATCCAGGCAGCGGCCGATGCGGCGGCGGCCGAGGAAGCCAAGCTTGCTGCGGCGGCTGAAAAGGCGGCGGCCAAGCAGGCCGCCACCGAGGCCTACGAGGCTCGTGTCGCCGCTGAGGCGCAGGCGGACCAGTAAAGAACGGCAGCGGCGGGCGAATCCCGCGGCGGGCGCATCCCGCGGCGGGCGAATTCCGCGTCGGGCGTTAGCCCGTGGCGGGAAAACTCCCGCCGCGTGGCTGTAGTGCGAACATTCAGTGCGAGCAGCCCAGGTTCTCCAGAATGGGGCAGTCGGGCCGCTCGTCGCCATGGCAATGTTGCGCCAGATGCTTGAGCGTGGCGGCCATCTCGCGCAGCGCCTCGGCCTTGCGCTCCAGCTCCTCGATGTGTTCCAGCGCAATGCGCTTCACATCCGCGCTGGCGCGGCTGCGGTCCTGCCAGAGCGCCAGCAGCTCGTTCATCTGCTCCACCGAAAAACCCAGATCGCGCGCGCGGCGCACGAAGCGCAGCGTGTGCACGTCGTGCTCGCTGTAGACGCGGTAGCCCGAGTCCGTGCGGATGGCGGGGCCGATCAGGCCGATGCTCTCGTAATAGCGGATCATCTTGGCCGAGATGCCGGATTCCTTCGCGGCTTGTCCGATGTTCATGCTTGCCTCCCGTGGGGGCGGAACGCCTTCAGGCGCAGCGCGTTGCCCAGGACGAAGACGCTGGACAGCGCCATCGCGCCCGCCGCGAAGATCGGCGACAGCGACAGGCCGAAAGCGGGATACAGCGCGCCCGCCGCCAGCGGAATCAGCGCCGCGTTGTAGGCGAACGCCCAGAACAGGTTTTGCCGGATGTTGGCCAGCGTGGCGCGGCTGAGCGCGATGGCGTTGGGCACGCCGTGCAGGTCATCGGCCATCAGCACGACGGACGCCGCCTCGATCGCCACGTCCGTGCCGGTGCCGATTGCGATGCCGGTGTCGGCCGCGGCCAGCGCCGGCGCATCGTTGATGCCGTCGCCCACGAACGCCACCTTGCGGCCGCCTTCGCGCAGCGTGGCGATGGCCTGTACCTTGCCGTCGGGCAGCACTTCGGCGCGCACTTCGTCGATGCCCAACTGGCGCGCGACTGCCAGGGCAGTGTGGCGGTTGTCGCCGGTGATCATGGCGGTCTTGAGGCCTTGCGCGTGCAGCGCGGCGATGGCGGATACGGCCGAGGGCTTGACCGGATCCGTCACGGCCATCATGGCGGCCGCCTGGCCGTCGATGGCAACGTAGATCGGCGTCTTGCCTTCGTTGCCCCAATCGGCGGCGCGCGCACCGAATGCGCTCACGTCGACGCCGCGCTCGGCCATCAGGCGCGCCGCGCCCGCCAGCACCTTGCGGCCTGCCACCGCGGCCTCCACGCCGGCGCCGGTGATGGCGGCAAAACCTTCGGCGGGCAGCAGTTCGATCTTGCGTTCGGCGGCCGCGGCCACGATGGCAAGCGCGATCGGGTGCTCGGAGCGCGCCTGCACCGAGGCCACCCATTGCAGCACCTGCTGCGCATCCTGGCCCGGCGAGGGTTCCAATTCGGTAAGGGTGGGCTTGCCCAACGTCAGGGTGCCCGTCTTGTCGAAGGCCACGACGTTGACGTCTCGCAGCGTCTGCAATGCATCGCCCTGACGGAACAGCACGCCCATCTCGGCGGCGCGCCCGGTGCCTACCATGATGGACGTGGGCGTGGCCAGCCCCATGGCGCACGGGCAGGCAATGATCAGCACGGCCACCGCGTTGACCAGCGCATGCGACAGCACCGGCTCGGGACCGAGGAAGAACCACGCCAGGAAGGTGAGCAGGGCGGCCGCCATGACCGCCGGCACGAACCAGGCGGTCACCTGATCCACCATCGCCTGGATCGGCAGCCGTGCGCCCTGGGCCGCTTCGACCATGCGGATGATCCGGGCCAGCATCGTGTCCGCACCCGTGTGCGTGACGCGCAGCGTGAAGCTGCCGGACGTGTTCAGCGTCCCGCCGGTGGCCTGCATGCCCGGCTGTTTTTCCACCGGCACGGGCTCGCCCGTCAGCATGGATTCGTCGACATAGGAGTTGCCTTCGATGATGTCGCCGTCCAGCGGAATCTTTTCGCCCGGCCGCACCATCACGATGTCGCCGGTGCGCACGCGTTCGATCTCGATGTCCTGCGCCTGGCCGTCGCGCAGCACGCGTGCGGTGCGTGGCTGCAGGCCGATCAGCCGCTTGATGGCCGCGCCGGTCTTGCCCTTGGCGCGCGCTTCCAGCATGCGGCCCAGCAGGATCAGCGTGACGATGACGGCGGCGGCCTCGAAGTAGACGTTGCGCGCCGCGTCCGGCAGCCAGCCCGGCGCAAAGGTGGCGACGACCGAATAGCCCCAGGCCGCGCCCGCGCCCAACGCCACCAGTGAATTCATCTCGGGCGCGCGGCGCCACAACGCCACAAGCCCCTTGGTGAAGAACTGCCGCCCCGGCCACACCAGCACGGCGGTGGTCAGCACGAACTGCAGCAGCCAGCTGTTCTGCTGGCCAATCGTGTCCAGCACCCAGTGATGCATCGCGGGAATCAGGTGTGAACCCATCTCCAGCGCAAACACGGGCAACGTCAGGACCAGCGCGGCGATGAATGCGCGTTGCAGGCGATGCGCCTCGGCATCGCGGGCCTGCGATTGCCGTTCGGCGTGGTCATCCTGGGCGGCGATCGGGCGGGCCTCGTAGCCCATCTTGCCGACGGCGGCGACCAGCGTCTGCGGCTCGGCAGCGGACGGATCGAAGGAGACCCGCGCGCGCTCGGTCGCCAGGTTGACTTGCGCCTGCGCAACGCCGGGAACATTCGTCAGCGCTTTTTCCACGCGTTTGACGCATGATGCGCAGGTCATGCCTTCGATGGCGAGTTCCAATTCGGAAAATGAGGACGAGCGTGCTGCGTGCATGTCTATCTCGGTGTGGATGGGAGCGCCCAGTTTCATCCTTCCCATCATGGGAAGGTCAAGCGCCATTCTACGCTTGACCTTGACATGATGGGAATGTTTAACCTTCCCGACATGGTGGCTCAACCGCCACCCGCCAACCTTCTGGAGAAAACCATGAGCATTGCTTTCCAAGTGCCCGACATGACCTGCGGCCATTGCGTGAAGACCATCACCGGCGCCGTCACCGAGGCTGTCCCGGGCGCCGTGGTCGCCACGGATCTGCCCACGCACCGCGTCACCATCACCGGCACCGACCAGGCCGACAAGGTGGAAGCCGCCATCCGCGATGCGGGTTACGAGCCGTCCCGCGTCTAAAGACGCGAACCCGGGTTTGTGATAGCTTCGATCTTTCGTTTGAAATTCAGTAATCGCTTTAAGCTATCAATCAATTTAGTTAATTAAATTGGATTGTTTGATAGTTGCGATTTATGATTCTTTTCATGGCGGTCCAGAAACCCGCCACTTAAGTTAGCAAACCAAGGAGAGAATCGAATGCTGCAAAACCGCGAAGGCCAACGTGTTCCGAATGTGACGTTCCCCGTTCGTGAGGACAACACGTGGAAGAAGGTCACGACCGACGACCTGTTCAAGAACAAGACGGTCGTGGTCTTCTCGCTTCCCGGCGCTTTCACGCCGACCTGCTCGTCCACCCACCTGCCGCGCTACAACGAACTGGCTCCCGCGTTCTTCGCCGCCGGCGTCGACAGCATCGTCTGCGTGTCGGTCAACGACACCTTCGTCATGAACGAATGGGCCAAGGATCAGGAATCGGCCAACATCACGCTGCTGCCCGACGGCAACGGCGCCTTCACCGAAGGCATGGGCATGCTCGTCGACAAGAGCGACCTGGGCTTCGGCAAGCGCAGCTGGCGCTATTCCATGCTGGTCAAGGACGGTGTCGTCGAGAAGATGTTCATCGAGCCCGAAAAGGAAGGCGATCCGTTTGAAGTGTCGGACGCCGACACCATGCTGTCTCACTTCGCGCCGTCGGCCAAGAAGCCGGACCAGGTGGTCGTGTTCTCCAAGCCGGGTTGCCCGTTCTGCGTCGAAGCCAAGGCGCTGCTCGATAGCAAGGGCTACGCCCCGATCGAGATCCCGCTGGAAAACAAGGTCCGCGGCCGCGTGATCGGCGCAGTGTCCGGCAAGGGCACGGCTCCGCAGGTGTTCATCAACGGCGCCCTGATCGGCGGCCTGGAAGACCTGAAGGCGCACTTCGCCTGATACGCAGGCCAATCGGCCGGGCAGGGGGCATCGCCTCGCGCCCGGTCCGCCGGACACGCGGTGCTTGATCCCGAGCGGCGGTTGATTCCGCATCGCCCGCCGCGCGTGCCGCCACACCGGCCGGCGCGGTAGCGCCGCGCCGCTCCCGCAAGTTTCCCTTCTTTTGCGCCCTTATTGCAGGCGCCGTGCGTCCGAAAACAGGACGCAGGACGGCGTTCGCCCCAAGGGTGCGCAACAAGGCGGAATTTGCCTTCACATTCTGAACATCACGCGACAACGGGGAGATTCCCAATCATGAAGACGCTGCATACCGACATTGCTGTCATCGGCGCCGGCACCGCAGGCCTCGCCGCTTACCGTGCCGCGAAAGCGGCGGGCAAGCGCGCGCTGCTTATCGAAGGCGGCCCCTACGGCACGACCTGCGCCAGGGTGGGCTGCATGCCGTCCAAGCTGCTGATCGCGGCCGCCGAGGCGGCGCACGCGGCGGCGCACACCGATGCGTTCGGCGTGCACGTCGGCGGAGAGGTCACGGTCGACGGCGCCGAAGTCATGGACCGGGTCAAGCGCGAGCGCGACCGCTTCGTGGGCTTCGTGGTCGACGGCGTGGAGAACATTCCGGCCGAAGACAAGGTGCGCGGCTACGCGAAATTCGTGTCCGACACCGTGGTGCGCGTGGACGACCACACCGAAATCCAGGCGTCGCGCGTCGTGATCGCCACCGGCTCGCGCCCGTCCGTGCCGCCGCCTTTCCGCGCGCTGGGCGATCGCCTCGTCGTCAATGATGACGTGTTCGCCTGGGACGACCTGCCGAACCGCGTCGCGGTCTTCGGGCCCGGCGTGATCGGGCTGGAGCTTGGCCAGGCGCTTGCCCGGCTCGGCGTGGAAGTGCGCGTGTTCGGCATGAGCGGCAGCCTGGGCGGCATCAGCGATCCGCAGGTGCGGCAGACCGCCCGCAAGATCTTCCAGCGCGAGTTCTACCTGGACACGGACGCCCGCGTCCTGGAAACCACCCGCGTCGGCGACGAGGTGGAAGTGCGTTACGTGGCGCTGGACAACAGCGAGCGCACCGAGCGCTTCGACTACGCGCTGGTCGCCACGGGCCGCCGCCCCAACGTCGATGGACTGGGTCTGGAAAACACGTCGCTGGCGCTGAACGCACAGGGCGTGCCGCAGTTTGACCGGCTGACGATGCAGGCGGGCAGCTCGCCCATCTTCATTGCCGGCGACGCCAACGCCGACGCGCCGCTTTTGCACGAGGCTGCCGACGAAGGCCGCATTGCGGGCGAGAACGCGGCGCGCTTTCCGGAAGTGCGCGAGGGCTTGCGCCGCGCGCCCTTGGGCGTGGTCTTCTCGGACCCGCAGATTGCGCTGGTCGGCGCGGGCCACGCGAAGCTGGTGCCCGGCACGTTCGTCACCGGCGCGGTCGATTTCAGCGACCAGGGCCGTTCGCGCGTCATGCTGAAGAACCGCGGCATGCTGCACGTGTACGCCGACATCGAAACGGGCCGCTTCCTGGGCGCCGAGATGATCGGACCCAGCGCGGAGCACATCGGCCATCTGCTGGCCTGGGCCGTGCAGCAGGAGCTCACAGTGGCGCGCATGCTGGAAATGCCGTTCTACCATCCCGTGATCGAGGAAGGCCTGCGCACCGCGCTGCGCGATGCCGCGTCGAAGCTGGCGCTGGCGCAGGAGGCCCTGCGCCAGGCCGATGTCGAAACGGTCTGAGCGCTGCGGACGTTAAAGGGTCGTAATCGCAAAAGGGTCGCGGACGTAAAAGGATCGCGAACGTAAAAGGATCGCGAACGCAAAAAGGGCCGCGCCATGAAGGCGCGGCCCTTTGTCGTCTGCTTGGCCGCATTGCCCCAGCGCGGGGCAGCGCGTCAGTCGTCCGATTGCTTCTTTGGAACCGGGAACGGGTTTTCGCGATATTGCAGCGTGAAGCCGGCGCGTTCGTCCTGCGCAAGTTCGCGCGCCAGATACGGCATTGCCTGTTTCAGCGCGTCGTGCAGCGTCCAGGGCGGATTGATGAGGAACATGCCGCTGCCGTGCAGGCCATAGCCGTCGATGGTCGCCTTCTTGACCGTCAGCGTGGCGTGCAGCCAGCTCTTGACCTTCAGGTTTTCGAAGTGGCGGGCCATCTCGCTGGCCTCGCGTCGTTGCACCAGCGGATACCAGATGGCATAGGTGCCGGTGGCGAAGCGCTTGATGCACTCCTTCACAGTGAGGAGCGTGCGGCGGTAGTCGTGCTTGTCTTCATAAGACGGGTCGATCAGCACCATGCCGCGCCGCGTGGGCGGCGGCAGCAGCGCCTTGACGCCCTCGAAGCCGTCGTCGCCGTAGATCGTGGTCTGGCGCTGCGCGGCGCGGCCCTGGTGTTCCAGGTTGCCGACCAGCGTGTCGATTTCGGTGGGATGCATCTCGAACAGGCGCAGGCGGTCGGACGGGCGCAGCGCGTCCAGCGTCAGCCACGGCGAGCCGGGGTAGCGACGCAGCCGGCCGTTGGTGTTGTAGTCGCGGATGCGAGCGACGTAATCGGCCAGCAGCGGTGGCAGGTCCTTCGCTTCCCACAGGCGGCCGATGCCGTCCGCGAACTCGGACGTCTTGGCGGCCCAGTCGCTGTCCAGGCTGTAGAGGCCGGCGCCCGCGTGGGTGTCGATGACCCAGTACGGGGCGTCTTTCTTGTTGAAGTAGTCCAGGGTATGGACCAGGATGGCGTGCTTGAGCACGTCGGCATGATTGCCGGCGTGAAAGGCGTGGCGGTAGCTGAACACGGGGCTTTCTGCCTCAGGCGGCGGGCCGGATTGCGGCCAGCTCGTCAGTGAAAATGCCGTCGATGCCCCAGTCGAGCAGCAGGCGCGCGCGCTCGGGGTCGTTGACGGTCCAGGCCGCGATGCGGTAGCCGGCGGCGTGCACGGCGTCGATCAGTTCGCGGGTGGCGTCCTTCTGGTTGATGTTCAGCGCCACGCACTCGTATTTGGCAAGGCGTTCGCGCCAGTCTGCGGGCACCTTTTCCACGAGCAGGGCGCGCGGCAGTTCGGGCGCCGCCTGGCGGGCGGCTTCCAGGGCCTCCTCGGCAAACGAGGAGAGAAGCGGCGCCGTGCCGGCGCCTTGCCAGAGTTCGCGGGCGGCCAGGGCAACGGCGCGGCCGGTTTCGGCTTCGCGGCCGGGGCAGGGCTTGATCTCGACGTTGCTGGCGATGCCGTTGGCCAGCGTGTAACGGGCGACCGCCGCGAAGGTGGGCAAAGGTTCGCCGGCGTAGGCCGCCGAATGCCAGCTGCCGAAGTCAAGCTGGGCCAGGTCGGCGTAGGTCTTGGCGGCGGCGGGGCCTTTGCCGTTCGAGGTGCGGTCGACATCGTCGTCGTGCATCAGCACGAGCACGTTGTCGCTGCTGAGTTTCACGTCGTATTCGAACATCGTGAAGCCGTTTTCGGCGCCGACGCGCATGGCGGCCAGCGTGTTCTCCGGCGCCAGACGGCCGCCACCGCGGTGCGCGATGTGGCGGGAATAAGGCCAGGAGGGGAGGTTTGCGGTCATTTGGTGCTGCTTTGGGGTTCTTTTGAGACAGGTTGCAAGGATACCTTGTTCTGCGACACGTCCATGATCATGCGCGTGGCCAGATACAGGCGCGGCACGATGCTGTTGATCAGGATGTACTCGGCGTCATTCGAGTGCGCGCCGAATCCGCTCAGCCCCATGCCCTCGATGACGGGGCCGCGGGCCTTGAGCGCCGCAAAGGCGGCGTCCGTGCCGCCGCCGCTGGCCCGATCCACCACCTTCAGCGGCAGGTCGAGCTCTTGGTAGACCTTCACGCCGTGTTGGGCCAGGGCGCGTGACGCCGTGGTCGCTTCCAGCGGCGGGCGGCGGACCTCGAATTTCACGCTGACCTTGGATTCGGGCAGCAGTTTCTTCTGGATGCGTTCCTCCAGCGTGCGCGCCAAGGCGTCGAAGTCGGACACGCGCAGCGCGCGGGCGTCGCCCTGCGCGGTGGCCAGGCCGGGGATGACGTTGCGGTTGGTGCCTGCCTGGGCGACGGTCCAGTTTAGCTTCAGCCCTTCGTCGGGCTTGGAAAGATCGTCCAGCTGCAGGAGCTGGTGCGACAGCTCGTAGAGCGCATTGACGCCGCCCTCCGGCCGGGCGCCCGCGTGCGAAGTCTTGCCCTGCACCGTCAGGTAAGCCGCGCCGATGCCGCTGGTCGCCAGCGTCAGGCGCGGCTCCATGCCGCCGCCCTCAAACGAAAAGACGGCGTCCTGCTCGGCGCCCAGGCGGGTGATGGTGCTGCGCGCGCCGGGCGAGCTGATCTCTTCGTCTCCGTTGATCAGCACGGTCAGCGTGCCGTAGTCGGCAAACTTTAGTGTCTTCAGGAGCGCGATGGTGTGCAGAATGGCCGCCACCCCGTGCTTATCGTCGGCAATTCCCAGGCCGTAGGCCTTGTCGCCGTCGATCCGGAACGGCTGGTCCTTCAGCATGCCGTTGCGGTACACGGTGTCCATGTGGGCGATCAGCATGATCTTCCTGCTGCCGCTGCCCTTGAATTCCGCGTGGACCATCGGGCCGACCTTCTCGGGGGTGTCGTCCAGCCGGAAGACGTCGGCAGGCGCGATGATCTCCACGGTGCCGCCAAGTGCCTTGAGCCGGTCGCGGATCAGTTCGGCGATGCGTTCGACACCCTCGACGTCCTTGCTGCCCGACTCGATATTGACGAGATCGCGCATCGTGTCGAGCATGGCCTGCTGCTGGCCCTTGGCCGCATCCAGCACATTGGCCACCGGGGCGGCCTGCGCGGCGTGGGCGCAGCCCAGAAACGCCAGCGCGGCACAGGATTTCAGCATCAGCAGGCGGGAAGGCATGAACGGCATCGTGGGTGACCTTTTTGCGCTCGGGAAGGGGACCGGCCTGGCGCCGGCTCGGCGGGGTCGGCCGTCCTGCGGGCTAACCCCAAGCCACGATACGAGGGCCGCGCGGGGGCGGTAATGGGGGATTCCCGGGTTGACGGACCCCGCCATCGGTGGGGACGGATGGCCCGCGACGCCGTGCATTGCCCGGTCGTTGGCGCAATGGCCGCGCAATGAATGAGAAATGGTAAAATCCGCCCGCTGAACCCGGTTTGAACCGGTATGGGAATAGAGGCGAATCGATTTCGCCTTTTTTTATGCGTTTTCGTGCGGCCCCGGGCGTCTACCCCCGGAGCGCGGCAACAGGGATTCCATGTTCGAATTTATTCGCAGCCATCGGCGCTGGATGCAGTTCATCCTGCTGATCTTGATCGTGCCTTCCTTCTTCCTGGTCGGGATTCAAGGCTATGACAGCTTCATGAGTCGGGAGCCCGAGCTGGCGACGGTGGCTGGCCAGCCGATTTCCCGCGCCGAGTTTGACCAGGCGCACCGCAACCAGCTTGACCAGTTCCGCAACCGTCTCGGCTCGCAGTTCGATGTGGCCGTGATCGACACGCCCGCGATGCGTGAAAGCCTGCTGAACCAGCTGATCAACCAGCGCCTGCTCGCCAATGTGGCCGCCGACAACCGTTTCTCGGTGTCCGACGAGACCCTGCGCAACACGATCGCCGCCATCCCCGAGGTCCAGGACAACGGCCGCTTCTCGCCCGAACGCTATCGCCAGGTGCTGGCCGCGCAGGGCATGTCGCCGACGTCGTTCGAAGCCGGCCTGCGCCGTGATCTGGCCATCGCCCGCGTGCTCGAGCCCGTCGGCCAGTCGGCCCGCGCGCCGGCCGAAGTGGTCTCCGCCGTGGAATCGGCGCTGACCCAGACCCGCACCGTGCAACTGCGCAACTTCTCCGCCGCCGACTTCCGCTCGCAGGTCACCGTGACCCCGGCCGACATCCAGGCCTGGTACGACGCCAACAAGCAGCAGTTGCAGGTGCCGGAACAGGTGCAGGTGCAATACCTGGTGCTGGACGAAGCCGCCGCCACGCAAGGCGTGCAGGTCAAGGACGAGGACCTGGCTTCGTATTACGAACAGAACAAGAACCGCTTCGGCCAGCCCGAACGCCGCCGCGCCAGCCACATCTTCATCGAGCTGCCGTCGGGCGAAGACGCCCGCAAGGCCGCGCGCGCCAAGGCCGAAGACATCGCCAAGCAGGCCGCTGCCGATCCCGCCAAGTTCGCCGAACTGGCCGCCAAGAATTCGCAGGATTCCGGCTCGGCCACCAAGGGCGGCGACCTGGGCTGGATTGCCCCGGGTGCGCAGCCCGGCCCGCTGGACAAGGCCATCTTCGGCCTGGCCCAGAACCAGGTTTCCGGCGTGGTCGAAAGCCCGTTCGGTCTGCACATCGTCAAGGTCACTGAAATCAGCCCGGGCGCCATCAAGCCGCTGGCCGAGGTCAAGGACCAGATCACCGCCGAAGTGCGCAAGCAGATCGCCGCGCAACGCTTCTCGGAAATGGCCAGCCAGCTGAACAAGCAGGTCTACGACCAGCGCGACAGCCTGCAACCGGCTGCCGACGCCGTCGGCCTGAAGCTGCGTACCGCTTCCGGCGTCACCCGCGAAGGCCTGCTGCCCGCCGACAAGGCCGGCCCGGGCTCCGCCGCCGACAGCCCCGACGCCGCGCTGCTGGACAACCCGCGCGTGCGCCAAGTGCTGTTCTCGCCCGACGTGCTGCGCGAAAAGCAGAATTCCGGTGTGATCGAACTCGCGCCCGACACCATGCTGGCCGTGCGCGTTGCCGCCATCGAGCCCGCCCACGTGCCACCGCTGGACAAGGTCAGCGATGTCATCCGCGCCAAGCTGCTGGACGAGCGTTCCGCCGAAGCCGCCAAGAAGGCCGGCGAAGCGGCCCTGGCTGCCAACAAGGCCGATCCGGCCTCGACGGAAGGTTTCGGCCCGGCCATCACCGTGACGCGCCAGAATCCCCAGGATCTCTCGCGCCCGGTGCTGGACGCCGTGATGCGCCTGCCGTCGGCCACGCTGCCGGCCTTCACGGGTGTGCAGTCCGGCGTGGACTACACGCTGGTGCGCCTGGAAAAGGTGGAAGCCGGCAAGTCCGACGCCGCCGACAAGGAGCGCCTGGCGCAGCAACTGTCGGGCGCATGGGGCCAGGCGGAAAACGAGGCCTTGATCCGCATGCTGCGTCAGCAGTACGAGGTGAACGTCACGCCCGCCGCCGCGGATGTCATCCGCGGCGACCAGTCCCAGGCCGCGGGCTGATCGCTACGTAAAAGTCAGTTCAACATGGGCCGCAGCGCCGGCCACACGTTGTCCAGCAATTGAGGCTGGGCATCCTCGTTAGGATGGATGCCGTCAGCCTGAAACATCGCCCGGTTCGTTGCGATACCTTCCATCAGGAAGGGCACGAGCCGGGCGTTTTCGTTTTTGGCGACATTGGAGAACACGGCGGCAAAGCGTTCGGCGTAATCGCGCCCGTAATTGGGCGGGATCTGCATTCCGACGATCAGCACGTCGGCATCGGCCTTGCGCGCCGCCTGGGCCATGGTCCGCAGGTTCTGCTCGGTCATGTTCAGGGGCAGGCCGCGCAAGGCGTCATTGGCGCCCAGTTCCAGCACCACGACGGCCGGCGCGTGCTGGCGCAGCAGGGCGGGCAGGCGGGCAACGCCGCCGCTGGTCGTATCGCCACTGATGCTGGCATTGACGACCTGGAACTTCGGGTATTGTTCGGAGATCCTCGCGGACAGCAGGGGCACCCAGCCCGTGCCGCGCTTGATGCCGTACTCGGCGGACAGGCTGTCGCCCACCACCAGTACGGTGCGCGGCGTGGAACCCTGGGCCGCTGCGGCGGTCTGAGCGTGGGCGGGCGCCACCGCGGCGGTCGCGAAGGCAGTCACAAGAAGCAGACGGGAAAATAGGCGCATGGATAGCAATAACTCAATCGTGGTGAAAGGGCTGGGCAAGCGGGTGGCCGATGCCGGCGGGTCGCTTTCTATCCTGGAAGGAATTGATTTTACGGTCGCGGCGGGCAGCGCCGTGGCCATCACGGGCAGCTCGGGCTCGGGCAAGTCGACTTTGCTGGGACTGCTGGCCGGTCTGGATGTTCCCAGCGTGGGCAGCGTACACCTGGCTGGGCAGGACCTTTTTGCCCTGGACGAGGACGGCCGCGCGCGCCTGCGGGCCAATCACGTCGGCTTCGTGTTTCAGTCATTCCAGCTGCTGCCCAACCTGACCGCGCTGGAAAACGTGATGCTGCCGCTGGAGCTCGCCGGGCAGTCGGCGCGCGAGGCCGCGCAGGCCATGCTGGAACGGGTGGGGCTGGGCGCGCGTCTGCACCACTATCCGCGCACGTTGTCGGGTGGCGAACAGCAGCGCGTTTCGCTGGCCCGTGCGTTTGTCGTGCAGCCGGACCTGCTGTTTGCCGACGAGCCCACCGGCAGCCTGGATGCCGCAACCGGCGTGACCGTCATCGATCTGATGTTCGACCTGCACCGTGAACACGGGACGACGCTGGTGCTGGTCACGCACGATCCGCAACTGGCGGCGCGCTGCGGGCGGCAACTCGTGCTGGCGGCCGGTCGCATGGTGACGGACGCCTGAGACGACTACCCATTGCTGCCCCAAATGTACGGGAGTAGGCTACCGCAAGGAGATGCCATGTCTGTCCGTACATCCATCCATGCGTCCTTGTTTGTGGCATTGCTGGCGCCCGCCGTTGCCGGTGCAAATGGTGGTGTCATCCGCTTTGCCGGGGCCATCGTGGAACCGGCGGCCTGCAGGCCGCGCGTGACGCCGGCAAGTGCCGGCGGGCTTCCCCAAGTGGCTTGCGCACCTGATTCCAGAACCCGCGCAGTGGATCCGGCGCTGCGGGTCAAGACCTCCGTGCGGGAAGTGCCCCCGGCCAATGCCGAAGCGCGGGCCCCGGGCAAGCGCTATGTGGTGACGCTGGAATATCTGTAGGACGGGCGCTGTCCCGGTGCGCCGGGACAGCATGAGCAAACCGCGGCCGGCGCTGCCGGCCCGCGTTCAGCCCAGGTTGCGGATCTCCACGACCGGATCGACGTCGGCCGCATAATCCACGCCGTCGATTTCAAACCCGAACAACCGCAGGAAATCGCGCTTGTAGCCGGCAAAATCGGTCAGCGCATAGAGGCTGTCCGTATCGACCTGATCCCACAGCGCCTGCACCCGCGCCTGCACGGCCGGATCCAGTTCCTTGTAGTCGGCGCGCAGCCGGCCTTCGCCGTCCAGGATCGGAGACGGGCCGCACAGGCTGTCGCGATACAGCCCATACACCTGTTCGATGCAGCCCTCGTGGGTGCCGTCTTCCTTCATGACCTTGAAGAGCAGCGCCAGGTACAGCGGCATCATCGGGATGGCCGAACTGGCCTGCGTGACCACGGCTTTCAGCACCGATACCCGTGCGTCGCCGCCACGCACCGAAAGCTTGGCGCGGATGTCCAGCACGCGCTGGTCCAGGTCCTTCTTGGCCGCGCCGATGGAGCCGTTCCAGTACACGTCGTGCGTGATCTTTTCGCCCAGATAGGTGAAGGCAGTGGTGGTGGCGCCGTCGGCCAGCACGCCGGCTTCGAGCAGGGCGTCGATCCACATCTGCCAGTCTTCGCCGCCCATCACGGCGACGGTGGCGTCGATCTCGTCCTGCGAGGCGGGCTCCAGCACGCCGTCCTTGATGACTTCCTTGTCGGTATCCAGGCCGCGCAAGGTCACGGACTTGCCGATGGGCTTGAGCGTGGAAGTGTAGACCTGGCCCGTCTTTGGATGCGTGCGGCGCGGGGCGGCAAGGCTGTAGATGACCTGATCGACCTGACCCAGATCCGCCTTGATGGCGGCGATGGTCTTTTGCTTGATCTCATCGGAAAAGGCGTCGCCGTTGATGCTCTTGGCGTACAGGCCTTCGGCTTCGGCGAATTTGTGGAACGCGGCGCTGTTGTACCAGCCCGGCGTGCCCGGCTTGGCGGCGTCGCCCGGCCGTTCGAAGAACACGCCCAGCGTCTGCGCGCCACAGGCAAAGGCCGCGCTGATGCGTGCGGCCAGTCCATACCCCGTCGACGCGCCCAGGATCAGCACGCGCTTGGGTCCCCCAGGCACCGGTCCTTGCGCCTTCACGTAGTCGATCTGTTGCTTCACGTTGGCTTCGCAGCCGGCAGGATGGGTGGTGACGCAGATGAAACCGCGCACGCGGGGCTTGATGATCATGGGAGCCTCTTGTTGGGAATACGCCAGGGACCGATGCGGGAATGGGCATCAGGCGAAGCGCATTGTACGGGAGGCGGCCGGCCCGCCATCGCAGGTCAGCCGCCGCTCGGCGCCGGGCCTACGTGCCGCGGGCAATCCGCGCCGCGGCGGCGCTTTGCGCGCGGCCGCGCCGCCATTCGATCATGCCGATGCCCACGCCGCTGGCGCAGATGATGGCGATGCCCAGCCAGGTCAGCGGGTCAGGGAAATGGCCCCACACCAGCCAGCCCACCGAGGTGGCGCTGATGATCTGCAGGTAGATGAACGGCGCCAGCGTGGACGCCGGCGCGCGGCGGTAGGCGGCGATCTGGAACAGGTGGCCCACGCAGCCCGTGATGCCGGTGGAGATCAGCACGGCCCAGTCGAACGCCGACAAGGCCCGCAGGAACGGCAGGGCGGGCGGCAGGATGAAGGGCAGGGCGAGGGTCAGGCAGATCGTGCCCACCGCACCGCTCCAGATCAGCGACGTGAAGGGATCGTCGCCGGCAACGCGGCGCGTGGCGATGAACTGCGCGGTGAAGCAACAGGCCGTCAACAGGCCGAATATCGTGCCGACCGGGTGCAGGCCGCCGCCAGGGCGGATGACGATCAGCACGCCAACGAAAGCGATGCCGGCCGCGACGAAGCGCGACATGCGCGCTGGCTCTTTGAGAATCCAGGGCGCCAGCGACAGCACGAGCAGCGGCGCAAGGAAATTGATCGAGGTGGCTTCCGCCTGCGGAATGTAGCTCAGCGTCGTGAAGAACATGAGCGTGGCCAGGAACATCGAGCCGCCGCGGATGAGCTGCTCGCGCGGCTTGGTGCTGCGCAACACGCGCATGCCGCGCGCGGGCAGCACGAGCGCCAGCACAAGCACCAGGTGGATGGCATAGCGGAACCATGACAGCACCAGCAAGGGCACGCCCGCGTCCATGACCCACTTGCCGCTCGCGTCCAGGCACGACAGGGTCCACATCGACAGCACCAGCAGCAGCACCCCGATCATCGGGCCACGCGCGGCGGACGCGCCGGGGCGCGGGCGACCGTTATCGGCCGGGGACATGGACGGTACTCCTTTCAGCGTGCACGGGGCATGGCGCCTTTGGGGCGATGGGCGGCTGACATGATACGCTCATCGCGCCGGGGGAAAAGGCCAATGATAGAACTACGCAACGTCGAAACTTTTTTCTGGGTCGCCACGCTGGGCAGCTTCCGCGCCGCGTCCGACAAACTCAACACCACGCAGCCCGCCGTCTCGCAGCGCATCGCTTCGCTGGAGGCCGACCTGGGGGTCAAGCTGTTCGAGCGTGATGCGCGCGGCGTCAAGCTGACCGCCAAGGGCCACGAACTGCTGTCGCACGCGGAACGCATGTTGCAGGTGCGGCGCGACATGTTCGAAGCCGCGCGCGAGCAGAACGTCATGTCCGGCACCGTGCGCATCGGCGTGGCCGAGACCATCGTGCAGACCTGGCTGCCCGCGCTCATCGAACTGATCCACACGACCTATCCCGCGCTGGTGCTGGAAATCGAGGTGGACACGACGCATGTGCTGCGCTCGCACCTGATGTCGCGCCAGATCGATCTGGCGTTTCTTATGGGCCCGGTGCTGGAGGCGCGGGTCGAGAACCTGCCGCTGTGCACCTATCCGCTGGCGTGGGTCGCCAGCCCGTTGCTGGATCTGGGTCCTGAACCCCTGACGCTCGCGACGATCGGGAAGCTGCCGATCATCACCTATCCCTCCAATAGTTCGCCTTACCGCGTGGTGCGCGACATGCTAACCCGGGCGGGCGTCACGTCGCCCCGCATGTACGGCAGCGCCTCGATGTCCATGGTGGTCCGCATGACGCAGGATGCCATCGGCACCAGCGTCATCGCGCCCGTGTTCCTGGGCAAGGAGCTGGCGCGCGGCGAGCTGCGCATCCTGCAGGTGCAGGCCGACCCGCTGCCCGAGTTGAGCTTCACCGCGACGTGGGTGCAAGGGCCGGACAGCCATGCCGTGCGAGTCATTGCGCAGATGGCGCAGAAGGTCGCCGCGCAGACCTGACCGGCGATTTGACCGTAGGTGTTTTCCCCAGCGGGTGGCGTCGCGGACGGCCTTGCCGCGTGCGCGAGCGACCTGCCGCCGAGCATGCCGGCTGGCCGCAAAGCCGCGCCGATGCGTCGTTTGCGCGGAACGGACCCGCACCGCGCCGCGAGACCCAAAAAAAATTTATACCCCCACATCGGAACTTACGATTGGACGCTCGCCGCCCCTGACGCTGCAATGGCGCTCATAACGAAGTAGCGGCTGGATACACATCCGTGACCACCGATTCCTACCGGCGCGCAACCAGGACAACGGGATCCCGCGCGCGACATACGATCCCGCAGCCAGGAGTTTTTCCATGAAGAAGTCTCTTGCTTTTGCCGCCATCGCCGCCAGCCTCTTGGCCGGCGCGGTCCACGCCCAGGACCTGCCCAAGACCCACTTGAAGATCGTGGGCGGCCTGTCGAACCTGACCGCCTACAACGACTACGAAAAGCCGTTCTGGACCAAGACCATTCCCGAGCAGTCCAAGGGACAGGTCACGGCGGAAATCAAGGGCTTCAACGAAATGGGCTTGAAGGGGCCCGAGCTGCTGCGCTTGATGTCGCAGGGCGTGATCGAGTTCGGCACCGCCACGCTGTCCTACTTCGCCAGCGACAATCCGATCAACGAGGCCATCGACCTGGCCGGCCTGGCGCCCGACGTCAAGACCGCGCGCGCCGTGACCGAAGCCTTCGAGCCCGTCTACGCCAAGCTGTACGGCGAGGGCAACAACGTCAAGCTGCTGGGCATCTCGACCTATCCGGCTCAGGTGCTGTTCTGCAACGCCGAGATCAAGGGCCTGGCCGACATCAAGGGCAAGAAGGTCCGCACCAGCAGCCGCACCACGGCCGAATTCGTCGAGGCGCTGGGCGGTTCTAGCGTGACGATGGCCTTCGGCGAAGTCGTCCCCGCACTGCAGAACAAGGTGGTCGATTGCGCCATCACGGGTTCGCTGTCGGGCTATTCGGCCAAGTGGTACGAGGTGTCGACGCACCTGGTTGCGCTGCCGATCAACTGGAACCAGCAGATCCACGCCGTCAACCAGAAGGCCTGGGACAAGCTGGATCCGAAGGTGCGCACGTTCCTGCAGGACAACGTCAAGACGCTGGTCGACAACATCTGGGATGCCGCCGCCCGCCAGACGCAGGAAGGCTATGACTGCAACACCGGCGCGGCTGCGTGCCCGTTCCCAGTCAAGGGCAAGATGGTGCTGGTGCAGCCCACCGACGCCGACAAGGCGCTGCTCAAGAAAGTGGCGCAAGAGGCTGTTCTGCCCAAATGGGCCGCCCGCTGCTCGGCGCAGTGCGTGAAGGACTGGAATGCCACGGTCGGCAAGACGCTGAACCTGACCGCCAGCAAGTAAGCGCCAGGACGCGCCGGCCCGCGGGCCGGCGCGAATTCCGGCCGGTGATGGCGCGCGGTGGTCCGTGACCCTGGCATGAGGTTCGCGGCGCCCGCACGCGATGGCAGGTCGTGCCACCCGAGGTTCCATTCATGACTCAAACCGAACACTTCCGTCTGCTCGGCGGCCTGTTGCGTCGCGCGGAAAGCTTCTCCCGTGCGGCCGTGTGGGCCGGCGGCGCCCTGACCGTGGCCAGCGTGCTGCTCATTTCCTTCGACGTGCTGGCCCGCAAGTTCCTGGGCTTCACGACCGGGGGCGCGGATGAGCTGTCCAGCTACGCGTTTGCCATCAGCACGTCCTGGGCGCTGGCGTTCGCCACGCTGCAGCGCGCCAACGTGCGCGTCGACGTGCTCTACCAATATTTGCCCGTGCGCCTGTCGGCCGTGCTGGACTGGATTTCCATGGTGGCGATGGCCGTCTTCATGGTGTTCCTGACGTATTACGCCTACGACGTGGTGGTGACGTCCTGGACACAGAAGTCCGCGGCCAACACGCCGCTGGCCACGCCGCTGTGGATTCCGCAGGGGTTGTGGGTGCTGGGTCTGGCGTGGATGTGCATTACGGTCGCGCTGATGCTGGCGCGGGCGTCCGCCGCGCTCGTCACGGGCGACATTGAACTGGTCAAGCAGATCTGCGGCGTGCGTTCGGCGCAGGAAGAGGCTGACGAAGAAGCCGCCGCCGGCGAGCGCATGGTGAAGGGAGAATCCGCATGATTGCCACCGCCTTGACCCTGTTGCTGGTCCTGATCGGCCTGTCGATCCCCGTTGGCGCCGCCCTCGGCGTGCTGGGGCTGCTTCTGGACCCGATGTTCTCAATGCTGCCGCTCACGCGGGCCATCGGCGAGATTTCCTGGAGCTCGAACAACGAGTTCCTGCTGGTCGCGATTCCGCTGTTCATCATGTTGGGCGAGGTGCTGCTGCGCGCCGGTTTTGCCGAACGCATGTACAGCGCGATGAGCCTCTGGCTGTCGTGGCTGCCGGGCGGATTGATGCACGCGAACATCGGCGCCTCGACGCTGTTCTCGGCGACCTCCGGCTCCAGCGTGGCAACGGCCGCCACCGTGGGCACCGTCGCCATTCCGCAGATCCGCAAGTACGGCTACAACGAGCCGCTGTTCCTCGGCAGCCTTGCCGCGGGCGGCACGCTGGGCATCCTGATCCCGCCGTCGATCAACCTGGTCATCTATGGCGTGCTGACGAACTCGTCGGTGCCCAAGCTGTACCTGGCCGGCATCATCCCCGGGTTCGCGATGGCGGCGCTGTTCATGCTGACGGTCGTTATCGCCTGCGTGGCCAAGCCCTCGTGGGGCGGCAAGAAGATCCACGCGACGTGGGGCCAACGTATCGCCAGCCTGGTGCATCTGGCGCCGCCGCTGGGCATCTTCTTCCTGGTGGTCGGCTCGATCTATGCGGGCCTGGCGACGCCGACCGAGGCAGCCGCGCTGGGCGTGCTGGGCGCGTTCATCCTGGCCGCCTGGTTCCGCCGTCTGACGTGGTCGATGCTGCGCGAGGTGCTTGAAGGCACGATGCGGTCGACGGCCATGATCATGCTGATCGTCATCGCCGCCAGCTTCCTGAACTTCGTCATGTCCGCGACGGGCCTGACCGACGCGCTGACCACGTCCATCACCGGCCTCGGCCTGTCGCCCGGCTGGATGCTCCTGATCGTGGTGATCTTCTACCTGGTGCTGGGCTGCTTCATGGAGACCCTGTCCATGATGATCACGACCATCCCCATCGTGGCTCCCATCATGATCGGCCTGGGCTATGACCCCATCTGGCTGGGCATCGTCATCATCGTGCTGGTCGAGGCCGCGCTGATCACGCCGCCTGTCGGATTGAATCTCTTCGTGGTGCAGAGCCTGCGCAAGAGCGGATCCATGAGCGCAGTCATCGTCGGCAGCCTGCCGTTCGTGGCAGCCATGTTCGTGATGCTGGCGCTGCTGGCGTTCTGGCCCGACATCGCGCTGTGGC
>NZ_DAMCTG010000052.1:0-36794 GCF_032113835.1 Achromobacter sp. | reverse complement strand
CGATCACGCTGAAGGATGCCAAGAACGACCCCGAAGCGCGCGCCGCATTGCAGGCAGATGCGCCGCTACAGGGGCCGGAAAATATACAGCGCCACGGCGGGCAGTTCACGCAAAACGGAATAGCCGTCGCGTAATTCGAAGAATGTGGGGTATGCGCCGCTCACGTCCGCGACGCCCTGGCGCTTGAGCGCGAGCATTGTCCGCGGCACATGGAAATACTGCGTCACGGCCAACGCGCGCGTGTAGCCGTGCTGGCGCATGTAGGCGCTGGCGTGGCGGGCCGTGGCCCAGGTGTCGACGCCGGCGCTGTCCACAACGATGCGGTCGGCGGGCACCCCGCGCGCCAGCAGGTAATCGCGCATGGCCACGGCCTCGTCCGTGCCGGCCGGATCGACGCCGCCGCTGACGAACAGGACGCGGCATCTTGATGCGGCGTAGCAGTCGTACGCGGTGTCGAGCCGCGCGGCCAGGCGTGGCGAAGGCTGGCCGCCGGGTTCAACTTTGTTGCCCAGCACGACGGCCACGTCGGCGTGCCGGGCGCTCGTCATCAGGCCAGTCGCGGCCAGGGCAAAGGCCGCCAGCAGCACCAGCGCGGCCAGAATCGTCACGGCGCGGGTCGCAAATCGGTAGATCGAAAACGTCATGTCGTGTGGCGGAGAGAGTGCGAGGGAAGGAGCTTACGGCAAACGGCGTCGCCTCCCCATTTGTCGTAATGAGAATCATGATTGATAATGCGGCCCTTTCCGCCTGCGATTTTCTGCTGCTCGCCATGTCCCGTCCGCCGCCCTCCGAAAAAGGCTGGCTCGCGCATTATCGCGAGCTGATCGGGACGTGGACGCGGCGCAGCACGAGCCGGCACGACGCGGAGGACGCCGCGCAGGATGTCGTGGCCAACATGCTGCGCAATGGCGAATCCGCCGTGCTGGACCCGAAGGCCTACCTGTATGGCGCCAGCCAGAACCGCCTGAACGGCGAGTTCCGCCGTCAGTCGCGGCGCGAGGTGCTGAGCCTGGACGCGTTGACGGATGCCGAGCATCCCGTGCAGGCGGATCCCGAATCCTCGATACGCGCGGCGCAGCTTGCCGATGCGCTAAAGTCGGCGCTGGCCGAGCTGCCCCTCAAATGCCAGCAGGTGTTCCTGTGGAACAAGCTCGAAGGCTACACGCAGGCCGAAATCGCCGAGAAACTCGGGTTGACGCAAAGCATGGTCGAAAAACACATGAAGCGCGCGCTGACCCATATCCATGACCGGTTGCAAGATCATGCCCCGCACTGATTCCCGCGTGGACGCATCCCGCACGCCTGCGCCGCGCGACCAGGCGGCGCACTGGTTCGCGCGCGAGCGCCTGGGTGCGCTGGACGAGGCCGAACGCCGCGCGTTCGACGCGTGGCTGGCGGCGGATCCGGAAAACTTGCGGCAGTACCGCGCGATGCAGGCCTTGTGGCGCGTGGCGGATAGTCTGCCGCAAGACGAGATGCGCGAGATCCTGGCGCGGTCCGGCGAGGCGCCCGCCCGGCCGGGCCGCCGCCGGTTCGCCGTGGGGCTGTCGGCCGCCTGTGCGTTGACGCTTGCTGCCGGCGTGATTGCCCCGCGGCTGTGGTCGCCGGCGCCCGGTTTCACGCAATCGCTGGCGACCGCGCGGGGAGAGCGCAAGCGCGTGGCCTTGCCCGATGGCTCCCTGGTGGAACTGAACACCGACACGCAACTCCAGGTCGCGCTGTATGCGGACCGGCGCGAGGTCGAACTGCTCGCAGGCGAGGCCCTGTTCACGGTCAGTCCGGACGCAGCGCGGCCCTTCACGGTGAATGCGGGGGCGGCGCAGGTGCGGGTGACGGGAACGCGCTTCAATGTCCGCCGCGAAGGGGATGCCGTGGCGCTGGCGGTGGACGAGGGCAGCGTGGCGTTTTCCGCTGGGTCATGGTGGAACCGGACCACACGCCACCTGACGGCGGGCTACGCCGCGCGCTACGCGCCGGGCACGCCCCTGGTTGCGCCGCACCAGGAAAACGTGGCCGCGATCACGGCCTGGCAGCGTGGCCGTCTTGTGTTTCGCGATACGCCGCTGGCGCAAGTGGTCGCGGAGCTGAACCGCTACCTGCGCAATCCGTTGCGGATTGAAGACCGCAAGCTCGCGCAGCTGCGCGTCGCCGGCACCCTGCCGATCGACGAGCCCGAATCGGTGCTGGACGTGCTGCCCCACATCGCCCCGGTGATCGTGCTGTATCCAGCCGGGGGCGGCGCCGTTCTGGCGCCACGTTAACGCCGGCCGGCCCCGGCCACGTCCCGCGCCGCGAAGCGAAAGGGCGGTCTTCGCCGCTCTGAATTATTTTGTTTCAAATATCCTATCGAGAATCATTCCGGTTTTTTCCGGTCTGCGGCGTCTATCCGTTGAAAGGGGCCGACCTCGCAAGCCGATCGACCCCGGAAGCAACCTTTGGCCAAGGGTGTCGGGCGCGCAAAGCGCGGGCAGTTGTACCGGAATTTTCTACTGATGATGGACAAGCAAGTTAAGCAGCGTGCCGCGGCGCGCAAGGCCGCCAGACGCGGTGCGCACGGCGCCTGCGGCGCGCTGGCGATATCCCTGGCATTGGCATGGGGCGCCATGCCCAACGATGCCGTGGCGCAGACCGCGCCGGTGCAGATCAGCATCACGGCGCAGCCGCTGGGCGATGCACTGCTCCAGTTGGGCGAGCAGGCGTCGCTGGTGATCTTCTATCTGCCCGAAACCGTGCGCGGCCGCACCGCGCCGGCGGTGTCGGGACAACTGACGCCGGACGAGGCGCTGCGCCGGCTGTTGGCGGGCACCGGCATCGCGTTCCAGCGCGACGGGCGCAATGTGTCGCTCACCGCGTCGTCCGGCGGGTCCGCCCAGCTCGAGCCTGTAACGGTGCATGGCGTGGCGGTGGGAACGGCGGACAGTTACTTGGCGCTGTCCAGCCAGAGCGGCAAGCTGGGCGTGCCGCTGATCGAAACGCCGCGTTCCGTGTCGATCGTGACGCAGGAGCAGTTGAAGGTGCAGGCGCCTCGCAACCTGGAAAGCGCGTTGGCCTACACGCCCGGCGTGCAGACGGAGGTGTCGGGATCGAGCGATGCGCGGATGACGGGCGCCGTCATTCGCGGTTTCAGCGACGGCAGCGCCTATTTCAAGGATGGCTTGAAGCAGCTTTCGACCGGCACGTATGCGTCCTGGAACGACAACATCGAAGAACTCGACAGCATCGAAGTGCTGAAGGGTCCCGCGTCGGTGCTGTTCGGCCAGGGGCGGCCGGGCGGTGTCATCAACGTGGTGTCCAAGCGGCCCTCCGCGGATCACGTCAACAGCGTCGGCGCCAGCTACGGCACGTACAACCGCCGCCAGCTCACGGCAGACCTGGGTGGCGCCTTCGACGCCGACCAGAAGGTGCTGTATCGCCTGAACGTGCTGGGCCGCGACAGCGACGGCCGCACGGACGGTTCGCGCGACGACCGGATCTCCGTCGCGCCGTCGATCCTGTGGAACATCACGAACCAGACCCGGGTGACCGTGCTGGGCACGTATTCCAAGGAGCGTGCGACGCCCAAGAGCTGGTGGCCCAATCTGTACACCTATCCGGAGATCGGCGACCTGCCGCTCAGCCGCACCGCGGGCGATCCGGATTTCGATCGTTTCGACCGCGACACGAAGTCCATCGGCTACGCCTTCGAGCACGACACGGACAACGGATGGCGCCTGCGCCAGAACCTGCGCTATTCCGAGATCGACATCGACTACCGGCACATCTATGCGATGGACCTGCTGGACGACCGGCGCACGGTCACGCGCGGCAGCCTGGCTCAACGCACCAACGGCAAGACGTTCGCCGTCGACAGCCGCGCTTCTCGGGACTTCAAGTGGGGCGATCTGCAGCACACCTTTGCGCTGGGCGTGGACTACCTGCGCTACAAGGAGAACGATGCGCTGGGCTTCGGCTGGGATGTGCCCAACCTGGACATCTACGCACCGGTCTATGGACAGAACATCGAGTATCCCGAGCTGGATCCGTCGCGCACGGATCTGAAGCAGACGGGCATCTACACGCTGAACCAGCTCAAGTGGAACAACTGGGTCGGCAACGTGAGCCTGCGGCGCGACTTCGTGCGCACCAACCAGACCAGCGCCACGCAACCGCGCATCAGCGATTCGGCCACGACCGGCAGCGTGGGCCTGCTCTATCTCTTTGACAACGGGGTGGCCCCGTACGTCAGTTACTCGACGGCATTCGATCCGATCACGGGCAAGCAGTTCGACGGCACGGCGTTCAAGCCGCGCGAGGGCAAGCAGTACGAAGTCGGCTTGAAGTGCCAGCCGCCCGGCACCGATGCGCTCTTTACCGCCGCGGTCTTCGACATCCGCCAGACCAACGTGACGACGCAGGACCCGGACCATCCGCGTTTCAGCGTGCAGACGGGCGAGGTGCGTTCCACCGGCGTCGAACTGGAGGCCAAGTTTCCGCTGTCGCGTGAACTCAGCGTGATGGCCGGCTACACCTACATCGACCCGCGCACGACCAAGAGCAATCGCCTGCAGGACGTGGGCCGCCAGCTCACGCAGACCGCGCGCCAGACCGCAAGCCTGTGGCTGGATTACCGGCCGCAGCAGGTGCAGGGCCTGATGCTGGGTGGCGGCTTGCGCTATCGCGGCAAGGCGCCGCTGAACACCGCCGCCGATGGCTCCACGCAATACAACCCGGCCTTCACGCTGGCCGACGTTGCCATCGCCTATGAAACGCCGCGCTACCGTATCGCGCTGAACGTCAACAACGTGTTCGACAAGCGCTACTACACCTACACGTTCCGCGGCATGGAGCGCGAGGCGATGCTGAGCCTGAACTATTACTGGTAGCGGGACAGGGACGGTTCTGCCCGCGCTTGCGGGTAAACGAGCAGTGCGCGCACGCGGGCGGTCGGTCATCCTGGTTAGAATCCAGAGATACCGTCCCGCGCCATCGTGGCTGGCGCACCGTCCCCATGAACCTGCCGTTTCCCATCCGCCAAGAATGTCCTCCCGGCGCCTGTGTGTGCGACCGGGAGCAGTTGCTGGCCAAGCCGGAGACGGACCTGCGTGTCCTGCGGCTGACGCGCGAGGAAGAAAAGCGCCTGGTCGCGCGGCTGGAAAACATCACCAGCCTGGACGACCTGCGGGCGATGCAGGGGCGCATTCAGGCGCAGCTTGGCATCGTTATCCACATCACGCCCAGCGAAAACGAGGTTCGCACCTCGCGCGGCATTTCGATCCAGCTTGAAGATATTCCGGGGCTGTGCCGCAAGACGCGCGCATCGCTGCCGGCCGCCATCCGCCGCGGTTTCGATAACCGGCCGGAGATCGTCTATGAGCTGCTGAACGAGCGCGATCTGCTGAGCGGCACGTGAGGGGAACCCAGCGGCTCTTCGGGGGGCGCCGTGTTGACGCCCCGGGCTGCGATCAGTGTTTGCGGGGGGCCGAGCAGGAATGCAGCGGCACCACGTCCGCGGGCGCGCGCCCAGCATCGGGCCGCGTGACGTCACGCTTCTTGCCGGTGCGGGCGGGATAGATAAGGAGTACGGCGCTGCCGGGTTCGAGCTTGGGACTCTGCGCCGTGCCATAAGCCACGGTCCAGCCGCGCAAGGCCAGCGGCGCCAGCGTGTACTGCAATGCTGATCCGGGCGCCACGTGGGCGACCTTGCCCGCGTAGAGTTCCTGCTGCGGCGTATCGACGCCGTTGATGGTCTGGTAGGTGGCGATGCTGACCAGCGCCGCCGATTCGCCGTGGCGCGCCAGGACGGCGGTCTTGTACTTGCCGGGCGGCAGGTCCTGCAGGTTGACGGTGACGGTGTTGCCGCCCTGGCCGGCGGCGTTCAGATGCACGCCCACGACGTCGGCGTGCGAAAGCGTCTTGTCGCTGGTGTTGCGCACCCGCACGCTGTATTGCCCCGACGTCCCCGTCACCGTGCACACGTCGATGCCGTGTGGGAATCCAGCCTGAAGTGGCGCTGCCTGCCCGGACGCCGCGGCGGCGCTGGCCAGCAGCGCCGCAAACGGGAGGATCAGGCAGCGGGTAGATCGAGAGGGCACGGCACGCTCCGGTTGAGGGCAGCGTGCCGGGCGGCGCGTTGCCTGCCCCTTTTTACACCACTTGACGGCCCGGGGCCGTCTGCTGCTCGCGCTTGCCGGCCAGCCAGTGCAGGATCAGCGCAAGCACCAGCAGGCCCGCCATGATGAAGCCCCAGCAGATCCAGCCCAGCACGGTGATCAGCGATCCCAGGCTGCCGGCAAAGGGCAGGACCTGGTTCAGGCCTTGCGCGGCCCACACCAGGCCCCCTTGCAGCGATTGCAGCCATGCCGGGTCAACCCACGGCGCCGCCCAGGCCGGCGCCACCCACTGCGACGTGTCGATTGCGGTGCCAGGCACCTGCGCCGTGGCGATGGTGGCCAGCACCCAGTCGGTCAGTTGCAGGGTCAGCGCCACCAGCCCGGTCCAAAGCGCCGCGAGTACGGCAAAAACGAGCCAGATGATTTTCTTCATTTGATTAGGTACTCCGATGACTCAAAAAGAACGGCCACGATACCGGGGATTCTATTTCTGAAAAACCAGAGTGGATGTGACAAACATTAAGATAAAACCGAAGCTTTCGCCTGTGCGAGGATCTGCCGGACCAGGGGATGGTGCTGTCCGCGGCGGTTGCGGATGGCATGGATCTCCTCGTGCACGTCGTCACAGCGCGCCAGCGGCCGCAGGCCGCGCAGCAGCGCGACGTCGTCCCCGCCCAGCCGGCTGAGCGGAAAAACGCCCAGGCCCCGCGCCGCAAACACGGACATGAGCGCACTGTCCTCGAACTCGCCCACCACGTTCGGGTAGACGCCCTGTTCGGCGAACCAGCGGTCCAGCGTCTGGCGCAGCACCGAGTGGCCGGTGGGCAGCAGCACGGGCAGGCGTTGCAGACAGCCCGGAAAATCCAGCGTGTCCGACTTGCGCACCAGCTTGGCCGGGCCGTACCAGTCCACCGGGGACGACACGAGGCGGTCGCTGGTCAGCCGCAGGTTGGGATTGGCGGGGGCGCCCTGGCCGGCCAGTACGAGGTCCAGGTGATGCCGCGCCAGCTCGCCCAGCAGTTCCTCGACTTCACCTTCATGACACGTCAAATGCAGATCGGGCGTGTGCAGCACGGGCCCCAGCAAGGCGTGTGCCGCCAGTTTGGAAATGCCGTCGGACAGGCCCACGGACAGGCGTACGACGGGCTTGGTGGCGGCGGCGCGAACTTCCTGTGGCAAAACCTGCCCGATCTGGAAGATTTCTTCGGCGCGGGCGAAGGCCGCTTCGCCGGCGTCGGTCAGCGTTACGCCGCGGCCGGCCGGCTTGAGCAGCTGATGGCCGAGGTTTCTTTCCAGTTCGCGGACCTGCGCGCTGATGGTCTGGATGGCCATGTCCAGGCGCTCGGCGGCGCGGGAAAACCCGCCCTCCTTGGCGACCATCCAGAAGTAGTAGAGGTGGCGGTAGTTCAGCATGGGTGTTGGCTCACTTAGTCGGCTCACTTTTTCGGCCAACTTCGGTTTTTTCGAACCTTAACTCACTTTCAGGCTGATTTCTCCATCCCCGACGGATCCGGATCATGGGCACCTTCGAATCTAGCGGGGCAATCATGGACACTTTGATCACCTTCTTCAACGCCGATTTCCTAGGCACGCCAACGTGGAGCTGGCTGCTCTTCATCAGCATCGTCGTCAGTCTCCTGGCCTTTGACCTGGGCGTGCTGCACAAGGAAGACCGCGAGATCGGCGTGCGTGAAAGCCTGCTGCTTTCCGCCGGCTACATCACCGCCGCCGTGCTGTTCGGTGGCTGGGTCTGGTGGAACATGGGCGCCGAAAGCGGCATGGCCTACTACACGGGCTTCATGATCGAGAAATCGCTGTCCATGGACAACGTGTTCGTGATCGCGCTGATCTTCAGCTTCTTCGCGATCCCGCGCCAGTACCAGCACCGTGTGCTGTTCTGGGGCATCCTGGGCGTGATCGTGCTGCGCGCCACGATGATCGGCCTGGGCGCCGCGCTGGTCAGCAACTTCGGCTGGCTGCTGTATCTGTTCGGCGCGTTCCTCGTGTTCACGGGCATCAAGATGTGGATGATCGCGGACCAGACGCCTGACATCGCGACCAACCCGATCCTGAAGTTCCTGAAGCGTCACATGCGTGTCACGGACGGCCTGCGCGGCAATGCGTTCATGGTGACCGAAACCGATCCGGCGACGTCCAAGAAGGTACGTTATGCGACGCCGCTGCTGCTGGCCCTGGTGCTGATCGAGTTCGTCGACCTGGTGTTTGCCGTGGACTCGGTGCCTGCGATCTTCGCCATCACGACCGACCCGTTCATCGTGTACACCAGCAACATCTTCGCGATCCTGGGCCTGCGTGCGCTGTACTTTGCCCTGGCGGCGATGATCCACCGCTTCCATTACCTGAAGTACGCGTTGGCTCTGGTCCTGGTTTTCATCGGCACGAAGATCTTCCTGGTCGGCTTCATCGGCAAGGTGCCTCCCGCGATCTCGCTGGGCGTGACCTTCAGCCTGATCCTTGGCGGTGTGCTGTTCTCGCTGTGGAAAACCCGCTCGGATGAGTTGAAGCCCCAGTAATCCGGCTTCCCGCCCCACAGACCCGCCCGCCGGCAAACCCGGCGGGCGGGTTTTTCTTTGTGGCGAGCCATATGCGCGGGATATGGCAGACGGCGGCTTTGTGGATTTGTCATGAGATAGGGCCAGGCGTAGAGTCGGCAGCTGACAAGTCGCCATTCAGCCGAACCCAAGGAACGATCATGAACACCTGGTCCGCCAAGCAGTATTCAGCCTTTGAAAACGAACGCACGCGTCCGGTGCGGGACCTGGTGGCGGCGCTGCCCAACCTGGTGGTCAAACGGGCGGTGGACCTGGGTTGCGGGCCGGGCAACTCCACCGAGGTGCTGGCCAGCCGCTATCCGGATGCGGAAATTTCAGGCATGGACAGTTCGCAGGACATGATTGACGCCGCACGCAAGCGCATGCCCGCGCTGTCGTTTGAGCTGGCCGACATCGCCAGCTGGAATCCGCCGCAGGCGTACGACGTGATCCTGGCCAACGCCGCGCTGCAGTGGGTGCCCGACCACGCCACGCTGTACCCGGCGCTGGTGGCCAAGCTGGCGCCCGGCGGCAGCCTGGCCGTGCAGACGCCGGACAACCTGGAAGAGCCCGCGCACCGTCTTGCCCGGCAGGTGGCCGGCGAGGCGCCCTGGGCCGCCAAGACCGGCGGCGTGAAGCATCCGCCGCGCCACAGCGCGGCGTGGTATTACGAATTGCTCAAGCCGCATTGCGGCACGCTGGATGTGTGGCGCACGACCTATCACCATCCGCTCGCGGGCGCCGCGGCGGTGGTGGAATGGTTCAAAGGCACGGCGCTGCGGCCGTATCTGGACAAGCTGGACGCCGATGAGCAGGCGGGCTTTCTGGCGCGCTATCAGTCGTTGATCGAAGCGGCCTATCCCGCGCTGGCGGACGGCACCGTGCTGCTGCCGTTTCCGCGGCTTTTCATCGTGGCGAGCGCGAAGCAGGCGTAATGACGGACCCGTCGGTCTTGTCGGCGAAGTAACGCGCAGGCGTCTTGCCCAGCGTCTTCTTGAACATCGTGATGAAGGCGCTGACCGACTCGTACCCAAGGTCCTCCGCCGTGCGTTGCACCGACACGCCCGCCGACAGGCGCTGCAGGGCCAGGATGATGTGCAATTGCTGGCGCCAGCGGCCAAAGCTCATGCCGACTTCCTGCTGCACCAGCCGCGCGAGCGTGCGTTCGCTCATGGCGACGCGCTTGCCCCACTGCGCGACGGTGCTGCGGTCGGCGGGATCCGCGTTCAGCGCGCCGGCGATTTCGCGCAGGCGTGGATGGTCGGAGATGGGCAGGTGCAGCTGCTCGGCGGGCATTTGCGACAGCTGGTCCAGCAGCACGTCGGCCAGCTTGCGGTTGGCGTCGGCCGCGGCCTCGGCGGGCGTCAGGTGGGCAAGGTGAACGACCAGCTCGCGCACCAGCGGGGTGATCGACAGCGTGCAGCAAGCGGTGGGCAGACGCGGCGCGTCGGCCGGCACGAACAGAAAGCACACGCGGCCGTTGGCGGTGACGCGATTGCTATGCGGCACGCCGCCGGGAATCCAGACGGCGCACTGCGGCGGCACCATCCACAGGCCCTGCGCCACCGAGCACGTGACCCCGCCGCGCAGCGCCAGGACGAGCTGGCCCATGTGATGCCGATGCGTGGGCGATTCGTTGTCCCGCTCGGCCGCGTGCACGGGCATGGCAAATGCCCATTGCGTGGGGCTGTCGGGATCAAAAGGGGCGGGGGGCGTGTCGGGCGTGCGCATGGGCGGCGGCCGGGCAGAAGGGCTGGGTTGGCCGGATTGCGAGAGAGTTTGTCATTATCTCGAAATTCGGTAAAGCGGCCGATGCGTAAGCTGGGCGGGATCGAATAGGGCCTCCCTACCTGAAGAATTTCCAAGCTGACCCATGCAAGCCTCCCGCCACCCGATGCCAAGCCACCCCACAGCCGGTCACCCGATGCCAAGCCACCCCACATCCAGCCACCCGGCCCCCAGCCGCCCCGCGCTGCTGATCCTCGGCATCCTCTGCATCGCGATGGCCCTGCGCGCGCCGTTCACCGGCGTGCCGCCGCTCATCGGCCTCATCCGCGGCGAGCTGGGCCTGTCGTCGGCGGCGGCGGGGATGCTCATCACGCTGCCGCTGCTGGCCTTCGCGGTCGTGTCGCTGTTTGCCGCCGGACTGGCGCGCCGATTCGGATTGGAGCGCACGCTGTTCGCGGCGCTGCTGCTGATCGCCGGCGGGATCGGGATCCGCGTGCTGGGCGATGCCGTGGGGCTGTACGCGGGCACGGCCATCGTCGGCGGGGGCATTGCGCTGGGCAACGTGTTGCTGCCCAGCCTGTTGAAGCGCGATTTTCCGCAACGTCTGGCGGGCCTGACGTCGGCTTATGTGCTGACGATGGGCCTCGCGGCCGGGCTGGCGTCGGCCATCGCGATTCCGCTGGCCGAATTGCCGATGTCCAATCTTCAACTGGGCGGCTGGCGGTTTTCGACGCTGTGCATGCTGGCGCTGCCGCTGCTCAGCCTCTTGCTGTGGCTACCGCAGCTTGCCAACCATACGCCGCCCGCCGCGACCACCGCGCATGCGCCACATGGCGTGCGCCTGTGGCGCTCGCCGCTGGCCTGGCAGGTCACGGCGTACCTGGGCATCAATTCGTTCGTGTTCTATGTGGCGGTGAGCTGGCTGCCGGCCATCCTGCACGACGCGGGCTATTCGGCCGAGCGCGCCGGATCGCTGCACGGCTTCATGCAGTTGGCGTCCGCCGCGCCCGCGCTGTTTCTGGCGCCGTTGCTGCGCCGGTTGAAGGACCAACGCGCGGCGGCGTTCTGCGCGGCGGGCGCGTCGTTCGTGGCGTTCACGGGCCTGATCGCGGCGCCTGAATGGGGCGTGGTGTGGATCGCGTTCCTGGGGTTGGGCACCGGCGCGGGCATCATCCTGGGCCTGGCGTTTGTCGGGCTGCGCGCCAGCCACGCGCAACAGGCGGCGGCCCTGTCGGGCATGGCGCAGTGCGTGGGGTATCTGTTCGCCGCGACGGGTCCGACGCTGGTGGGCAGCGTACATGACGCGCTGGGCGGCTGGGGCGCGGCGCTGGGCGTGTGCGCCGCGTTGTGCGCGCTGATGGCGCTGGCCGGGCTGTACGCCGGGCGCGCTATCCTGATTGGCCGGCCTGGCGCTTCCACAGTTGCACCAGCGTCGGCGGCGCATCCGCCTCGGGCACGTCAAAAGTGATCCGCGGCGCGTCCGCGCCTGCGAATTCGACTTCAACGTGGAAATAGCGCTGGTCGCCGCGTGCGTCCGGCCCGCAGGACACGGCCTTGGGCGCGGCATGCAGCAGCGCCTCGCACACTTCCTGCCGCATGCCCGGCGGGCAGGCGGTCATGTCGATGTGGCGCGGCTGCGCCAGGCCGGGCAGGTACGCCAGACCGCCCTCGCGGGTCAGGCGCACCAGTTGGGCGAGATCCAGCGAAGGCAGTTCGATCATGGCAGCACTCCCACGCCCTTCCAGGCCTCGTCGATGGCGCGGCGCACGGCCGCATCGTGCTTCTCGTCGGCGATCTGGATCGTCAGGCCCGCAAAGTCCTTGAAGCCGGCGTCGTGGCGCAGGCGTTTGTCGCACAACGTGTCGTACCAAACCTGGCCGGCGCCTTGCCACGCATTGCCATCCAACGCGGTGGCGGCCAGATAGAACGCGCGGTTCGGAATGCCCGAATTGATGTGCACGCCGCCGTTGTCGCGCGGCGTATCGACGTAGTCGCGCATGTGCGCGGGCTGCGGGTCCTTGCCCAGCACCGGATCGTCGTATGCGGTGCCCGGCTCGGCCATCGAGCGCAGCGCGCGCGCCTGCACCTTTTCCGTGAAGAGGCCCTGACCCACCAGCCAGTCCGCCTGCCGGGCGGTCTGGCCCAGCGAATACTGCTTGACCAGCGCGCCGAACACGTCGCACAGCGATTCGTTCAGCGCGCCCGATTGGCCCTGATAGAGCAGGGCCGCCTCGGTGTCGATCACGCCGTGCGTGAGTTCGTGGCCGATGATGTCGACGGCGATGGTGAAGCGGTTGAAGATTTCGCCGTCGCCATCGCCGAACACCATCTGCGCCCCGTTCCAGAAGGCGTTTTCGTAGTCTTCGCCGTAATGCACCGTGCCGATCAGCGGCAGGCCATGCGCGTCGATGGAGTGGCGCTTGTACACGTTCCAGAACAGCTTGTAGGTCGAACCCAGATGCGCGTAGGCCTCGTCGACCGCGGCGTCGCCGCTGGGCCGCGCGCCTTCGGCCCGCACCAGCTTGCCGGGCAGCGTGGTGCTGTTGCCTGCGTCGTGCACGGCGCGGTCGGGTGTGCCGGCCGGCGCCACCTGGCGCGCCGGCGCCAGCGTTGCACGCGGCGGCTGCTCGGCCATCTCGCGCAGGCTGCGTTGCTGCTGATCGATGATCATCGTCTTGACGGCGGGCATGCTGACGCGCGCATCGGTGTGCTGCGCAAGCCGGTCCAGCATGTAGGGCGGGACCACTCCGATCAGAGGAGCGGACTCGGAAGGGCGGGGCATGGTCGGTCTCCGGCAAAGGCGCCGGAGGACACCCCGGCGCGTGCCTGGTTAACGTAGCAGATGGGTGAACAGCGCGCCGTAACAGGATGCGGCGCGATGCGCGGCGGCAACGCGCGCGCCTCGACAGCGCAGCGCCGATCCGGTAGCGTCTTGCGCTTTCCTGTTTTTGCCGGATCCTTGCATGCCCACTCCTGACTACCGCATCACATCCCTGTCGCTCACCGATACGCACGTGCTGTTGACGCTTGCCGACGGCCGCGAGGTCAAGGAGCCGATCCGGCGGCACATCCGTGTGCACGAGGCGGCGCCCGAGGCGCGCGCGCAATGGCAGTTGGTGGACGATGGGCATGGCGTGGTGTGGCCGGCGCTGGCTGCACCCGTGCCGGAAGGCATGCTGAACGTGCACGACCTGCTGTGGGACCTGCGCTACGAGCACGCCATGGCGACGCTGCAAGCCGCCGAATGGAAGCTCGACCGGCTATCGGAAACCGACCAGGAACTGGTGGCCTTGTGGCGCATGGAGGCCGACATCAACAATGGCGGCTTCATGCAGTTTCTGTGCAACTGGGGCGACCAGACCTGCCAGCTGGCGTTGCAGGCGCTGCGCAAGATCGGCGCCGTGCACATGCTGGACATCCTGTCGCGCATGCGCGGGCTCATCGACCGTTTCGAGGCCTCGCCCGAAGTCGTGCAGCTCAACGACATCTACGGCCTGATGACCGAGGAAGAGCAGGAGCAGATGGAAGCGCTGGACCATGCATTCTGGGATTATCCGGACTCGTTGTCGCGGCTGGGCTTGCGCTGGTACGGCGCCTGAAACCGCCAGATTTGGCGCAACAGAAACGTTCAGAAACGTATCGCCACATTACGTCGATACACGCCTGCGGCGGCTCCGCCGCTGCGGGATAGAATCCCGTCCTTCTTTCCCGGGGGGGACGCTCGATGCGGTATTTCCTGATCTTGGTGGGGGCGGCGGTGATCGCCTATCTGCTCGCGCGCGGCATCGCTGCGGTGCTCTCGGACCGTAAACGCAAAAGAACAGACAGGGATTGGAAGTGAAGATGAAGCCGACAGATATCCAGATGGTCAAGACGATCGGCGCGGTCAAGCCGCGCAACCTGAAATTCGCCATTGGCACCGCGCTCATCTTCCTGCTGATCCTGTTCATCGCCTTCGGATCGTGGTTCCAGGTGGACCAGGGCGAACGCGGCGTGGTGCTGCGCAACGGCAAGCTCGTGCGCGTGGCCGAGCCCGGCCTGGATTTCAAGACGCCGTTCATCGACAACGTGATGACGGTGTCCGTGCGCGATCACACCTTCGTGTTCGAAAAGCTCGAGGCCTACAGCTACGACCAGCAGCCAGCGACGCTGCGCGTGTCGGTCACGTACCGCGTGCCGTCCGAGCACGTGGCCGAGCTCTATTCCGAGTACGGCACCATCGCCAACCTGCAGATGCGCGTGCTGGAACGCAAGACGCCGGACGCGGTGAAGAACGTGTTCGGCCAGTACACCGCCGTGCGCGCCATCCAGGAACGCCAGAAGCTGGGCCTGGACGTGAACAACGCCGTACTCAAGACGATGGAAGGCGCGCCGGTGCAGGTGGTGGGCGTGCAGATCGAAGAAGTGGGCTTTTCGCAGGCCTATGAGCACTCGATCGAACAGCGCATGCTGGCGCAGGTGCAGATCGAGACGACGCGCCAGCAAAAGGAAACGGCGATGATCACCGCCGAGATCCAGGTGGTCAAGGCCAAGGCAGAAGCCGATGCGCGCCGTCAGCAGTTCACCGCGGAAGCCGACGGCATCCGCATGCGCGGCGAAGCCGAGGCGGCGTCTATCCGCGCCAAGGCCGAAGCGCTGGCCGCCAACACCAATCTGGTGAGCCTGAACGCCGTTGAAAAGTGGGATGGCGTGCTGCCGTCCACGCAGGTGCCGGGCGCCGCGCTGCCGTTCATCGGCATCAAATAGCGGCCGCGCTGGCAGGATGCACCGGCGGGGCGGAAAGCTCCCGCCGCCGGCGCGCGAAGTCCACGATGTGTTCGCCGGACACCGCCTTGCTGTAATACCAGCCCTGCACGACGATCTCCGCGCTGGACGCCAGCGCGGACAACTGCCCCTCCGTTTCCACGCCCTCGACGATGATCTGCAGGTTCAGCGCCTCGCAGAATCGCAGCAGGCCGCTCATCACCAGCGCGCCCCGGTCGTGGCTCTGCGCCATCACGAAGCTGCGGTCGATCTTGACCGCGTCGATCTGGAACTGGTGCAGATAGCTCAGCGCCGAATACCCCGTGCCGAAGTCGTCGATATAGACGCGCGCGCCGATGCCATGCAGGCGGTCGAATGCCGTGTGCAGCGCCTCGGCGTCCTCGACCAGCGCGTCTTCCGTCAGCTCGACTGAAACCTGGCCTTGGACCTGCGCCAGCACCTTGATCAACCGGTCGAGAAAAGCCGGCGCCGTCAATGTGCCGCTCGTGACGTTGATGGTCATCGGCATCGTGAAGCCCTGCTCCCGCCATGCCAGGCATTGCAGCACCGCCTGCCGCGCCACCCAGAGATCGACTTCGCGCATCAGGTCGGCCCGCGCCAGCCAGCGCAAAAATTCCAGCGGCGCCTGTTGCGTGCCTTCGGGGCCGGTGGCGCGCAGCAGGGCCTCGCAGCCGGTGCATAGACCCGTGCGCAGCGATACCTGCGGCTGGAACTCCAGGTAGAAGTCGTATTCGCTGATGGCGCGGATGCGCGCGACCTCGGCCTGGCGGCGCGCGCGCGTGGCGTAGGTGGACGCGACGGGGTCATGCGCATACAGCAGGGATTCTTCCTGCAACTGCGGAAAAGTCGTGTCCAGCGACTTGAAGTAGACCGTGGCGTCGGCCTGGCGCTGCCGCTCTAGCGCGATCAGAAAGGGCACGTAGATGCACGCGCCCAACGCCACCAGCCCGCATTGCAGCGCAATCCCCGCCAGGTGTTCGCCCGCGCCAAGGTAGGCGTTGAACAGCACGGGCGACGTCAACGGCAGAGCGACGGTGGCGGGGGCCAGCCACCCCAGCTGAACTACTGCCACCGCAATCAGCACATTGACCACGGGCGTCAGCACGAAGGGCAGCAACAGACGGGGATTCAGGATGAGCGGCAGGCCGAACAGCAGGATCTCGTTGATGTTCAGCAGCGACACCGGAATGCTGGCCAGCGCCAGCACCCGCAGCGGATCGCTGCGCGAGAACAGCAGGATCGCCACCACCAGCGACAACGTCGCGCCTGAGCCGCCGATGAAGACGAACGCGCCCAGCAGCGTGCCGTTCAGCACATAGACGCCTTCATAGCCTGCGGCGACGCTCGTGGCGTTGAGCCGGGTCGCCTGGTCCAGCACGTCCATGATGGGCGCCATGGCCTGCGCGCCGTGTATGCCGAAGAACCAGAACAGGGAATTGAGCGCCGCCACCAGCGCGCCGGATGTGTAGGGGCTGTCCAGCGATGCGAGGCTCAGCGGAATGTCGACCTGCGCCACCGCGGGAATACGCAACGCGGCCGACAGCGCCGCCATCACCAGGCCGGCCGTCAGCAATCCCGGCACGATCATGTTCAGCGAGTCGCGGACGTTCTCGCCGATCAGTCCGTCCGGCGCCAGTTGCGTCCAGCGGCGCCGGTGCAGCCAGGCCATCGCCGGCACGGCGGCGATCGGCGTGACGATCGCGATGAACAAGGTGAGCGTGGCGGCCGCGCGAGGGTAGGGCGACAGCAGGTTTTCGGCGATGACGACAAAGCACAGGCACAGCAGCGCGGTGGGCAGGTGCGGAAGCCGATGGCGGATCGACAGCATGTAGCCGATGGCCGTCCCGGCCAGCAGCGGGATGACGCCCGACAGCGCGCGGTGCAGACCGGCCAGCAGATCGGCGATGGGGGCGGGCAGGCCAAGCAGCCTCGCGCAGACGGACAGCACGAGAAACAGGGCCGAGACCAGCAGGCAGGGCATGGCCCACAGCAGGCCTTCGCGGATGGCGCGCAGGGAATTGGCGCTTGCCAAGGCGGCCAGCCGATCTCTTGGGTACTGCGGAAAGATCGATTTCGGCATGGCCGTCTTGTGGCGCGAGGGGCCGGGCGATTCATGTTCTGCCCGGGGGTAAAAATCCGTTGCCGCATGCTAGCGCCTGTGTTCGGGCTTTAGCAATGCAAAAACGTGGGGGCGGCCTAGGGATTCCCCTCTGTCAAGAATTGGAAGTTCAGTCTTTTTGACAGGGGACAAGCCGGTCCGGACGCTATACGATCAGTGAGATCCGCCCCTGCAAGGACCGCGCGTCCCTGCACATAAGCTTCACCAGGAGGAGACCTGATGCCTCAATTGGATTGGACGCCCGGCGACACCGTGCCGGACCGCCAGGGTTATTACGAGACGCGGCTCGATACCGGCGGCACCGCGATTTCGCTGTACAGCGTATTGGGCTGGATGCCCTTGAAGACACCAGGCAATCTGGTGAGTTGGCGCGCGTTGCCGCCCGCCGTCGAACGCCAGGAAGCCGAACGCCATTTACAAGAAATACGCGCCGCGCAGAGCCACGTGCCGATGGATTACTAGCGCGGGTCACGCAGTCAGGCCGATGGCGCGGCGGCAGCGCCTTGCAAAGACGAAAACCGCATCTATAATTGCGAATCATTTTCATCTCGTCTTGCTCTCAGGCGGCGACGCCGGGCCGCACCGCCATGCCATCCTCCTCATTTGCCTCTCGTGCAGAGGTGCAGTCCGTTTACCAGGCCCACCACCACTGGCTGCGGGGCGTGTTGCAACGCAAGCTGGGCAATGCGTCGGACGCGGCCGATCTGGCGCACGACACGTTCGAGCGCCTGATCCGCGCCAATGTCCGCGAACCGCTCAATGAACCGCGCGCCTACCTGCGCACCATCGCCACCCGATTGCTGATCGGCCGCGCGCGCCGCGCCGCGCTGGAAGCCGCCTATGCCGAATCGCTGGCGCTGCAGCCCGAGGCCGTCGAACCATCGGTCGAGGCCCGCGCGCTGATCCTGGAGGCGCTGGCGGAAGTCTGCGAACTGCTGGACGCCTTGCCGATGACCAGCCGCCGGATCTTCCTGATGGCGCAGATCGACGGCCTGTCGTATGCCGAGATCGGCCAGCAGTTGGGCCTGACGCCGAACGCCGTGCAGAAGTCGCTGGCGCGCGCGCTGGTGCACTGCTACACGGCCGTGTACGGCTGATCTCCGAATTCATGGACAACGCCAAACTGCTGCGGCCGCACGCGCCCGAGGCGGGCGCCATCGACCCGAAAGTGATCCGGCAGGCCGCGGACTGGTGGGCGCGTCTGCGTGAAGACGCCAGCCCCGCCGACCGCGAACGCTTCGAGCGCTGGCGGCGGGCGGAACCCGCCCACGAACTGGCCTGGCAGCGGCTGGGCGCATTGACGCGCGACGTCGCGGCCGGCGTGGCGCAGGCGGGGCCGTCGGTGGCGTCGCGCACCTTGCTGCAGGCGCCGCTGATCCAATCCCGCCGTACCGCACTGCGCCTGATGTTCGCCGCCGTTGGCGTGGGTCTGGGCGCGTGGGCCGTGGGCGAGCGTGACGCGATCCGCCGCTTGTCGGCGGACCTGCGCACCGGCACCGGCGAACGCCGGTCAGTGACGCTGCCGGACGGCACGCTGGTGGAGTTGAATGCCGGCACCGCGGTGGATCTGCGCTATACCGCGAGCCAACGCGAACTGGTGCTGCTGCACGGCGAAATCCTGATCGCAACCGCGCGCGATGCGAACGGCCGGCCGTTCAGCGTGCGCACGCGCGGGGGCGTGGTGACGCCGGTGGGCACGCGCTTTCTGGTGCGCGACCTGGAGGCGGGCCGCATGCGGGTGGCGGTGCTGGAAGGCGCGGTGGATGTGCGTGGCTTGGCGCCGGACGCGGCGCCGCGGCGCGTGCGGGCCGGCGAACAGGCGGAATTCACCGCAGGCGGCAGCTTTGCGCCGGGAACGCTTGAACCCGGCGTGTCGGCCTGGCTTGACGGCATGCTGATCGCGGACGAAATGCCCTTGGCGGCGTTCCTGAACGAGCTGGGTCGCTACCGTCCGGGCCTGCTGCATTGCTCGGACGCGGTTGCCGGACTGCGCGTGGTGGGGGCGTTCCCGCTGGCCGACACCGAAAAGGTGCTGGCCATGCTGGAAGAAATCCTCCCGGTGCAGGTGCGCCGCTATACGCGTTACTGGGTGACGGTGAGCCACGTGTGAACCGCGTTGCCCTGTGATTCTCGTCCCTCGATGAGCCGCGTTTTCCTGCATCGCCGGCTTTTTTGTAACAGCAACGGCGGATATCCCGATCTCGCGCTTCATGTAAGGAAAGCAGCCCGTGTCTCGCGGCTGCGCCGACCTTTCATGAGCCTGGGAACCCCTTCATGTCACCTCGTCCTGTCCGCGCCGTAAGCGCTGCGGCGCTTGTCCGCCTTCCCCTGCGCCGCACGGCGCTGAGCGCCGCGTTGCGGCGTTTCGCGCCGCTTGCCGCGGTTGCCGTCCTGGCGCCGGTGGCGGTGCATGCCCAGGCGCAGGCGCCGCGTGCCATTGCGTTCAGCATTCCGGCCGGGCCGCTGAGCGCGGCGCTCGGCACGTTCGGCGTGCAGGCGGGCGTGATGGTGGCGTCCGATCCGGGCCTGACGGCCGGCGCCTCGACGCGGGGATTGACTGGCACGTACGCGGTGGACGCCGCGCTGAAACGCCTGCTGGCGGGCACGGGCCTGCAAGCGGTGGCGCGCGCCGAGGGCGGCTATCGCCTGCGGCAGGCGCCGGCCGAGACGGCCGCGACGCTGGCGCCTGTGACGGTGACGGGCACCTACAACACCACGACGGACGGCACGGGTTCGTACACGTCGCCGGCGGTCACCATCGGCAGGACGGCGCAGGCGCTCAAGGACATTCCGCAGTCCATCACCGTGCTGACGCGCCAGCGGATGGACGACCAGGACATGACCAGCCTGCCCGACGCCGTCAACAACACCGCCGGCATGGTGGGCGTGCAGGGCGTGGGCGCCGGCGTCGCGATCAATTCGCGCGGCTTCCCCGTGGATCTGCTGCAGTACGACGGCGTGTCCCTGCTGCGCAACAGCTACAGCCTGGGCAACTGGGAGCAGGATTCGCTGGTGTTCTATGACCGCGTGGAGATCCTGCGCGGCGCGGCCGGCCTGCTGCAGGGCGCGGGCAGCCCCGGCGGCGCGATCAACCTGGTGCGCAAGCGCGGCGGCGCCGAACCGTCGGTGGTCATCTCGGGCAAGGTGGGGTCGTGGGATCACTACGGCCTGACGCTGGATGCGGGCGGTCCGCTCAACGAATCGGGCACGCTGCGCGGCCGCGTCGTGCTGGACGAGGACCGCAGCCATTCGTACATCGACTACGTATGGGAAAGGACGCGCAACCTGTACGCCGCGCTGGACTACGACATTACCGAGAACACGACGGTGGGCCTGGGCGTCAGCAACCGGTACAGCAAGTCGCGGCCCATGTTCGTCGGCTATCCCCGTTTCGAGGATGGCGGCAGCATCGATCTGCCGCGCTCGACGTTTACCGGTTCGACCTGGAACCGCGCCACCAACGACCAGACCATCTTCAACGCCGACGTCACGCATCGATTCAATTCCTCGTGGCGCTTCCGGCTTGCCGGCGTGGCGATGGA
Source organism: Achromobacter sp. (assembly GCF_032113835.1). Taxonomy (GTDB): domain Bacteria; phylum Pseudomonadota; class Gammaproteobacteria; order Burkholderiales; family Burkholderiaceae_B; genus Achromobacter. The sequence goes on along the minus strand of NZ_DAMCTG010000052.1, from coordinate 16,000 downwards.
CGAAGACAACACGACCGTGCACCAGCGCGTGACCGGGCCCGTGCAGCAAGACGGCAGCGGCCTGGACTACGGCAATTTCGGTGTGGACTTCACGAGCCGCCAGCGCGGCATGGACATGTCGGTGGCTGGCGATTTCAACGCCTGGGGCATGGCGCAGGAAGTGGTGATTGGCGCCAACTACTCCAAGCTCACGACGAACGACCGGTTCACCCGCTCCTGGGAAAGCGGCGGCAATATCTTCGACCTGGACCATCACCGTCCGTGGCAGGACATTGATTCCATCGTCGCCGCCAGCGGCTACGATTCGCGCAGCGCCTACGACATCCGGCAGAAGGGCATCTACGGCACGTGGCGCGTCAAGCCCACGCAGTCCCTGGCGCTGATCGGCGGCGGCCGCGTCGGCTGGTTCGACTATAGCTACAGCGGCGGGGGCGACACCACGACGTCGTCGACGTCGGGCGAGTTCATTCCGTACGCCGGCATCGTGTATTCGCTGACCGACAACTGGTCGGTGTATGGCAGCTACACCACGGTGTTTGAACCGCAGACCGAGCGCACGGTGTCGGGCAGCCTGCTCAAGCCGATCGAGGGCAACAACTACGAGGTCGGCGTGAAGGGTGAACTGGCGGACGGCCGGGTCAATACGCTGCTTGCCTTGTTCCGCTACGACCACAAGAACCGTGCGGTCAATGATTACGACGCCGGGTTCGCCTGCAACGGCTGGTACTGCTCGCGCGCGGCGGGCAAGGTCCGCAGCCAGGGCGTCGAGGCCGAGATCTCTGGCGAGGTGGTCAAGGGGCTGGAGCTGTATGCCGGCTATGCCTACAACACCACCAAGTTCCTGGAAGATCCCGACAACCAGGGCAAGGTCTTCAACACCTGGACGCCCAAGCACATGCTGCGCCTGTGGGCCAACTACAAGCTGCCGGGCATGTGGAACCGCCTGAGCGTGGGCACCGGCGTGAATACGCAGACGTCGACGATCAGTTCGGACCGCGAATTCAAGCTGGCGGGATTCACGATCTGGAACGCGCGGGTGGGTTACCAGGCCACGCCGGAGCTGAGCTTCGGCCTTAACGTGAACAACGTGTTCGACAAGAAATACTACGTGCCTTCGTACAACACGCTGTCCAGCAACAACTACTACGGCGAGCCTCGCAATGTGATGCTGACCGTGCGCTACGCGCCCAAGCTGTAAGGAGGCGCGCGGCGGCTCGTGTATAACGTCCGGGACGGCGCCACCCGTGCGCGCCGTGCAAGGAGCCGATTTTGCGCGAGTTCGTGGCGACGTTCCTGGATGCCGGCCTGCTGGTGCTGGCGGTGCTGGCCTTTCTGCTGCCGGCGCTGTCGGCGCTGGCGTTGCTTTTGCGCGCCCGGCCGCATCAGTTTCCGCGTCTGAACACCCCGGGCTGGCGCCGCGCCGGCGTTGCGGTGCTGTGGCTGCCGTTCATCGTCATGGTGGTGTATGGCGGCGTTGCGTGGTGGGCGGCCAAGGTTTACGACCGCTACTATTTCTTCGGTCTGCTGATCTGTTTTGCGTATCTGCTGTTCGCCATGCTGCTGTCGGGGGCGGGGCTGTTCTGGATCCGCACGGCCCGGCGCCTGCCGTCCGGCTGAGCGCTGGTCCGTTCAGCGCATCAGTGCATGCACCTGGCTCGCCAGGTCATCCAGGGTGAACGGCTTGAGCAGCACCGGCGCGCCCGCCGCCGGCACGTTGTCGCCCTCGGCGCTTTCGCCATAGCCCGTGATGAACAGCACCTTCATCCCCGGCCGCAACGTCCTGCCGGTCTCTGCCACCCGTCGTCCATTCACGCCGCCCGGCAAGGCCAGATCACACACCAACAGATCGATCCGGGCCTGCGTGGTCAGGTGCTTGAGCGCGCTGGCGCCGTCCGTGGCCTCGATCACGTCGTAGCCGATTTCCTTCAGCACTTCGGCGGTGACTTCGCGCACGGCCGGGTCGTCCTCGGCCAACAGCACCGTCCCGCCTTGCAAGGCGCGCGGCGGCGGGGCGGCGGAGTCCGCCGCGACCTCGATCTGCGCGCCGCCATGGCGCGGAAAGTACAGGTCGATATCCGTACCCTGGTCCGGCTGCGAACGCACTTGGACATGGCCGCCGGATTGGCGGACGAAGTCGTGAACCAGCGCAAGTCCCAGGCCGGTGCCGCGCTCGGCCAGCTTGGTGGTGTAGAAGGGTTCGAACATGCGCCCCATCGTCTCGGGCGTCATGCCGCATCCCGTGTCGGACACGCGCAGCCGCACGTGATCGCCCGGTTGCAAGCCGCGCTCTCGCGCGGCCTCGGCGTCCAGGGTCACGTTGTTCGTCGCGATGCGCAGCGTGCCGCTTCCGGACACGGCGTCGCGCGCGTTCAGGCACAGGTTCAGAAGCGCGTTTTCAAGCTGGTGTGCGTCCACCCAGACCGGCCACAAGCCGGGCGCGCAGGCCACGTCCAGCGTGACCGCCGATCCGGCGCTGCGCGCGATCAGCGCCTCCATGTCGGAGATGACGTGGTTGATGTCCACCGCCTTGCGCTCCAGCGGATGCCGGCGCGAAAAGTTCAACAGGCGGCGCGTGAGGACGGCCGCCCTGTCGGCGCCGCTTTTAGCCACTGCGATGTGACGGCCGAGGTCATCGGTCCGTCCCTGCGCGAGGCGCTGGGACAGAAAATCCAGGCTGCCGGAAATGCCCGTCAGCAGGTTGTTGAAATCATGCGCGACGCCGCCCGTCAGTTGGCCGATGGCGTCCATCTTCTGGCTTTGGCGCAGGGCTTCTTCGGCCAGGCGCAGCGCGTCGGCCTGCGCCTTTTCGGCGCCGACCCGCGCGGTGGTTTCAATGACGGTGTCGATCATGCCGACGACATCGCCATTTTCATCGTGGACGGGGCTGTAGCAGAACGTGAAGTTCGCTATCTCGGCGCGGCCGTATCGATGGACTTCGAGCGGATAGTCCTCGATGAAGGTGGCCTCGCCGGCGTAGGCGCGTTCGGCAATCGGGCCGATCAGTGACCAGGCTTCGTGCCACACCTCGTTGAACGGGCGGCCCAGCGCGTCGGGCTTGGCGCCCAGGATGGGCACGAAGGCGTCGTTGTAGATCGAGATGAGGTTGGGACCCCAGACCAGACAGGACGGGAACCGAGAGGACAACACCATGCTTGCGGCAATGCGCAGCGAGGCGGGCCAGGTGGAGAGGGGGCCGAGTGGCGTTGCGGACCAGTCGTGCCGGCTGAGGCGTGCGCCCATTTCCCCGCCGCTGGCAAGGAACTGAGGCACGGACAGGTCGTTCTGCATGGCGCTCATGAGTCGGGCGGGAAGGACATCGATTCTATCTCACCGCCTCGGCGCGTGTGCGCGGTCAAGCGGCTCGTATAGAATAAAAACAATTCCTATTTGCATATCTGCCGAGGTGCGCCTTGCCTGCGCCGCTATCCCCATCCGCCGACAACGTCACCCAGCTTTATCGCGATCACCACGGCTGGCTGTCGATGTGGCTGCGCAAGAAGCTGGGCAGTTCCTTTGACGCCGCGGATCTGGCGCACGACACTTTCGTACGGCTGATGGCGGGGCGGCGCCGGGAAGAGACCGGCGCCGAGCCGCGTGCGCTGCTTGCCCACATCGCCAAGGGCCTGGTGGCGGACCATTGGCGCCGCCGCGCGGTGGAAGACGCCTACCTGGCCGCCGTGGCGCACGTGCCAGAGGCCGAGGCGCCGTCGCCCGAGGCGCGCGCCCTGATCCTGGAAACGTTGCACGCCATCGACGCCGCCCTGCGTTCGCTGCCCGCCCGCACGCGCGAGGTCTTTCTGCTGTCGCAATTCGACGGCATGGGCTATGACGAGATCGCGCGCAAGCTGCGCGTGTCCCTGTCGACCGTGAAGCGGCATATGCAGGCCGCCTTTGCCGCGTGCCTGATCGCCTATCAGTCGGACGCGGCGTGAACGCGGCCATCGACCCCGCCATTCTCAACGAAGCGGCCGGCTGGCTGGTGCGTCTGCAGTCCGAGACGCTGTCGGCGGCGGATCGCGCGGCGCTGGTGCGCTGGCGGGCACGCAGCGCCGACCATGAAGCCGCCTGGCAACGCGCCGAGGCGATGCTGCGCGGCTTTGGTCAGGTGCCGCCGGGTATCGGCGGGCAGGCGCTACGGCAGGCGGACCGCGCCGGACGCCGGCAGGCCGTGCGTGCGCTGGCCGGACTGCTGGTGCTGGGCCCGGCCGCCTGGCTGGGCGTGCGCGAGCTGCCGTGGCGCGAATGGCGCGCGGACCTGCGCACGGCGACCGGCGAGCAACGCCGCGTCGAACTGGCCGACGGCACGCACCTGGTGCTCAACACGGCCAGCGCCGTGGACGTCGACTACACCTCGACGCAACGCGTGCTGTGGCTGCGCGCGGGCGAAATCCTGCTGACGACCGGACGCGATCCCGCACCGGCGCCGCGCCCGTTCCTGGTGCAGACGACGCAGGGCGTCCTGCGTGCGCTGGGCACGCGCTTCATGGTCCGCGACGAGGGCGCCAGCGTCCGCGTGGCGGTGTACGAGGGGGCGGTCGAGGTCCGGCCCGCCCGGGCGGACGCCAGCGCCGTGGTGCTGGCGGCGGGCGAGCAGACCGTCTTCACGGCCGGCGGGGCCGCGGCGCCGGTCTCGGCCGATCCGTTGGCGGCGTCGTGGGCGGACGGCATGCTGGCCGCGCGCAACTGGCGGCTGGCCGATCTGGTGGACGAGCTGGGACGCTACCGCCACGGCGTGCTGCGTTGCGATCCCGCGGTGGCCGACCTGCGCGTGTCCGGCGCATTTCCGTTGAACGACATCGAGGCCAGCCTGCGTCTGCTGCAAAAGACGCTGCCGGTCCGGGTCAGCCGCGTGACGCCGTGGTGGACGACGGTTGCGCCGCGCGCTGCCGTTACAAATTAATCGCCGATCGGCTGACACTTTTTTCCGCTTCGTCCGGTGTACCGGGTGAACCGCCGCGACATGCGCGCCACCCCTACCCACGAAGGATCGTTTCATGGTTTCCCGACTCTCCCGACCGCCCCGCCTGCCGCGCGGCATTGCCGTCCTCTCGCCCGCGGCGTCGCTGGTCCGGGCCGCCGGCCTGGGGCTGGCGTTGCTCGCGGCCACGGGAATGCCGGCGCCCACGTTCGCGGCCGAGACCGCCAGCGCCGCGCCGCGCAAGTCCTACGCCATCGCGCCGGGCCCGCTGGGCGACGTGCTGGCGCAGTTTGCCGCCAGTGCGGGCGTGCCGCTGTCTTTCGATCCCGCCTTGGTCGCGGGCCAGCACAGCGACGGCCTGCAGGGCGCTTACACCGTGCGGGAAGGGTTCGCCCGCCTGCTGTCCGGATCGGGCTATGCGTTGGCCGAACAGGGCGGCGGCGCGTATTCGCTGCGCAAGCTGCCCGCAGCCGCAGGCGAGACGACCGTGCTGCCCGTGGTCACCGTGGACGGGGCGGGCGTCAGCCCCTCCGCGCTGCCGGCGGAATTTGCCGGCGGCCAGGTGGCGCGCGGCGCGCGGATGGGCCTGTTGGGCAATCGCGACGTGATGGACACGCCGTTCAACGTCACCAGCTACACCTCGGAATTGCTGGCGAACCGCCAGGCCGTGACCCTGGCCGACGCGCTGACCGTCGAGCCGTCCGTGCGCTTTACCGGCCAGATCGGCGGCGTGACCGATTCGTTCTACATCCGCGGTTTTCCCATCGGCGAAGGCAACCTCGGCGAAATCGCCTTTGACGGCGTCTATGGCGTCGCGCCCAACTACCACGTCTTCACCGACTACATCGAGCGCGTGGAAGTGCTGAAGGGGCCGGCCGCGCTGCTGTACGGCATGTCGCCCAACAGTGGGGTGGGCGGCGTCATCAACATGGTGCCCAAGCGCTCGCTGCCCGAGGACCTGACCCGCGTGTCGGCCGATTACGTCGGCGACTCGCAGTTCGGCGCGCGGGTCGACCTGAGCCGCCGATTTGGCGACGCGGGCGAATGGGGCGTGCGGGTCAACGGCATGCAGCGGCAGGGCGATACGCCGCTGGACAACATGAGTTCGCGCACGACCATCGGCGCGCTGTCGCTGGATTACCAGGGTGAAAAACTGCGCGCCTCGCTGGATCTGCTGACGCAGCACGAGAAGATCGACGCGCCGACGCGACCGTTTCTGGTGGCGCCGGGCATTGCCGTGCCGCGTGCCCCGGACGGCCGCCGCAACGCCACGCAGCCGTGGGGCTGGTGGAAGTCCGACGGCCAGTCGGCGCTGCTGCGCGTGGAATACGACATCAGCGACCGCCTGACGGTGTTCGCGGACGCGGGCGGCTCGGACACCAGCGTGTCGCGCCTGTCGGACCAGACGCCCACCATCGTGAACGAGGCCGGCGACACCGTGGTGACGCCCAACAACTTCCGCTTCCAGGTCAACCGCAGCACCTACAACGCCGGGCTGCGCGCCAAGCTGGACACGGGTCCGGTGCGCCACGCGGTCAGCTTCATGGGCAGCCTGTACAGCGACCGCAACCTGCAGGCCAGCGTGAACGGCACGCCGCTCACGTCCAACATCTACCATCCGATCACGCGTCCCGAGCAGCACATCCCCGCGCCGGCCAACGTGCCCAAGGTGTCGTCGTCCGACCTGTCCGGGCTGGCGCTGGCCGATACGCTCAGCATCCTGGACGAGCGGGCGCAGTTGACGCTGGGCCTGCGCCATCAGCGCATCGAATCGCGCAACTTCAACGGCGCCACGGGCGTGCGGACCGTCAGCTATGACGAAAGCGCGACCACGCCGCTGGCGGGACTGGTCATCAAGCCCTGGCACAACGTCTCGTTCTACGCCAACTACATCGAAGGCCTGAGCAAGGGCGACGTCGCGCCCGCCACCGCCACCAACGCGGGAGAGGTCTTCAAGCCGTACAAGGCCAAGCAGAAGGAAGTGGGCGTCAAGGTCGAACTGGACAGCGCGATGGTGACGCTGAGCGCCTTCGAGATCACCAAGCCCAGCGGGCAGCTCACGAACGGCGTGTACGCGGCCGACAGCGAGCAGCGCAACCGCGGGCTGGAATTGAATGTGTCCGGCGAACCGCTGCGCGGCGTGCGCCTCCTGGGCGGCGTGACGTTCCTGGATGCCGAGCTGACGCGCACCAACAGCGCGGTCACGCGGGGCAACCGCCCCGTCGGCGTGCCGACCGTCGCCGTCAACCTGGGCGCCGAGTGGGACACGCCGTGGGTGGCGGGCCTGACGTTGACGGGCGGCATGGTCTACACCGGACGCGAATACGTCAATCAGGCCAACACGCAGTCCGTGCCGTCGTGGACGACGTTCGACCTGGGCGCGCGCTATGCCCTCAAGGTCCAGGGCCGGGACGTCACGCTGCGCGCCAACGTCGTCAACGTGTTCAACCGCGCCTATTGGTCCGGCGTAGCCTCGTACGGCACGATCTCGCAGGGCGTGCCGCGCACCGTCATGCTGTCGGCGTCGATGGACTTCTAAATCGTTGGACTTCTAAAGGCCGGCAAACACCATGCACACCGGGCTGCCGACGGACAGCGCGTAGCCGTCGTGCGCCAACATGCCGCTGGCCGGATCGACACGAAACCGCTGCAGCGTGTCGCTGTCTTCGTTCAGCGCGAAGACGAACCGGCCGTCGGGCGACAGCGTGAAAAAGCGTGGTGTCTTGCCGTGCGTGTGGGCGTGCTGCACGGTGGTCAGGCGGCCGCTGGCTGCGTCCACGCGATACACCGCGATGCTGTCGTCGCCCCGGTTGGACGCGTACAGGTGCTGGCCATCGCGGTCCAGCGCAATGCCGGCGGCGCGGCTGTTTCCGGTATAGGTGTCGGGCAGGGTGGACAGCACCTGGAAGGGACGCAGCGCGCCCGCGTCGACAGCGTAAGCCGTGACGGTGTTGTCCAGTTCGTTGACGACATACAGCCAGTTGCCCGATGGATGAAACACCGCATGGCGCGGGCCTGCCCCCTCGCGCGTGGACGCAACGCTGGCGGGCTGCGCGCCGATGTCGTGCGCGTCGGCGGAGTACAGAAAGACCCGGTCCAGCCCCTTGTCCGGCACCGCCACATACCGGCCCGACGGGTCGAGCACGTTGAAATGCGGCTTGGAAAACGGCTGCTCCTTTCGGTGCGGCCCCGGCTCGCCCGCCAGCGGCACCGTCTGCGACACCGCCTGCAGCGCGCCGTCCGCCGCCACGGGCAGCACCGCCAGCGCGCCGGTCAGGTGGTTGGACACCATCAGATAACGGGCCGACGGCCCCAGCGCCAAGTGCACCGGATTGCGGCCCTGGCAATCCCGCGTGTGCCACGGCGTCAACGTGCCGTCTCGGGTATCGCGGCGCAGCGCGCTGACCTCGCTGCTGTCGCCGTGCACGGTGTACACCACGGGCAGCGACGGGTGCGGCAGCAGATACGACGGGTTGTGCAGATCGCCGACCACCTGTTTGAGCGTCAGCGTTCCCGTCTCGGGGGCGTAGTCGAACACGCTGATGCCCTCGCCGCGGGCGTTGCGTTCCCGGGTGGTCCGGGAGCCGATATAGACATGCATGGCGCGAGCCTCTTTTCTGCCAGTTGAAAACAGCCGCGCCACGCGCGGCGCTACGAAGTCAGGATGCCGCTGATGCGGGCCAGATTGTCGAGCGTGCTGCGCAGATGGGCGGAAAGCGCCTCGGCCGCTTCGTCGTTGCGTTCGCGTTCCAGCAGGTCCAGGATGGCCAGGTGCTGGTCGCAATGCTGCTTGTAGCGGCTGCGGTCCTGCATCGAGCGGTAGGACAGCAGGCGGCGTACGCGGTTAACGCGCTTGATCGTGTCGATGAAGAACGGATTGCCGGACGCTTCCACCAGCGATTCATGAAAGCGCACGCCGCGATCGTGGAGCTGGTCCGCGGTGTCGGTGGCGATGCCGCCGTCAAGCAGATGCATCTCGGCGGCGCGGCACCGCGCCAGCACGGATTTTTCGATGCGAAAGCCGGGTTCGCGCAGCGCCGCCGGCTCCAGCGCCAGCCGCAGCCGGTAGGACTGCAGCAGGCTGTCGGGCGTCGTCATCATGGACGAGAACTCCCAGCCGTAGCCAGGCCGGCGCTGCGCCCAGCCCTCTTGCGAGATGCGGCCTAGCAGCGCCTGGGTCTGCGCATTGGTCAGCGCATAGCGCGTGCGCAGCAGCGCTTCGCTGCACTGCATCGGCAATTCCCCGCGCAGCAGTTCATCGGCCAGCGCGAAGTAGGTCTGCGTGACGATGTCGTCCGCCGACGGGGGCGCGATGTCGGCGGGGGCCTCGCCCGCGACGTCGAAGTCCCGCAGCAGGAAATACCCGCGGTTGGGCTTGCGCGCCACCACGCCATGCTGCTCCAGGATGCCCAGCGCGTCGTTGACCGGCGAGCGCGACAGCCGCAGGCGATCGGCGATCTTCTGCGCGCGCAGGTGCGCGCCTTCCTGCAGACGGTCTTCCTTGATGAGGTCCAGGATCTTCGTGACGGTATTGGTTTGTGCGCTCATGGGTGGCGGACGGCCGATGAAATGGTGTCCGACAGGATAGCGGGAATGACGCCGCCCATCTGCAACAGCCGGATCTCCAGCCGGGTCTCGACGGCCGCGGTGGCGGTCAGCGGCTCGGTCCGGCCATCGGCGCGCAGGATGCGCACGGGGATGGGGGCGCGGGGCGTCAGCGCGGCGGCCTCTGCGTCGATCTCGATCCGGTCGCCCGGCTGCAGCTGCAGCGTCGCCGGCGTAACCCCGTCGGGCAGGCGCAGCGGCAGGATGCCCATGCCGATCAGGTTCGACCGGTGGATACGCTCGAAGCTGACCGCCAGCACCGCGCGGATGCCCAAGAGGCGCTGGCCCTTGGCCGCCCAGTCGCGCGACGAACCGGTGCCGAAGCGCGCGCCCGCCACCAGCACGACCGGCTGCGACGCCTTGGCGTAATGCGCGGCGGCGTCCCAGATGGGTTCAAGCCGGCCGCTGGGCGCATGCAGCGTGTGGCCGACGGGGGCAGCGGGACAGAGCAGGTTGGACAGGCCCTTGCTGTAGAACGCGGCGCGCATCATGACTTCCCAGTTGCCGCGGCGCGAGGCGAACACGTTCAGGTCGTTGCGGTCGTCGCCGCGTTCGACCAGGAAATCCGCGATCAGGCTGTCGGGCGGGATGGCGCTGGCGGGCGACAGGTGGTCCGTGGTCACGTCGTCGCCCACGACCAGCAGCGGATGCGCGGTGTAGCGGCCGAGCTGGCTGCCGGCCTCGGTGCTGGCAAACGGTGGGCGGCGCAGTGCGGTGGACGCGTGGTCCCACGGAAACCGCGCCGACGCGGGCGATTGCAGGGCCTGCCACGCGGGGTTCGCGCTGGCGATCTTGAATGCGGCGCGATAGTCATCGGGGCGCTGCCCGGCGGCCAGCGCGGCGTCGATCTCGGCTTCCGTCGGCCACAGGTCTGACAGGTGCACCGCACACCCATCGGGCGTCACCTGGACCGGCTCGCGGCTCAGGTCTCTTTCCGCGTCGCCGGCCAGCGCAAAGGCGATGACCAGCGGCGGCGACATCAGAAAGCCCAGGTCCAGATCGGGATGGATCCGGCCCGTGAAATTGCGGTTGCCGGACAGCACCGCCACGGGGTGGATGGCGCCGTCGGCCAACGCGTCACGCACGACCGGCGGCAGCGGACCAGAGTTGCCGATGCAGGTGGTGCAGCCGTAGCCGACGATGTCAAAACCGACCGCGGCCAGGTCGTCCAGCAGACCGGCGCGGGCCAGGTATTCGGCGGCGGCGGGGGAGCCGGGACCCAGCGACGTCTTGACCCAGTGCGGCGGCCGCAGCCCGGCCCGCCGCGCCTTGCGGGCCAGCAGCCCGGCGGCCGTCAACAGGCGCGGATCGGACGTGTTGGTGCAACTGGTGATCGCGGCAATGGCGATGGCGTGACGGGGCAGGGCGGACGGCGCACGCGGCGTGAAATCCAGCGCCGCAAGGATCTCGCGCGTCTGTCCGTAGGGGTGCAAGTCCTGCGGGCGCTTGGGCCCGGCCACGTGCATCTGCACCGCATCCAGCGCGATGTCGACCACGCGGGTGTAGCGGGGCTCGGCGTCGGGATCCAGCGCGATGCCGGTGAATCGCGCATAGGCCTCCACGCGCGCGATCTGATCTTCAGCGCGGCCGGTCTGGCGCAGGTAGGCGAGCGTTGCGCCGTCGATCGGGAAGTAGCCCGTCGTCGCGCCATACTCGGGCGCCATGTTGGCGACGACGCAGCGGCTGCCGGCCGGCAGTGTGGCCACGCCCGGTCCGAAGAATTCGACGAACTCGCCGGATACGTGGATGGCGCGCAGGCGCTGGGTGACGGTCAGCGCCAGGTCCGTGGCCGTGACGCCGGGCCGAAGCGCGCCGGTCAGCCGCACGCCGATTACGTCGGGAATACGCAGCATCGTCGGCATGCCGAACATGACCGTCTGCGCTTCCAGGCCGCCCACGCCCCAGCCCAGCACACCGATGCCGTTGATCATCGGCGTGTGGCTGTCGGTGCCGATCATCATGTCGGGGTGGAGGGCCATGCCGTCGGGGCCGGGCTGCTGGCAGACCACCGTGGCCAGTTGCTCCAGGTTGATCGTGTGCATGATGCCCGTGCCCGGCGGGTGGATGCGTACGTTCGACAGGGCCTTGGAGGCCCAGCGCAGAAAGCGGTAGCGCTCGGCGTTGCGCCGCAGTTCCAGGTCCAGGTTGGCTTGCGCCGCATCGCTGCGCGCATAGGCTTCGACGGCCAGCGAGTGGTCCACCGACACGTCCACGGGCAGCACGGGATTCAGCACCGCCGGGTCGACCCCGGCCTCGGCCAGCGCGTCGCGCATGGCGGCAATGTCGACCAGCGCGGGCGTGCTGGTGGTGTCGTGCATCAGCACGCGGCCCGGTTGAAAGGCGATTTCAGATTCGCTGGTGCCGTGCGCCAGCCAGCCGAACAGCGCGGCGACGGCGGCGTCGCGCTCGGCGCCCTGCATGTTGCGCAGCGCGTTCTCCAGCAGCAGGCGCAGCACGACCGGCAGCCGGAAATAGTCCGCGCCATATTCAGCCGGCAGATCCAGGCAGGTGTACGGGACGCCGTTCAGGGTGAAGCGTGCGCGGCGCAGCGGGGCATTGGTGTTTTCCATAGCTGCCAGTTTTGCATATTGCCTGCATAAAATGCAATTAAGGAAAAACCCGGCCGCGCAATGACGCAAGGCCTAAAGGAGACAGACCATGCCCCACATCCGTACCCTGGCCGCCGCGGCGGCCTTGGCGCTTGCCGCCTCAACCCCGCTGCACGCCGCCGACTTGCCGGCCAACCGCCCCATCACCCTGATCGTGCCCTTTGCGGCGGGCGGCGGCGTCGACGGCATGGGCCGGCTGCTGGCCGAGCGCCTGCGCAGCGAACTGCCGCAGGGCGTGGTCGTGGAGAACAGGCCGGGCGCCAGCGGCATGCTGGGCGCGACGGCGGTCGTGCGTTCCGCGCCGGACGGCGCGACGCTGCTGCTGGGATCGGCCGGCGAGACGGCCATCAATCCGCTCGTCTTCAAGAGCAAGATGCAGTACCAGCCGGAAAAGGACCTCGCGCCCGTGGCGTTGATCGCCCGCGTGCCGAACGTGCTGGTCGCCAATCCCAAGCTGCCGGTCGCAAATGTCGAGGAGCTGGTGGCGTATGGCCGTGCGCATCCGGACAAGCTGACGTACGCGACGAGCGGCGTGGGCAACCCCCAGCATCTGAATGGCGAGCTGTTGCAGTCGCTGGCGGGCATCAAGATGGTCCACGTGCCGTACAAGGGCGCCGCGGCGCAACTGGTGGACGTGGCGGCGGGCAGCGTGGACCTCACCTTTGTCAGCCTGGCGGGCGCCTTGCCGTTCATTAAAAGCGGCAAGGTCAAGCCGCTGGCGGTGACGTCTGCGAAGCGCGCGTCGTTCGCGCCGGACATTCCCGCGCTGGCTGAGTACGCGCCGCTCAAGGACTACGCGCTGGAGAACTGGTTCGGCGTCTTTGTGCCGGCGAATACACCGCCGGAGGTGCAGCAGAAGCTGGCCGCCGCCATCGACCGCAGCCTGAAGGACGAAAAGTTCGTGGCCAGCATCCGCGAGCTGGGCGGCGAAGTGCAGCCGATGAGCCAGGATGCGTTCCGCGCGTTCATCAAGGCGCAGACGGCGGTCTTTGCGAAGGTGGTGGCCGATGGCAACATCACGGCGGAAAATTGACAGCGGGTTGTGCCGGTGGGAGGGGCGGCTGGTGGGTTTGCTCGTGGGCGGCTTGTGAGTCGGCCTGTGAGTTGGCCTGTGAGTCGGCCTGTGAGTCGGCCTGTGAGTCGGCTGGTAGGGCGGCTGAAGGTTTAACTCGTGGACTGGCGTTCGCGATGACGCGCGCGACGCCGCCGCCCGCTATGGCGAGTCGTGGAGCATCAGGTCCAGGCCCACGCGTTCACCGCCGCGCACCCGGCTGACGGCCTGACGTTCCGTGACGCGGTAGATGCCTTGCGAGCCTGATACGGGCCGGTGCGACGTCGCGATCACCGCCCCGTCCCCCAGGCCCAGCGGCAGCACCATCGGACGCGACTGCATGCGCGGACGCTGCTCGGTCATGACGAGTTCGCCGCCCGTAAAGTCCACGCCGGGCTCGGACAGCAGCACGATCAGCCGCAGCGGAAACACGCAGGCGCCGTCGGCGTGCTGCAGCAGCGGCTGGTAGCCGGGCGCGCGCAGGCGCTGGATCGTGGACAGGCCGCGGGTCTGACCTGACTGGCGGTTCTGCTGGAGGTAGGCGGGCAGATCGTCGGGGTACGAGACATCCACGTCCAGTGCGCTTGCCCAGGCGCGCGCCACCGGCAGCAGGCGCGCATAGAGATCGGCGCGCAGGCTGGCCAGCGGCGCCGGCAAGGGATCTGGCAGGACTTGCAGCCCTGCCAGCGCACGCGCATCGTCCGGCGCGTAGAGCGCGGGCAGCATCGCCCAGCCCTGCGCGTCCAGGTCCTCTGCGATGCGAATCCAGTCGTATTGGTCGAGCGGCCGGGAGGCGGGCGTGGTCATGGTCTTGGGCGTGGGCGTGGGCGCGAGATCCACAGCTTAGCCAGTCCCGCGCGCCCCGGCACTCCGCCGCTTGCTGTCCGCAGGGCTGCGCCAGCCGGCGGTCAGTTGCCGTGCAGTATGCTTACCCGCTTCATCGACACTCCTCCCGCTGCCCGCAATGACTGATTTTCCCTTTGACGCCGTGCTGTTCGACTGCGACGGTGTCCTGGTCGATTCCGAACCCATCACCAGCCGCGTGCTGACCGAGATGCTCAATGAGTTGGGCTGGGGCATCACCCACGCCGAGACGATGGAGATCTTTACCGGGAAGGCGGTCAAGGACGAGCTGCCGCTGATCGAGGCGCGCACCGGCGCCAAGATCGATCAAGCGTGGTTCGACCAGTTCCGCCAGCGCCGCAACGACGCGCTGGACCGCGACCTCGTCGAGATCCCCGGCGCGCCCGATGCCGTGCGCGCCCTGCATGAAGCCCTGAATGGACGCATCGCCGTGGCGTCGGGCGCGGACCGCCGCAAGGTCGAGCTGCAACTGGCCAAGGTGGGAATCGCCGACTGCTTCGACGGCCGCGTCTTCAGTGGTCACGAGATGCCGCGCAGCAAGCCGTTTCCGGACGTGTATCTGGCGGCCGCGCAGGCGCTGGGCGTGGACCCGACGCGTTGCGCCATCGTCGAGGACACGGTCACCGGCGCAACGGCAGGCGTGGCCGCCGGCGCCACCGTGTTCGGCTACAGCCCCGGCGAACCCGGCCACAGCGGCGCGCAGGCGCTGCGCAACGTGGGCGTGTCGCACGTGTTCACCGACATGCGCGAATTGCCGGCGCTGCTGGCCGGCTGGCGGGCGGCAGCTGCCTGAGGCGCTGGCCCGCGATTGCCATTGACGCGCTGGCGGGCTGCTGCTGCTTGAGGCGCTGACGCGCATTGCCGATCGATGTGCCGGCAGGAGGCAGCTGCCAGACGCAGTGGCGCGCGATTTCCTGTTGACGTGCTGGCAGGCGGCCGGCTTCCGGCGCGCATCCGCCGCGCCGGCGTCAGCGCCCGTGCGTGGCGTATTGTTCGCCGCCGTCCAGGTCGATCACGGTCCCGCTCAGATAGCCCGCGCGCGGCGACGCTCCAAACACGATCATGTCGGCCACCTCGCCCGGTTCCATCAGCCGCCCGAACGGCAGGTCCGACAGCGTTTCCTGCCAGCGCGATTCATCGCCCCAGCGCGCCTGCGCGCGTTGCCGCGCCAGCGTCAGCACGCGGTCGGTGCGCGTGCGCGACGGATTGACGCCGAACACCCGCACGCCGTGGCGCGGCGACTCGCCGCCCAGCGCCCGCGTGAACGCGATCAGCGAGGCGTTGGCCGCTGCGCCGCAGATGTAATCGGCGCGCGGCGCCGAGCCGGCCATGCCGATGATGTTGGCGATGACGCCTGACCCCGCGTCGCGCATCGCCGGATAGCAGTGGCGCGCCAGGCTGATGTAGCCGTGCACCTTCAATTCCCAGCCCGCGCGCCAGCGTTCGTCCTGAACCTGATCCAGCGCGCCGCCCGGCACCGCGCCGGCATTGTTCACCAGGATGTCGACGGGCCCCGTCTCCTTGCACAGGCGTTCGGCCGAGCCGGGCTGCGCCAGATCCAGCGTCACCGCGCCGGCCTGCCGCCCCGTCTGCTCGCGGATCGCCGCCGTGGCGCCATGCAACGCGGCATCGTCACGCGCAACCAGTATCGGCTCGGCGCCTTCCCGCGCAAACGCGATGGCGCACGCCAGACCGATGCCCTTGGAGGCGCCCGTGATGAGGACGCGTTTACCCGCCAGCTGCAAATCCATGTAGCGCTCCTGTCGATGCGCGCCGGTCGGCGCGGCCTAGCAGACGTTGTAAACCGGATGCGCGGCGCCGTGACATCCGACGAAGAATTTTTGAAGATCGGACGGCGTGCTGAAGGTGTCTGACCCCCAGGGGGAGAGCAACTCCCGAAGATACCGTCTTGACCGTCAAGCGTTTAGGCGTAGTCGGGCCGGTACGGCATCC
>NZ_DAMCTG010000051.1:32272-37757 GCF_032113835.1 Achromobacter sp. | reverse complement strand
AGATCATGGTGGTGATTGTGATCATGGGGATTCTGGCCGCGCTGGTGGTGCCGCGTGTGCTGGATCGCCCCGATCAGGCGCGCCAAGCCGCTGCCCGCCAGGACATCGGCGGCATCATGCAGGCGCTCAAGCTGTATCGCCTGGACAATGGCCGCTATCCCACCACTGCGCAGGGTCTGCGCGCGCTGGCGCAAAAGCCGGACGGCGTGGCCAACTGGCGCGGCTATCTGGACAAGTTGCCCAACGATCCGTGGGGCCATCCCTATCAATACCTGAGCCCCGGCGTCAAAGGCGACGTCGACGTCTTCTCGTTTGGCGCCGACAACAAGCCCGGCGGAGAAAGCGGCGATGCCGACATCGGTTCCTGGGACCTCTGAGCGCGGTTTCACGCTGGTCGAAGTCCTGGTGGTGCTGGTGATCGTGGCCATTGCCGCGAGCATGGTGAGCCTGTCCGTCGGCCGCGGCGACAACCGCCTGCGCGCCGACGCGGAGCGTTTGGCCGATGCGTTCACCGTGGCGCAGAGCGAAGCGCGCAGCGACGGTCGCAACATCCGGTGGCTGGCGAACGGCCAGGGGTGGTCGTTTGAGCGCCCGGGCCGGGCGGCCGGTCCCACGGCGCAGGACGATATTCCCGTGCCGGTCGACCGATTGGAAAGCGACGAGGTGCTTCGGCCGCAGTCCTGGTCGGCCGCGCCGGTGCAATGGCGTCTGGATCCGGACCGCCCGCTGATCTTCAATACCGAATGGGTTGCCGCGCCGATGACGCTGACGCTGAGCGCGGCGGATGTGCACGTCACGCTGCAACGCGACGCTGCGGGGCGTTATGAGATTCGTTGAGATGACTGCCGAGGCCGCCCGCAGCCAGGCGCGCCCGAATGCAGCGGATTCGGCATTCCCGGCCGCGCGCAATCGCGAGCGTGGCTTCACGCTGATCGAGGTGCTGGTGGCGCTGGCGATCATCGCGGTGGCGATGGGCGCGGCACTGCGTGCGACTGGGGTGATGGCTGCAAACAATCGTGCCTTGCAGGACAAGACGCTGGCGCTGCTGGCCGCGCAGAACGCGCTTACGCAACTGCGTCTGGAACAGGCCCTGCCGCGCGCCGGCACGCAGATGGTGCCGTGTCCGCAAGGCGGGCTGGCGCTGCAATGCGAACTGGTCTTTACCAATTCGATGAACCGCAGCTTCCGGCAGGTGGCGGTGAAGGTCCACGACGCGGCGTCTCCGCGCGACGGGGCGATTCTGCTGCAGCTCGACGGCCTGCTGTCCAGCCTGCGATGACGATGCGCCGTTCTCCGCAATCGCAGGCCGGCTTCACGCTGATCGAGGTGCTGGTCGCCCTGGCGCTGATGGCGCTCGTCAGCCTGATGGCCTGGCGCGGGCTGGCCAGCGTGTCGGGTGCGCGCGATCTGATCGCCGCGCAGGCCGAGGATACGGATGCCATTGTGCGCACGCTGGGGCAGATGGCGCGGGACGTCGAGTTGTCTTACACGGGTCCCGCGTTTGATTCGCCGGGACTGGACGCGGTGGCGTTCACGACGGGCCTGCGGTTGCTGCCGCGGGCTGCGGGTGGACAGACGCTGGAAATTTTGCGTCCCGATCCGGATGGCAACGGGTTGTGGCAGCGCATTCAATGGCAGGTTCGTGGTGACGGCCTGTGGCGCGTCAGTGGGCCGTCGGCGCCGCGCAGTCCGCTGCCTGCGGCGAGCGACGGCGTGCTGTTGCTGCCGGGAGTGCGGTCGCTTGCGCTGCGCGCGTGGGTGCCGGGCGTGGGGTGGGCTGACGCGAACGCATCGTTTGGGGCTGCGCCAAGTGGTCTGGAGATCGCTTTCGAACGCGGCGTTCCGGGCGATCTGCGGCGGTATACGCGCGTTCTGGAGTTGCCATGAGCGGCGCGTTTGTTCATGGAGCTGGCAAGGATGGCTCGCGAGGCGTATCTGGTGCATCTGGCGCGCGCGACGCACAAGGCACAGCCGCTGCGCGCTACACCCCCATCGCACCCCGGCAACGCGGCGCGGCGGTCGTCAGCGCGCTCATAGTCGTCGCCATCGTGGCCGCGCTGACCACCAGCCTGTTCCAGCGTCAGACGGCCAGTACGCGCCGCGTCGAGAACGAGCTGGCGCGGGTGCAGGCGCGTGCGATGCTGGCGGGCGGGATCGACTGGGCGCGGCTGGTTGTGCGCGACCACGGCCGGCGCGAGCCGACCACCCGTGGCGACCAGATCTGGGCGACGCCGGTGCTGGACACCCGCATTGAACGTCCCGGCGACGATCGCGTCGCGGTGTTTTCGGGCGGGGTTCAGGACGAACAGGGCAAGTACAACCTTTACAACCTGGCGCGCAACGGCGTGCCGCAGCCGGAGCAGGAAGAGATCCTGCGGCGTTTGCTAAGCACGCTGGAACTGCCGGATACGCTGGCCGCGCGGATCGTGGACATCGTGGCGTCGGCGCAGCCGCCCGCGCTGGCGGCGGACGCCCCGAACAACACCCCGAACAACACCCCGAACAACACTCCGAACACAGCCCCTGACGCCACCCCAAACGCCGCCGCGCGGCCCGGCCCGCAGGCGCGCGCGCCGCTGCCGCGCGGGATCGACGAAGTGGCCGCGCTGCTGGGGCTGGAGCCACCGATGCGCAATGCGCTTCGGCGCACGATGACGCTGCTGCCTTCGGCCACCACGGTCAACGTCAACACCGCGCCGGCCGAGGTCATCGCGGCGCTGGTGCCGGGGCTGTCGCTCGCGCAGGCGCGGGCGATGGCGGGCGAGCGTGATCGCGGCAACTGGTTCAACAACACTGGCGACTTCGCCAACCGGCTGGCGGGCACGGGCGTGAAGACGCCCGCCCCGTCGGTCTCCACCAACAGCGGCTGGTTTCTGGCCAGCGGCACCGTGGTCTACGAACGGGCGCGCGTGTCCATGCAGGCGCTGATGCGCAGCGCCCCGCCGGCCGCGCCCGAAACCATCTGGACGAGAGAAACACCTTGAAGAACACCCTGCGCATCGCCCTGCCCGCGCTGGAGGAATTTGGCGCCGATTCGCCGCTGCCCTATGCGTGGTTCGACCGGCGCGGCCGCTGCGTGCGGCAAGGCGAGCTGGCGCTGCGCGCGCTCGGGAACGCCTGGCCGCAGGCCATGTGTGAAGCCGTGCTGCATCCTGCCGACGTCATCGCGGCGACGGTGCAGATCCCCGCCGTGGCGCGCGCGCACTTCGGCGCAGCCGTGCGCGGTGCGCTGGAACCGCTGGTGCTGAGCGACCTGGACAGTCTGGCGATCGGGTATGGCGCGCGCGCCGCCGACGGTTCCGTGCCCCTGGCATGGTCTCCGCGCGAGCCGGTCCGGCGCGCGTGGAGCCTGCTGAGCCAGCAAGGCCTGCGCGTGCGCGCGTTGATCGCCCCGCAGGCGCTGGCGCCGGCCACGGATGCGCCTTTGCGCGATCCCGCGGATCCGCGCTGGCATGCGCCCTCGCCCGCATGGTCGCTGGCGATGCCGCAGCTTGCCCCGGTCAGCGTGTCGCGTTGGCAGCCGGTGTGGCGCTGGAGCGCGCTGGCCGCCGTGGTGTGGATTGCCGGACTAAATATCTATGCGGCGCAGCTGCGCGGCGAGGCCGACGCCTTGCAACGCGGCATGCACGACCAGGTGCTGGCGGCGTTTCCCAACGTGCCGGTCGTGCTGGACCCGGCGCGACAGGCGCAGCAAGGGCTGGACGCGTTGCAGGCCAACCGGGGCGCCGCCAACGCGGGCGACTTCCTGCCGCTGGCCCGCGCGGCGGCGCAGGCCCTGCCCTTTGCGGCCGACAAGGTCGCGCATCTGACCTATGCCGATCAGGCGCTGACGTTGCAGCTGGCGGACGCCGGCCCGCAGGCGCAGCGCGTCTCCGAAACCCCCGCGCTGATCCAGCAGGCCGCCGCCCTGGGGCTGAAGCTGGAACGCGGCGACACCGACAACACGTGGCGCATCGTGCGCAGCCAACCATGAAACCGCTTTACCGATTTCAAGCCGCGTGGCAGGCCGCGCGCAAACCCGTGGACCCGGCGCTGGCGCGCGCCCGCCAGCGCTATCAGGCGCTGGCCCCGCGCGAACGCCGCCTGGTCGCGGGCGCCGCGCTGCTGCTGGGCGCGGCAATCGGCTTCGTCACCCTGATCGAGCCCGCCTTGAACACCGTGCGCAAGCTGCAGGCTGAACTGCCGGGGCTGCGCGCCCAGGCCGCCACCGTCGCCGACCTGACCGCGCAAGCGTCCGCCCTGCGCCAGCGCAGCGCAGCGCCCGCGGGCACGATGCCCAGCACGCCGGAATTGGCGGCCAGCCTGGAACGCGCCGGCCTGCCCGCGGGGCAATGGACGCTGGCGGATGCGGAAGGCGGCGGCGTGGAACTGTCGCTGGACCAGGCGCCGTCGTCGGCGCTGATGCGCTGGCTGGACGGCGCGGGGCGCGACTGGGGGCTGGCTATCTCCAAGGTGGACCTGACACGCGCCGCGAACGCCAATGGACGGCCGCTGCCGGGTTTGGTCAACGGCAAGGTCGTGCTGCTGCCGCCGCAGGCGGCGGGGAGCCGGTGATGCCTGTGAAACTTCCCTCACGTCGCGTCGCGGGCCTGTGGGTGGCCGGCGTACTTTGCGCCGCAGCCGCCGGCGCCGCTGTGCTGCCCGCGCGCTGGGTGTTGACGCTTTTGCCGGATGACGCGCCGGTCACGCTGGCCGATGCCAGCGGCTCGTTGTGGCGCGGCAGCGCCTGGATCGCGCTCGGCTCCCCGGGCGTGCGGCGCGTACTGCCACAGCCGGTGCAGTGGCAATGGCGTTGGGACACGTTGGCGCTCGACATCTCACATCCCTGGCTGCAAGGCACCCTGCGCGCGCGGCCCGGATGGAACGGTCTGGCGGTCCCGGCGTCATCGCTGCGCGTGCCCGCAACGGTCCTGCCCGCGCTCGGCGCGCCTTGGAACACGTTGTCACCGCAAGGCATGCTGGAAATCAGCTGGCAGCCCCTGCGCCTGGGCGCCCCGCTTCCCCCCGGTCCGGCCGTCGACCTGCGCTGGCGCAACGCGGCGACTGCGCTTTCACCCATCACGCCGGTGGGCACCTATCTGCTGCGCGTGCAAGGTGGCAAGACCGGCGCCACGCTGACCCTCAGCACGGAAAGCGGCTTGCTCGACGTCAAGGGCCAAGGCGGCACCGGCCCGCGCGGCATCAGCTTCCAGGGCGAAGCCACGTTCTCCCAGTCAGCCAGCGAAGCTAACCGCGCCGCGCTGGACGGCCTGATGTCGACGCTGGGCCGCCGCTCGGGCGACACAGTGACGTTCGGCGTGGGGAAATCCGCGCGATAGTGGCGCAGGCGGGCGCGGGAGGGTGTCAGACACCCCCGGAAGGCCTGCGCAATGTAAAGGCCACCTCACACGGGTGTCAGACACCGTGTAGCAAGAACCGCACCTTGTAGGCCTAAATGAGGTGTCTGACACCCCGGAGACGCCCGCGCATGATGCAGGCCACCTCA
>NZ_DAMCTG010000051.1:0-32172 GCF_032113835.1 Achromobacter sp. | reverse complement strand
ACCTTGTAGGACTAAATGAGGTGTCTGACACCCCGGAGACGCCCGCGCATGATGCAGGCCACCTCACACGGGTGTCAGACACCGTGTAGCAAGAACCGCACCTTGTAGGACTAAATGAGGTGTCTGACACCCCGGAGACGCCCGCGCATGATGCGGGCCATCTCACACGGGTGTCAGACACCGTGTAGTGGGAACCGCGCCTTGTAGGACCAAATGAGGTGTCTGACACCAAGCCGATTGCGGGTCCTACGCGTCCCTCGTCACGCGCAAAATTTCCTCCGGCGACGTCTGTCCTTCATCCACCCAACGCTGACCATCCTCGCGCATGCTGCGCATCCCCGACGCCGCCGCGGCGCGGCGCAGTTCGCGTTCGTCGCGGCCTTCGTGGATCAGGCGGCGGGCCTCGTCGTCTACCGTGAACAGCTCGTGGATGCCGGAGCGGCCGCTGTAGCCGGTGTGGTTGCAGGCCTCGCAGCCGACGGGGTGGAACACCTGCACACCGTCCAGCATCGACGGCGTCTTGCAGGCCGGACATAGCTTGCGCACCAGGCGCTGCGCCAGCACGCCCAGCAACGACGACGCCAGCAGAAACGGTTCGACCCCCATGTCCGTCAGGCGGGTGACCGCCGACACGGAGTCGTTGGTGTGCAGCGTGGCCAGCACCAGGTGACCCGTCAGCGACGCCTGCACCGCGATCTGCGCGGTTTCCAGGTCGCGGATTTCGCCGATCATGATGACGTCCGGATCCTGGCGCAGGATCGCACGCAAGGCCAGCGCAAAGCTCATGTCGATCTTGGCGTTGACCTGCGTCTGGCTGATGCCGGCCAGGTCGTATTCGATGGGGTCTTCCACCGTCAGGATGTTGCTGGTGGAAGCGTCCAGCCGGCTCAGCGCCGCATACAGCGTGGTGGTCTTGCCGCTGCCGGTGGGGCCGGTCACCAGCACGATGCCGTGCGGCTGGCGGATCAGGCGGTCCAGCTGCGACAGCACGCCCGGGCTCATGCCCAGCTTCTCCAGTTGCAGGCGTCCCGCTTCTTTATCGAGCAGACGCAGCACGGCGCGTTCGCCATGTCCGGTCGGCAGCGTGGAGACGCGCACGTCGATCGGCCGCCCGCCCACGCGCAGCGCGATGCGCCCGTCCTGCGGCAGCCGTTTCTCGGCGATGTCCAGGTGCGCCATGATCTTGATGCGCGAGATCAGCGCGGCATGCAGCGCCTTGCGCGGCGAGACCACGTCGCGCAGCGTCCCGTCCACGCGGTAGCGGACCACGGAATGCGTTTCAAAGGGTTCGATGTGGATGTCGCTGGCGCCGTCGCGCGCGGCCTGAGCAAAGAGCGCGTTGATCATGCGGATCACCGGCGCGTCGTCCTGCGCTTCGAGCAGGTCCGCCACCTCGGGCATGTCCTGCATCAGGCGGTCGAGGTCTATCTCGTTTTCCGCCACGCCCATGACGGACGCCGCGTCTTCCGAGTGGCTGTAGGCCGCGGTCAGCAGCGTCTCCAGCGCCTCGTCGTCGATCTGCGTGAGTCCGATGTCGCCGTGGCAGCGCCGGATCTCGCGCACAGCCCATTCGGGCGTACGCGGACTGACCGTCAACTGCGCCTGCCCCCCGCGCAGCGACAGCACCGCGCGCTGCGCGCGGGCCCAGGCATAGGGCAAGGGGTGGGCGCTCATAGCAGCGTCTCGGGATCCACCGCCACCGTCGTCATGAGCGGCCGGGGCGCGCGGATGGGCTGCTGCGCGGGCGCGGGCGGCGCGCCGGGATACTGGCGCACCGCAAAGGTTTCGACCGTGGTGGGCGGCGGGCGGCGCAGCGTTTGCGCCTGCTGTTCGGGACGCAGATCGTAGGCGTTGTTCGACACCGACGGCGCCGAACCCGGCAGCGGCAGGATCGGCGCCTGCATGTCCGGCAGCGCCCAGTGGTCGCGCGGCTGCACGGCGCCCTGTGCGCGGCGCATGTAGTCGTAGCGGTCCATCGTGACGCTGGCGCTGCGGTTGGCGTCGCGCACCACGTAGGGACGCAGGAAGACCATCAGGTTGGTCTTGGTGCGCTTGCGCGTGTCGTAGCGGAACAGCGAACCGATCACGGGCAGCGAACCCAGGCCCGGCACGCTGTTGGACGTCAGCGTCACGTTGTCTTCCAGCAGGCCGCCCAGCACGATGATCTGGCCGTCGTCGATCAGCACGCTGGTGTCGATGGCGCGTTTGTTCGTGACGATGCCGGTCGTGGGGGTCGAGCGGCTTTCGTCGATGCTGCTGACTTCCTGATAGATGTCCAGCTTGACCGCGCCGCCTTCGGAGATCTGCGGGCGGATGTTGAGCTTGAGGCCTACGTCCTCGCGTTCGATCGTCTGGAACGGGTTCGAGCTGCCGTTGCTGCCCGACGTCACATATTGCCCCGTCACGAACGGCACCGTCTTGCCGACCAGGATGCTGGCCGACTGGTTGTCCAGGGTCAACAAGTTGGGCGTTGACAGGATGTTGGCTTCGCCGGTGTTCTGCATGGCGCGCGCCAGCACGCCCAGGTTGATGACTTCATTGCCCAGCACATCCACTGTCCCCTTCACCACGCCCAAGCTCAGACCGCGGCCTATCGCGTCGATGGACGTCGGGCCGTTGCCGGTGATGCCGCTGCCGCCCAGGTTCGTGCCGCCGATGAAGCTGGTGCCGTTGCCGTTGATGTTGCCCGCGCCGGTCATCCACTGGATGCCGAATTCCGCGGCCTTTTCCTCGCTGACTTCCACGATCAGGCTTTCCACCAGCACCTGCGCGCGGCGCTGGTCAAGCTGGTCGATCACTTCACGCAGGCTGCGGTACAGCGGCTCGGGCGCGGAGATGATGAGCGAGTTGGTTGCGGGGTCCGCCTGGATGGTGGCGCCGCCCGCGGAGTACGACACCGCCTGCGACGAGTTGTCTTCGCGCGCGATGCGCTCCTGTTCGCCGGACAGGCCGCCGCGCGACGAGCCCGACTGGCTGGACATGCCCAGCCCGGCCTGGTTCGACGTGCTGCTGGCGGTGTTCTGTGCGCGCGCGCCGCCCTGCGTGCCGCCGGTGCTGCTGCTGGCGCCGGGGGCCGCGCCGGGCGCGGAATTGGCCTGGCCCGTGAGCAGCCCGCCCAGCACCTCGGCAATGCGCGTGGCCTGCGCGTTGCGCATATAGACCACGTGCAGGTTGCCCGCGCGGTTCTGCTGCGCGTCCAGCTTCTGGATCAGTTCGCGCGCAAGACGCGTGCGGGCCGGGCTGCCCGAACGCACCAGCACAC
Source organism: Achromobacter sp. (assembly GCF_032113835.1). Taxonomy (GTDB): domain Bacteria; phylum Pseudomonadota; class Gammaproteobacteria; order Burkholderiales; family Burkholderiaceae_B; genus Achromobacter. Next base: position 28,910 of record NZ_DAMCTG010000051.1, on the reverse strand, counting down.
TGTTGCTGCGCGGATCCGCCACGATGGCGATGCGCTGCGTCGGATCGCTGCTCTGCGTGTCCAGCAACTGTGAGGCCAGGATGGCGATGTCCGTGGCGATGGCCGATTGCACGGGCACCACGTCGGTGTCCATCGAACTGGGCACGTCGATGCGCGCGATGACGGCGGCGATGCGTTCCAGGTTGTCGGCATAGTCCGTCACGACCAGCGTGTTGTTGCCGGGGTACGCGTTGATCGGGTTGTTGGGCGGCACCATGGGGCGCAGCACTGGCACCAGGTTCGCGGCGTTCTCGTACTTCAGCGGGAACACGCGCGTCAGCATTTCACCGCTGTTGCCGCCCCCTTTGGCAAAGGTGGACACGGGCACCGGCGCCCTGCCGCCCGCGGCGGTCGCCGCGCCTGCCGGCCGGGATCCACCCACGACGGCGCTGCCTTGCAGCTTGGCGTCGGCCTCCGGGACCACGCGCGTCACGCCGTCGACGTCGACGATCGCAAAGCCTTGCAGCCGCAACGCCCCGGTCAGCATGGACAGGGCCTGCGCGCTATCCACCGGCCGGTCCGACACAAGCGTGAGCTTTCCCTTGACGCGAGGGTCCACCAGGAAGTTGCGCTGCGTGAACAGGGACAGCGCGCGCAACACGGCGGGAATGTCCGTATCGACGAAATTCAAGCTGACGCGATTGTCGGCCTGTTGTGCGTGGGCCGTGCTGACGGCCGGTCCGAGTTGGCTTGCGGCAAGCAGGAATGCAAGGCTGAATTGCGCGATGTGACGCATGACGAGATAGGTGCCCGAGACGTGAAGTCGTATGAAAAAACGTGAAAGCGCGTCGGAGTATACGGGGTGTGACTGCAACACTACGGTCATATTTCCAAGGCAAGGTAACGGGCTGGAAACCCTTTAAATTCGGGGCTCTTGGCGATTTCGGCAGGTGCTTCCGCTTTATTACAGTCATGCCCTCCTTTCGCTATGAAGCCACCGACGCGCTCGGGAAAATCGTGCGCGGCACGATCGACGCCGACTCCGAGCGCGGCGCCCGCAATCAGTTGCGCGGCCGCGGCCTGTTGCCGCTGTCGACCTCGCTGGCGGCGCGCGCCGAAGGCATCGGCGCGGCGTTGCGCACGCGCCTGTCGGACGCCGATCTTGCGTGGCTGACGCGGCAGCTCGCCAGCCTGCTGGCCGCGCGTCTGCCGCTGGACGCGGCGCTCAGCGCCACGCTGGAACAGGCAGAAAAGAAACACATCGCCGCCACGCTGGGCGGCGTGCGCGACGACGTGCGCGCGGGCCATCGCCTGTCCGCCGCGTTGGCCTCGCGGCCGCGCGACTTTCCCGAGATCTATCGCGCGCTGATCGGCGCGGGCGAGGAATCGGGCGACCTGGCGCAGGTGATGGAAAAACTGGCCGACTACATCGAGGAACGCAACACCCTGCGCAGCAAGGTCATGACGGCGTTCATCTATCCGGCGGTGGTGGCCAGCGTGTCGGTGGTCATCGTCATCTTCCTGCTGGGCTATGTCGTGCCGCAGGTCGTATCCGCATTCAGCCAGGCCAAGCAGGAACTGCCGATGCTGACGCGCGTGATGCTGGGGCTGTCGGACTATGTGCGCGAATGGGGCGCGGTGACGGGCATCGCCGTCGTCGCGGCCATCGCGCTGTGGCGCTACACGCTACGGGCGCCGGCCGCGCGCCGGGCCTGGCACGCGCGCGTGCTGCGGCTGCCGCTGGCCGGGCGCTTCGTGCTGGGCGTGAATGCCGCGCGCTTTGCGTCCACGCTCGCCATTCTGTCGGGCAGCGGCGTGGCGCTGCTGACCGCGCTGGAAGCCGCGCGCCGCACGCTCAGCAACGACGTGCTGCGGCTGGCGGTGGACGAGGCCGCGGCGCGGGTGCGCGAGGGCGCGGCGCTGTCGTCGTCGCTCGGCGCGCAGAAGGTCTTCCCGTCGCTGCTGGTGCACCTGATCGCCAGCGGCGAAAAGACCGGCCGCCTGCCCGAACTGCTGGACCGGGGCGCGCAGAACCTGTCGCGCGACCTGGAACGGCGAGCGATGGCGATGACGGCCCTGCTGGAGCCGGCTCTGATACTGCTGATGGGGGGATTTGTCCTGCTGATCGTGCTGGCGGTGATGATGCCGATTCTGGAGATGAACCAGTTGATCAGGTAGGGAGGCGGGCTACGGGATTACGTGCCGCAAGAATACGGGCCGCGTCTGGGCGCGGCCCGCGAAATACAAGGATCAGAGCGCCTCTTCGTCGCTCTCGCCGGTGCGGATGCGGATGGCCTGCTCCACCGGGGTCACGAAGATCTTGCCGTCGCCGATTTTGCCGGTGCGCGCGGCCTTGACGACGGCTTCGATGGCGGCTTCAACCTGGTCGTCCGGCAGCACGACTTCAACGCGGATCTTGGGCAGGAAGTCGACCACGTATTCGGCGCCGCGATAGAGTTCCGTGTGGCCCTTCTGGCGGCCGAAACCCTTGACTTCGGTGACGGTCAGCCCGCTGACGCCGACTTCCGCCAGCGCCTCGCGGACTTCGTCGAGCTTGAAGGGTTTGATGATGGCGGTGACTTGTTTCACGTTGGTCGTCCTGGGTTTTTGATGTGTTGCGTCGCCCGGCCGCGCGGCCGATCGTCTTGTCGGGCGGGCGCCGGGCGCAATGGTTAAGAGAATAACACCGGGCAGGCGCGGCTGCGGCTCCGGGGAAACGCGCGGGGCCGCCGTCAGCCTTTGGACGCTTCTTCGGGCGCCTCGTCGGGAATGGTGTCGGCCTCGCGCATCCAGACCACCGATTCCGAATCGCTGGGAGCGCGCCAGTCGCCGCGCGGCGACAGCGAACCGCCGGAACCCACCTTGGGCGCGTTCGGGATGCACGTGCGCTTGAACTGGCTGGTCCGGAAGAATTTGTCCAGGAAGATCTTCAGGTTGCGTTTGATGGCGGCCAGATCGTACTGGTTGCGGACGACGTGCCCGGCTTCGGGCCAGGCGCCGGCCTCGCGGTCGCGCCAGGCCGTCCATGACAGGAACGCGACCTTGGTCGGCGCAAAGCCATAGCGCAGCGTGTAGTACAGGTTGAAGTCCTGCAGTTCATAGGGGCCGATGGACGCTTCGCTCTTCTGCTCGGGCTTGTCGTCGGCGCCGCCCGGCACCAGCTCGGGGCTGACATCCGTGCCCAGCACGTCCAGCAGCACCTGCGCGCCGTCGTCGCCCAGGCGGCCGGATTCGGCGACCCAGCGCACCAGGTGCGTGATCAGCGTCTTGGGCACGCTGGCGTTGACGCTGTAATGCGACATGTGATCGCCCACGCCGTACGTGCACCAACCCAGTGCAAGCTCGCTGAGATCACCCGTCCCGATGACGATGGCGTTGCTGAAGTTGGCCAGGCGGAACAGGTGGTTGGTGCGCTCGCCCGCCTGCACGTTCTCGAACGTGATGTCGTAGACCGGCTCGCCGTTGGCATAGGGATGGCCCAGGTCCTTGAGCATCTGCAGGCAGCTGGGGCGGATGTCGATCTCGGACGCCGTGCAGCCCACCACCGCCATCAGGCGGCGCGCCTGCTGCAGCGTGCGGGTGCTGGTGGCAAAACCGGGCATCGTGACGGCCAGGATGTTCGCGCGCGGCAGGTCCAGGGCGTCCATGGCCTTGGCGCAGACCAGCAGCGCGTGCGTGGAATCCAGTCCGCCCGAAATGCCGATGACCACCTTCTTCATGCCGCTGGCCGACAGGCGCTGCGCCAGCGCCTGCACCTGGATGTTGTAGACCTCCTGGCAGCGCGCGTCGCGGCGCTGGGGGTCGGCCGGCACGTAGGGGAATCGCGCCACGCGCCGTTCGAGCGGCAGTTCGGCGTCTTCCAGCGGCGGATTCACCGGCACCGCCACGCGGCGGAACCTGCGGACCTCGTCCTGGTGGCGGCGCACGGACTGGCCGAAGGTGCTCTGGCGCATGCGTTCGCGCGACAGGCGTTCCAGATCGACGTCCGAGAACAGCAGATGGGAATGATTCAGAAAGCGTTCGGATTCGGCCAGCAGCTCGCCGTTTTCATAGATGAGCGCCTGCCCGTCCCAGGCCAGATCCGTCGAGGATTCGCCCCGCCCGGCCGACGTGTACATATAGGCCGACAGGCAGCGCGCGGACTGCTGCGACACGAGCTGGTGGCGGTATGCGGACTTGCCGACGACGATGTTGGAGGCCGACAGGTTGACCAGCACCGTGGCGCCGGCCAGCGCGGCGTAGGACGACGGGGGAATCGGCACCCAGACGTCTTCGCAGATTTCGACGTGGAACTGGAACAGCGGCAGCTTTTCCATCTGGAACAGCAGCTCGGCTCCAAACGGCACCGTCTGGCCCAGCAGGTCGATCTGCGTGTCGATGGCGCAGTCGGCGGCGCTGAACTGGCGGGCTTCGTAGAACTCGCCGTAATTGGGCAGATAGGTCTTGGGCACGACCCCGAGGATGCGGCCGCCCGCCACCACCACGGCGCAGTTGAACAACTGGTGGGCGACCCGCAACGGCGCGCCGACGACGATGGCGATGTCCAGGTCGGCCGTGGCCTCGACCACCTGCGCCAGCGCCGCCTCGCAGGCGTCCAGCAAGGCTTTCTGGTGAAAGAGGTCGTCGCAGGTATAGGCCGACAGGCCCAGTTCGGGGAACGCCGCCAGCACGGCGCCGCCCTGGGCGGCCTGCTGCGCCAGCGTGATGGTCTGCGCGGCGTTGAAGGCGGGATCGGCGACCCGGCACTCGGGCACGCCGACCGCGACCCGGGCGAAGCCGTGGGAATACAGGTTGAAAAACGGGTTCGACATCGGGTTTTCGCCTGGAGTTTCGCTGGGATTTTTGCCTGCGGGCCCGGATTTCCGAGGCCCTGAAAACAACCGCCGGATTATCTCACGGCCCTCCGGCAGCCGCGCCCCGCGCGGACCGCGGGTGCGACGGCCAGAGCATCATGCCTAGCGCGGCATCTTGCTGTCGGTCAGCCCCCGCTCGAACGGCAAGGCCGGCTCGCCGTCCACGCCAGGCCCCTGCCGCTCGCGTTCCGCGGACAGCGCCGCCTGGATGGCGCTGTCGCGCAGGTAGCTGCCCATCGCGCCGATGTCCGCCCCCGACGGCTGCTGGTACAGGCGCAGGCCCAGCTCCGGCAGGATCGCCAGCAGATGGTCGAAGACGTCGCCCTGGATGCGCTCGTACTCGACCCATGCCGTCACGGCGGTAAAGCAATAGACCTCGACCGGGATGCCCTCGGCGGTCGGCTCCATCATGCGCACCATCATCGCCATGTCCTGGCGGATTTCCGGATTCTGCTTCAGGAAGGCCAGCGCGTAGGCCCGCAGCGTGCCGATGTTGGTCAGGCGGCGCCGGTTGGCCGGCACGCTGGCCAGTTCGCCCAGCGTCTGGTTGGCCTGGACGATGTCCTGGGTCTTGGACTGCAGGTAGTCGTGCAGCAGCCGGAACTTCATCAGGCGCTGCGCCTCGTCGTCCGTCAGAAAGCGTACGCTGGCCGCGTCGATGCGAATGGTGCGCTTGATGCGCCGGCCGCCCGATTCGAACATGTGCCGGTAGTTGCGGTAGCTTTCCGAGAACAGCTTGTAGGTCGGCACCGTGGTGACGGTGTTGTCCCAGTTCTGCACCTTGACGGTATGCAGGGCGATGTCCTTGACGAAGCCGTCGGCGTTGCATTGCGGCATCTCGATCCAGTCGCCGATGCGCAGCATGTCGTTGCTGGTGAGTTGCGTGCTGGCCACCAGCGACAGCAGCGTGTCCTTGAACACCAGCAGCAGCACCGCCGACAGCGCGCCCAGGCCGGAGATCATCCACAGCGGCGAACGGTCGATCAGGATGGAAAGCACCAGAACGGTGCATACCGCGGCCAGGATCAGCTTGCCGATCTGGATGTAGCCCTTGATGGACCGGGTCTGCGCGCGGGTCGTGGCCGAATACGTATCCTGCCAGGCGCTCAGCACGCCCGAGAACGCGATGAACACGCAGATCCAGGCGCCCGCGTGCGCCAGCCGGCCGACGACGCTGACCGCCCGTTCGGCGTGGGGCACCAGATCGATGCCCACGGACACCACTGCAAACGGCACGGCGTACCAAAGGTTCTGATAGGCGCGGCGGCGCTGCAGGGCCTTGTCCCAGTCGCCCCGGCCGCTGGCGACCAGCAGCCGGTGCGCCAGCAAAAGGACGATTCGGGCGACGACCCACTGCACGAACAGCGCGGTCAGGATGAGCACGCCGACTCCGATCAGCGTCTGCGCCCAGATTTCCCGCGGCATGTGGGTATCAAGTTGGGTGACTAGCTCTTCCCATTCCAGGGGCATGGATCCGTACTCGCTTTTCAGGTCTTGAAACTAACGGGGGATTATCCGACAACTCGCCCCGATCGCGGGTTCCGGCCCCGCATAACGGGCAGCAGCAACACCCGGCGCGGCGCGAGGCCCTATAATCCCGGCCATCATGGCAAAGACTCCCTCCCCCGATCAAAACCAGTTCGCCAACAAGGCGCAGGCCTGGTCCGCCCGGTTCTCCGAGCCGGTTTCCGAACTCGTCAAACGCTACACGGCGTCCGTGGATTTCGACAAGCGCCTGGCGCGCCACGACATCCAGGGCTCGCTCGCGCACGCGGACATGCTGGCCGCCCAGGGCATCATCGGCGCCCAGGATCTGGCCGGCATCCAGCGCGGCATGACCCAGATCCTGTCCGAAATCGACGCCGGCTCGTTCCAGTGGCTGCTCGACCTGGAAGACGTCCATCTGAACATCGAGAAGCGCCTGGTGGAACTGGTGGGCGATGCGGGCAAGCGCCTGCACACCGGCCGTTCGCGCAACGACCAGGTCGCCACCGACATCCGCCTGTGGCTGCGTGACGAAATCGACACCCTGCAGATCCTGCTGCGCCAGCTGCGCCACGCCCTGGCGACGGTCGCGCTGGAAAACGCCGGCACCATCATGCCGGGCTTCACGCACCTGCAAGTGGCCCAGCCCGTCACCTTCGGCCATCATCTGCTGGCTTACGCCGAAATGTTCGGCCGCGACGCCGAGCGCCTGGCCGATTGCCGCCGCCGCGTGAACCGCCTGCCGCTGGGCGCCGCCGCCCTGGCCGGCACGTCGTTCCCGATCGACCGCGAACGCGTCGCCAAGACCCTGGGCTTTGAAGGCGTGTGCCGCAACTCGCTGGACGCCGTCTCCGACCGCGACTTCGCCATCGAATTCTGCGCCGCCGGCGCGCTGATCATGACGCACGTCTCGCGCCTGTCCGAAGAGCTGGTGCTCTGGATGAGCCCGCGCGTGGGTTTCATCGACCTGGCCGACCGCTTCTGCACCGGCAGCTCGATCATGCCGCAGAAAAAGAACCCCGACGTGCCTGAGCTTGCCCGTGGCAAGACCGGCCGCGTCAACGGCAACCTGGTCGCCCTGCTGACCCTGATGAAGGGCCAGCCCCTGGCCTACAACAAGGACAACCAGGAAGACAAGGAAGGCCTGTTCGACACGGCCGACACGCTGCGCGACACGCTCACGATCTTCGCAGACATGGCCGGCGGCATCAAGGTCAAGGCCGACAACATGCGCGCCGCAGCGCTGCAGGGCTTTGCCACCGCCACCGACCTGGCCGACTACCTGGTCAAGCGCGGCGTGCCCTTCCGCGACGCCCACGAAGTCGTGGCCCACGCCGTGCGCGATTGCGAACAGCGCGGCTGCGATCTGGCCGACCTGTCCACCGTCGAACTGACGGCCTACCACCCCAGCATCACCGAAGACGTGCATCAGGTGCTGACGCTCGAAGGCTCGGTCGCCGCGCGCAAGCATGTGGGCGGCACCGCCCCGGAGCGCGTGGCTGAAGAGGCGCAGCGCGTGCTGGCCGAAACGGCCGAAGGCTGATTGCCAATCCCGCTGACGGCTCGACTGCAAGGCCCCCTTTCCCGGGGGCCTTGTTGTTTCTAGCCGGCCAGCCAACCGTCCAATTCCAGGGCCAGCGCATCGAACACGCCCGCCACGCGCTTCACGCGCCGCAAGTCCCCGTGCATGGCAATCCAGACGTCGACGTCAAACCCGATTTCCTGCGCCAGGACCGGAACCAGCCCCAGCGGCTTTGCAAGCTGGCGCGGACATACGCCGACGCCCAGGCCTGCCTTCAGGGCGGCAAACTGCGCAACGTGGTGGTCGCACGCCACGGCAAACGGCTGGTCGGGGTCGATGACACCATGCTCGGCCAGCACGCGGCGGTCGGCCAGGCGGCGATCGGGGCCGATCATCGGCATGTGTCGCAGGTCATCGCGGGATTGCGGCAGCCCGTAAGCCTGGATGCAGCCGGCCGTGGCGTACAGCCCGACCCGCAGCGCGCCGGCGCGCCGCGCCACCACATTCGCTTCGCCGGGACGCTGCAGCCGGACCGCGATATCCGCTTCCTGCCGGGGCAAGGCCTCCAACCGGTCCTGCACGCTCAGTTCCAGCCGCACGCCCGGCAGCGTCCGGCGGATCTCCAGCAGCATTGGCGGCAGCACCTCGACCCCCAGCAGCTCGCTGCTGGTGATGCGCACGACGCCTTCGGCTGCATCCGCGCCCTCGCCCGCCCGGCGGCTGAACGCCCGCGCCGCCGCGTCCATGGCCTCGACGTGCTCGCCCAGTTCCCGCGCCGCGTCCGTGGGCAGCAGCCCGGCCGGGGTCCGCAGAAAGAGGCTCACGCCTACACTGCCTTCCAGCTTTTCGATGCGGCGGCGGGCGGTGGCCTGCGCAATGCCCAGCAGCCGGGCCGCGCCCGACAGGCTGCCGCTGCGCAACACGGCAAGAAAGACACGCTGGCTTTCCCAGTCGAGAGAATCAATGCTCATACAAAATCTGCTATCGGATAGTTCATTCTGGCGGTTCCCGGCGGCCGGCGTTCGGGGCATCCTGTCGCACTCTATTGAAGTTGAAGGAACCCGTTCATGACCCTGACCGGCCAATGCCGCTGCGGCGCCGTCCGCTACTCCATCGACCCGGCCGGCAAGCCGATCGTCTACGCCTGCCATTGCCAGAACTGCCAACGCTGGAGCGGCAGCGCCTTCGGGCTGCACCTGCTGCTGCCGGAAACGGCGATGAGCATAACCGGTGCGCTTGCCGAATACCGGCACGAACACGAGGGAAAGCAGTCTTGCCAGTTTCTGTGCGCGCAGTGCCACACGCGCATCTTCAACACCACCGAAGCCGCCCCCGGCATGCGGGTGCTGCGCGCCGGCACGCTGGATGAGGCAGCCGGGCTGGCGCCGGCCGCGCATATCTGGACCCGGCGCAAACATAGTTGGCTGAACTTGCCGGATGATGTGCCGAGCTGGCCCGAGAGTCCGTCGCCGGAGGAATTTGCGCGGGCGGTGATGGGAGGGTGATGGGCAAAGGTCCGATATGATGGCGCCTTTGCCGCTCTGTCCCCCAGACCATGTCCCTCGCGCGCGCGCAGTTCAAGCGCTTTGCTCCGCTACGCATGTCCCTGGCTGTACTGGCCGCTTCCACGCTGCTGGCTGGCGTCGGCATGCCGCCAGCCCAAGCCCAAACCGCCCGCAAACCCTCCCCCTACGAAAACGGCCGCCCCCTGCGCCCCGACGAGGTCGAGGCGCGCAAGGCCGAGGACGCACGGTGGGGCGGCCCGCGGTTTCTGGAGAAGATCCAGACCCGGGCCGAATTCGATCAACTGGCGCGGGTCTACAACCCCGGCACGCCGCTGGAAATTCCGCATGTGCTGTTCGTGATCGACCGCCAGCGCAAGGACCGCATCTACTACCTGCACACGCCCCGCTACGGCTTGCACGAGACCTTTGCGCGCGAACGGCGTCTGCTGTCGGGCGACAAGGCCAAGCTGATCGCGCAGTACAAGGATCCGAACCGGCGTCTGCTGTTCGGCACGTTGAGCTGGCAGAACGGTCTGCCGGGCTACACCTATGAATTCTGGGAAGGCGATCTGGTGACGCCGGAACTGCTGACCCTGACCGCGCAGCGGCTGGCGGCCACGTTTTACGAGCCCCTGCGTTTCAAGAGCAACTCCACGCTGCAGGAGCAGACCGCGCAGCGCGCCGGGCTGGACGTGGTCACGCAGGAGGCGCTGTTGCGTGAGCAGACCTTCCTGCCGCTGAACACCGGACGCGCGCAAGGCCGGCTGCGCATCGTCAAATCCGTGGACGAGACGCCTGATCTGGCGCCCACCGACATCGTGGTGTTGGACGAGGTGCCCGTCGCGCTGACGCCCGTGGCCGGTCTGGTCACGCAGCGGCCGTCCACCCTGCTCTCGCACGTGAACCTGCTGGCCAAGGGCTGGCGCATTCCCAATGCCTACGTGCGCGACGCCGTGGCGGTCCTGCGCGAGCATGACGGCCAGTGGGTCGAGCTGATTGTGGAAAGCAATGGGTATCGGGTGCAGCGCATTGCGCAGCCTGCCGCAGCCGCCACCCAGCCGTCAACGACAACGCCTCCAAAAGCCGCCACGCCGCTACCCAAACCCGACCTGTCGGTGCGCGCCATCAAGCCGCTGTCCGGCATGACCACGCGCGACAGCCGTCACTGCGGCGTCAAGGCGGCGAACCTGGGCGCGCTGAAGTCCGTGCTGCCGCCCGCGGCCAACGTGCCGGACGGCTTCTGCATTCCGTTTGCCCAATACGCGGCATTCATGGACAAGCTGGGCGTGCCTGCCCGCGTGGCGGCGCTGGAACAGCGGGCGGACTTCGTGTCCGACGCCAACGTGCGGCGCGCGGAACTGGCCAAACTGCGCCAGGACATCGCCGACGCACCGCCCGATGCGCTGTCGGCCGACTGGCTCGCCCGCTGGAAAAAACAGCTGGACGGCCGCGGCGTCTTCGTGCGCAGCTCGTCCAATTCCGAGGATCTGCCCGGCTTCAGCGGCGCCGGCCTGTACACCACCGTGCCAAACGTCACGCAGGCCGATGCGCTGGCCCGGGCCGTGCAGACGGTGTGGGCGTCGGTCTACAACTTCGAGGCTTACGAGGCGCGCCGCGCGGCCGGCTTCAAGCAGGACGCGTTGGTCATGGCGGTGCTGGTGCAGTTGGCCGCGGCGTCGGACCGCTCGGGCGTCATGATCACGCGCGATCCCTTCGACGCCTCGCGCCGCCACGTCACCTACCTGTCCGCCAAGCGCGGGCTGGGCATCAAGGTGGTGGAAGGCAAGCGTCAGGCCGAGCAGGTCATGTATTCCAGCTGGTCCAAGGCAGTGCAGGTGCTGAGCCGATCGGCCGAGGACACGCAGCTCGTGGCCGCCGCAAGTGGCGGTGTGCGCGAAGTGCCTATCGAGGGCGGCCGGCAGGTGCTGAATGACGCGCTGGTCTCGCGCCTGGCCGCCGTGGGACGGCAGGTGAAAAAGCGGCTGGGAAATCGGGATCAGGACATCGAATGGGCCGTGCAAGGCGACGAGATCCTGATCCTGCAGGCGCGGCCGTATATCGACGGCGGGCGTTGACAGCAATCGCGCGTGCGGTAGGCGGGCTTGCCCAGCCCGGGCTGCATGAACTTGCCCCGCCAAGGTCAGCCGGGTCGGGCATATTGCATCGGCACAGCAAACCGGCGCGGTAGCGCCGGCAAAGCAACAAAGGCACGGCGCGGACATTGCATCCGCGCCGTACCCAGCCTTCAGATATGCAGCGCGTGCCCCAGCGCCTTGAGCGCGGCCTCCTGCACCGCCTCGCCCAGCGTGGGATGCGCGTGGATCGTGCCCGCCACGTCTTCCAGCGTCGCGCCCATTTCCAGCGACTGCCCGAACGCCGTCGACAGCTCGGACACCGCGCGCCCCACCGCCTGCCACCCGACAATCAGATGGTTGTCGCGCCGGGCCACCACGCGCACGAACCCGTCGGTGGATTCCAGCGTCATGGCGCGGCCGTTGGCGGCGAACGGGAAGGATGCCGTCACGCAATCCAGCCCGGCGCTTTCGGCCTCTTGCGGCGACAGGCCCGCCACCACGACCTCGGGATCGGTGAAGCACACGGCCGGAATGGACGCCGGCTGAAAGTGGCGGCGCTTGCCCGCCACCAGTTCAGCCACCATCTCGCCCTGCGCCATCGCGCGGTGCGCCAGCATGGGTTCACCCGCAATGTCGCCGATGGCCCAGACATCGCGCATCGACGTGCGGCATTGGTCGTCAATGCGCAGCGCGTTGCCCTTGCGGTCCAGTTGCAGGCTTTCCAGACCCCACCCCTGCGTGCGCGGGCGGCGTCCCACCGAGATCAGCACGCGGTCGGCGGGCAGCAGGGTTTCAGCGCCGCTTGCGTCCTGCACGCGCACCGCGTCGCCCTTGCCGTTCAGCCCCAGCACCTTGCGGCCCAGATGCAGCGCCACGCCCATCTTGCCCAGCGCGGCCGCCACGGGCTTGGTGAGTTCGGCGTCGTAGGTCGGCAGGATGCGGCCCTGCGCCTCGACCACGGCGACCTCCGCGCCCAGCTTGCGGTACACGGTGCCCAGTTCCAGGCCGATGTAGCCGCCGCCGACCACGACCAGTTGCTTGGGAATGCTCGTGGGCGACAGGGCCTCGGTGGACGACACCACCGTGCCGCCGAAAGGCAGCGACGGCAGCGGCGTGGGCTCGGAGCCTGCCGCCAGCAGCAGATGCTCGCATTGGATGCGAATGCGGCCGGCGTCGGGCGTTTCGACCTCGACGGTCTTGCCGTCCAGCAGCGTGGCCCAGCCGCGCACGACTTCCACGCCGTTCTTCTTGAGCAGCGCGCCGACGCCGCCCGTCAGCTTGCCGACGATGCCGTCCTTCCAGGTGACGGTCTTGGCGATGTCGATGCGCGGCTCGTCGACCGCGATGCCCAGCGCCGATTCGCCGGCGTAGTGACGCGCCTTGTCGAATTCCTCGGCCGCGTGGATCAGGGCCTTGGACGGTATGCAGCCGATGTTCAGGCAGGTGCCGCCCAACTGCGCGCCCTCGACCAGGATGGTCGGCACGCCCAGTTGCCCGGCGCGGATGGCGGCCACGTAGCCGCCGGGGCCGCCGCCGATCACCAGCAATGTCGTTGTCTTTGTGATCTGGCTCATGCTTACTCCACGAAAAGCAGCGCGGGTTGTTCCAGCAGCGCGCGCACGGCCTGGATGAAGCGCGCCGCGTCCATGCCGTCCACCACGCGGTGGTCGAAGGACGACGACAGGTTCATCAGCTTGCGCGCCACCACGGCGCCGTTGCGGAAGGCGGGGCGTTCGACGATGCGGTTCACGCCCACGATGCCGACCTCGGGGTGGTTGATCACCGGCGTGGTGACGATGCCGCCCAAGGGACCGAGGCTGGTGATGGTGATGGTCGAGCCGGACAGCTCGTCGCGCCCGGCCGAGCCGCTGCGCACCGCCTGCGCCAGCCGCGTGATCTCGGCCGCCATGGACCAGAGATCGCGCGCCTCGGCGTGGCGCATCACCGGCACCATCAGGCCGCCGTCGCTTTGCGTGGCGACGCCGATGTGCACGGCGCCGTAGCGCGTCACCACCCCGGCCTCGTCGTCGTAGCGCGCGTTGATCTGCGGAAAGTCGCGCAGCGCCACGACCATCGCGCGGGCCAGGAGCGGCAGCAGCGTCAGCTTGCCGCGCTGCTCGCCCCATTTGGCGTTGAGCTGCACGCGCAGGTCTTCGAGTTCGGTCACGTCGATTTCCTCGACGTAGCTGAAGTGCGGGATACGGCGCTTGGATTCGGCCATCTTCTGCGCGATCTTCCTGCGCAGGCCGATGACGGGCACGGCGTCTTCGTCGTTGCGTTCGGCGTAGGCGGAGCCGGCGCGCGCGCTGCTGGCCGAGCCCTGCCCTTGCAGCCAGGCGTCCAGGTCTTCGTGCAGGATGCGGCCCGCGGGGCCGCTGCCCTGCACGTAGCGCAGTTCGACGCCCAGATCCCACGCGCGCTTGCGCACGGCGGGTGAGGCCAGGGGCTTTTCGCCGGGCTGGCGGATTGCCGCGGGCGCACCGCCGGATTGGCGTGCGGCGGGCGACTTGGCCGAGGCCGACGTGGAGCCGGATGCGGATGCCGATGCTGACGACTTGGCCGGCGTGGAAGTTGCGGGCGTCGATGCGCCGGGCGTCGATGCGCCGGGCGTCGTCACGCCGGGCGTCGCTACGCCGGACGCCGCAGCGCCACTTTCCACCAGACCCGGACCACCCGCGCGCTGCGCCCCGTCGGCGGCAATCCCCTCACCCGCAGGCACAGCCGCCTTCGCCGCCGGCGCCGCCGCCGCAGCGCCCGCCTTCACATTCCCCTCGCCTTCGACTTCAAGCCGGATCAGTTCCCCGCCCACGGCCATCACCTGGCCGACATCACCACCCAGCGAAATCACCTTGCCAACCACCGGCGAGGGAATCTCGACCGTGGCCTTGTCCGTCATCACGTCTGCCAGCGGCTGGTCCTCGGCGACGGTGTCGCCCACCTTGACGTGCCAGCCCACCAGCTCGACCTCTGCGATGCCTTCGCCGATGTCGGGCATCTTGATGATATGAATCCCCATGTCATGCCTCCATCGCGCGTTTGAACGCTTCGCCGACCCGGCGCGGGCCGGGGAAGTACGCCCATTCCTGCGCGTGCGGATAGGGAGTGTCCCAACCGGTCACGCGCTCGACGGGCGCCTCCAGATGATGGAAGCAGTGTTCCTGCACCAGCGAAATCAGTTCCGCACCGAAGCCGCAGGTGCGCGTGGCTTCGTGCACGACCACGCAGCGCCCGGTCTTCTTGACCGAGTTGACGATGGCGTCCAGATCCAGCGGCCAGAGGCTGCGCAGGTCGATGACTTCGGCGTCGATGCCGGTCTCTTCGGCCGCGGTCAGCGACACGTGCACGGTGGTGCCGTAGGTCAGCACCGTCAGCTCCGAACCCGGACGCACGATGGCGGCCGATTCCAGCGGCACGGTGTAGTAGCCGGTGGGCACGACGCTGCCGGGACGACCGGTCCACGGCGTGACCGGGCGGTCGTGGTGGCCATCGAACGGGCCGTTGTAGAGGCGCTTGGGTTCCAGGAAGATCACCGGATCGTCGTTCTCGATGGCGGCGATCAGGAGCCCCTTCGCGTCGTACGGATTGGACGGCATGACCGTGCGCAACCCGCAGACCTGCGTGAACATGGCCTCGGGGCTCTGGCTGTGCGTCTGCCCGCCGTAGATGCCGCCGCCGCAGGGCATGCGGATGGTCATGGGGGCAATGAACTCGCCCACCGAGCGGTAGCGCAGGCGCGCCGCCTCGGACACGATCTGGTCCGAGGCCGGATAGAAGTAGTCGGCGAACTGGATCTCGCACACGGGCCGCAGGCCGTACGCGCCCATGCCCACCGCCACGCCGACGATGCCGCCTTCGGAAATGGGGGTGTCGAACACGCGCGAGCTGCCGAACTTGGCCTGCAGGCCTTCGGTGCAGCGGAACACGCCGCCGAAGTAACCGACGTCCTGCCCGAACACGACGACGTTGTTGTCGCGCTCAAGCATGACATCCATGGCCGAGCGCAAAGCCTGGATCATGGTCATCGGCGCCGAGGCCGGACCAGCGTTGTTATCGATTGCCATGGTCAGACTCCGAGCTGCTGGCGCTGCCGGCGCAGATGCTCCGGCATGTCCTTGTACACGTCTTCAAAAATGCTGGCGGCGCTGGGGACGTGGCCGTCCACCAGGGTGCCGTAGCTCTCCGCTTCCTTCTGGGCCGCCAGGATCTCGGCGTCGAGTTCGGCGCGGACCGCGTCGTGCTCGGCGTCGGACCAGATGCCCAACAGGATGAGGTGTTTCTTGAAGCGCTCGATCGGGTCGCCCAGGGGGAAGTGACTCCAGTCGTCGCCGGGACGGTACTTGGTGGGGTCGTCGGAGGTGGAGTGCGGACCGGCCCGGTACGTCACCCACTCGATCAGCGTCGGGCCGAGGTTGCGGCGGGCGCGCTCGGCGGCCCAGATCGACGCGGAATAGACCGCCAGGAAATCGTTGCCGTCCACCCGCAGCGACGCGATGCCGCAGCCCACGCCGCGGCCCGCGAAGGTCGCGCCCTCGCCGCCGGCTATCGCCTGGAAGGTGGAGATGGCCCACTGGTTGTTGACCACGTTCAGGATAACCGGCGCGCGGTAGACGTGCGCGAAGGTCAGCGCGGTATGGAAGTCGGCTTCGGCGGTGGCGCCGTCGCCGATCCAGGCCGAGGCAATGCGGGTGTCGCCCTTGATGGCCGAGGCCATGGCCCAGCCCACCGCCTGGATGAACTGCGTGGCCAGGTTGCCCGAAATCGTGAAGAAGCCGTTTTCGCGGTCGGAATACATGACCGGAAGCTGGCGGCCCTTGAGCGGGTCGCGCTCGTTGGACATGAGCTGGCACATCATCGTCACCAGCGACACGTCGCGCGACAGCAGGATGCTTTGCTGGCGATAGGTGGGAAAGCACATATCCCCCTTTTCCAGCGCCATGGCGTGGGCGGTGCCGATGGCCTCCTCGCCCAGGCTCTGCATGTAGAACGAGATCTTCTTCTTGCGCTGCGCGGTCAGCATCCGCCCGTCGAAGATGCGCGTCTTGAGCATCGCCCGCATGCCGGCGCGCAGCTGGTCGTGGCTGATCTCCGGCGCCCAGGGCCCGACGGCGCGGCCGTGCTCGTCGATGACGCGGACCAGGCTGTAGGCCAGTGGACCGGTGTCGACCGCGGCAACATCAATGGGGGGTTTGGGCACCTCGCCGGGCGGCGAAAGATGCAGATAGGAGAAGTCTGTCTTGCAACCCGGTCGCCCTGTCGGCTCGGGGACGTGCAACTTCAGCGGCCCATATTGGCTCATGTATTGTCTCCACGCTTGATCGTGTCATGCGTTTTCTTCCTACCAAGGCGTTGCCAGAGGCGTGTGACCTCGGACGCTGCCGTCGACGGCTTGCGCCCGGGGATACTTGGGCAAAGCCGTTGACGAGATTAGCACAGGGGACAGGGCCGATGAGCGGGCCGCGCGGCCCTTAAGGGCCGCATTGGACTACGGGTTTTCCTGCGTTGCGGCAGGCCCGGTTGCCCGCTCTACCAGCGGTAGCTGAGGGTCGCGTACAAGGTGCGCGGATCGCCGTACCGGCAGCCGGTGCTGCCGGCGCAAGCCAGGTAGCCGCGGTTGAACAGGTTGCGCGCGTTCACCGTCAGCGACAGGCCGGACATCGACGGATCCAGCGCGCCAAAGTCATACGCGGCCATCGCGTCCACCAGGAACTGCCCCGGCACATTGGTGGGGTAGCCCGGCAGGTTGGTCGAACTGGCATAGCGCACCCCTGCCCCCACGGTCATCCCGCTCACGCCCGCCGCCGTCAGGTTGTAGTCGGCCCACACCGACGCGCTGTGCAGCGGCACCAGCGCGATGCGCTGGTCCACCAGGGCCGGCGTGTTGCTGCGCGTGGTGCGCGCGTCGGTGTACGCGTAGCTCGCGGTCAGGTTCAGCGCGCCCAGGCGAGCCTTGGCTTCCAGTTCCAGGCCACGCGAACGCGCCTTGCCCGTCTGCACCGAATACGTGGCGTCGGCCGGATCGCTGGTCAGCGCATTGGTCTGCGTCAGGTCGTAGATGGCGGCGCTGTACAGCATGTTGCCGCCGAGCGGCTCGTAGCGCAGCCCCAGTTCGTACTGGGTGCCCTTGGTGGGCTTGAACGCATTGCCCGCGCGGTCCACGCCCACCGTGGGCGCGAACGACTGGCTGGCGCTGAGGTAAGGCGCCAGGCCGTTGTCGGCCAGATAAAGCAGGCCGATGCGGCCGGTCGTGGCCGTGTCGCGCAACCGGGTGGTGACGCCGTTGGCGTAGCTCTTCTGGTCGGTGTCGGCCCAGTCCTGGCGCCCGCCCAGCACGACCACCCACTTGTCCTGGATCTTGATCTGATCCTGCACATAGAGGCCCAGCGCGCTGGACCGCGTGTTGATGCCGTAGTCAGCCGCGGTGTTCAGCACCGGCACGGCGCCGTAGACCGGGTTGTAGATATCGGCCAGCGGAGCCACGGCGCCGGAATGGCGATGGGAATCGTAGCCGCTGCGGTAGTAGTCCAGGCCAGCCAGCACGGTGTGCTGCAAGGGGCCGCCGTCCAGTTTCATTTCCAGCGACGTGTCGGTGGCGATGCCGTACGAATGCTCGCTGCGGCTGACGACGCCGCGGCGCAGCGTGCGGCCATTGGCCTGCAGGGCGCCGAACGACAGGTAGTCCCAGGTGCCGTCAGCGGTGAAATAGCGCGCGCTCTGGCGCAGCTTCACGCGGTCGTTGAAGGCGTGTTCGAACGCATAGCCCACGGTGTAGGTGTCCGTGTCGTAGCGATCGAAATCAGGCTCGCCGATGAACAGGTCGCGCGGAATCTGGCCGTTCAGCGTGTTGGCGGCAGGCATGGGCGCGGCGAATTTGGTGCGGATGCGCTGGTAGGTCGCCAGCAGGGTGAGCGACGTCGCGGCCGACGGCTGCCACGTCAATGCCGGCGCCAGATAGGTCCGGTCGTCCGGCACATGATCCACCCAGTTGTCGGCGTTGCGCGCCAGGCCGGTCAACCGGTAGGTCCACGTGCCGTCGTCGGTCAGCGCGCCGGCAAAGTCGCCCGACACCTGCCGGCGGTTATAGCTGCCCGTCTCCAGGTTCAGCTCGCGCAGCGTGTCGGCGGTGGGCCGCTTGCTGACGGTGTTCACCACGCCCCCGGGGCTCAATTGCCCATACAGGACGGACGACGCCCCGCGCAGCACTTCCACGCGCTCCAGGCCGTACGGTTCCTGCCCGCCGTCGTAGACGCTGGACTGGAGCTTCAGGCCATCGCGCAATTGCCCGGAGTTGCCGGCGGCCACATTGAAGCCGCGCAGCATCAGGTCATCGACCATCCGGCTGAACGCCGGCGACTGCGAGGAAACGCCGGGCGTATACCCCAGCGCGTCGGCCAGCGACGCCGCCTTGACCGCGCGGATCTGGTCGCTGGTGACCACCGACACCGATTGCGGCGTCTCGATCAGCGGCGTGTCCGTCTTCGTGCCCGACATCGCGCGCTGCGCAACGTAGCCCTCGACATGGCCGGTGGGCGATTCCGCCGAACCCGTCACGCGCACCGGTTCCAGCATGGTCGCGTTGGCCGGCGCGCGGCGCGCGCTCAGCGTGCCGTTGGCCGTGACCGCCAGCTCCAGCCCGCTGCCTGCCAGCGCCTGGCGCACGGCCTCTTCGGGGGTGTAATTGCCCGCCACCGCCGCAGCCGTGCGTCCCGCGACCAAGGCGGGGTCGACCGACACCGCGCGCCCGCTCTGGCGGGCGATCCGGGTCAAGGTGTCGCCCAGCGGCGCCGCCGGCAGGTCGTAGCGCGTTGCCGCCGGGGCCGGGGTTTGGGGCTGTGTCTGAGCCTGCACCGCGGGCGCGGCCAAAGCGACGATCAGCGCGGCCGTCAGCGGCGCGGCTGGATAGTGATGAAACATGGAATCTCCTGCAAACAGTTTGGCGTTTCAGGAGGTATGTCCAGCGAGGCCGGCAAAAGCGATCATTTTTTTTCAGCGGCGTCCGCGCGCAGGTCGATGCCCACCAGCCAGCCGCCCAGCGAACTGACCTGGATGGGCAGCGTCTGGCGCAGCGATTCCAGCGTGCGGTCCGTGTCGTCCAGCGGGAAGGCGCCCAGCACGCGCAGCCGCGCGGCCTCCGGCGTGATCCTGATGACGCCGCGCCGATAGGGACGCAAGGCGTCCACCACCGCGCCCAGGGGCTCGTCGTGCACAACCAGCATCCCGCCCTGCCACGCGGCCGTGTCGCTCAGTTGCACATCCGGCTGGCCCAGCCCGCCCGCCCCGAAACGCACGCCCTCGCCCGCATGCAAGGTCAGGCGCTGTCCGCCCGCGCGCACCTCGACGCTGTGCTCGAGCACGCTGGCCACGCTGGTCTCGCCCTGGCGGGCCACGCCGAACACCGTGCCAAGCGCTTGAACCTCGCCGTCGGCGCTGACCACCATGAAAGGCCGGCTGGCGTCGGACGCCACGCGCACGAGCACTGCGCCGCTGCGCAAGCGGATGCGGCGCGCCCCGGCGGAGAAATCCAGGTCCACCGCGGACCGCGCATTCAACGTCAATTCGCTGCCGTCGGGCAAGGTATAGACGCGGCGCTCGGCCGTGCCCGTGCGAAGGTCGGCGGTCAGGGTACGCAATGGCGTCTGGCGGTCTGCAAGCGCCGCCAGCCCGCCGGCGGCGAGCGCCAGCATCAGCATGTTGCGCAAGGCGCGGCGCCGGGCGGGCGGCTCCTGCAGCACCGCCCCGGCGGCTCGCCGCTGTCCGCCCTGGCCCAGGGCGTCAAAAGAACCCTTGACCGCGGTGTTCACCGTCTCCCAGGCCGCGGCATGACGCGGATCGGACTGGCGCCAGCTTTCAAAGCGCATCCGGTCCGCCGCGGCAACGCTGCCGGAGGACAGCAGCACCATCCAGTCCACGGCCGATTCCAGCTCGGCCGGCAATGCGGGCGCCGTCATGGCGCAAGCCGCGAAGCCACGCACAGCGTGATGGCCTGCTTCATGTAGCGCCGCACGGTGATGACGGACACGCCGATGCGCGCGGCGATCTCGGCGTAGCCGAGCTCGTCAACCTGGCTGTAGAGAAAAGCCTGGCGCGCCTTGCGCGGCAGGCGGTGCAAGACGCGGTCGATGTGCATCAGGGCCTCGACGACAAGCGCACGGCTTTCTTCGCTGGGCGCGCTGGCCTGCGGCAGCGCCTGCAGGCTGTCGATGTAGGCGCGTTCCAGGTCGCGGCGACGCCAGAACGTAAAAAGCGCGCGCTGCGCCAGGGTGGTCAGGAACGCGCGCGGCTCGCGAATCGCTTCGGCGTGGCGGCCCGACAGGATCCGCACGAAGGTATCGTGCGCGAGATCGGCGGCGTCGTGGCGGCAACCCAACCTGCGCCGCAGCCACTCCTGCAGCCAGGAGTGATGGGCTTCATACAGCTCGGCAGCGGCGTGCTCCGTGGGCTGCGCGGATGAGGACATAACGAGGCGCCAAGCTAATTAACAATAAGAATTATTGTCATTTATTGCCTGGCGCGCAAGCGCGGCCGGCGACCGCGCTGCCCGGCTTAGACGGCGCCGGTCCACTCCGTGACGAATTCACGGTAGTCCGGACGCTTGGCGGGCGGCACCGCGCACGCAGGCGTGCCGATGGCCAAAAAGCCCAGGAAACGGTAATCCAGCGCGTCCAGCCCCAGCGCGTCCTGGACCTCTTCAACGTACGTGCCCAGGCCGGTGCTCCAGAACGCGGCGTAGCCCAGCATGTGGACGGCGTTCAGGATGTTCATCACCGAGCAACCGGCGGCCAGCAGCTGTTCCTGTTCGGGGATCTTGGTGTTGTCGTGGGCGATCTTCTGGGCCACGGCGATGAACAGCGGCACGCTGGCCATCCATTCACGAACGGACTTTTCCTTTTCGGGCGTCATGCGCGGATCGCCGCTGCGCTTGACGGCGTCCAGCGCCGTGTCCGCCAGCTTGCCGATGGCCTCGCCCTGAATCACGACATAGCGCCACGGACGCAGCGCGCCATGATCGGGGGCCGACATGGCGGCCTGCAGGATCTGTTCGAGTTCGTCGGGTTTGGGCGCCGGCGCCCGCAGAAGCTTGAAGGAGCGGCGCGAGGTCAGGGCGTGGAGCGGCGTGGCGGTCTGGTTTACGGTCATTGATCGATGCGCAAATGGGAAAGAAACAGATTCTCATAGTACGCGATGACGTCTGACCGGCCGCTGATCCCCCGGACTGCAACAAGGACATCCGGGCGGCGCGCTCAACCCAGGTGGGTGTGCCGCTCTTGCCGCTCTTCGACCTGCATTTCGCTCAATCCGTGCAGGATGCCGCAATCGTCCGAGTCCGGCCGCGCCGACAGGCAACGCTGGCGCAGCTCGGTCAATTGGGCCTTCAACTGCATCAATTCGGCGATGCGCTCGTCGACATGGGAGATGTGCTCGTCAAAGAGCTGGTTGATGGGGCCGCAGCCGGTGCGATGGTTGTCGGCCACGGACAGGATGGCGCGGATCTCGTCCTGCGTCATGTCCAGCGCGCGGCAGTTGCGGATGAGGCGCAGGCGCTCCAGATGCATCTGGCCGTAGGTGCGGTAATTGTTCAGCCCGCGGTCCGGGGCGGGCAGCAGCCCCTCTTTTTCGTAATACCTGACGGTTTCGACCGTGGTGCCGGCCGCCGTGGCCAATTCGCCGATACGCATCGCTGCCTCCCGGATCAGATCCGATGATTAGGGGTTGACCCTATAGTAACTCCAAGGTGTGGAATTGCGTCATCAGCTTATTTGAAGGGTCAAGCGGATGTCTTTACCTCCGGTCAAACAACGCGAACATCAGTCGAGCGGGCACGGCGACGCCTGCTGCGGTGGCGGGCACGCGCCTGCGCAGGCCGCGCCGGTCGCCGTAGTGCGCTTTGAGAAGCCAGGCGGTGACGCCTGCTGCCGCCACGATCATCCGACGGCGCCGGGCAAGGATCACGGCCACGCGCACGCTGACCACGGCAGCAACCATCACGACCACGGGCACGCCCACGAGCACGCCGCCGACAGTTGCTGCGCGCCCGCTGCGGCAGCCCCGGCCGCTCAGAACGCCGCCTGCTGCGGCCACGATCACGGCGAAATCATCCAGCAGTCAACGGCCGGCGCAGCCGCGTCGACACTCACCGCCGGCCCCGGCCAACTGCTGGCGCGCCTGCGCATCGGCCAGATGGACTGCCCCACCGAGGAAACGCTGATCCGCAAGAAGCTCGCCGGCGTGGACGGCGTGCATGCGCTGGACTTCAACCTGATGCAGCGCATCCTGACCGTGGTCCACGCCGAAAACGCGCTGGATCGCATCATCGCAGCCATCAAATCGCTGGACATGACGCCCGAGCCCCTGGCCGACGGCGCGGCGGCCGCTCCTGCCCCGGCCGCGAAGGCGGTGAACTGGTGGCTGATCGGCGGCGCGGGCGTGCTGGCGGCGCTATCCGAGTTTTCGCATTTTGCCGAAGGCCCGCTGCTGCTGACCGCGGCGCTGGCCCTGGCCGCCATCCTGGCCTGCGGCGTCAGCACCTATCGCAAGGGCTGGATTGCCGTGCGCAACGGCAACCTGAACATCAACGCGCTGATGAGCATCGCCGTCACCGGCGCCGTGCTGATCGGCCAGTGGCCCGAAGCGGCCATGGTGATGTTCCTGTTCAACGTGGCCGAACTGATCGAGGCCCGCTCGCTGGACCGCGCGCGCAACGCCGTGCGCGGCCTCTTGGACCTGGCGCCCGACACCGCCACGCTGCGCCAGGCGGACGGAAGCTGGTTGGAAGTGCCTGCCGCGTCGCTGCAGCCAGGCGGCATCGTGCGCGTGCGCCCGGGCGAGCGCATCGCCGCGGACGGCATCATCGTGAACGGCACGTCGGCCGTGGACCAGTCGCCCATCACGGGCGAAAGCCTGCCCGTCGAGAAGTCCCAGGACGATCCGGTGTTTGCGGCCACCGTCAATACTTCCGGCTCCTTTGAATACCGCGTGACCGCCGCGGCCGGCAACACCACGCTGGCGCGCATCATCCACGCGGTGGAACAGGCGCAGGGCGCACGCGCCCCCACGCAGCGCTTCATCGACCGGTTCTCGCGCATCTACACGCCCGCCGTCGTGGCCGTCGCGGCGGCCGTGGCCGTGCTACCCCCGCTGCTGTGGGGCCAGCCGTGGTTCGACGCCATCTACCGCGCGCTGGCGCTCTTGATCATCGCCTGCCCGTGCGCGCTGGTGATTTCCACGCCCGTCAGCATCGTCAGCGGCCTGACCGCCGCCTCGCGCCGCGGCATCCTCATCAAGGGCGGCGTCTATCTTGAAGAGGGGCGCAATCTGAAATGGCTGGCGCTGGACAAGACCGGCACGCTGACGCACGGCAAGCCGGTGCAGACCGACATCCAGGACTGGGAGGCGCCCGAGTCCCTTCCCGGCTCCAACCCCGCCGCCCTGATCGCCGCCAGCCTGGCCGCCCGTTCCGACCACCCCGTGTCGCTCGCCGTGGCCAATGCCGCGCGCGAGGCCGGCAGCGCGCTGCTGGAGGTCGACGCCTTCACCGCCCTGCCCGGCCGCGGCGTCAGTGGCCAGGTCGACGGCCAGACGTATCACCTGGGCAACCGCCGCCTGATGCGCGAACTGGGCGTGTCCAGTGATGCGCTCGACGCCCGCGTTGACGAACTGGAAAGCCAGGGCAAGAGCGTCATCGCGCTCTCCGACGGCAGCCGCGTGCTGGCGCTGGCGGCCGTGGCCGACACGGTCAAGCCCACCAGCGCCCAGGCCATCGCCGACCTGCACGGGCTGGGCGTGCGCACCCTCATGCTGACGGGCGACAACACGCCGACCGCGCAGGCCATCGCGCGCCAGGTTGGCATCGACGAAGCCCGCGGCGACCAGTTGCCCGAGGACAAGCTGACCGCCATTGAAGGCAAGCTCGCGCCGGACGTGCGGGTCGGCATGGTGGGCGACGGCATCAACGACGCCCCCGCGCTGGCCCGCGCCGACATCGGCTTTGCCATGGGCGCGGCCGGCACCGGGACCGCCATCGAGACCGCCGACGTGGCGCTGATGGACGACGACCTGCGCAAGATCGGCACCTTCCTGCGCCTGTCGCGCGCCACGCATCGCGTGCTGGTGCAGAACATCGCGCTGGCGCTGGGAATCAAGGTGGTGTTCCTGGCCCTTGCCGTGACGGGCCACGCGACGCTGTGGATGGCGGTGTTTGCCGACGTGGGCGCGAGCCTGCTGGTGGTGGCCAACGGCCTGCGGCTGCTGCGCGCCGCGCCGGCCAGCCGCTGAACGGAACGGACGGCGCCGAGGCCGGCAAACGCGCTGGCTGCGGCGGTGGCGGCGCCGATCCGGTGCCGCCACCGCCGCAGCCCCCGCCGCGAATGCCCGTATGATGGCGAAAAACAGAGCCGCCCCGCGCGCCATCAAGGAGACTCCCGCTTGTCCGCAGGTTCGCATTCGTCCGTCCCGGAAACGTTTCCCACCTTTGAATCGTCGGATTTCTCGGGAGAGGGATCCTTCTATTTCGATCTCGTGCGCCTGCAGGACCACGACGACATTCCGCGCGGTTTCCTGCACCGGCACCGCTACTACCACCTGCTGTGGATGACCGAGGCGCAAGGCACGCACCTGCTGGACTTCGAGCAGCACGCGGTGCGCGACCACTCGGTCTTCTTCCTGTCCCCGGGCCAGATCCACGCGTGGACATCGTCGGTGAAGCCCAGCGGCTATGTCATGAACATCAGCACCGAGTTCTTCGCGCAGATGTTCCCGCGCGCGGACGACATCGCCAAATTTCCGTTCTTTCACCTGGCGGGCGGACCGCCCGTCATCTACCTGACGCGCGAGCAGCACGACGCCATGCTGCCGCTCCTGGCCGAAATCGAACGCGAGACGCGCGACCGCCAGACGGGGCGCTTTGACGTGGTGCGTTCATACCTGCTGATCCTGCTGACACAGCTTCGCCGCCTGTATCCGGCCGACGAACGCGAGACCGCCGCCGGTCCCAGCTATTCGCTGGCCAAGCGCTTCACCATGCTGATCGAAGAGCATTACCTGGACTTCTCGGCCATCCGCCAGTACGCCGACGCGCTGTGCGTCAGCGAGCGCCAGCTCAACGACGCGGTCAAGCGCAGCGTGGGGCGCACCGCCAGCCAGCTCGTGCAGGAGCGCATTGCGCTGGAGGCCAAGCGGCTGCTGTGCAATACGGACCTGAGCATCGCCGAGATCGGATTCCAGCTGAACATCGAAGACCCGGCCTATTTCGCGCGATTCTTCAAGAAACACACGGGCTGCACCCCGGGCGACTTCCGCAAGAAGTTCTACCGCCCCATCGAATGACGGAACCGTCGGATGGCGGCCGTACTGAATGACGGCACCGTCGGATAGCGGCCGTACCGAATGACGGCCACGCCGCCCGCCCCGCAAAAAAGTGCAAAACAAGCTCTGATCTGTCCTAACGCGCCCTGACCCGGGCTGCGTAAAGTTCATCCGGACTCAACCCGCCGCGCTGCGGCCAGATTGAAACTGCGATGAACGACACTTCGACATTGATGACGGGCGGCCAGCATGTGGTGCGGGCCTTGCTGGAACACGGCGTGGACACCGTATTCGGCGTGCCCGGCGAGAGCTACCTGGATGTATTGGACGCGCTGTACGCGCACCGCGAGCAGATCCGGCTGGTGTCCTGCCGGCACGAAGGCGCGGCGGCATTCATGGCCGAAGCGCACGGCAAGCTGACCGGCCGGCCGGGCATCTGCATGGTGACGCGCGGCCCCGGCGCCACCAACGCCAGCATCGGCGTGCAGACCGCGTTCCAGGATTCCACGCCGATGATCGTGCTGGTCGGCCAGGTCGGCAACGACATGGTCGAGCGCGAGGCCTTCCAGGAAATCGACTACCGCCGCATGTTCGGCCAGTTCACGAAGTGGGTGGCGCAGATCGACAGCGCCGCGCGCGTCACCGAATACCTGAACCGCGCCTTTTCCGTTGCCACGTCCGGCCGCCCCGGCCCCGTGGTGCTGGCGTTGCCCGAGGACATGCTGACCGACGTGGCCCCGGCCCTGTCCTGCGGCGCGATCCAGGTGCCGCAGGCCTACCCGGCGCCCGACGCGCTGGCCGGCATGCGCACGCTGCTTGCCAAAGCGCAACGTCCCCTGCTGATCGCGGGCGGTTCCGGCTGGACCGACACCGGGCTGGCAAGCCTGACCCGTTTTGCCGAGATCAACGGCCTGCCCGTGGCGTGCTCGTTCCGCCGCCAGGACCTGTTCGACAACCACCACGCGCAGTACGTGGGCGAAGTCGGCATCGGCGTGAACCCGGAACTGGCCGAGGACGTGCGCCAGGCCGACGTCATCCTGGCCGTGGGCGCGCGGCTGGGCGAGATGGTGACGGGCGGCTATACGCTGCTGCAATCGCCGGTGCCCAACCAGACGCTGATCCACGTGCTGGCCAGCGCCGAAGAACTGGGCCGCGTGTATCAACCGGCGCTGAAGATCCAATCGGGCATGGATGCCTTTGCGACGTCGGCAGCGGAACTGGAGCCCGTGGACGCCTCGCCGTGGCGCGACTGGCTGCAACGCCTGCGCGGCAACTACCTGCGCTACACCGAACCGCCCGCCGCACGCGGAGACATGGACCCGGCGCGCGTCATCGCCGCGCTGCGTGACCAGCTCGACCCGAGCGCCATCCTGACCAACGGCGCCGGCAACTACAGCGCGTGGGCGCATCGCTACTACCGTTTCAGCCAACCGCGCACGCAATTGGCGCCCACCAGCGGCGCCATGGGTTACGGCGTGCCCGCGGCCATCGCGGCCAAGTTGCGCCATCCGGATCGCCAGGTGATCTGCCTGGCGGGCGACGGCTGCTTCCTGATGACGTCGCAGGAACTGGCCACCGTCAAGCAGCACAAGCTGGGCATCGTCTTCATCGTGTTCAACAACGGCATGTACGGCACGATCCGCATGCACCAGGAGGTGCACTACCCCGGCCGCACCATCGGCACGGACCTGTGCAACCCGGATTTCGTGGCCTACGCGCAATCGTTCGGCGTCGCGGCCGAACGCGTGGACACCCATGAAGCGTTCGGACCCGCGCTGGCGCGGGCGCTGGACAGCGGTTCCCCCTATCTGATCGAACTCAGTCTGGACCCCGAGGTGATCACGCCCCGGGCCACTTTGACGAGCCTGCGCGAAAAGGCGCGCACCGCCGGCGCCTGACAGAATAGGCCCGGCGTTCACATAAAAAAATCCAACACTGGAGAGAGACATGACCACAACCCTGACCCCGCGTCGCCTGGCCGCCGCCTTCCTGATGACCGCCGCCTCGATCGGCGCGGCCACGTCGGCAGCCGCCGCCGACTTCCCCGAACGCCCCCTGCGCATCATCGTGCCGTTCGCGGCAGGCGGCGCCACCGACGTGATCGCGCGCACCGTGGCGCAGTCCATGTCGACCCGCCTCGGCCAGCCCGTCGTGGTGGAAAACAAGGCCGGCGCCAACGGCAACATCGGCGCCGTCATGGCGGCCCGTTCCGAAGCCGACGGCTACACGCTGCTGATGGCCACGTCCAGCCACGCCATCAACGCCTCGCTCTATCACAAGCTGGACTACAACCTGACGCGCGACTTCGCCGGTCTGTCGAACTTGGCATCGGTGCCGCTGGTGCTGGTGGTGAACCCGTCCGTGCCGGCCAAGACGCCGCAGGAACTGGCCGACTACGCCAAGGCCAACGGCAACCGCGTGAACTACGCGTCCGGCGGCACCGGCACGGCCTCGCATCTGGCCGGCGCGCAATTCAATTCGCTGGCCGGCGCGCAGATGACGCACGTGCCGTACAAGGGCGGCGCGCAGGCGCTCAACGACCTCATGGGAGGACAGGTCCAGATCATGTTCGCCAACCTGCCCGAGGTGCTGTCGCAGGTGCAGGCGGGCCGCCTCACCCCCATCGCCGTCACCGGCACGCAGCGCCACGCCGCCCTGCCCAACGTACCGGCGTTTTCCGAAACTGCCTACACGGCCATGAACGCGCGTTCGTGGTTCGGCCTGTTCGTGCCGGCCGCCACGCCCGCGCCCGTGGTGGAAAAGCTGTCCAAGGCCATCACCGACGGCATCGCCGACCCGGCCGTGCAGGACAAGCTCAAGGGCCTGGGCGCCGACCCCGTGGGCGACGGCCACACCGCCTTCCAGAAATACGTCAACACGGAAGTGGAACGCTGGAGCGTGCTGGTCAAGCAGTCCGGCGCCACCGCCGACTGACACCCGTTTTTGCAACCGCCATCAAGGATTCATCATGCTTTACGACGTACGTACCTACACCTGCCGCGCCGGCACCATCAAGAAGCACCTGGCGCTGTATGCCGAACACGGCTACGAGGTGCAGAGCCGCCATCTGGGCAAGCCGCTCGCCTACATGCAGACCGAGACGGGCAACGTCAATTCCTACATGCACATCTGGGTCTATGACAGCGCCGCCGACCGCGAAGCCAAGCGCCAGGCGCTGCAGAAGGATCCGGCC
>NZ_DAMCTG010000050.1:0-38020 GCF_032113835.1 Achromobacter sp. | reverse complement strand
ACGGTTCGAAGCAGGACGTGACGGTGCTGCTGCGCATCGACACGCCGATCGAGGTTGATTACTACCAGCACGGCGGGATCCTGCCCTTTGTGCTGCGCCAACTGCTTGCTGCCTGATCGTCAACGGTTGCAACTCAGTAAGAACGCCCCGGGACCTTGCGGTTCCGGGGCGTTTTTCATGGGCGGCGGGGGTGTCAGACACCCGTTCAAATTGAGCAGGTGTCTGACACCCTCCAGAGATGATCGTCAGCTTGCCGCAGTGTCTCAACGGGTGTCAGACACCGGGGCATGGAGCTGGCTCAACGGGTGTCAGACACCGGGGCATGGAGCTGGCTTAATCAAACTGATAGGCGTCCATCGCCAACGCCGCGTACGACACTTCGTCGTTCAGCCGGCGGGCCTTCGTGCCGCCCGCCCCCAACGCGACGTACAGCGGCATCAAATGGTCATCATGCGGATGCGCCTCCATCGCGCCGGGCGCCTGCGCTTGCCAATCCAGCAGCGCGGGCACGTCGTGGTGCGCCAGTTTGTCCGCGTACCACGCCTGAAAGCCCGGCACGTACTCGGCCGCCGGCGCGTTCTGCGGCATGCGGACGTGGCGAAGGTTGTGCGTCAGCGACCCCGAGCCGATGATCAGGATGTCTTCGTCGCGCAGGCGCGCCAGCGCGCGGCCCAGTTCCAGCTGTCCGGCGGCATCGCGCCCCATGTCCAGCGACAGCTGCACGACCGGCACGTCGACGTCCGGGTACAGATAGCGCAGCGGCACCCAGGCCCCGT
Organism: Achromobacter sp.; assembly: GCF_032113835.1. Taxonomy (GTDB): domain Bacteria; phylum Pseudomonadota; class Gammaproteobacteria; order Burkholderiales; family Burkholderiaceae_B; genus Achromobacter. The sequence continues at coordinate 37,244 of NZ_DAMCTG010000050.1, read as the reverse complement.
GGTCCAGCGGACGCCGCGGATCGCGGTCTGCAGCGATGCCCGATTCCGCCAGCAGCGCCTGCACGCGTGCAGCCAGTTCCGGCGATCCGGGCGCGGCATATTGCAAGGCGTAGAGTTCCGGCGGAAAACCGCCGAAGTCGTGCCACGCAACCTGCTGGTCGCGGGTCGACAGCGCCAGGCCCTCGCCCATCCAATGCGGCGAGACCACCAGGATGCCGCGCGGCTTGCGGCCCTGCGCGGCGCTCCAATCCGCAAGCGCGGGGCCGGTCCGGCCGGGTTCGACGGCCAGCATGGGGGAACCGTGGGAAACAAAAAGCGTAGGCCAACGCATGGCTGAGCCTCCAGAAACAATAACGATGCCGCCATTGTCAGCCGATTCAATCCAGCAATAAACCCCCGGCATCGGGATAATCTGTTGCCCGATAAGCATCAATACGGGTCTCACGCGTTTGCGACGCCTGCCGCGAACACGCGTCACGCCGCCCGAGTGCTGATTCAGGCAGGCCGGCATGACGTACCGCCCCCGCCGAGGGTGCCGGGCGTTAAACTACGTCGTTACACACTGAATGGACGTTCCCCGAAGTTATGGCCCGATCCCGCAGCCAATCCGCTCCCCGCATGACCCGTGACGCTACCCGGCTGGTCGCCCTTGCCCAGGCGCTGAACCGCTCCGGCAGCCGCGTCGAAGACGTCTTTTGGGAGACCCAGCTTGGCGAAGCGATCCCGAAGCTGCTCAAGGCTGGCCAGGACGCCCCGCTCGAAGCGGCGCTGGACCACCTTGCCCAAAGCGACGTGGGCGCCTACGAGGTTCTGATCGAACAGGCCGAAACCCTGTCCGAATCGATGAAGATCGAGAAAAACGGCGTTCGCTACGACGTCCTGCTGATCGTCGCGCCCATCGTCGCCTGGACCCGCTACGCCATTCCCACTGGCCCGATTTCCGCCAGCGCGCAGCAAGCCCTGCTGGCCCAGCTTCACGGACACGTCCTGTCCAGCAATGCGCGCACCACGCTGATGCCCCTGATGGTCAGCGTGGACCAGATGCCGCGCACGTTCTCCGAGACCTGGCAGTGGCTGCAACGCCTGGGCTCGCAGGCGCTGGGCGCCGAGACCACCAAACCGGCGCTGAACACCGACACCGAAACCGCCAACATGCTGGCCGACACGCGCTACATCGTCGGCACGGTCGCCGTGCCCGAAGGCGAGCCGATTTTCCGCTGGCAGGAAAAGCTGGGCGATACTGACGCCAGCCGCGACGCCTGCCTCGCGCAATGGGCCGCGCAGGCGCAGCCCACGCTGGCCGCGCTGCTGCCGGGCTGCGGTTTCGAGGCCCTGTTGCCCGACGCCTACTACGTCAGCAACCGCGAAGCCGACCGCCAGGTGCGCCCGCTGTCGCTGCGCGCCGCGGTCAGCTGGCTGGAAGGCGCCGTCAACCTTGAAGCCTCCCAACTCCGCGCCGTGGTGGCCGGCTGCGGCGAAGGCCGCATCGACGAATACCGCATCGGCTTCACCGCTCGCAGCAGCAACGACGTGTACTACGGCTGCGTGTGGCCGCTGTACGGCCGCGAGGAAGACCTGGTCATGGACGAAGGCCAGCCCGACGTGGTCGACGAGATCGCCGCGCTGCTGAAGGAATACGGGGTCACCGACGTGCGCCGCATTCCCGGCGTGCTGCCGCCCGAATACTGCGAGGACTGCGGCGCGCCCTACTTCCCCAACCCCTTGGGCGAACTGGTGCACGCCGAACTGCCCGAGGACGCCGAGGCCGCACCCGCCCAGTTCCACTAGGCCTGCCATGCAAGCGGACATCTTCTGCCGGGTCGTCGACAACTACGGCGACATCGGCGTCTGCTGGCGCCTTGCGCGCCAGCTCGCGCGCGATTTCCACTGGGAAGTCCGCCTGTGGGTCGACGACCTGACCAGCTTTGCGCACATCCAGCCGGGCATCACGCCGGGCGCCGCGCGCCAGCAGTTGGCGGGCGTCGACGTCGTGCACTGGTCCGATATGCCGGACGCCATGCTGGCGGCGCGCGACGTCGTGATCGAGGCCTTCGCGTGCGATCCGCCCGAGTCCTTCATCGCGTCCATGCGACGCACCCACCCCGTCTGGATCAACCTGGAGTACCTAAGCGCCGAAGCGTGGGTCGAAAGCTGCCACGGGCTGCCGTCGCAGCGTCCGGATGGCCTGGTGAAGCACTTTTTCTTCCCGGGCTTTACGCCGGCCACGGGCGGCCTGCTGCGCGAACCGGCCCTGAACGCGGAGCGCGAAGCGCTGCAGGGCTCGGCGGACATGCAGGACGCCTTCCTGCGCTCGGCCGGCGTGCCGGACGATGCGCTGGCATTTCGGCGCACCGGCGCGCGTACCGTGTCCCTGTTTTGCTATCCGTCCGCCCCCGTAGCGGAACTGGCGCAGGCCCTGACCGCCGACGCGCGCCCCACCCTGCTGCTGGTGCCGCAGGGCGTGGCGCCCAGGCTGGAAGCGGCCTGCCAGACGGTCGGCGCACCGCGCGTCGTCCGGCTGCCCTTTCTGGCTCAGCCCGATTACGACCGCCTGCTGTGGTGCGCGGACTTGAATTTCGTGCGCGGGGAAGATTCCTTCGTGCGCGCCGCCTGGGCCGCCCGGCCACTGGTCTGGCAGATCTATCCGCAGGATGAAAACGTCCACCTTGAAAAACTGGAAGCCTGGCTGGCGCGCTACCCGGCCCCGGAAACCGCCCATGCGCTGATCCGCGCGTGGAACGAGTCCAAACCCGGCGCCGAAGCCGGTTCCGAAGCCGGTTCCATAGCCGACTCCAACGCCGGCCGGACCGCCCCGGCCGTCGCCGCCGCGCTGGCGCCAGACGCCTGGCTGGCATGGTCCGACGCCGCCCGCGACTGGAACGCCAGCCAGTCCGCCCTGCCCGGCCTGGCCGAAAATCTGGCCACGTTTTGCGCAGAGTTGGCCAAGAAACGTTAGAATAGAGAGTTTTCTGAGTTGCCCTGAATCTGTCGGGCCTCAACTATGACGCCTCCCGGGGTGTGCAAAGCCAGACGCGGCTTATGCAAGCACGGCGAGTGCACCCATCACCCCCGGAGTTTTATCGATGAAAACCGCTCAGGAATTGCGAGTCGGAAACGTGGTCATGGTCGGCAAGGATCCCCTCGTGGTCCAGAAGGCCGAATACAACAAGTCGGGCCGTAACGCCGCCGTGGTCAAGCTGAAGTTCAAGAACCTCTTGACCGCCTCGGCCAGCGAATCGGTCTACAAGGCCGACGAAAAGTTCGAAGTCGTTCAACTGGATCGCAAGGAATGCACGTATTCCTACTTCGGCGACCCGATGTACGTCTTCATGGACGAAGAGTACAACCAGTACGAAATCGAAGCCGAAAGCATGGGCGACGCCCTGAACTACCTGGAAGAAGCGATGCCCGTGGAAGTGGTCTTCTACGACGGCCGCGCCATCTCGGTTGAACTGCCCACCACGCTCGTGCGCGAAATCACCTACACCGAACCCGCCGTCCGTGGCGACACCTCGGGCAAAGTGACCAAGCCGGCCAAGATCAACACCGGATACGAACTGAACGTGCCGCTGTTCTGCGCCATCGGCGACAAGATCGAAATCGACACCCGCACCAACGAATACCGCAGCCGCGTCAACAACTGATCCGGCCCAGCGCAAAAAAGCCAGACTTCGCAGTCTGGCTTTTTTTTGGGCAGTGGGCGGCAAGGTGTCTGACACCCTCTGAGACGCTGCTTCAAACCGTAGATCATCTCCCCAGGGTGTCAGACACCTTGCCTCAAGCCGTAGATCATCTCCCCAGGGTGTCAGACACCTTGCCTCAAGCTGCAGATCATCTCTTCAGGGGTACGGACACTTCGGCGCCTTATTGCAGCCGTTCGTCGTCCAGGAAATCCGGCACGGCCATGACGTCAATGCCGTCTTCGGCCAGGGCTTCGCGTTCTTCCACCGTGGCGGTGCCGCGGATCGGGCGGTCGTCGGCGTCGCCGTCGTGGATGCGGCGCGCTTCTTCGGCGAAGCGGGGGCCGACGTTTTCGGTGCTGCGCACCAGCGCGCGCACCTGACGCATGACGGCGGCCTGCAGGGCCGCCATCTTTTCGGCGTCGGACGCGCCGGCCGGCACGAGCGGCTGGGCGGCGGGCGCGTGCAGATGGGCGACATTCAGACGCGGCGCGGACAGGCGCTTGGTGATGGTGGCCGACCCGCAGACCGGGCACGTGACAAGGCCGCGCGCCTGCTGCGCGTCGTAGTCTTCGTGCGACCCGAACCACCCTTCAAAGATGTGGTCGTGGTCGCACTGGAGGTCAAAAACTTTCAGAGCCATGGCGTCTATATGGGGTGCAACGCCCAGAGTACAAGAAGGCGCGCTACTTGGCCCGGGTTTGCGCCGCCGGGCTGCCGACCTGCGCCTGTTGCGCCTGCAGGGCGTCGATCTGGCGTTGCAGGTCGCGCAGTTGCTGGCGCACGTCCTTCTGCTGGCCGGCCAGCGCCGTGGCTTCCTCGCGGGATTGCTGCTGACGGGCCGCGACCTGCTCTTCCTGTTGCAGACGCACGGTGCGGTCAGCCTGCAGGGCGCTCAATTCAGCGCTGCGGCTGGCCAGCAGCTTTTCGGCATGCGCGTTTTCAGCCTGCATCTTGATGCGCTTGATGTCCACTTCGGCCAGCTCGGCGGACTGCGCAACGAAGGCGCGGTATGTGGCTTCGGCCTGCTTGTCGGACTTGGTCTTGACCACGCGCCAGAAGTCCTTCTGCTGGAACAGGGCGACGTAGTAAGTCAGGTCGTCCGGCTTGAACAGCAGGCTGGCGCCGTAGGTGCCGTTATAGGCGGTGCGCAGCTCCGACACCTGACGGTTCTGGATCAGGCCTTGCAGCTCGGACACCGTGGAGGCGGGACGCGCGGCCGGCGGCGGCGCGGGCGGCGTCACGGGCGTGGAGGCGGCCTGCGTATCCTCGACCTGTTTAACCGTGGGCCGGGGCGGTTCCGGCTGCGCGCTGGCGCAAGCGGCCAGACCCGACAGGGCCGAGCCCAACAACGCCACGCGGGCGGCGCCACGGATAAATTGGACGTTCATGTTTACCCCAGAAAAATGGTTGCGGAACTATATCAATTTATGTCCGCCGACAGCGGAACTCACGTCTAATTCGGCTTCGAAACTGTGGCCCCGTACGGGCCATTCCCTATTGCGGGTTCATATGGTCTCGGCAAGGCCGTCCGCCGATTCGTTCTGCGCCGCGCCCAGGTGCAGCTTGCGCATCTTTTCCCATAGCACCTTGCGGCTGATGCCCAGCGTGTGCGCGGTGTCCTGACGGCGCCAGCCATTGGCTTCCAGCGCCGCCAGCACGCGTTCGCGTTCGGCGCGCTCGGCATCGGTGAAGCTGGCGGGATCGACACGCACGGCCGGCGGGCCGCTTGGCCGTAGCGGCTCGGCCAACTGATCGAAGATGCGTTCGATGCGCGGTTGGTCCCAGGCCTGGAATTGGCGCCGCACGATGGCCACGCGCTCGGCCACGTTGGACAGTTCGCGCACGTTGCCCTCGTAGCGCGTGCGCGCCACGCGATCCAGCAGCCACGGCGGCGGCTCGTCCTGCACGCCCTGGCTCAGCAGCAAGGCGCGAAAGATCGCGGCCTTCTCGTGCGGACCGCGCTGCTCCAGATTGGGAATGCGCAGCTCGATGACCGCCAGCCGGTAATACAGATCCGCGCGGAATTCGCCCTGCCCCACCAGCATCCGCAGATCCTTGTTGGTGGCCGCGACCAGACGGAAGTCAACGGGCACCTCGGCCGTCGAGCCCAGGCGCGTCACCGTGTTCTGTTCCAACACCCGCAACAGCTTGACCTGCTGGTAGAGCGGCAGATCGCCGATCTCGTCCAGGAACAGCGTGCCGCCGTGGGCCTGCTCGAAATACCCTTTGTGCGCGCCGATCGCGCCGGTGAACGCGCCCTTGGCGTGGCCGAAGAAATGCGCTTCGAAGAGGCCCTCGGGGATGGCGCCGCAATTGACCGCCACGAACGGACCCGAGCTCCACGCGGCCTCGTCATGCAGCAGGCGCGCGATGCGCTCCTTGCCCACGCCGGTTTCGCCGTGGATCAGCACGTTGCTGCGGCAGTCCGCGTAGACCCCGGCTTCCGCCAGCAGGTCCTGCATGGCCGCGGACACCGCGATCAGCGGCTGCTCGCGCCGGGGCGCGGTGCGGTCAAGGTGGATGAGAGTGCCCAGCAATTCCGTCAGCAGCTTGCGCAGGTCAGCGCTGGTGAAGGACAACGGCAGCGTGTACGAGTACTCCGGCGGGTAGAAGCGCGGATCGCGCCCGCGCGCTTCCGCGGCCACCCAGATGACCGGCATGCCTTGCGCCGCCAGCCAGTCGTAGCCGCCGAAGCGCTTGTCGCCCATCACGGACACGGACACCAGCGCCACCGCGCGCCGGGACACGTCGCGTGGCGGCGGGAACGCCGTGCCGGCGTCGGCCCGCACCAGCGACACGTCCATGCCGGCCAGGCAGCGCTCCGCGCGGCTGGCGATGTCGGAAGCGCCCTCCCAGACGTACACGTCGAACTCTTCGCGCGCAAAATTCTCGCTCATCGCTTGGCCCTTGCGGGAGGGAGGGAAATGGAAGTCAGGAGCGTTGTCATCAATACACCAGGCGGGGCTTGCCGCAATCCACGGATATCAGGGCGACGTCGGTCTGGCCCACGCTCAGGCCCAGCACGTCGAGCATTTGCTGCAGCACCACGGACAGCGAGCTGAGCAAGGGGTCCAGCAGCGCCATGACGACGGACAGCACGCCGCCGACCTGGCCGCTGCCGTTCAGGGCCAGCGTGCCGACCGCGTCGACCCGGCACTGCCGGATCGCATCCGGCACCAGCTTTAGGGAGCAGGTCACGTCGCTGAGCGGGGCCAGCAGCAGCGAATTCAGAATGCCGCCCACCAATTGCAGCGTGCCGCCCAGCACCCCGGTCAGGCCGCCGGTGGTCAAGCGCGCGCCCAGCTGGTCCATCGCGGTCTTGGACCACTGCATGTCGTTGACCACCTTGGAGATCGTCTTGCCGGCGTTGTTCTTGTCGCCGCCCACCAACTGGGTCGCCAGGTCCTTGCGCTGCGTCTCGGTCAATGGCGTGCCGGTATTGAATAGATCCCCCAGGATGCCGCCGATCAGCGCGTCCGTCAGGTTGGAAGCAAGGCTTGACAGGTTCACGCTGGTGGCGTTGACGGTGGCCGTGGCGTTGGGCGATGGCGGCTCGGTCAGCGTCACCGAAACGGGCACCGTCGAGCTGAACACCGGCAGCGTCACCCGCGCCGTCAGCGGCAGGATGCCCAGCACGTTCAGGACCTGATGGCGGCCGATTGCGGCGAACGCGCTGGGTTCGCAGCGATTGGTGAGCGACTGGAAGTTTGCGGCGCTGCTGTCGGTAGCGGATGTCATGCCGGGAAAGCGTCCCAGGCAGACGCTGGCTGCGGCCGAGGTCACGTCGATCACCGCCTGGTTTTCCTGCAGCGGCGCCTCGCACAGCTTGCGCAGCGTGCCCGTCGATTGCGCCACGTCGATGATGATGGGCAGGTCCACCCGGGTGTTCAGCGTGTTGGCCAGCAAGGGCCCGACCAGCGGGATGTTGGTGGTGTTGACGCGCAGATAGACGCGAATTCCGGCGCTGATCGCCTGCGTGCCCACGCCGCCCACGCCCACGGAAGGTGGCTCGACGATGCGCAAGCGCGCGTCCAGGCCCAGCAGCGGCAAGCTCAATCCCAGGTTGATCAGGTTGCTGCCGTTGGCGATGACCAACGCGGTTTCCAGGACGTTGAGCGCGTTGACCTCCGCCTGCAATGCGGCGCTGGCGTCGCCGCCCGCGACGTGCAGATCCAGCACGCCGCCGTCGCCCAGCAGCTTCACCGGCAGGTTCAGCGGCATCACGGACAGGACGGTGTTGATGGCGTTGCGCAGCAGCGCCACATCGGCGCTGGCCGTCGCCTGCTTGTCGATGACGCTGAGCGTTGCGTTCAGCAACTGGCCCAGCGTCAGATTGTTGAGCGCGGCCAGTTGTTCGGGCGTGCCCACGCCGGCCACGGCCGACAGCGGCACGCCCAGCGCTTCCAGCAGGCCGGCCGGCGTGATGTTGACGTTGGCCAGCCCCGCGGCATCCAGCACGTCCAGTTGCGACGGCGAGGCGCCCGCCGTGGCAAGCAGACGCGACAACAGCCCGCCGCGCTCCAGCCGCAGCAGGCGTGATCCCACCGTGAAGGCGGCCACCGGCGGGGTTCGCGTCGCCACCGCCGCCGCAGACGCCGTGACGCCGTCCACGCCGGGGATCAGATTGGCCAATTGCTTGCGCACCGCCACCCGCACCGCGTTGTAGGCCTGCCCGCCCGCTGCATCGAACACGTGCATGCCGCTGGCGTCGGTCCGCGTGGGATCCCACACCTTGCACTCCACCGTCAGGTCGGCGGCCTTGAACGTGTCCAGGATGTTCGGCAGATTGGCCAGGGCAGATGCACGGCCCGCTGCGGCGGCGCGCGTGCAATCCGCGCCAGCGCCCAGATTCAGGACCTGCACCGCCGACAACGCCGCCAGATCCGCCGCCTTCTGCATCTCGCGCTTCATGTAGGCGCCGTAGCCCAGCTGCAGCACGCCCAGCAACACCACCGCCACCAGCACCGCAAAAACGGCGGCGACGGTCATGCTGCCGCGTTGCCGCGGCGGCGGGATGGGACGAGGATGGCCGGCTGACATGCGCTTGCGACTCCGTCTGGGCATGCGGCGGGAGCGACCCGCGCGGGAAACCTATTGGACGTTGGGGATTTCCACGTTCTTGTCGAACCACACGGGAATGGGCTGCTTGAAGCTTTCCACGTAACGGTTCCAGGCCGCCGTGGAGACCGGCCCCAGAACGGGCAAGGCATTGCCCGCCCGCCGGCCGTCGGCCTGCGCGGCCAGCAGCCCACGAGTCACGTCGCCGAAGGCCTCCGGCGCGGCGGGGGATGAGGACGGCGCGGATGCAGACGTTGCCGGCGTAGTTGCCGACGTGACTGCGGGCGCCGCCGGTAGCGGCGTCTGCACCTGTTGCACCACCGGCCGGTCCGGCATCGCGGTCGGAGACGCGGCGGCCGGCGCGGCGGACATGCCGCCCGTCAGCGGCGCGTTCGTCTGCGCATGTCCGGCGGAGGGCGCCAGCGCCGCGCAGGCGCAGGCCAGAATCAAAAGCGCATGCGGAATGGAACGGATCATGTCGGATCTCCTGAACGGTGGGTTAACGCACGATGGGACCATTGCCCAGCCCTTCCATCAGCGGACTCATCCTCGGCAACACCACCTGCTCGCCGCTGGACACCCGGGTGGCCGGCGCGGAAGACGCGCTTGGCGTCGGCGCCAGCTGGCCGCGAATCTCGGCGGCCATGCGCAGCACCTGCCCGCGCGCCTCCTCGCCCAGCTGCGCGCGCTCCATCACCTGCTGCGCGCGCACCGCATCGCCCTGCACCAGCAGCAGCACCGCCAGATTCGCCAGCACCTTGCCGCTATCGGGCGTCAATTCGGCCGCCTGCCCCAGCGGCACCCGCGCGCCCGCCGGATCGCCCGCGCGCAGCCGCGCATAGCCCAGGTCGCCGAGAATCCGCGCGTCCATGGGCGACTGCCGGGCCGCCCGCCCCAGGTAGTCTGCCGCCTGATCGAACTGCCCGCGCCCGCCGGCGATGAGACCCAGGCCATGCCAACCCTCGGCCGCCTGATCGGTGGTGGTCAGCGCGCGGTAGGCCGCTTCGCTCAACGCGATCTGGCCGGTCTGGCGCAGCGCCTCGGCGCGCAGGACGGCCACGCGCGGATCCTTGCCGAACTTCTGCTCAAAGCCTTCGATGTACGCCAGCGACGCGAAATACCGGTCCTGCCGCTGCGCCTCGACGATCAGGGACAGCATCAGCTCCGGTTCCTTGGGCCGCCGCTTGTTTTCGGCCTCGTCCTCCTGCTGCCGCATCAGCGCCTGCTCCTGCTGCTGTTGCTGGATCAATTGCCAGGCGGATTCCGCCTTGTTGGTCTGGCATCCGGCGAGGCCCGCGCCGATCACCAGCACCGTGGCCACGAGCATGCAGCGCGCCGCGCCCGACCGGTTATCCATTCTGCCGTCCATCACATCCCTCCCATGCGCGACAAGCCGCGCAACACCGCGATAAACCCCGCACCGCCAGTCACGATCAACAGGGCGGGCAGCAGCGTCACGATCATGACGCCGGTCATCTTGACCGTGGTCTTGCCCACCTTCTCCTTCAACTCCAGGCGCCGCTTGTCCCGCAGGCGTTCGCCGAACCGGTTCAACGGCTCCTGCACGGCGCCCCCGTGCTGATCCACCTGCGCGATCAGGCGGCAGATGGCGGACAGGTCGTCGTTGTCAAAACCCGTGGCCATGCGGGCCAGCGATTGTTCACGCGTGCGGCCGCGCACATACAGCTCCGAGGCCAGCCGCAGTTCCGAAGCCAGCACCGGCAGCACCTGGCCGAACTCCTTGACCAGCACCTGCAGGCTCTGGTCGATCGACAAGCCCACGCCTTGCAAGAGACGCAGCAGGTCGATCAGCAAGGGCAGCTCGTCGGCCGCCTGCCGGCGGCGGCGCGCCAGACGGCGCTGCACGATCCATTTGGGCAGCATGTAGCCGATGGCGAACGCCACGAAGCCCGCGACGAAAGCGCGCAGCGGCATCTGCGGCAGCAGCGTGTGCCAGTCCAGCAGCAGCACGGCCGTGGGCAAAAGGAGCGCCAGGCCGATGCGCACCAGGACGAAGCGCGACCGCGCCGTGCCGGGCTGCGCGTAGCCGGCCATGTCCACCAGCTTGCGGTCCTCGGCGGCCAGCAGCGCGTCGGCGAGACGGCCTTCGCTCAGGCGCTTGCCGAACGTGTCGGCCATGCGCGCCGCCGCGGCCAGCCTGCCGCGTCGCTCCTCGCGCGGCGCGCTTGAAGCCGCCGTCCCCACGCGCGCGGCCAGCGCCTGATCCACCACCTGGCGGCTGCGGTCCTGGCTGCGCAGCCGCCGCGCCATGCCCAGACCCAGCACCACCAGGCCAGCCGCCACCAGCATCAGCGCCATCGCCAGCACGGTGGACGCGTTCCAGGATTGCAGGGTGTCCATGCGGCGCCTCCCCTCAGATGGCCTTGGCCATGCGATACAGCCAATAGCAACCGCCGATCTGCAGGCAGACCGCAGTCAGCAGCATCTTGAAGCCCTGCGGGTCTTCCCACAGGCCCATGAACAGATTGTTGTTCGCGACGATGATGAAGCCGGCCACACCCACGGGCAGCAGCGCCAGGATCCAGGCAGACAGCCGGACCTCTGCCGAGCTGGCGGTCAGTTCGTTGCGCGCCTGGGCGACATCGCGCATGAACGCCGCCATGCGCTCCAGCACCTGATCGCTGCGCCCGCCAAAGCGCATCGCCAGCGACACGACTGCAGCCACCATGTACACCTCCTTCAAGCCATACAGGCGCGACACGTGCGCCAGCGCCGCGTCCAGTTCCTTGGAATTGCTGAGGCTGGCCGCGGTCTCCACCACTTCGCGCAGCGGCTCATCGGTGGCCGCCGCCGCCGTGCGGAACGCCGCGGCGATGCTGTTGCCGATGGTCAAGAGGCGCACGATGTTGTCCAGGAAGGCGGGCAACTGCGAGATCATCCGGCGCTGGCGCTTGTCGGCCCGCATCCATAGCAGGAAGTACGCGAACACGGCCAGCAGCAGGAACGTCACGGCGCCCGATAGCGGCCCGAGAAAGACCCAGGCCAGCGCCCCGCCCGCGACGACGGGCAGCGCGATCCGCAGGTAAAGGCCGGCGCTCTGCCGAAGGCCGGCCAGGCGCAGCAGACGGTCCCAGCCAGCGTGGCCGCTGCGGAACTCGCGCGCGTTTTCGGCAAAGGGCGCGTCGCCTGCCGCCTCCTCGCGGCCGCGCGCCAACTGGCTTTCCAGAAACGCGGAGCTGGCGGCCCGGCGCGCGCTGCGGTCGGCGTGGCGCCACAGCAGCACCGCGCCCACGGCCAGCACCGCGGCCAAGCTCAACAGCGCCATCACGTCCTGCATCAGCGCCTCCGGCTCCAGAAGCCGCCCCCGCCATCGCGGTCGTCCGGCGCGTTGTCGTTGGCGCGCGCCTCGTTGCGCAGCTTGGCCAGCTTGGGCGTGTGGGGATGGATGCCCAGCCAGTTCCAGCGGTCCCGTTCCTCGCCGTCCGGCGTCGCAAACGGATCGTGGCGGTAAAGCTCCTGCGTGGAGATGACGTTGTCGCCCATGCCGGTGATCTCGGTCACGGACAGGACGCGGCGCTTGCCGTTGGACAGGCGGCCGATCTGCACGATGAAGTCCAGCGCGCTGGCGATCTGCCGGCGCAGGCTGTCCTCGCTGCCCTGGAATCCGGCAAAGCCGGCCAGCATCTCGATCCGGTACAGGCATTCGCGCGGCGAGTTCGCGTGGATGGTCGCCATCGACCCTTCGTGGCCGGTGTTCATGGCCTGCAGCATGTCCATGACCTCGGCGCCGCGCACTTCACCCACCACCACGCGATCCGGCCGCATCCGCAGGCTGTTGCGGATCAGTTCGCGGATGGTGACCGCGCCGCTGCCGTCAAAGCCGCCCTGGCGCGATTCCAGCCGCACCACGTGCGGATGGTTGAGCGACAGTTCCGCGGTGTCCTCGACCGTCACCACGCGCTCGTTTTCCGGGATGAAGAACGCCAGCGCGTTCAGCAGCGAGGTCTTGCCCGAGCTGGTGCCACCGGACACGAGGATGTTGCAGCGGTTCTTCACGGCCTCGTTCAGCAGGCGGTAGATCGCTTCGTCGAAGGTCCCCAGCGTCAGCAGGTCCGCCGGTTTCAGCGGGTCCTGCCGGAACTTGCGGATCGACACCATGGGGCCATCGACCGCCAGCGGCTCGATCACCACATTCAGCCGGCCGCCGTCGGGCAGGCGCGCATCGACCATCGGGCTCGACTCGTCCAGCCGGCGGCCGATGGGCGCCAGGATGCGGCGCACGATGCGCAGCACGTGCTGGTTGTCGGTAAAGCGCAGCGACTCGCGGGCCAGCACGCCGCGGCGCGAGACAAACACGTTGTCGTAGCCATTGATCAGGATGTCTTCCACGGCTGGATCGGCCAGCAGGTCTTCCAGCGGCCCCAGGCCGGCCAGCTCCTTGGTCAGCGCCTCCGCGATGGCGCGCATTTCGCTTTCGTTGATCGCGACGCGGCGCATCCGCACGAAGCTCGCGACCTCGATGTCCACGAACTCCTGGATCGCCGACCGCGCCCACCGGCCGAACTCCGCGCCCAGTTCCTCGATGCGGGACAGCAGATGCTCGTAGGCCGCCGTCTTCACTTCCTGGTAGCGGTCCGACGCCGAGAAGCCTTTGTCGCCGTCGCCGCCGAACTCTATCGTCGCTGTCATGATCATGTCGGATCCCGTAACCGCCCGTCTGTTTAGCCGTCAGCCGATGTTGTCCGTCAGCCGATCACCATGCGGCGATGCACGCCGGGCAACCAGGTGGCCAGCCAGCTCGCGTGCCCGCCGGGCGAGGCTTCCTCCGCGCACAGGCCTTCCGCCAGCGTCTGCACCGCCCGCACGTAGACGTCGCGCTCGGCCTCTTCGTGCAGCAGATGGCCGCGGTTGGTGCAAACCATCAGCGGCAGCGTGCGGTCCGGCAGCGTGCCCACGAGTTCCAGGCTGAAGCGTTCCGCGATCTGCTTGGCCGTCATGCCGTAGCGCTCGTCATAGCGGTTGACGATGAGACCCAGCGTGGAACGGTCCACGTGCAGTTGCTCCAGCTCCTGCAGCAGCCCGGCCAGCGACACCAGCGCGCCCACGCTCTGGTCGGTCACGATCCAGTTCAGTTGCGAGTTGCGCGCCAGGCCCGACACGAACTCGGCATTGGTGAAGCCGCCCGCGTCGGCCACGACCACCGAGAAATGCTGGCGCATGCGTTCGAACACCAGCAGCGAATCCGACTGCGACACCTCGCGCATCTGCCCCAGATCGCGCGGCAGCGACAGCACGCTCAGGCCGTTGGCCGTGTGCGCCATCGCCGATCCGAGCAGCGTGGAATCAAGGCGGCGCAGATTGCGCGCCGCCTCGGCAAAATCGAAGTCGCCGCCGATGTTCAGATAAAGCTGGCAATCGCCCACTGGCCAGCCCAGGTCCATCAGCGCCACGCGGCTGGACAGCGGCAGCGGTTCGCCCGGCGGTTGGGATGCTTTGGCGGCGCGCTGGTTGTGCGCCAGCTTCAGGCGATCCTGCACCATGCCCGCCAGATGCACGGCCAATGTGCTGGTGCCCACGCCGGGACGCGCGCCCAGCAGCACGACACTGCGGCGCGTGCCGTCCATGCGCCCGCCCGACGGCCGGTCGAGCACGCGCAGCACCACATCCCGAACCTCCTGCGGAGCAACGGACGGATCGACGAAATCAACGGCGCCCGCACGCAGGGCGGCGATCGCCCCCTCCGGCTGGTTCACGTAACCCACCGCCACGCGCGGCAGCGTCGGCGCGATGCGCGCCAGGAGGCGCGCCAGTTCGGCGGACTTGAACAGCTTGCCGGGCTCGTCGTCGCTCAGTGAAAAATCCAGGAACACCACCTGCGGCGCAAGCTCGGTCAGGCGCCGCGCCAGTTCCTCGATGCGCGGCGACTCCTGGGTCAGCACGCCCAGGTCGCCCAACGCCATCCCCAATTGCGCGGCAATCGCACTGCCCTGAGAACAAAACAGGAACCGCGTGCCGTTCTGCAGGCCCACTCCTTCGCTGGCATGTGTCTTCATATTGGTCACCGTGAGAATCCCGGCATCTGCTGGCCGCTTGCCGGGCCGGTCAGGTAATAACCCCAGGCATTGAACGCCGTATCCGTCTGCTCCTGCCGCGCGCCGGGCAACGGCAGCGCCACGCCGCGCGCGATCGGGCGCACCAGGCGCGGCGTCACGACGATGACCAGCTCGGTGTCTTCCTGGGAATAATCGACGCTGCGGAAAAAGGCGCCGATGATCGGCAGGTCGCCCAGCATGGGCACCTTGTTGACCATCGCCTTCGTCTGGCGCGACACCAGTCCGCTGATCACGAAGCTTTCGCCGTCGCCCAGTTCCACCATGGTGTCGGCGCGCCGCGTGCGCAGCGCCGGAATGATGGTGCTGGTGTCGTCACTGGTGTTGATGGCGATGCCGTTCGTGTAGTCCAGCTCGCTGGCCTCGGGCGCGACCTTCAGCGCGATGCGGTCGCGCGACAGCACGGTGGGCGTGACGGTCAGGCCGATGCCGAAGGGCTTGAAGGTCACGTTGACGGTTCCCAGTCCGCCGGCCTGCGGAATCGGCAGTTCGCCGCCCGCCAGGAAGCTGGCGCTCTGGCCCGTCAGGGCGACAAGCGTGGGCTCGGCAAGCACGCGCGCCATGCCGTTGGTCTGCAAGAGGCGCAGGCGCGCGGCGAAGTTGTTGGAGTCGTAGAACAGCGAAAAGCCCGACGCCAACGCGCCGCCCAGGCTGGCGGGCATGGTGGAGCTGCCGCCGCTCCAGGGACCGTTGCTGGCCGTGAAGCTGATGCCGGCCGCCTTCATCACCGAACGCGACACTTCCACGACCTTCACTTCCACCTGCACGACGCCGCCCGTGCCGGCGGTGGACAGGTCGACCACGTTCTTGTCACCGCCCACGGCGGCGGCCGCCATGGTGGCCGAGGCGATCTGCCCGAGCGGCGATTCGGCATGACCCGATACGACGGCGTGGCCGTCCGCGATGTCCACGTTGGCGCCGCCGCCCAAGCCGCGGCTGGCCAGTGCGCCCTGCACGCCGCTGCCGACGCGCACGGTCCAGACCTGCGGCGCGGCGTTGCCGGCCGACCAGACCTGCAGCCGCGTGGTGCCGGGCTTCTTGCCGTACAGCAGCACGGCGCCCGCACGATTGCCGGTGGCGGGCAGCACCTTCACGTCCGCCACGTCCGGATCGCCGATGGCGATGCGCGACGGCGCGCCGTGATCGAGCATGACGGTCTGCTGCTCTCTGACCGCCATCGAAATGTCGCGGGCCGGCGCGTTTGCGCCGGTGGCAGGGGCCGCGGTCTGTGCCAGGCTGATTCCTTCGTATGTCATCGCCGCGGCGGCGGACAGAAGGCAGATCATGGTAGTGCGCTGAATTTTCTTCATGGTGCCGGATCTGATGATGGGATTCTTCGGCTGCGGGCTGCGCCTGGTGCGCCCGCGGCCCCGTTCAGTAGCGCACGTGCTCGGATTTGTCTCCACGAATGATTTCGACGGTCCGGCCGCCGCCGGTCGCTTGCGGCCGGGCTGCCGGCCGGGCCGCGGAGCCGCGCGCGGCGGGCGCCAGAGCGGCGGCCGTGCTGCCGTCGAGCTGCACAAGGCTCTCGCCCGCGAAGGCGCGATTCGGGCCGGCCAGCAGCGACTCGCGCTGTGCGGGCGTCAGATCCGCCCGCACCGGCAGCACCGTGCCGCGCGGCGCGAACAGGGCCACATCCGGCATGCTGTCGTCGCCCACCGGCCGCAGCGCCAGTTGCAGGCGCCCCGCCCGGCTGGCCAGCATCAATTCGTTGACGCGATCCACCGGCACCGCCAGCACCGCGGTGCGCGCAGGCTGGCCCGGGCCGCCCTGCTGCAAGGCGGGCTTCTCGTCCGGCCCTTCCACCGTGGCCTGGCCGTAGGCCAGCACGCGCACCTGCGACTGCAACAGGCGCGCCTGGCCCGACGCGACTTCGGGGCTTTTCTCGATCATGAAGAACACGTCCACCATGTCGCCGGGGACGATGCGATTGCCGCCGCCGACGACCTCGTCCACCGCGATGGCGACGGCGCGTTCGCCCGCCTTCAACTGGCGCGCCAGCCCCTGCGTCAGCAGGCTGGGCAAGATCGGATCGCCGACTGCGATGTCGACCCTTGTCACCGCGCCATCCAGCGGCGCGGGGTCGGCAAAGCCGCCGGACAGCGCGGCCTGCCACTTCACCACCGTCAGCATTCTTGCGCTGTCGATGCGCGAACCGGCCGCGATCGCCTCACGCGCCACCACCACCGGATACAGCTTGACCGGTTCGGCCGGCGCGACCGCGACCGGCGCCACGGTGACCGCCGGACGGGGCGGCGCCGACGCCAGCCGCCACGCCACGAAGGCAAGCGCCACGCCCGCCACCAGCAACAATCCCGCGACGATCTTGCTCAGACTGCTCATGGCGTCCCCTGCGATATCTGCACGACAGCCTGCGAATGCAGCCTGCTCGGAATCCAGTTGCGGTTCGTGCCCGGCAAGGCGGTGACCAGGCTCCGCACCGTCTCCAGCAGCGGCCAGGTCTGGGTGTTGTAGGTCATGGCGACGGTGGCGCAGTCGGCCTGCGCCCCGCCTGCCCCGCTCCAGGCGCACGGCGCGCGCGTGGCGCTGCACAGCACCGCCGATCCGGCGGAGAAGGTTCGCATCGCCGCCAGGCAGGCCACGGCCGGCACGTCGGACTGGCCGTTAAAGCGCGCATGGACGGCCGCACGCGCGCCGTCGGCTGCGGCGGCGGCCAGTTGCTGCTGCATCCAGAACAGCGCGCCGAATCCGACCACGCCGCAGATGAAGAGCAGCAGCAACGTGAGCGTCAGCGAAAACTCCAGCGCCGCAATCCCGCGCTGGCGAGCTCGAGTCTTGATTCGATTGAGGTGTGGCTTCGCGCGCATCTCAGATTCCCCCGCCCAGGGCATCGCCCAGATGCACCGTGGCGCGCGCGCTCAGCACGCTGGAAGCCGGCATCAGCGCCGTATCCAGAAACGGCACGGACGGCAGGAGCGGATGGGCGCCGTACGCATACGACACGTTGACTTCGACCTGATCCTGCGCCAGCGGCAAGCCGCTGCACGCGCCGCCGGCCGCGCTGGTCAGCGCGCCCGCGCTGCCGCAGACCGCGACCTGCACGGGTCCTGCGGACATGGCGCTGATCCACGCCGCCTGCGACAACGCGGATTCGCGTCCCGCTTCCGCCCGCGCCGCGAGCGACGCGGTGCCCGGCTGCCATTGCAGGATCTTGCGCGCGCCATCCTGCGCGGCAAGCGTCACGGAATGCTGCGCGGCAACCACCAGGGAATACGTCAGGATCCCGTAGAACACCAGGAAGAACACCACGAATACCAGGGCGAATTCCACGGAATAAGCGCCGCGCTGAAGCCGGCCAGCCCCAGGTACGCGGCATAGGGAATCTGGCGCGCGCGGTGGCTCAATGCCCAGACCCTCGACACGGCCAGATACAGCAGGCTGTGCAGGCCGGCCAGCACGCTGGCCAGCACCAGCGTCACCATCAGCGGCGCAAAGCCCAGCAGCAGCCCGAGCACGGCGATGGCCTTGATATCGCCCGCGCCCATCAGACGCCAGCGCCAGAGCGGCAGGAAAAGCGCGGCCGTCAGAAATCCGGCCAGCGGCGGCAGCCATCCGCTCCATCGCGGCGGATAGGCCCAGCCGGGCGCCAGCAAGGCGGCCAGCAGCCAAAGCAGTTGCGCCGCGAGTCCCACGACGATGAGCCGGTTGGGGACGCGGCGATGACGCAGATCGCCATGGATCAGCGCCAGAATCCAGCATGTGAACAACAGCCACCACAGCAACACCCCTGGATACAAGGCTAGACCTTCCAAAAATCCGGTAGCACGACAGGCGCGCCATGGCGGACGCAGCCCCCTTCATTCAAACGATGGCGGGTCGCGGCGTCGCGCCGCGGTGGCCGGACCACCACGGCGCGTATCCGCTTGCGCCTCAGCCGCCAGCCGGCGGCGTGGTGCCGGTGCCTGCCTTGGCGTTGTCGAGCTTGGTGCCAAGGTCCTCGAACATGCCTTTCAAGGAACCGGTAAAGGCGCCCACCGCCACGATGAGGGCCACCGCCACCATGCCGGCGATCAGCCCGTACTCAAGGGCGGTGATGCCGTCTTCGTCATTCCAGAACTGCGCAAGTGTTGATTTCATATCAAGCTCCATGGGCATCGGTTGAAGGGTCCCGCTAACCCGGCCCCGGCGAGGCGCCCGGGGATCTTCCCGAAACCTCGCCAGGGGCCGATTCAATGATCGAGTCGATTCGCTGCGCCATGCGCGCGCGAAAGCGTTGCGAAGCCCGCTGCAGATGCCAGCGCATGAGCAGCAAGGTGATGATGGACAGGGCGAACGCGATATACGGCAGCATGGCGCCCCCGATATACCCTCCGGCGGCGTCATTGGCGGCGGTGCAGATAACCGCCCCGGCGGCCGCGCCCGTGTAATGCATGCCGCATACCGCGACGGCCATCAATATGGCGGCGCCGATGCGCTGGCGTTCGTTCTGCGTATTAAATGCAAGCCAGAGCGCGGCGGTGGCCGCAATGACGGCGATCAGCACCGACAAGACCACCAGCGGCAGATTCCAGAGCAGGACCGCCGGCATGCGCGCGGCGCTCATCCCGACATAATGCATGGACGCGACACCGAAGCCCGCGGCGCACCCGCCGATCAGGCACCGAATAAAAGAGAAACGGTCGCGGCCGACATACCAGAATGCCCAGCCGGAAAACCCGGCGGCAACCAGAAAGCTCAGTATGGTCAGCCCAGTCTGATAACCCACTTCAAAGGGTAGGTTCTGCGCCAGCATGCCGATGAAGTGCATGCTCCAGATCCCCACCCCGCCCATCGCCACCGCGCCGATGACGACATAGCCGAGGCGGATCTCGCCGTCCTGCGTTTCAGCGCGGATGCCCGCTGCCGCCAGCAGGGCGACGTACGAGCCCAGGGCCGCGATCAGGAACGACAGCGCCACCAGGCCTGTGTCGAAAGATAGCGGGACGACGTCTCCCGGGCTCATGAAAGCTCCTTGTGTGGTGACCGGCGGCGGTTATGCGCGGCCGGCGGGTAATTGCAGTGCTTCTCGCAGTATTTCCCAGTCATTTGAATCTCCGGGAGAGTCCACACATTTTGCGTATTTTTGATACGTGGCCTTAGTTTATATATTGCGAAATCATACGCATCAGGGTTTTCACTGAATTTCGCGATGTTGCGACACACCAGTTGTAACGGATACTCCCAACATCGAGGGAATCGTATAAAAAACGCTCGAATCTCGCCTATCTTTCAGAAAACGAATTAATGGGGACATCGGAATAATGCAGAACAGAAGACATATTCCACGTCGTACAACCTCAGTTTGAAATCGATTGTCATTGTTCAGACAATACTGGCACCATATAAATGGCCCTAATCGAAACTTTTAATTACTGGTGACGTAACCCCTTTCCACTCGATACGCGATCTTTATCGGCTCGGCGTTCACATGAGCAAGCAGAAATGAAAGATAAAAAAGGCACACGAGTGAAGATTCAAGGCGGGCCATTGGCCCTGGCCCTGTTTTGCATGATGGCAACGGGTTCGCCTGCCCGGGCGGAGGGTCCGTTGCGCGGCAACCCGGTGGACTCCCTGCCGCGGCTGGAACGTCCGCCCTCGGCAAGGCAGCCGCCGCCGGTCGTCCAGACCGCGACCCCGGAGCAACTGGCGTTGCAGGCCCGGCTGGCGCAACGGATCGTGCCCCGCAACTTCGACGTCACCGGCGTGCGCGCCATTCCGTTCGAGGAAGTGTCCGCGGTGCTCGCCCCGCTGGCGGGCAAGGAAATCAGCCTGGGCGAACTGGTCGCCCAGGTGGACAAGATCACGCAGCTCTACCGCGACAAGGGGTATCCGCTGTCGTTTGCGCTGGTGCAGAACCAGACGTTCGCCAACGGGCTGGTCGTGGTGACGGTGGTCGAGGGCTACATCGCCAATGTGCGGATCGACGGCGACATCGGCAACGCGCAGGACCGCCTTGAAGCGCTGGCCGGGCCAATGCTGGCGGAAAGGCCGCTCAGCCAGGCCACGCTCGAGCGCCAATTGAACCTGATGCGCACCGTGCCGGGCGTCAGATTCACGCCCAGCCTGGACCTGCCCCGCCGGGCGGACGGCGCCACCGAACTGTCGTTGACGGCCAGCCGCCAGCCCGTCAACCTGAGCGGCGACATCGCGGACCTTGGCACCGGCATGCAGCCCGTGGTCAATGTCACGACCAACAGCCTGACGCCCTTGGGTGAACAGGTGAAACTGACTGCGGCGGTACCCTTCAATACCGACGACGTTAAATACGTGTCGGGTGAAATCCGCGTGCCGATCGGCGCCAATGGGCTAACGGTCAAGGTTGACGGTTATTACTACGATGCGCGCCCGCAGGATGACGCGATCGAGCTGCTGGGTTTTGATCGCCGGGTAAAAAACGACCGCATCGGCGTCGGCGTCAGTTATCCGTTTCTGTTAAACAACCGGCGTTCACTGACGGGGACATTGGGGGTATATGCCGCCAATTCCAAGGACCGGTACGAAGCCCGCGAATCCGACCGGTGGTTGCAGCAGGACGCGCAGGTGCGCGCCGCAACGGCCGAGATGCGTTATATCCAGGTCTCCGAAACCAAGGCGACACACGTCACGCTGACGGTCGCCAAGGGTTTTGACGCGGTAGGCGCAAAAAAGGATATCTCGACCAACTACGGTTATTCCGCCACGCCGCGGCTGGACCTGGACTTCAGCCGCTACAACCTGAACGCCCGGCAGACCTTTGCGCTGCCCGCCCAGTTCGGGCTGGTTTTCTCCGGCGCCGGCCAGTATTCCAGCAATATTCTGCCCTCTTCAGAGCAGATCTCCTTTGGCAGTTGGCGGTTTGCCATGGGTTATCCGCAGGGCGAGCAAAGTGGGGACAAAGGCATTGGCGTCTCGGCGGAGATCAACCGCCGTTTCGGCGTGGGCTGGACATACCTTTCCAGCGTGCAGCCATACGCCTTGGTCGACTACGCGCGCACCTGGTACAACAACAAGGACCTGCAGACGTTGAATAACCGGCACCTGTCGTCCGTGGCGCTGGGCGTGCGGATCACCGACGACAAGCATTATCTGTTCGACTTCAACGTGGCCAAGCCGGTGGGGTCCGCCACCGTCAATAGCGACCGCGACCTGCGCTTCAACGCCAATTACTCGCTGTTCTGGGACGCGCTGTAACTGCCCAGCCGGGCCCGGCGCGGTTATGCCGGGATTTTAAAAACGCCCGTTCCGACGGGCGTTTTTAATGCGCGAAAGGCGCCGACGTTACGTAACGTCGAACGTAACGTCCGCCGTAACGTTACGTCGGATGACCGGTTTTCCGTAACAGTCGCAGGCTCGCCGCCATCCCAAAACAGGGATTATCGGGAGACAGGGAAAAACCCTTAAATTCCAGCGTATGAGCTTGATAACAAAGCGAATTTATTGGCGCGGCATTTCCAACACTGGCGATTTGCATCGGTTCTGAAAAATCTTGGCATGGTTTGTGCATCAGGAAGCGTACCGGGTTGTTTCAACACCCGATTCTTCCAGCCAAAGGAGTTCGTCATGCAGAACCGTACCGAGATGCGCCGCCTCCATCACGTCCTGACCGCCACCGTCATGGCCACCGCGCTTGTCGGCGCGCTGACCGCCTGCGGAGGTGGCGGCGGCGGCGGGAAGAAAACCGCAGGTCTTCCGGGCACCGATATCCCGACCAACCCCGGCGGCGGGGGTCTTGATCCCGGCGTCAACCCCGGTGGCGGAACGAATCCCGGCGGCGGAACGAATCCCGGCGGTGGCACCAATCCCGGCGGCGGCGGCACCGACCCCGGCACCAACCCGCCGCGCGTGACCGGCCTGCTGGAAACGACGCTGGGCAATACCGGCGGCGCGGTCGACAACGCCCTGCCCCTGAATCTGGACACGACCCTTGGCGGCGTGGGCAAGGCGCTGGATCCCACCATCAAACCGGTCGCGGACACCGTGGTCGGCCTGACGCAGCAGGTTGGCGCGACGACCGGCCTGGGCCAGCCCGTGGACGGCATCGTCAGGCAGGTGGGTGGCGCGGTCAGCGACCTGGGCACGGACGTCAAGGGCTCGGGCCTGCCCGGCGGCCTGGCGGCTGGCGTCGGCGGTCTGGTGGATGGCCTGGGCAAGACGGTGGCCAGCACCGGCGGCCTGCTGCATGCGGACGCGAACAATCCCAATCCCCTGACGACGGTTCTTGGCAATTCCACCGGCGCGGTGGGCGCGCTGACGGGCCCGCTGGCCGGCCAGGGCGGTCTGCTGCAGCCGATTACGCAGGTAGTGGGTGGCGTGACGGGCGGAGCGCTCAACGGCCCCACCACGCCGCTGCTTGAGCCCGCGCTGGGCAATGTCGGCAAGACCGTCGACAACGTGCTGCCGCTGGGCCTGCAGACGACGCTGGCCGGCGTGGGCGGCGCCCTGGATCCGACTGCCAGCCCGCTGGCCGGCAACGTGGTTGGCCTGACGCAGCAAGTGGGCGACACGACGAAGCTGGGCGCACCGGTCGCCAACCTGCTGACCAGCCTGGGCGGCACGGTCACCAATCTGGGCGGCTCGTTGCCGGGCGCCGCGCCGGGCTTGAACGGCGTGCTGCAAGGACTGGGCGGCGCGGTCACCAGCGCGGGCGGATTGCTCCATGCCACGCCGGGCAACACGAATCCGCTGGGTTCGACGCTGGCCAACGCCACGGGCGCGGTTGCCTCGCTGACCGGGGGCCTGGGCGGCGCCAATGGAACGGGTGGCTTGCTGGCGCCCGTGACGGGACTGCTGGGTGGTGTGACAGGCACCTTGAATGGCGGGGCGGGCGGCGCTGGCGGCGGTCTGCTCGGCGGGGTGACCGGCGGATTGACCGCTGGAGCCGGCGCCTCCGCAGGTGCGGGCGCCGGGGCCGGCACGAACGGCGGTGGCCTGCTGGGCGGGTTGCTGGGTGGCGTGAACGTCGGGGCGGGCGCGGGCGCCGGTGCGGGCGCAGGCGCTTCCACCGGTGCGCCGGCCAGTTCGGGCGGAACGACGGGTGGCGCAGCCAACGGCGGCCTGCTCGGCGGACTGCTTGTGGGGGTGACGGGCGCCACGACGGGTGGCGCGACGGGCGGCACGCCCAACGGCGGCTTGCTGGGCGGGTTGCTCGGCGGCCTGGCCGGCAAGAAGTAATCCCCCTAATCGCCAGGAAACCACATCATGCTGCAACAACAGACCTACCATCACCACGAGCCCATGACCGGCATGGCCGAGCCTTCAAAGAGCAGCCGGAGGTCCGGGATGCTGGACGAGATCGGCCTGCTGCTCGGCCGGCAGTTCGCCGCCTACAACACGGCCTGCCAATCGGCCTTGGCCGAGAAGCTGGGCACGACGGTGGCGGATCTCAAGGCGCTGGAGCTGGTCATGGCGTTCGATGCCTTGCCGACGGGGCACCTGGCGCGGTTGATGGGCATCAGTTCGGGTGGCGCGACCGCGCTCATCAACCGGCTGGAAGCGGCCGGCTACGTGGAACGCGGCCGCCACCCGCTTGACCGCCGCATCATCGTGATCCGGCCGGTCGAGGCGCAGTGCCGGGTGCTCGCGCAGGAGCGGCGGTGGATCGCCGAAACCATCGCGATGACGTCCTGCAACTTTGACACCGCGGAACTGGAGGCCGTGCACGGGTTCCTGACGTGCTGCGGCCGCGGCGTAAAGCGCGACACGCTGGACTGGCTGGAGACGGGCAGCGCGCATCAGCCCGAGTAGGCGGCGGCGGGTTATTGCCTCGTTGCCGCTGCCACTGGATCCGGCCACATCGGCCGGATCCGGTTTTTCTTTGATTCACCCCGCGCCCAAGGGATCAGTCCGCTTCAGGCGGCCCGAAGTGCAGACGCGGCACCGCGGCCAGCAGCCGGCGCGTGACTTCCTGGCGCGGCGCCAGCAAGACCGGCTCGGCCTGACCGAGCTCGACGATGCGGCCCTTGTCCATAACCGCGATGCGGTCCGCCAGGTACTCGACCACCCCGAAGTTGTGGGTGATGAAGAGATACGCAATGCCCAGGTCGGCCTGCAGTTCACGAAGCAGATCCAGGATCTGCGCCTGCACCGACACATCCAGCGCCGACGTGGGTTCGTCGCAGATCAGCACCTTGGGTTCGACCGCCAGCGCGCGCGCGATGGCGATGCGCTGACGCTGACCGCCCGAGAATTCATGCGGATAGCGCGTCAGCGTGTTGGCGGGCAGCCCTACCCGCTCGATGAGCTGCGCGGCGTGCTTCTCGCGGTCCTGCCGGCTCATGCCGCGCTTGAGCGACGCCAGCCCCTCGTCCAGGATCTCGCCAATGCGCATGCGCGGGTCCAGCGACGCGTACGGGTCCTGGAACACGATCTGGATGTCCTGCCGCAGGCGTTGCAGTTGGCGGCGGTCGGCCGTCAGCAGGTCCTGGCCCTGCAGCATGGCGCGGCCCGAGATGCGCGCACCGTCGATCAGGCGCAGCAAGGCCTTGCCGGTGGTGGTCTTGCCGCAGCCGGACTCGCCCAGCAGGGCCAGTGTTTCGCCCGCGCGCAGCGTGAACGTCACGCCGTCCACGGCCTTGACCCACGACACGATGCGGCGCAGTGGCCCCTTGCGTATCGGGTAATGGACCTTCAGATCCTGCACGTCCAGCACCACGCCCGCCGTGCGATCCGGCCCGGCCTGCTGGCGCTGCTGCGCGGCCACGGCGCGGCCCTGTTCGGTCAGCGGCACGCCACGCTTGTCGAAGGTGGGAATGGCTTCGAAGAGTTGCTTGGCGTACGGATGGCGCGGCGCGCGGAAGAATTCCTCGGCGCTGGCGCTTTCGACGATCTCGCCGCTGCGCATCAGGGCCACATGATGCGCCACGTTCTTGACCACGGCCAGATCGTGCGTGATCAGCAGGACGGCCATGCCCATTTCCTGCTGGATGTTGGCCAAAAGGTCCAGCACCTGCGCCTGCACGGTCACGTCCAGCGCGGTCGTCGGCTCGTCGGCGATCAGCAGCACGGGCTCGGCCGCCAACGCGATGGCGATCATGACGCGCTGCTTCTGGCCACCGGAAAACTGGAACGGATAGTCGTCGATGCGGCGCTCGGGCTCGGGTATGCCAACCCGGCGCAGCCAGTCGATGGCCCGCGCGCGTGCCGCCGCCCCGCGCAGCGGCGTGTGCGCGGTCAGCGTCTCGATGATCTGGTCGCCCACGCGCATGACCGGGTTCAGGCTGGTGGAGGGTTCCTGGAAGATGATGCCGATGCGCCCGCCGCGCACGCCGCGCATGGCGCTTTCCGGCAGGCGGTTCAGGTCTTCGCCGTCCAGGTCGATCTGCCCGCCCACGATGCGTCCGGCGTCCGGCAGCAGCCGCAGCAGCGCCAGCGCGGTCATGCTCTTGCCGCAGCCCGATTCGCCCACCAGCGCAAAGGTCTCGCGCTGCGAGATCGCCAGCTGCAACCGCTTGACCGCGTGCGTCATGCCGCTTTCGCCCGCGACGTCGACATCCAGGCCGTTCACGGTCAGCAAGGGAGTGTCGTAGCTCATGGCGCCTCTCCGGTCTTGGAGGCGCGGCCGTCCGCCGCCAGCATGGCTTCCGGACGGCGGCCAAGAAAGCCCAGGCGCGCCAGGCGGCTGGGCTTGTAGCGGCGCGTGCGCGGGTCGAAGGCGTCGCGCACCGCGTCCGCAAACAGGTTGGCGGCCAGCACCAGCGCCAGCATGAAGAGGAAAGCGGTCATCAGGTTCCACCAGATCATGGGATCGCGCGACATCTCCAACCGCGCGCCGTCGATCATCGAGCCGAAGGAATTCATGCTGGGATCCACGCCGATGCCCAGGTAGGACAGCACGGCCTCGTAAAGCACCAGGCCCGAGAATTCCAGCACCACCGTGATCAGCACCAGGTGCGCCACGTTGGGCAGCAGGTGGCGCGTCATGATGCGCCAGTGCGAGACGCCAAAGGCGCGCGCGGCCTGCACGTATTCCAATTCGCGCAGCTTGAGCGTTTCGGCGCGCAGCAGGCGGCACAGCCCTGCCCAGCCGGTCAGGCCCAGGATCATGCACAGGAGGAACAGCCGCAGGTCGGCGCGTGCCGCCGAGGTGTCGAACAGGTCGGAATGGTTGTCGATGTACACCTGCATCATCAGCGCGCAGGCGGCGACCAGCAGCACGCCGGGGATCGATGTGATCGTGGTGTACAGGTACTGGATCGCGTCGTCGACCTTACCCTTGAAGTACCCGGCCGCGATGCCAAAAATGATGGCCGGCGGCAGCATCGCCAGCGTGGTGAGGCTGCCGATGACGAGCGCGGTGCGGATGCTTTTCAGCGCCTGCCACAGCACGTCGTTGCCGATGCGGTCGGTGCCCAGCGCGTGATAGCCGCTGGACAGCCCGGCCAGCGCCCCCACGGTCAGGCACAACAGGGCGAAGGTGATCGTCATGGCGCGCCAGGGAATGTCGGCGCGGCCGGCCAGCAATTCCTCTGCGGCATGGGACGCCGAACCGGTGGCGCGCGTCAGGCAGGCAAACAGCAGGACCGCGCCGGCCAATGCGACGGCCAGCCCCGCGGCCAGTCCCCATCCCAGCCGCATGGCGATATCGCCGCCGCGTTCCTTTTCGGGATCGGTCAGGTGCAGCGCCGCGCCGCGCAGCCGCGGAAAATCGCGCACCGGCTTGTCGTCGACCAGCATGGTCTCTTTGGTGAACTGATGCGCGGCCAGCGGCTCGGAATAGGTTTTTTCGGGGCGCGTGAGCACGGTGCCGGCCAACAGCCCGTCCAGCGCGGACCGCACGGCGGGCGCATAGACCGGCGGGGCGTCGGCGGCGGCGCCCGGTGCGGGCGGCAGCAGCGGACGGTAGTGGACGGAATCCAGCAGGCCGACCACCGAAAAGGCGACCAGGATGACGGCCGAACACATGGCGGGCGTGTCGCGCGCGACACGCGCCCAAGTGGCGCGCAGGTTGGGGCTGCGGCGCACGTGCCAGACGTAGGCCAGCGCGCCCGCCACCATCAGCCACAGCGCGATATCGGTCCAGAGAAAGACGAACTTGGGCATGGCGGCTACTCGAAACGCACGCGGGGATCGGCCAGCGTGTAGGAAATGTCGGCCAGGATCAGCCCCACGATGTAAAGCGCGGCGCCCAGGAACACCATGGCGCGCACGATGGAGAAGTCCTGTGCATTGATGGCGTCGATGGTGTAGCTGCCCAGTCCCGGAATGCCGAAGAACGATTCGGCGATCAGGCTGCCCATGAAGAGCAGCGGCAGCGCGGCGACCGTGCTGGTCAGGATGGGCAGCATGGCGTTGCGCAGCACGTGGCGGAACAGCACGACGCGTTCGGCCAGGCCCTTGGAGCGCGCGGTGCGCACGTAATCCTTGCCGATCTCCTCAAGAAACAGCGTGCGGTAGAAGCGCGCCTCGGGTCCCAGCCGCGACACAATCGCCACCAGCACCGGCAGCGCCAGGAACTTGATCACGTCCAGTCCGCCTGAATAGCCCGAGAACGGCACCAGCCGCAGCAGCTTCGCAAACAGCCATTGGCCCGCAATGATGTAGAACAGGCTGGATATCGACAGCAGCATCACGCACAGCACGACGCCCCAGAAGTCCAGCCGCGTGGCCCGGAAATACACCAGCGTCAGCGAGAACACGATGCTGGCGAACAGTCCCAGGAAAAACGTGGGCACCGCCAGCGCCAGGCTGGGCCCCATGCGCGTCTTGATCTCGCGGCCGATGTCCCGGCCGCCGTCCGACGCGCCAAAATCCATCACCAGCAGCGGCACCGAACGCCGGTAGAACACCGTGTCCGTGAGCTGCGCCGTGCCCTGGGCCTCGGCATTGAAAAAGAGCGGCTTGTCGTAGCCACGTTCGGCCTTCCATTTCTCGACGGCATCCTGGCTGACGCGCTGGCCGCCAATGGCCAGCCGTGCCATGTCGTCGGGCGTGTTCACCGCGAAGAACAGGATGAAGGTAAAGAGATTGACGCCGATCAGAATCAGCACGCCATACAACAGCCGGCGAATGACATAGCCGATCATGATTGATGCTCCTTGCGTTCGGGCGGCACAAACGCCGTCTGGCGTTCACGCCGCTTGAGCGCCACGTACGAAGGCCAGATCGCCAGCGCCAGCAGCAGGATGAAGACGCCGACGGGCCACCAGATGGGCGAGTTCCATTCGTCGATCTTCTGCTGCCGCAGCGCCGGGTCGATCTTCATGTATTGCAGCGTGTTGCGCACCATCTGCGTGGGTTTGGCGTTGCCGACCCACTGCTGATAAGCCCCGCCCGACATCGGGAAGTAGCCGAACATCCACGGCGCATCACGTTGGACGACGGCGATCATTTCGGCGATCAGTTCGGCCTTCTCGGGGCCGTCGTCCAGGAATTTCATCTGTTCGAACAGCTTGTCGAACTCGGGGCTGGCGTAGTTGGCCGCGTTTTCGCCGCCGCCCTTGGCCTTGGCGTTGGGGCCATACAGCAGGAAAAGGAAGTTTTCGGCGTCGGGGTAGTCGGCGTTCCAGCCCCACAGGAAGATCTGCGCGGCGCCGCGCAGCATCTTGTCCTGAAAGCGGTTGTAGTCGGTGGCCCGCACGTCGAGCTGCACGCCGATCTTGGAAAGCTGGCGCCGCATCCAGTCGGACTGCGGGTTGGAGCCGCCGCCGGACATGGAATCGAAATACAGCACCAGCGGCGCGCCCGTCTGCGCGTTGCGGCCGTCCGGGTAGCCCGCCTCGGCCAGCAGCCGCTTGGCCACGTCGAGGGACTTGCGCACCGGTTTGCCGTCGACCAGGTCGTACACGACGGGATTGATGCCTTCGGGCGGATCGCGGTAGCCCAGCACGCCGGGCGGCACCGGGCCATATGCCACCGACGCCTGGCTGTTTTCGAACACCGCGACGTACTCTTCCCAGTCGAAGGCGATGCTGATGGCCTGGCGCAGCTTACGGTTGCGTTCCTGCTGCTCGGGCGTGTCGCCCTTGCCCACCACCGGATCCAGCCAGTTGAAGCCCATGTACCAGTTGGCGGTCTCGACCGTGGTCGGCAGCTTGATGCCGTGTTCCTGATACTTGCGCGCCTTGTCCTGGCTGTCGCCGGCCGCCACCAGCATGGCCACGCCGTATTCGCCGCGCTCGATCTGCGGCACGTCGTAATAGCCCTGCATGAACTTGCCGGTCAGCGGAATGGCTTCCTTTTCGACGCTGAACTCGGCGCGGTCGATGAACGGCGTGGGCTTGCCGCAGTCGGCCAGCAGGCCCGCCGCCTTGTCGCCGGGTTCGCCTTCGCAGGGATAGGGTTCGCCGTGGTAATTGGGATTGCGGCCCAGCACGTGGCGGCGGTTCTGCAGCGACTCGACCAGCATGTACGGGCCGGTGCCCACTGGCCACGTGTTCAGCGACAGATCGTGCGCGGCCATGCCGGGCTGGTTGTAGAAACGGTCCGCCTCCCACGGGATGGGCGCGGTGAAGGTCATGGCCAGCCAATACTTGAACTGCGGATACTTGCCGTCGACGCGGATCCGCAGCGTGTGGGCATCCAGCGCCTCGACGCCCTTGAAGCCATCGTCCTCGCGCAGGTCCAGCCAGGGCGACGCGCCCGCGCCGCCGGGCACGTCGCTCCGCAGTTCCTGGTCGCGCTTGCGCAGCCGGTCGCCGTAGTCTTTGAGACCCTGCACGTGCTCGGCCATCAGCGAATAGATGGGTGACACCACCCGCGGGCTGGCCAGGCGCCGGAATGCGTAGACGTAGTCGTCGGCGGTGAGCTCGCGCGTGCCGGTCAGCGGGAAATCGGGAATGTAGAACTTGTCGTCGAGTTCGCCAGGCGCCAGCGGAAAGTAGGCGTAGCCGCCGTCCGGCTTGCGGGCAAAGGCCGGATGCGGTGCAAAGCGGATGCCGGGCCGGATCTTGATGTCGTAGATGCTTTGCGCGATCTGCTCGCCGGGCGCGTCCGCGGGCAGCGTGTTGCCGTCCTTGTCCAGGTACACCGGCGGATCGATCGACGCCGCCGCGCGCGGGATCAGTTCGTAGGGCCGCTTCAGGTAGTGATACCCGTAGAGCGGCTCATAGATGTTGTAGGTATATGGGGTTTCGTCGCCGGAATAAGAGCTGGCCGGGTCGAGGTACTTGGGGGATCGTTTGACGAAAGCGGAATACAGCGTGTTCTGGCTTTCGGCGCCGGATGGATAGGGGCTGTTGATGGGGCTTTCTTGCGAGCAGCCCGCCAACGCCAGCGACAGCAGCATGGCCGACGCCCAGAGCCGCTTCAATACACCCATGGAAACCTTCCCTTCGTTTCGTAGCGACAGAGGATAGCAAATGGGGGGCCGGGGAAGTACCCCGGCATGCCCTAAGAGTCACCACGGGCGAATCGGGCGGGAGCGGGTCGGGATGGCGGCTGGGCGGCTGGATGGCGGCGAGGAGCCCGGATGACGGCGAGGAATTCGATGATGGCGAGGAACCCCGATGACGGCGAGGAACCCCGATGACGGCGCTCAGCCGCACTGGCGCTGGCGCCAGCAGTCATAACGCCATTTCCACGGTTGCGTCGGATCCGGCCGCGCCCACAGCCCGCGGCCGGCTGCCTTGGCCTGGCGCTGCAGATCCGGCATGGCCTTGTCGCGCAGGTAATCGCCCTTGCGGGCCGTGTAGGCCCAGGCGTAGCCGGCCTCGACCTGCACGCGGTTGGCCGAGCGCCCGTCGTCCAGCATCAGCGCGCAGACATCGCGGCCATACTGATCCTGCTCGTAGCACTGCGCGGTGAGCGTCTTGCCGGCCACCAGACCCGCCAGATGCTTGCGTGCGGCCTCGGCGTCAGGCTGACCGGGCTGATCGGTGCCATGGCCCTCTTCCGGCGCGTCGATGCTGTCCATGCGGATGCGCCGCTGCCCGTCGGGCGCCCGCAGCGTCACGGTGTCGCCGTCCGCCACATTCACGATCGTGCCCATCAGCGTGTAGCTGCCCGGCGGCACGCCACCGGCAGGCGCCACGGCAGAGGGCTTGCCCCCCGCCGGCGCCGTCGCCGAGGGCTTGCCACTGGCTGTCGGCCCCGGGCGCTGCAGCGCCGAATCCTGCGGCGAAAGCCAGTTCACGATGGCGCCCGCCGCCGCCAGAACCAGGGCGACGACAAGGGCGGTCAGCTTGCTGCCGCCACGAAAAGGGGATTTGCCACGCACCGGCGGAACTCCAGAGGAAAAACGAAAGCGAGTTTGCCACAAGGAGGTGCCTCACAAGGTGTCTGACACCCCAGGCACACCGCCGCAAACCCAAGGTCATCTCACCAGGGTGTCAGACACCGGGGCAAGAATCACACCGCTGCTCAGGTGTCTGACACCCCAGGCACACCGCCGCAAACCCGAGGTCATCCCACCAGGGTGTCAGACACCGGGGCAAGAACGCCATCACCCCAAGGTGTCAGGCCCGTCCTCTCACAACCAACCCGACTTCCGGAACCGCCAATACAGCACAGAACACACCGACGCGATGACGCCCAGGGTGATCGGATAGCCCCACGGCGACTTGAGTTCCGGCATGAATTCGAAGTTCATGCCGTAAATCCCCGCGATCGCGGTGGGCACGGCCAGGATGGCGGCCCAGGATGCGAGTTTGCGGGTCGTGTCGTTCTGCGCCGCCTGCCCGATCATCAGGCTGGCTTCAAACGCAAACGCCAGCGACTCGCGCAGCGAATTGAAAAGTTCATCCACGCGCAACACGCGATCCGCCACTTCGCCGAAGTACGGCCGCGCATGCTCGTCCACCGCAGACATCTCGACGCGCGCCAGCCGGCGGCAGATTTCGGCCAGAGGCGACACGACGGTATGGATGCGCAAGAGGTCCCGGCGCTGCCGGTACAGCCTGCGGATATCCGAGTCCTTGGCGCCGCGGATCAGCAGCTTCTGTTCGGCGCCTTCGACGACGCTTTCGATCTTGACGGCCGCCGCCACATAGCGATCCACCAGCCAGTCCAGCAGTTCGGACGCCACGTAGTCGCTGCCGCGCTTGAGCAGGTCGGGCGAGGCCTCCAACCGTTCCCGCAAAGGGCTGTGGCCGGCGGTGGCGCCGCGCCGCACGGTGACCAGGAACCCGTCGCCGATGAGGAACTGCGTCTCGCCGAAAATGGGCCGCTCGGCTTCGACTTCGACCGTCACAGCCACGATGAGAATCATGTTGCCGTAGTCGATGATCTTGGGACGCCGGTGCGTCTCCAGCATCTCTTCCTGGTTCTTGTCGCACGCGCCCAGTTCACGCGCCACCTTGGCCAGCGTGTCGGGATTGGGATTGCGCAGCCCGATCCACAACATGCCCTGGTTCTGGCGCTGGGCCACATACTGGCCGGCCTCGTCGATGGGAACCTCGCGGTCCCGCCGTCCGTTCACGTAGGCGATCGACGCCACGACCTCGCCCTTGGGCGCGTCGGGGGCTTGCTCTTCAGTAGACATAGACTTCCTCGGACAAATCGATCCCTGCGGCGCAGCGTGTAGTTATCGGCCGATGATAGCCCAGCCCGCCGGCGCGGGCCGGCCGCCTAGAAGAGGTTGCGCACGCGCTTGGCCACGTCGATGCGCGGCGCCTGCGGCTCGCGCGGCTCGGCCCGTCCGGGCGGCAGATCGGGCAGCTTGGGCAGGTGATCAAAGAGCGGCAGCATGGCGTTGGAGATGAACCGCGTGCGCGAGCCGTACACGTGCCGATCGCCCATCCCCGTCTGCTGATGCACGTAGAAGCGCTGCGGCACGACGAGCTGCAGCCGTTCCTTGGCCCGCGTCATCGCCACATACAGCAGCCGGCGCTCTTCCTCGATTTCTTCCGCCGTGCCCGTGCTCATGTCGGACGGAATGCAGCCGTCAACCACGTTCAGCACGTAGACCGCCTTCCACTCCTGGCCCTTCGCGGAATGGATCGTGGACAGGATCATGTAGTCCTCGTCGCGCAGCGGCGCACCGGATTCGTCGCTGGTGGCGTCGGGCGGGTCCAGCGTCAGTTCGGTCAGGAAACGCTCGCGCGTCGGATAGCCCGAGGCGATGCGCACGAGCTGGTCGAGATCTGTCTTGCGCACGCGTGCATCGTCGTACAGGCGCTCGAGCTGGCCGCTGTACCAGCGCAGCGCCAGGTCCACATCGGCCGGCCACTTCAGCGTGGGGTCGCACAGCGCGGCGTACGTGTCGGCGAAGGCGCCCCACTCTTCCTGCGCCGCCGCGCCCGGCTTGAACTCGCGCAGCGTGCGCAGCGGCTCGGCGGACGCGGACATCGCATCCATCAGCTTGCCCGCCGTGGCGGGGCCAATGCCCGGCATGAGCTGCGCGACGCGGAAACCCGCCATGCGGCCGCGCGGGTTTTCGGCCCAGCGCAGGATCGACAGCAGGTCCTTGACGTGCGCGGCCTCCAGAAAACGCAACCCGCCGAATTTGACGAAGGGGATGTTGCGGCGGGTCAGCTCCAGTTCCAGCGCGGCGCTGTGGCTGGCCGTGCGAAACAGCGCCGCCTGCGACTTGAGCGTCGCGCCGCCTTCGCGCTGCGCCAGCACTTGGTCGGCCACCCAGCGCGCCTGCCCAGCTTCGTCGCTGACCGTGACCAGCTCGGGCAACTGCGACGACTTGCGGTCGGTCCACAGGTCCTTGGCGTAGCGTTCGGTCGCCTGCGCGATCACGGCGTTGGAGGCGGTCAGGATGGGTTGCGAAGACCGGTAGTTGCGGTCCAGCGTGATGACCCTTGCGGGTGCGGGAAACAGGTTGGGAAAGTCCAGAATGTTGCGCACCGTGGCCGCGCGGAACGAGTAGATGGATTGCGCGTCGTCGCCCACCACCGTGAGGCCGCGGCCGTCGGGCTTCATGGCCAGCAGGATCGCCGATTGCAGCCGGTTGGTGTCCTGGTATTCGTCCACCAGCACGTGATCGAAGCGCGCGCCGACATCCGCTGCAATCTCCGCGTCCGACATCATTTCGGACCAGTAGAGCAGCAGGTCGTCATAGTCCAGCACCTGCTGGTCCTGTTTGGCCGCGACGTACGCGCGGAACAGGTTCTTGAGCTCGTCCTCCCATTGGGCGCACCACGGAAACGACGTCTTGAGCACGTCGCCCACCGGCGTCTGGCTGTTGACCACGCGCGAATAGATCGCCAGGCACGTGCCCTTGAGCGGAAAGCGGGACTTGGTGGAGGACAGACCCAACTCGTGCCGCACCATGCCCATCAGGTCCTCGGCGTCGCCGCGGTCGTGGATGGTGAAGGCTTCGGACAGGCCGATGCGCAGCGCGCAATCGCGCAAGAGGCGCGCGCCGATCGCATGGAAGGTGCCCGCCCATGGCAGCGACGGCGCCTGCTGCGACGAACGCAGGTTCATCACCCGTTGCAGCACCGACCCCACGCGCCGCTCCATTTCCAGCGCCGCGCGGCGCGAGAATGTCAGCAGCAGCATGCGCTGCGGGTCCGCCCCGTTCAGAATCAGGTGCGCCACGCGATGCGCAAGCGTATTGGTCTTGCCCGACCCCGCGCCCGCAATCACCAGCAGCGGGCCGTCGTTGCCGGGCGCGCCGGCCACGCCGAATTCGGCGGCCTCGCGCTGCGCAGGATTCAGATCGGCCAGCGGATCGGGCCGCTCGGCCGGACGGGCGGCGGACTGGTGGTTGTCGGGCGTGTCGGGAGTTTGAGCTTGGTCTGACATGTCGCGGAGCCGCAGCGCTGCGGCCGCAAAAAAGGAAGGAGCCAAGGCTGGCTCCGGGTGAACACTGTATATTTATACAGAATTTTTTGACTTCCGTCTGAACCGCCCCGGCGCCATGCCCGATTTTCCCCGCATCCTGACCGGCACCGCCTCCTGGACCGACCCCACCCTGCTGGCCTGCGGCCGGTTCTATCCGCCCGACGCCCGCAGCGCCGAATCGCGGCTGCGGTTCTATGCGTCGCGATATACACTGGCCGAGGTCGACTCCAGCTTCTACGCGATGCCCACGCCGGACAACGCCTACCTGTGGTCCACCCGCACGCCGGACGATTTCGTCTTCAACATCAAGGCCTTCCGGCTGTTCACCGGCCACCAGACCCCGCTGACTGCCCTGCCCGGCGACATCCGGCGCGAACTGACGGACTGGCCCGAGCCCATCATCTACCACGACCGCATGCCGGCCGACCTGCGCGACGAACTCTGGCGGCGCTACCAGCTTGCCATCGAGCCGCTGCGGATGGCGGACAAGCTGGGCGCGGTGCATTTCCAGTTTCCCCCCTGGATACGGCGCGACGCCCGCGGGATGGCGCGCGTGACGGACTGCGCGCGGCGGATGGAGGAACATCTGGTGTCGGTGGAATTCCGCCACCGCAGCTGGTTCGACACCCCGGCAGCCACTGCGGACACGCTGGCTTTCGAACGGGATCTGGGTGTTGTGCACACCGTTGTCGACGCGCCGCAGGGGTTCGAGAACACCGTGCCTGCGGTTTGGGAAAGCACCCATCCGGACCTGACGCTGCTGCGGCTGCACGGGCGCAATGCGGCCAAGTGGAATGCGTCGGGCCCGGCGTCGTCGGGGCGGTTTCAGTACGAATACTCGGAAGCGGAACTGGCCGAACTGGTCGCCCGCTTCACGCGGCTGGCCTCGCAATCGGCGCAGGCGCACGCGGTGTTCAACACCAACTTCGAAGACCAGGGCATGCGCAACGCGGCGGCGTTTGCGTCGGCGCTGCAATTGCCTGGGGTGTGAATGGGTGTCTGACACACGGCCAAGTTTGAGTACTGGGCCGGTGTCAGACACCCGGGAAGATCAGCCGCGGTGCGCAGCGGCGTCTCAACGGGTGTCAGACACCTAGGTACCAACGGGTGTCAGACACCTAGGTACCATCGGGTGTCAGACACCTAGGTAGTGGCCAAGATGCAAGGTGTCTGACACCCACAGCGAACCTCTTCAATCCGAGGCGGTGCCGCATGGGTGTCTGACACCGGCCTATAGAACCCAACCTCTGCACTCAGGGATCAACCCCCCGCCTTCGCAGCCGTCTTCACCGCCGGCCGCGCCACCTCCGCCAGACTCTCCAGCAGCACCTCAAACTTGCGCGCAATGTCGTGCTCCGGCACGCAGGCATATCCCAGCAACAGCCCCGGCCGGCGCCCTTCCTCGTTGACGTAATACCGTGACAGCGCACGCGTCAGCACGCCCTTGCTGCGCGCCACCTCAACGACCCGCAGGTCGTCCATGTCCGCCGGCAGCGTCAACACCAGATGCAAACCCGCCATGCTCGCATCGCGATGCAGCCAGTCCGGACCCAACCGGCGCTCGATCAGGTTGACGAGCATGGCGCGGCGGCGGCCGTACAGCATGCGCATGCGGCGGATGTGCGCCGCGTAATGGCCTTCGGAAATGAACGTGGCCAGCGCCGCATGCGTCATCAGATGACCCTCGCGGTACAGCTCGGCGTGCGCCGCCTGGAACGCCGCCGTCAGCGGCTTGGGCAGCACCAGATACCCCACGCGCAGCCCCGGATACAGCGTCTTGCTG
>NZ_DAMCTG010000049.1:0-39445 GCF_032113835.1 Achromobacter sp. | reverse complement strand
CCATATCCTTCTCCGGTTGAGGTCAAACTGACGAAACACCGCCCGCGAGCACGGGGTAAATCAGTCCGGTGTTTCGACGCTACAGGCTGATCGTGACCGCATTGTGGAAAACCCGTATTGATGAACGTCAAGAAGGTGGAGAACAACGCTTGTGGAAAACTCGTCCTGGGCATTATGCTCGTCGCCCCCGTGGCGGGGCAAGCGTGCGAGTGTTGCATCGGCGCGAACCAATCGGGACACGACGGAGTTCGTTTTGCCCTGCAAAAGGCCGCAATTGTTCCGGGAAACGGCGCTAATGCAGGCGCGTCAGCCCAAGGCCAGGCGTAGCTGTTCGTCCAGATGCAGCGTGGGCGTGACGCGCCATCCGCTCTGGGCGTAGCGCAGCCAACGCCCCAGGACAAGATGTGTCAGCAGGCTGGCGTGCGCGGCAACGTTGGCTTCCTGCGGCAGGCCGCCGTCGGTGATGGCGATGCGCAGCGATTGCTTCAACGACGCCTCGATGCGGTCGTTGATGTGATTGATGCGCTCCTGCAGGCGGTTGTCTTCCGTGACCAGCGCATCGCCGGTCAGCACCCGCGTCATGCCCTTGTTGCGTTCCGAGAAGGTCAGCAGCATGGCGACCGTCTTGTGGGCCTGCGGCAGTCCGTAGGGCTCGGCGGTGGCGATCTGATTCACCAGCGTGAAGATGCTGGTTTCGATGAACTCGATCAGTCCTTCGAACATCTGCGCCTTGCTTGCGAAGTGCCGGTACAGGGCGGCTTCGGAGACTTCGAGGCGCGCGGCGAGGGCGGCCGTGGTGATGCGGGACGCGTGCGGCTGTTCCAGCATTTCGGCCAGAGTCTGCAGAATCTGGGTCTTGCGCTCGCCGGGTTTGCTCGCCATGGAAGGGACTGCTTCGCGCAGGATGACGGGTGGAGGGGATGCTGCGTGCCGTCAGCCCCGCAGGGGGCGTCGGCGTAACAATAAATCACTGACGCAGTTTACCCGCAAGTCGACGTACGCCGGGCGGTGCGAGCGTCCGCGTCCGAAGGGCGTGCCGGGGTGATACACGTGGACCGTCTTCAGGCCGGCCAGGCGGGCGCCC
This sequence comes from Achromobacter sp., assembly GCF_032113835.1. Classification (GTDB taxonomy): domain Bacteria; phylum Pseudomonadota; class Gammaproteobacteria; order Burkholderiales; family Burkholderiaceae_B; genus Achromobacter. The sequence continues at coordinate 38,361 of NZ_DAMCTG010000049.1, read as the reverse complement.
CGCAGATTGGCCAGCGTGTCTTCGACCAGCACGGCGCGGTGGGCGGGCACGCCTTCGCGCGCCAGCACATAGCGCAGCAGCGCTGCGGAGGGCTTGGGCCGGAACTCGCCGTGCAACCGCATGTGCTCGATGGCCCACAGGCTGTCGAACTGGCGCAGGATGCCAAGATGCGACAGAACGGACCGCGCGTAGTGCAGCGGCGCGTTGGTCAGCAGCACCTTGCGGCCGGGCAGGCGGCGCAGCTTGTAGGCCAGGGCCTTTTCCGAGCGCATCAGCGGTGCGACGTCGAAGTCGTGGCTGCGATGCAGGAACTCGTGGGCATCGACGCCGTGGTGGCGCACCATGCCGATCATGGTCGCGCCGTAGCGCTTCCAGTATTGTTTGCGCACGAGGTTGGCGGCATCCACGTCCACATTCAGCGCCTCGGCCACCGCCATGGTCATGCCGTGGTCGATCTGGGAGAAGATGGCGTGCGAGGTGTCGTGGAGCGTGTTGTCCAGGTCGAACAGCCACAGGCGCTCGGGCGCGCCGGTGGCAATCCCGCGGGAGCGGCGCATCCGCACCGCGGGCCGCAGCAGCTGGCGTCGCGCTTGCATCATGAGGCTCGCGCGGCGCGCCGTGCTGCGGGGGTGTGCTTCATCAGTGCGAGCTGATCATCGTGCCGACGCCCTGGTCGGTCAGGATTTCCAGCAGCAGGCAGTGCGGCACGCGGCCGTCGACGATGTGCACCGAATTGACGCCGTTCTTGGCGGCGTCCAGCGCGGACGAGATCTTGGGCAGCATGCCGCCGGAGATCGTGCCGTCGGCAAAGAGCTCGTCGATGGTCTGGGCCGACAGGCTGCGCAGCAGCTTGCCGCCCTTGTCCAGCACGCCCGGGGTGTTGGTCAGCATGAGCAGCTTTTCAGCGCCCAGCACTTCGGCCATCTTGCCGGCGACGACGTCGGCGTTGATGTTGTAAGCCGTGCCGTCCTCGCCATAGCCGATGGGCGAGATGACGGGGATGAACTGGTCGTCCTGCAGCGCCTTGACGACGGCCGGTTCGACCATCGTGATGTCGCCGACGAAGCCGATATCGATGGGCTCGGACGGGTTGTCCTTGTTGGCCATCAGCTTTTTCTGGGCCTGGATCAGGCCACCGTCCTTGCCGGTCAGGCCGACGGCTTTACCGCCGACCTCGTTGATCATCATGACGATGTCCTGCTGGACCTGGCCGCCCAGCACCCATTCCACGACTTCCATGGTCTCGGCGTCGGTGACGCGCATGCCCTGGATGAAGGTGCCTTGCTTGCCGATGCGGCGCAGGGCGTCATCGATCTGCGGACCACCACCGTGGACCACCACCGGGTTCAGACCCACCAGCTTGAGCAGCACGACATCGTGCGCGAAGCTGCGCTGCAATCGCTCTTCCGTCATGGCGTTGCCGCCGTACTTGACCACGATGGTCTTGCCGTGGAATCGTCGGATATACGGCAGAGCCTCGGACAGCACGGCGGCTTTGACGGCGGGAGACGAAACGGCAGCAGGGTCGGGGGTGTCGGTCATGGCAGCTAAGTCGGCAGATAAATAACAGAAAAGTTGATGGGCGTGAAAAAAATGCCTGCACAAGAACGCGGTTGGAACGCGGCTAGCGCAAGCATACGACGGATTGTAGTCCCCACAGGTTTCTTATGCTGCAAACCCATGTCCTTATGCCCGACAAATAACGGGCATTCAGGTAAATTGGGGGCGTTTTCACAACGGCACGCCCCGCAAAAGGGGGCCTGCCCGAACCTGCGGGGCATCGATCCCCGATTTTCACCATATAAGAGGCAAGACATGCGTTTGAACTTTGTCCGTTCCGCCCTGGCGGCGTCGGTCCTCCTGGTTGCCGCCAACGCGGCCCACGCCGAAAAAGTGGTCGTGGGCGCCACGCAGGTGCCGCACGCCGAGATCCTTGAAGTGGTCAAGCCCAAGCTGGCCAAGGAAGGCGTGGAGCTCGACATCAAGGTGTTCAGCGACTACGTGCAGCCCAACCTGCAACTGGCGGACAAGCAGCTGGACGCCAACTTCTTCCAGCACAAGCCGTACCTGGAAAGCTTCAACAAGGACCGCAAGGCGACCCTCGTGCCGGTCGCGCTGGTCCACGTCGAGCCGTTCGGCGGCTACTCCAAGAAGATCAAAAGCCTGTCCGACCTGAAGGACGGCGCCACGGTCGCCATTCCCAATGACCCGTCCAACGGCGGGCGCGCGCTGGTGCTCCTGCAAAAGCAGGGCGTCATCAAGCTCAAGGACCCGGCCAACATCCTGGCGACCGCCGCCGATGTCGTCGAGAACCCCAAGAAGCTGAAGTTCCGCGAACTGGAAGCCGCCATGCTGCCGCGCGCGCTGGACGACGTGGACCTGGCGCTGATCAACACTAACTACGCGCTGGAAGCGGGCCTGGTGCCGACCAAGGACGCCCTGTTCATCGAAGGCGCCGATTCGCCGTACGCCAACGTGCTCGTGACCCGCAGCGACAACAAGGACGCGCCGGGCATCAAGAAGCTGGTCGACGCGCTGCATTCGCCGGAGGTCAAGACCTTCATCCAGGAGAAGTACAAGGGGGCGGTGGTTCCCGCTTTCTGATGCGCGGAGCGCGGGCGGCTGCAACCGTCCGCACTGTGCAATCAGTGCGCTTCATGTAAGAAGCTGGCCGCCCGTCAACGGGCGGCTTTTTTATGGCGAAGGTGTCAGACACCCTTGTGGCGGCGCGTCCATTCGGCGATCTTGCCTGACGGGTGTCAGACACCTGGAAGCGCATGCAGCGACAGAAGCGGGCGCACCTCCAAAAAAATCGCCCGCTTGCGGCGGGCGATTTCTTGATTTTGCGCCGATACGGCGGATCAGCCGGCGGCCAGGGCCTTTTCCACCGTGGCGTGGAACTCGGCCTTGTCGTATTCGCCGAGGTAACGCTTGATGATGTGTCCCTCTTTGTCGATGAGGAACGCCGTGGGCGTCAGGCGGATGTCGCCGAAGGCGCGCGCGATCTCGCCCTTGGTGTCCAGCGCGACCGGGAACGGCAGCTTGCGGGTTTCGGCGAAGTTGAGCACGAAGTTGGGCGGGTCGTAGTTCATGGCGACCGCGATGGCTTCATACCCCTTGTCCGCGTACTCGTTGTAGGCGGAGATGGTGTCGGGCATCTGCTTCACGCATGTCACGCAACTGGTTGCCCAGAATTTGACCAGCACGACCTTGCCGCGCAGGTCCTGCATGGAGAAGGTCTTGCCTTCCAGCGTGGTGAAGGTGACGTCGGGTGCGGTCTGGGCCGGGCGCATGGCGAACCAGGCGCCGATGCCGACCGCCACGAGAACTGCGAGGGCTACGATGGCTTTTTTCATTTGATGGGCATTGCTTCGACGCCGCTGCTCGTGCCGCCGGCGCCAGCCGCGTTGTCGGTGGCCGGACCGGTGCCGGTTTCGATGGGCGCCTTGCTTTCGGTGGTGGCGGGTTTGGAGCCGCTGCCGGACAGACGGATGGCTTCTTCGCGGCTGATGATTTCAAAGAGCTTGACTACCTTGGTCACGCCGCCGACGTCCGCGGTGGCATTGGCGGCGTAGTCGCCTTCGGCTTGCGTGACCTTGCCCATCAGGTAGACGACGCCGCGGTCGGTGGTGACCGCGATGGTGCCGGAGGGCACGTACTTGGTGTTGAGCAGGGCCGTTTTGACCTTGGAAGTGAGCCAGGTGTCGTTGGAGCGCTGGCCGAACGACGCGATGGGGCCGACGTTGAGTTGGTTGATGACCTGCTTCACGTTTTCCACGCTTTGCGCGATGGCGGTGGCCTGGTTCTTGGCTTCCTCGGAAGGGACATCGCCCGTCAGCAGCAGGTGGCCGCCGTAGGCCATCGCATTGACGCGGGCCGTGTCGCCCAGCTTCTGGGAGATCTGGTTCTGCGCCTTGAACGCCATGTTCTGGTCTTCAAGCTGGACGCCGGACGTGCGGCGGTCGGTGACCACGACCGCCGTGGTGGCGGCGGCGCCGCCCACGATCAAGGGCGCGCAGGCCGTCAGCGAAAGCGCCGCGGTGGATAGCGCGGCGGCAAGCATCAGCGGGCGGACTGCGGGTCTGGCGTCAAGAATCATTCGGTGTCTCCAAGCAGAAGAGCGTCGATGCCGTCGCACAGCGCGTGCAGCAGCAGAATATGGACTTCCTGGATGCGCATGGTGCGATCGCTGGGAACACATAGATGGACGTCCATCGGGGTAATGAGTTCCCCCATGACGCCGCCGCCCTTGCCGGTCAGGGCCAGGACGTGCATTTCGCGGGCGCTGGCCGCTTCCATGGCGCGGACCACGTTGGGCGAATTGCCGCTGGTGGAAATGGCCACGAGCACGTCTCCGGCCTGCCCGAATGCGTTCACTTGCCGTTCGTAGACTTCGTCAAAGCCGTAATCGTTGCCGACCGCCGTGAGGATCGAGGTGTCGGTGTTGAGCGCAATGCCCGCGAGCGGCAGGCGTTCGCGTTCGAAGCGGCCCACCAGTTCCGCGATGAAATGCTGCGCATCGGCGGCCGAGCCGCCATTGCCGCAAGCCAGTATCTTGCCGTTGTTCGCCAGGGCGCCGAACAGCACGTCCACGGCCACGGCCAGCGGTTCGGCCAGGACGTTCATGCTTTGTTCGTGAGCGGCCATGGCGTCGCGAAAGTGCGACGTCATACGAGAGGTCATATCCATGGGCGCGATTATCTCACGGGGCCGGGCCGTGGTTATGTCCTTGCGCAACGAGGACGGGGCAAGGCGGGCAGCATCATGGCAGCCAGAATGCGCCGCGCAGCCAGGCCGGGTCGCCGCCGTCGAAAACCACGGCGTCGAAGCGGGCGGGCGGGGACAGGCCGCGCCAGTGACGGCGGGCCAGTTCGGGCAGCCAGAGCGCCGCCGCCCGGGCAAGCCGCGCCTGCTTGTCGCGGCCGATGCTGGCGGCGGCGCCGCCGAAGCGGATGCTGGCGCGCGCCCGGACCTCGACGAACACCAGCGTGTCGCCGTCGCGCATGGCCAGGTCGATTTCTCCGGCACGGCACGACAGGTTGCGCGCCAGCAGCGTCAGGCCTTGCGCCAGCAGCAGGCGCAGCGCGGCCGCTTCGTGGTGGTCGCCGCGCCGCTGGGTGGGCGAGCGGCGCGGGGGCGGGCGGTCGGCAGGCAGTCGTTCAGTGCGCCGCCGGCGTTTCGCGGCGCGGCGGCGGGCGGCCAAGGCAAGTTCGCAGGCCAGGCGCAGGGTGTCGTCCGTCATGGGATTCCGAAAGCAGCGTGCACAGGCGGCTACACTGACATGGTTTTCCGTGTCAGCAGGCAGCAATGAATCAAAACGTCTCACCTCCCACTGCCGGCGATGCCTGGTCCCGCGTGTCGGAACGCGTGGCGGGCCAGCATTGGCCAGCCTCGACGCTGTATGTCGTGGCCACGCCCATCGGCAATCTCGGCGACCTGGGCCTGCGCGCCTGGCACGCCCTGCAGCGGGCTGACGTGATCGCTGCCGAGGACACGCGCGCCAGCCGCACGCTGCTGGACGCCTGGGGCGTCAGTACGCCGCTCATGGCGGCGCATCGCCACAACGAGGCCGCCGCGGCGCAGGCCATTTGCGAGCGCCTGGCGCTAGGCCAGCGCGTGGCCCTGGTGTCCGACGCCGGCGCGCCCGCGGTGAGCGACCCCGGCGCCCGCGTGGTCCGCGCCGTGCGCGCCGCCGGCTATGCCGTCGTGCCGGTGCCAGGCCCCAGCGCCGTGATCGCGGCCCTGATGGGCAGCGGCGTCACCACGGACGAGAATCCCGCCTACGCCTTCGCGGGCTTTGCGCCGTCCAAGGCGGTGGCCCGGCAGCGCTGGCTGCGCCAGTGGTGCGCGTTGCCTGCGCCTGTTGTGATGTTCGAGTCGCCGCATCGGCTGGCGGCCACCGTTGCCGACCTGCTCGAGGTCTGCGGTCCGGAACGTGAACTGACCGTCGCGCGCGAGTTGACCAAACGCTTCGAAGAGATCGGCACCGTCAAGCTGGGCGATGCCGCGGCATGGCTGGCCGCCGATGCGCATCGCGAGCAGGGCGAGTTTGTGCTGATCGTCCATGCCGAGGTGGACTTGCCTGAGTCCGACGACGCCGATCCCGCCCACGACGTCCTGCTGGACGCGTTGCTGGAATCGCTGTCCGTGCGCGACGCCGCGCGCGTTGCGGCCAAGGTCACCGGCCAGCCGCGCGACGTGCTCTACAACCGGGCCCTGACCCGCAAGAAGGCACAGGAATAAGCCATGACGTATTCAACCGTCGTGTCCAACAAGCCCGCCGACCCGCAAGAGCGGCTGACCTACCGCGACATGCCCACCCCACTGGGTGACCTGCGTCTTGTGGCCAGTCCGAAGGGATTGCGCGGCGCGTGGTTCACCGATCAGGCGCTGCTGCCGCCGCCGGACGGATGGGTGCTGACCGACAGCGATCCGTTCCTGGAACAGGCGCGGCGCGAGCTTGAAGAATGGTTTGCCGGCGAGCGCCGTTTGTTCGACGTAACGCTCGACCCGGTGGGGACGACCTTTCAGCACGAGGTCTGGCATGCGCTGTGCGCGCTGGAATTCGGCACGCTCACCAGCTACGGCGAACTGGCCCGCACGGTGAACCGGCCCAAGGGCGCGCAGGCCGTGGGCGGCGCGGTGGGCCGCAATCCCATCAGCATCATCATTCCGTGCCACCGCGTGATCGGCGCGGACACCTCGCTGACGGGCTTTGGCGGGGGATTGCCGCGCAAGCAGGCGCTGCTGGAACACGAAGGCAGCCGTTACCTCAGCCGCAGCGCGAGCGCGCGCCGGGTGTGCGACGGGCAGGCGGAACTGCCCTGGTAGCAGTCTTGTTCGCTTATTGCGACGCGATGGTCGGCAGGATGCCGATGCGGTCGGATACCAGCGGCACCGCATTGAGCGCGCTCTGCCGGTCGGGATACGGACCGATCCGCACGCGATACAGATTATTGGCCTGTTCCACCGACGCCGGCGGCGCGCCTTCGGCGCCGAGCTGCGTATTGATGCGGCTGACCAGCGACTGCGCATTGCCGGGCTGGCTGAACGCGCCCACCTGCAGGTAGACGCTGCCTGTGGCGGCGCCGGCAACCGGACGCATCGGGGCGGGGCTGGGCGAGGCGGGCGCCAGGGGCTCGGGCGCCAGCGCCACGGGCGTCGACGCCACCGGCGCCATCACCGGCGTGGAACCGGTGGCGGAATCCGGTTCCGGCGCGGGCGCCGCGGGCGCGCCTTGCGAGGCCAGACGACGGATCTCTTCGGCCTGGATGGCTTCCACGACCACTTGTCCGCTGCCCGGGCCGATGATGCCCAGCTTGTACGCCGCGACGTAGGACAGGTCCATGATGCGGTCGCTGTGGAAGGGGCCGCGGTCGTTCACCCGCACGATGATCGTCTTGCCGTTGACCATGCTGGTCACCCGCGCGTAGCTGGGGATCGGCAGCGTCGTGTGCGCGGCCGTCATGGCGTACATGTCGTAGGTCTCGCCGATCGACGTGGAGTTGCCGTGGAATTTCTTGCCGTACCACGAGGCGATGCCGCGCTTCTTGTATGCCTGGCCGCTGGTGTCCGGCACATAGCGCTGGCCGAACACGACATATGGCCGGTTCGCGCCGCTGGCGTAGGGCTCCAGCTTGGGCACCGCGTCGGGAATCTGGTCCAGGTTCGACGGGGGGTTGGCGTCCGGCCCATCATCCTTGTAATAGCCGCCCTTCTTGCGTCCGCCGCTGGTGGAGCAGCCTGCCACCGCGATCGCCAGCAGCAGCACAGAGATGAAATGTAGAGGGCGGGAAAGCGTCATGCGGTTTCGTCGGGCAGTTGGGTGCGGTGGCGCACCAGCAGCGGGTCGTGGTCGGCAAAGCGCAGCGCCAGTTGCTCCACGACGTACACCGAGCGGTGCTGGCCGCCGGTGCAGCCGATGGCCACGGTCAGGTAGTTGCGCGTGTCTTGCGTGTACAGCGGCAGCCAGCGTTTCAGGAAGCCCGCGATGTCGTCGATCATCAGGCCCACCTGCTCGTAGCCGGCGAGCCACGTGGCCACGGGTTCGTCGCGGCCCGTGAGCGGGCGCAGGTTGCGGTCGTAATGCGGATTGGGCAGGCAGCGCACGTCGAACACCAGGTCCGCGTCGCCCGGCACGCCGCGCTTGTAGGCGAACGATTCGAACGTCAGCACCAGCGGCGCGCGGTCTGCCTTGATCAGGTCGCGGATCCAGGCACGAAGCTGGCCGGGCGTCAGTTCAGACGTGTCGATGACGTGTTCCTGCTCGCGCAGCGGCGCCAGCAGCTCTCTTTCCAGGGCGATGCATTCGGTCAGCGATGGGGCCGAGCCGCCGCGCTGCAGGCGGTCGGTCAGCGGATGGCGGCGGCGCGATTCGGAATAGCGCTGCACCAGCGTGGCCGTGTTGGCATCCAGGAAGACCACGCGCAGACTGGTGCCCATGGCGCGCAGCGCAGTGACCACGTCGGGCAGTTCGGCCAGTTCTCCCGGCGAGCGCACGTCGATGGCGACCGCGACGCGCTCCATGCCGTCATCGCGCGCCTGCGCAATGAACTCGGTGAGGAAGCGGACGGGAAGATTGTCGACGCAGGTGTAGCTCGCGTCCTCGAGCATTCGCAGCGCGACGGATTTGCCGGAGCCGGATATGCCGGTGACGAGGACGACTTTCAACATGGACATGATTGTGGCACGCTTTTCCAGGACGATGCCGGCGGGATAGCATCTGATATGGCCATAAACTCGGGATCTGCGCCTGTTCCCTGCTGCACGCCCTGACGTAAGCTTGGGGCCGCAGACGCCGCAGTTCCATCGCAGTTCCACTTTTACGCGCCCCGCCATCACGATTCGGGGGGTTGGAATTTGACCTAGATGTTAGCCCTCATTTCCTCTTGTAGTGTTTCACTGCCGCGGTTTTGGGCCTTCCGCAGCGCCTTGGCCGCTGCGGCTGTTGTGTTTATGTCCGCGTCGGCGCTGGCCCAGCCGGCGGCGGCGCCGACCCTGCAGCCCGACACCATGGCGGCGCGCGTCGCGGCCTGTACGGCCTGTCACGGCGCGCAGGGCAGGGCGGGCGCCGACGGCTACTATCCGCGGCTGGCCGGCAAGCCGCAGGACTATCTCTATCATCAGCTTCTGAACTTCCGCGATGGGCGCCGGCAATACCGGCCCATGACGCACCTGCTGTCCGGCTTGCCCGACGACTACCTGCGCGACATGGCCGCGTACTTCTCTGAACAGCATGTGCCGTATCCGGCGCCGGTACGCGCGGACGTGTCCGCCGCCACGCTGGAGGCAGGACGCAAGCTTGCCAAGGAGGGCGATGCGGCGCGCGGCCTGCCGGCCTGTGCGTCCTGTCACGGCGCGGCCCTGTCCGGCATGCTGCCCGCCATCCCGGGCCTGCTGGGCCTGCCGCGCGATTACATCGGCGCGCAGATCGGCGGCTGGAAGAACGGCCTGCGCCGCGCCGCCGCGCCGGACTGCATGGCCGACATCTCCCACAAGCTCACCCCCACCGACATCGGCGCCCTGGCGGCGTGGCTGTCGTCACAGCCCGTCGTCGAGCCCTACGTGCCCGACGCCGCGAACTCCGTCCGGCTGCCCGCGGAATGCGGCAGCCAGGCGCAACGCTGAACGGGGCCGCGAATGACGCTGATGAAAAAAATCCTGGGTGTCCTGTTGCTGGTGGTCGTGGTGGCCGCTGGCGGGTTGTATTGGCTGGGCACGCGCGACGATGCCAGCACCGGCCCCGTTGCGGCGGAGGCCGAGGGCGCCGCGCAGATCGAGCGCGGCCGCTACCTGGCGCTGGCCGGCAACTGCATGGCCTGCCACACCAGCCGGGGCGGCAAGGCGTTTGCCGGCGGCACGCCCGTTCCCACGCCGTTCGGCACGGTATATGGCCCGAACATCACGCCCGACCCGGAGACCGGCATAGGCGCCTGGACGGCAGACGACTTCTGGCAGGCGCTGCACAACGGCAAATCGAAGGACGGCTCGCTGCTGTATCCGGCGTTTCCCTACACCGAATACACGCGCGTCACGCGCAGCGATTCGGATGCGCTGTTTGCCTATCTGCGCAGCATTTCGCCCGTCAAGCAGGCCAACCGTCCGCCCGAGATGAAGTTTCCGTATGACCAGCGGGCGCTGCTGGCGGCGTGGCGCGCGTTGTATTTCAAGCCGGGCGTGCAGGAAGCGGATTCCGGCCAGTCGGTCCAATGGAATCGCGGCCGCTATCTGGTCGAAGGGCTGGGACATTGCGCGGCCTGCCACACGCCGCGCAACAGCCTGGGCGCAACGCGCGGGGGCGACGCGCTGGCCGGCGGCGTGATTCCCGTGCTGGATTGGTATGCGCCGCCGCTCACGAACGACATGCAGACGGGCATGGGGCGCTGGACGGCGCAGGACATCGCCACGTTGCTCAAGACCGGTATTGCGGCGCATTCGACGGTCAGCGGACCGATGGCGGAAGTCGTGCTGGGCAGCACGCAGCACCTGACCGACGATGACGCGCGGGCCATCGGCGTATACCTGAAGTCGCTGCCGGCCACGCCGCCGGCAACGGATGCGCGTGCGGTTGCTCCCGCGCCCGCGGCCATGGAATTGGGCGGCAAGCTGTACAGCCAGCAATGCGCGCAATGCCATCAGGCCGACGGCAAGGGCAGCGGCACGGCGTGGCCCGCGCTGGCCGGCAACCCGACGGTGACTGCGCCGTCGCCCGTCAACGCGATCCGCATGGTGCTCGACGGCGGGTACGCGCCCGCCACGGCCGCAAACCCGCGTCCCCACGGCATGCCGCCGTTCGGACAGGTGCTCAACGACAACGATATTTCGATGCTCGTGACCTACATCCGCAATAGCTGGGGCAACGAGGCGGGCGGGGTCAGCGCGCTTGGGGTCAAGCGTGCGCGGGCATCGTCGACGTTGAATTAGCGGTGAAGGCCACGCGGACGCGTGGTCCGCACGAGGCCGGCAACGCGGCCAGGCAGGCTAGCGCGTTGCGACAGCCGCGCGGCAGGCTTCGTGCGCCAGCTCGCCCAGCGTGCGGATCGCGGCCTCGATGCCGGCTTCCCACGGGTGTCCGTAGTTCAGGCGCAGCGCGCTGCCAAACTGGCCGCTGGCCGAGAAGATCGGGCCGGGCGCCACGCTGATGCCGCGCGCCAGCGCCTGCCGGTGGAGCGACAGCGCATCCACGGCGGCGGGCAATTCCAGCCACAGAAAGAACCCGCCCTGCGGCCGCGTCACGCGCGTGCCGGCGGGAAAGGCCTGCGCGATGGCGTCGGCCATGCGCTCCTGCTGCGCCTGCAATGTCTGGCGCAGACGGCGCAGGTGGCGGTCGTAGCCGCCCTGTTCCAGGTATTCGGCAATCGCGCCCTGCGCGGGGCCCGACGCCGACAGCGTCGATGACAATTTTAGGCGCTGCACCTGCTGGGCATAGCGTCCGGCACTGGCCCAGCCAATGCGGTAGCCGGGCGCCAGGCATTTCGAGAACGACGAGCAATGCAGCACCAAGCCGCGCGTGTCGTAGGCCTTGGCGGGAACCGGCCGCGTCGTGCCGAAGTACAGTTCGCCATAGACGTCGTCCTCGATCAGCGGAATGTCGTGCCGCGCAAGCAGTTCGACCAGTTGCCGCTTTCGGTCGTCGGGCATCAGGCAGCCCAGCGGATTCTGGAATTGCGTCATCAGCCAGCAGGCGCGCGGCGCGTGGCGCAGGATGGCGGCCTGCATCGCGTCCAGGTCGATGCCGGTGCGCGGATGGGTAGGCACTTCCAGCGCCTTCAGTCCAAGTCGTTCCAGCGCCTGCAGCGCGCCGTAAAAGGTGGGCGCTTCGACCATGACGGTATCGCCAGGCTGCGTGACCGCCTGCAGGCAGAGATTCAACGCTTCCAGGGCGCCATTCGTGACGACGATATCGGTGGCGGGCAGGTTGATGCCGCCGATCAGGTACCGCAGGGCGATCTGCCGGCGCAGGCGTGGATTGCCGGGCGCCAGGTCTTCAACGGTGTCGCGCGGATCCTGGCGCTTCAGATGCGCGGCCATGGCCTGCGCCAATCGCGGCAACGGAAACAACAGGGGCGAGGGGAAGGCCGAACCCAGCGGCGTGACGTCGCGGTTGCGCACCGAGCCGAGAATGTCGAAGATCCGTTCGCTGATCGCCAGTTCAGTGGATTCGCCGCCGGGGCACGAGGCGCCCGGTTCGGGCGGCAGCGATTCGGCGGGGGCGTTGACGTAATAGCCCGAGCGCGGCTGCGCGCGGATCAGGCCGCGCGCCTCAAGCAGGTAATAGGCCTGGAAGACGGTGGAGGGGCTGACGCTCCGCGCGGCGCACGCGTCGCGCACCGAGGGCAGCTTGTCGCCGGCGCGCAGGACGCCGCTTGCGATCGACGTGGCGATCTCGTCGGCGAGGGTTTCGTAAAGGCTCACGATGCCGCAGGGCGACGACGCGGACTCATTTGCTGCTTTGGAGGATCGCCATGGCCTGGCGTTCCATGAACTCGCCCAGCGTGTCGATGCCGCGCAGTTTGAGGATGGTGTTGCGCACCGCCGCCTCGACCAGCACGGCCAGGTTGCGGCCTGCGGCCACCTGCAGCATCACCTTGCGCACGGGCAGTCCCAGCATGTCCTGCGTGATGTCCTGCAACGGCAGGCGTTCGAACTTGTCCTGCGCGGTGGCGCGCACCAGATGCACGATGAGCTTGAGGCGCATCTTGCGGCGCACCGAGGTTTCGCCAAAGATCGTGCGGATGTCGAGCAGGCCCAGGCCGCGGACTTCCAGCAGGTTCTGCAGCAGTTGCGGACAGTGCCCTTCAATCATGTTGGGCGCGGTGCGTGAGAACTCGACGGCGTCATCGGCCACCAGGCCGTGGCCGCGCGAAATCAGTTCGAGCGCCAGTTCGCTTTTGCCCAATCCCGATTCGCCCGTGATCAGCACACCCAATCCCAGCACGTCCAGGAACACGCCGTGCACTGTGGTGGTGGGCGCGAGCTTCTTGCCGAGATAGATGCGGAGGAGGTCGATGAGCTGCGCGGCGGCCACCGGCGTGGACAGCAGCGGCACCTGATGCTGGTCGCACTGGTCGACCAGATCCTGCGGCGGCGTCAGGCCATCGGCCAGCAGAATCGCCGGCACGCCGCCGATCAGCAGCTCGTCCATGTGGTGCATGCGGCGGCGCAGGTCGAAGCGCGTGTAGTACGCCAGCTCTTCCTGGCCGAACACCTGGATGCGCGACGGGTGGATCAGGTTCAAGTGGCCGACGAGGTCGGCGGCTGCCATGCCGTCGTCGGGAATCGCACGGTCCGCGGCGCCCTGGCCCGAGATCCAGTTAAAGGGGATTTTGTCGGCGTTGTCGTCGACGAGTTCCTGCACCGTGAGCATGGCAGCGATTCCGCGTGGGATCAGAGTTGGCCGGTCGTGAGCATTCTGTGGACGATGGCCGGATCGGGCTCGGTGGCCAGCGCCTCGCGCAATGCCTTGTTGGACATGAGCTGGGCGAGTTCGGCCAGGATGTCCAGGTGCTGCTGCGTGGCGGTTTCAGGCACCAGCAGGCACAGCAGCATCGACACGGGCTGTCCGTCGGGCGCGTCGAAGGTGATGGGCTGGGCAAGGCGGATGAACGCCGCCAGCGCCTGCTCCAGACCTTTCACGCGGCCGTGCGGCACGGCCACGCCCTGACCCAGGGCTGTGGACCCCAGGCGCTCGCGGGCAAAAAGGCTGTCGAACACGAGGGCGCGTGCCAAGCCGTTGTTGTTTTCAAAAAGCAGACCGGCCTGTTCGAACGCACGTTTCTTGCTCGTGGCGAGCATATCGAGCACGACGTTGCCGGCGGGTAGGATGCGCGACAAATGATTCATCAGGTCATTATATGGTTATATGACGCACTGCAACAATCAACCGCCCCGAGGCCTCGAAATACCGAGAAGCCAACGGGACCACAAGAGCGACAGCATAGTCTGATCGCGATGTGTTGTGGACATTCTGGGCCTGGCAGGGTTCCCCGAGACGCACGTATCGGACAAACGCAGGGAAAACGCCAAGTGGCCGGCAGGCGGCAACGGATGAAACAGGAAGGGATTGGGTGGCGCAGGAGGGGAGTTTGCCGATGCCCCAGCTGGACGCAAGGTCTAGCGGGACACCGGGACTTAGGCAGGATCCTGGGATCGCTGTACTGCTAGTCGCTCAGGTGAGCGGTCATGAAGCGCGTTACTGCTGGGGTGGCGAGAGGCTCGCCGCTTGCCGCTTCACGGACTCTGCTGAATGACTCCTTACCTTGTCCTTGTGCTTGATGACCTGACGGTCGACTTTGTCAGCAAGAAGGTCTATGGCTGCATAGAGGTTTTCATCGGTTGCTTCACAATGAATATCCTTGCCGCTCAGACGCATGGTGATTTCGGCTCTATGCCGCAGGGGCTCTACTGAGAGCATGACCTGGGTATCGATGACGTGATCGAAATGCCGCAGCACTCGCGCCAGTTTGTTCATGACATATTCCCGGATGGCCGGGGTGACGTCGAGGTGACGACCGCAGATGCTCAGGTTCATAGTGTGCTCTCCTTCTAAAAGAGGAAAAAATTGCGCAAAAGGCGCGGTGGGGTCGTAGGCGTTCTCCTTCAATAAGCAGGGTTCGTTTAGCTCTAGTGTATAGACTCGGGCCGATAAAACAAGCTGACCTACCGCAACTTCATGGCATTTTTATGGCTGAGTCCCAGGGCGTATGGCGGTCTTTTTGCATGCGTTACGGCGTCTTTCAGCAGGCGGTTACATACGGAAGTGTTCGCCCAGGTACACCCGGCGAACGGCGGGATCGCCCACGATTTCGTCGGGGTGGCCATCGGTCAGCACTTTGCCTTCGCTGATGATGTAGGCGCGGTCGCAGATGCCCAGCGTTTCGCGCACGTTGTGGTCGGTGATCAGCACGCCGATTCCGCGGCCCTTCAGGAAGCGCACGATGCGCTGGATCTCGATGACGGCGATGGGGTCCACGCCGGCAAACGGTTCGTCCAGCAGGATGAAGCGCGGGCTGGTGGCCAGCGCGCGCGCGATTTCGACGCGGCGGCGTTCGCCGCCCGACAGCGAGATCGCGGCGTTGCTGCGGATGTGCCCGATCTGCAGTTCTTCGAGCAGCGATTCCATCTGTTCGTTGATCTTGGGGGTCGACAGCGGACGGCCATCCGCACCCACTTGCAGTTCAAGCACCGCGCGGATGTTCTGTTCCACCGTCAGGCGGCGGAACACGGAGGCGTCCTGCGGCAGATACGACAGGCCCATGCGCGCGCGCTTATGGATGGGCATTGCGGTGATGACGGCGCCGTCGATCTCAATGCGGCCGGCGTCCGCCGGCACCAGGCCGACGATCATGTAGAAGCTGGTGGTCTTGCCTGCGCCGTTGGGGCCCAGCAGGCCGACGACTTCGCCGCTGACCACGGACAGGGAGACATCCTGCACGACGGTGCGGCCGTTGTAGGTCTTGCGCAGTCCGGTTGCGCGCAGGCTGCCCTGCTTGACGCCCGAAGGGGCGGAGGTCACGGGGGTCGGCACTGAGGGTTGGTTCATCGTGGCTGCGATTGGTGTTGCGGGAGAAGCGCTTCAGCGCCCTTTCTTGGTTGCCTGCTGCTTGCGGCATTCGGCGACGGCGGCGTCCAGCTTGGCGCGCGGTTCGGCCAGGGACCGCACGCGTCCGCCAGCCGCGGCGGAATTCGGGCCGCCTTGCGCTTCGTACGTGCCGGACTTCTCGTTGTAGCGTACCCGCTCGCCGCGAATGGTATCGAACGGTTTCCCACAGACGTAGCGGGTGACGATGGCCTGGCCAATCAGGTCGAACGTGCTGTTGGTGCCGTCGTATTCGGCGCGCAGGCCCTTGCCTTCGATGAGTTCGAAGTTTTCGGGGCGCTCCTGGCGGATCGTGACGACCTTGCCTTTGTTGGCGGTGGCCGTGCCGTACTGGTTGCCCTGCGCGTCCTCGTTCATCTGCAAGGTGTCGGAGGTCAGCGTCATCAGGCCGCGCGTCATGTTGACGTTGCCGGTGAACACGCTTTGTTTCTTCACGTCGTCGTAGTGCAGCGTGTCCGACAGGATCAGCGTGCTGGGCTCTTCGGCAGGCGCGGCCGCTTTCGGTTCCGCCGCATGGGCCGGCGCAAGCGCGCAGGCCGTCAACAGCACGGCGCCCATCAGGCGGGTCGTCGGGGCGAGGAAGGTCCGAAGGTCGGTCATGGTTTTTTCTGGTTGGAGTTGTTGGCTGGAATTTCGGTGCGGCGTTGCTGTTTGCCTTCCGAACCGGCAATTTCCACGTCGGTCGATGCCGAAACCTGCAATTGGCGAGTCTTGTTGTTGTAGTGCATGCCCGTGCCCTGCATGCGCGAGCGGCCCTTCAGGACCGTGGCGGGCAGGTCGGTGAAGACCACGTCTTCATCGGGCAGGATGATGAGCTGCTGGCTGCGCACGTCCAGCATGTCGTTCTCGGCGTCGGGCTGGCGCAGCACATGGGCATCGCCTTGCATGACGATGCGCTTGCCGCCCTGTTCCATCACGGCCGTCTTGGACACCGCCACCGTGATCGGATTGGACTCGCGCTGGCCTACCGCGCGCGGCGCCGTGACGTGATACGAATCGTCGTCGGGGAAGTGCTCCATGTAATCGCCTTCCAGGCGGTTGATGGGCTTGCCCGTGGGATCGGTGCGCAGCATCACGAAATCGCGCGACCACGCGTCCATTTCGTGGGTGACGCGGCGCGGGGGATCCACCTGGATGGCGCGCTGCGCGTAATCGGCCGCCCACCACGAACTGGTGACAAGCACCAGCAGCAGGAACAGCGCGATCAGTGAGGGAAAACGTTCTTTCATCGGGTGCGCCGCGAGGGCGTATACGTTGAGGGCGGAATCACTGGATCGCCCCGGGGCCAAGCAGGCCCGGCGCGGCCAGGAAGGCGCCCAGGCGGCCTTGCGAGGCCAGGAGGAGATCGCAGCATTCGCGCACGGCCCCGCTTCCGCCGGGCAGGGTCGAAACCCAGTGCGCGGCCTGGCTGACGTAGCCGGGGGCGTTGGGCACGCTGGCGGCAAAGCCCGCGCGCTGCAAGGCCGGCAGGTCGATGATGTCATCGCCCATGTAGCCGGTTTGATTCAGTTGGACACCGCAGCGCTGCGCAAGTTCGGTCAGGGCGGCGCCCTTGTCGCGCACGCCCTGAATGACTTCGGCGATGCCGAGTTCGGCGGCGCGGCGCGCGACGATGGGGCCGGATCGGCCCGTGATCAGCGCGACTTTCAGTCCGCCTTCCATGAGGAGCTTCAGCCCATGGCCGTCCAGCGCGTTGAAGCGCTTTTGCAGTTCGCCGCCTTCGCCGTAATAGAGGCTGCCATCGGTCAGCACGCCGTCGACGTCGAAGACCATCAGGCGCACGGCCGCGGCGCGTTCGCGCACGATGGCGGGGATACGGGCAAGCACCAGCGCTTCGGCCGGGTGATTCACGGAAGCAGAGAGGTTCATAGTCATACCACTTTAGCGGCCATCAGATCGTGCATGTGCAATGCACCGACCAGCGCGCCGTCATTGTCCATCACCAGCATGTGATTGAGCCGTTGTTCGTCCATCTGCCGGGCGGCCTCGACGGCCAGCGCCTCGGGGTTGATGCTGCGCGGCGATCGCGTCATGCCTGCCTCGACGGTCAGGCTGCGGATGTCGCCGTGCCGCGCGATGAGACGGCGCAGGTCGCCGTCGGTGAAGATGCCCAGCGGGCGGTGCTGCGCGTCGGTCACGACCGTCATGCCCATGCCCTTGGCCGACATGACCTCCAGGGCCTGCGACACCGGGGTGTCCGCCATGACGATGGGTAGCGCGGATCCTTGGCGCATGACGTCGCGCACGTGGGTGAGCAGCCGGCGGCCCAGCGCGCCGCCCGGGTGCGAGCGGGCAAAGTCCTGAGGCCCAAAACCGCGCGCTTCCAGGCAGGCGACGGCCAGGGCGTCGCCCAGCGCCAGCGCGGCCGTGGTGCTGGCGGTGGGCGCCAGGTTCAGCGGGCAGGCCTCTTGCGCCACGCTGGCATCCAGATGGATGTCGGCCTGGCGGGCCAGTTCGGACTGCGGGTTGCCGGTGATCGCCACCAGGCCGGCGCCCATGCGGCGCACCACGGGAAGGATGGTCAGCAGTTCCTCGCCCGACCCCGAATAGGAGATGGCGATGAGCACGTCGTCGCGGGTGATCATGCCCAGGTCGCCGTGGACGGCCTCGGCGGCATGCACGAAGAAGGCGGGCGTGCCGGTGGAGGCCAGCGTCGCGGCGATCTTGCGGGCGATGTGTCCCGTTTTTCCGATGCCGCTGACGACCACCCGGCCGCGGCACGCAAGCAGCAGGTCGACGACTTGCGTGAAGCTGTCATCCAGCCGGGCGGACAGGTCCAGCAAGCCCTGGCTTTCGATCTGTAGCGTTCTGCGCGCAGATGCCAGCGCGGTGCCGGACGATGAGGTGGGATGGTCGGTCATGGGGCGGATTTTAATCTCAGTATGCTAGTTTGCCCCGCGCAGGGGCGTATGGCATGCTGGCGAGTCTTTCAACGGCTTTCAAACTTTCCTTCCAGGCCCGCTCCATGTCCAGCATTTCCAGTCCCGTCCTTGGCACGCCACTGTCCCCCCTGGCCACCCGCGTCATGCTGTTGGGCTCCGGTGAACTGGGCAAAGAGGTCATCATCGCCCTGCAGCGCCTGGGCGTCGAAGTCATTGCGGTGGATCGGTATGCCGACGCGCCGGGCCATCAGGTGGCGCACCGGGCGCATGTGGTCTCGATGACGGACCCGCAAGCCCTGCGGCAGGTCATCGAGCAAGAGCGGCCGGACGTTATTGTCCCCGAAATCGAGGCCATTGCCACCAGCTTGCTGGTGGAACTGGAAGCGGCAGGCGTGGCGCGGGTCACGCCGACGGCCCGCGCGGCCCAGCTCACCATGAATCGCGAAGGCATCCGCCGCCTGGCGGCCGAGACCCTGGGCTTGCCGACGTCGCCGTACAGCTTCGTCGACACCGAGGAAGAACTGCGCCAGGCCATCGACGGCGGCATCGGCTATCCCTGCGTCATCAAGCCGGTCATGTCGTCCTCGGGCAAGGGTCAGTCGGTCATCAAGAGCGCCGACGACGTGGCCTCCGCCTGGCGCTATGCCCAGGAAGGGGGGCGGGTCGGGGGTGGACGCGCCATCGTCGAGGGGTTCATCCGCTTCGACTACGAAATCACGCTTCTGACCGTGCGCGCCCGCGGCGCCGACGGCCAGGTCGAGACCCGTTACTGCGAGCCCATCGGCCATAAACAGGTCGACGGGGACTACGTCGAAAGCTGGCAGCCGCACCCCATGTCGCCCGCGGCGCTTCAGCGCGCCCGCGACATCGCGCTGGCCGTCACGTCCGAGCTGGGCGGGCTGGGCATCTTCGGCGTCGAGCTCTTCGTGGCCGGCGACCAGGTCTGGTTCTCCGAGGTCAGTCCGCGTCCGCACGACACGGGCATGGTCACCATGATCACCCAGGTGCAGAACGAATTCGAACTGCACGCCCGCGCGCTGCTGGGCCTGCCCGTCGACCCCAGCCTGCGTCAGCCGGGCGCCAGCAGCGTCATCTACGGCGGCGTCGAGGCTCAGGCGGTGTCGTTCCATGGTGTGGCCGAAGCGCTGGCCGAGCCCGGCACGGACATCCGTCTCTTCGGCAAGCCCGAATCCTTCGTCAAGCGCCGCATGGGCGTGGGCCTGGCCGTGGCCGAGGACGTTGCCGCCGCCCGCGCCAAGGCCAAGCGCGTGTCCGCCGCCGTGACCGTCAAGGCCGGCTGATTGCCTTGAATCCCGCCTCGCCGATGGATTAACACCCGCCGTTCCCCGGCCGATTTTTCCGCCCAGAAACGCCACCCGCCCCCCGGCCGGTGGCGTTTTTGCTGTCTGCTGCTCCCGCCGAGTGTTGTATGGCTGTCACGTTCGGCGGCTAATTTGCCCTGCGCGCCCTCTGAATGGCGTTGGTTTGCGCCTTCGCCCCTGCAGCAAGCATGGTTTGCGCTTTC
The DNA here is from genome assembly GCF_032113835.1 of Achromobacter sp. Classification (GTDB taxonomy): domain Bacteria; phylum Pseudomonadota; class Gammaproteobacteria; order Burkholderiales; family Burkholderiaceae_B; genus Achromobacter. The sequence goes on along the minus strand of NZ_DAMCTG010000049.1, from coordinate 18,356 downwards.
TCATCGTTTGTTCGATAATTTCAGAAATTTCTGAAAGCAACGTAACTGCATATGTCGTGCAGGGCGTCGTTGTGTTACTGGCTGATCCTCATGGCGCTTTCCCCCCAAATTGAACGTTTTGTCCTGCACTTCGGTGAGATGGGCAGCCGCTGGGGCGTGAATCGCACGGTCGGCCAGATCTACGCCTTGCTGTTTCTCGCGCCGCAGCCTTTAAACGCCGACGACATCGCCGAAGCCCTGGGCTTTTCGCGCTCGAATGTCAGCCTGGGCCTGAAAGAGCTGCAATCCTGGCGCCTGGTCAAGCTGATCCATCAGGTGGGCGACCGCCGTGACTACTTCGAGACCCCCAAGGACGTCTGGGAGATCTTCCGCATCCTCATGGAAGAAAAGCGCAAGCGCGAAATCGATCCCACCCTCACGCTCCTGCGCGACCAACTGCTGGAGTCGCCGTCCGGCCCCGACGAGGCCTACGCGCAACAACGAATGACCGAAATGCTGGAGCTCATCGAACTATCCACCGGGTGGTTCGATGAGGTTCAACGGCTGCCGCCCGAAACCCTCCAAAGCCTCATGAAACTTGGTTCCAAGGTGCAGAAGGTGCTGGGATTCGCCGGCAAATTGCGGGGCAAGGGCTGACCCGTCACGCCTCGATTTTTTCAGGAAACCTCTATGAAGTTGTATGCAACGCCCCTAACATGGCGCGTTAGACGGCCTGGGAACCATGCCGGTTGCCGCAGCGCGTCGATGCCTTGGGAGCAGCCTCATGATTGATCTCGATGTCGTGAATCTCTCGCGGTTCCAGTTCGCCGCGACCGTGCTCTACCATTTCATCTTTGTCCCGCTCACGCTTGGCCTGTCGTTCATCCTGGCCATCATGGAAAGCGTGTACGTCATGACCGGCCGCCCCATCTGGAAAAAGATGACGATGTTCTGGGGCACGCTGTTCGGCATCAACTTCGCGTTGGGCGTGGCCACCGGCGTGGTGATGGAGTTCCAGTTCGGCATGAACTGGTCCTACTACAGCCACTACGTGGGCGACATCTTCGGCGCGCCGTTGGCGCTTGAAGGGCTGATGGCGTTCTTCCTGGAAGCCACCTTCGTCGGCCTGTTCTTCTTCGGCTGGAACCGCATGTCCAAGGTCAGCCACCTGGCCGTGACCTGGCTCGTGGCCTTCGGCACGAACTTCTCGGCCCTGTGGATCCTGATCGCCAACGGCTGGATGCAGAACCCGGTCGGCGCGATCTTCAATCCCGACACGATGCGCATGGAAATGACCGACTTTGCCGCGGTCATCTTCAATCCGGTCGCGCAAGCCAAGTTCGTGCACACCGTCAGCGCCGGTTACGTGGCGGGCGCCATGTTCGTCATGTCGATCAGCGCCTGGTATCTGCTGCGCGGCCGTCATATCGATCTGGCCAAGCGCTCGATGGCGGTGGCGGCCAGCTTCGGTCTGGCCGGCGCCCTGTCGGTGGTCGTGCTGGGCGACGAAAGCGGTTACCTCACTACCGAACATCAGAAGATGAAGATCGCCGCCATGGAGTCCATGTGGCACACCGAGCCCGCGCCTGCGTCCTTCAATCTGTTCGCCATTCCTAATCAGGCCGAGCGCCGCAACGATTTCGCGATCGAGATTCCCTATGTCATGGGCATCATCGGCACGCGGTCGCTGACCACGCCGCTGCTGGGCATCAACGACCTGATCCTGCGCGCCGAGAATCGCATCCGCGACGGCCTCGTGGCCTATGAGGCCTTGCAGAAGATCCGCGCCAATCCCAAGGACGTCGATGCGCGCATGGTGTTCGACAAGACCTGGCCGGACCTGGGCTATGCGCTGCTCGTCAAGCGCTATGAGGAGGATCTCAGCAAGGTCACCGAGGCGCAGATCAAGCAGGCCGCGATCGATACCGTGCCGACGGTGGCGCCGCTGTTCTGGGCGTTCCGCATCATGGTCGCGGTGGGCATGTACCTGATCGTGTTCTTCGGCGTGGCGTTCTGGCTTGCGTCTCGCGGCCGCCTGGACAGCAGTCCCCGTCTGCTCAAGGTGGCGCTGTGGAGCCTGCCGCTGCCGTGGATCGCCATCGAAAGCGGCTGGTTCGTCGCCGAGTACGGCCGCCAGCCCTGGGTGATCGAAGGCGTGCTGCCCACGTATTACGCGGCATCGGGCCTCACCATCACCGACCTGGTCATCAGTCTGACGATCTTCCTGGTGCTGTACACGATCCTGCTCATCATCGGCGTGAAGGTCATGCTGCATGCCATCAAGGCCGGACCGAAATCCGACGGGCCGGCGCCGGGCGATGCCGCCGCCGATCCGGTCCACGCCGCCGTGCGCGCGTAAGGGGAGAAACGCAAATGGATACCCTTATTCCTTTCGACTACGGCACGCTGCGCGTGGTGTGGTGGGTGCTGATGGGCGCCTTGCTCATCGGCTTTGCCGTCATGGACGGCTTCGACCTGGGCGTGGCCGCACTGTTGCCGGTGGTCGCCAAGACCGACACCGAGCGCCGCATCGTGATCAACGTGGTGGGGCCGGTCTGGGAAGGCAACCAGGTCTGGCTCATCACCGCGGGCGGCGCCATCTTTGCCGCGTGGCCGTTGCTGTATGCCGCCTCGTTTTCGGGCTTTTACCTGGCGATGATGCTGGTGCTGCTGGCGCTGATCCTGCGGCCGGTGGGCTTCAAGTACCGCAGCAAGATGGAAGACACGCGCTGGCGCAACCGTTGGGACGCCGTGCTGTGCTTCTCGGGTGTGGTGGCGTCGCTGGTGTTCGGTGTGGCAATGGGCAACATCATCCTGGGCGTGCCGTTCACGTATGACGCGATGACGCTGCGTCCGATGTATGAAGGGCACTTCTTCCAGCTGTTCATGCCTTTTGCCTTGCTGGCGGGTGTGCTGAGCGTGGTGATGCTGGCCATGCACGGCGCGGTGCTGCTGGCATGGCGCACGGACGATCCCGTGTCCTCGCGGGCGCGCAACTGGGGCCGGCTGTGCGCAATGCTCACCGCAGCGCTCTTCGTGGCCGGCGGCTTCTGGGTCGCGGGCGGCGTGCCGGGCCATGCGATCACCAGCGTGATCGACCCGGCCGCGCCGTCGGACCCGATGCTCAAGACCGTGTCGGTGCAGACCGGCGCCTGGATGGCCAACTACGCGAAGTGGCCGTGGATGTGGATCGCGCCCGCGCTGGGCGTGGCCGGCGCCGTGCTCGCGGCGCTGCTGCTCACCGTGCGCGCCAATATGCTGGCGTTCCTGTCGTCCTCGACATCCATCGCCGGCGTGATCCTGACGGTGGGCTTCTCGCTCTTTCCGTTCATCATGCCGTCGTCGTCGAATCCGAAGGCCGGCCTGACGGTCTGGGACGGCTCGTCCAGTCACCTGACGCTGTGGATCATGGTGATCGCAGTGGCGATCTTCCTGCCCATCGTGACCCTCTACACCGGCTGGGTGTATCGCGTCATGCGCGGCAAGGTCACCCATGAATCGGTGGGCGACACGCCCAACTCGTACTGATAAAGGAGCCATTTCCATGTGGTATTTCTCGTGGATTCTCGGCCTGGGCCTGGCGTGCGCATTCGCCATCCTCAATGCGATGTGGTTCGAGCTGCGCGAAGGTCAGACGCATGACCCGAAAGCCAGCCGCGACGTCGAGTGAGTAGCGGCGCAAGCAGCCTCGAGCACGATCCGTCGGCGTCCCTGCAGAAGCCGCCGCGAGAGCAGTCGCGGTGGCTGATGGGGCTGGCCCGGTCGGCGCGGTTTCCGCTCATTCTGGCGGGCGCCGCGCCGCTGGTGAGCGGCGCCTTGCTGGTCGTGCAGGCCTGGCTGCTGGCCAGGGTGCTCGATTCGGCCATCGTCGGCCAAGTGCCGCGGCATGAACTGATCGGCGGCATCGCCGCCATCGCAGCGTTGATGCTGCTGCGTGCGTGCATTACCTGGGCCGGCGAGCGCGCCGGCGCGGATGCGTCAGAACGCATCAAGCGCCACGTGCGCCAGTCTCTGTTCCAGCGGCTGGTGCAGAAAGGCCCTTACTGGAGCCGCGGCAAGGCGTCGGGTGAACTGGCGAGCGCCGTGGTCGATCAGGTGGAGGCGCTGGATGGCTTCTTCGCCAAATACCTGCCGGCAATGGCCGCGGCGGCAATGCTGCCCGTGGCGTTTTCGGTGGTGCTGCTGCCGGTGGATGTGATCGCCGGCCTGGTGCTGTTGATCACCGCGCCGCTGATTCCGCTGTTCATGGCGCTGGTGGGGTGGGGCGCGCAAGGCGCCAGCCGCCGCCATCTGCGCGCCTTTGCCCGCCTGTCGGGCTTTTTCGCGGACCGCCTGCACGGGCTGTCCACCTTGAAGCTATACGGGCGCGCGCAAGCCGAGGCCCAGTCCGTCGTGACAGCCAGCGATGCGCTGCGCCAGCGCACGATGTCGGTGTTGCGCATCGCATTCCTGTCCTCGGCGGTTCTGGAATTCTTCGCCGCGCTGGGCGTGGCGGGCGTGGCGGTCTACATCGGCCTGACTTATCTGGGTTTCCTGGACGCGCGCTGGTCGCCCCTGACGTTGCAGGCCGGGCTGTTCTGCCTGCTGATGGCGCCCGAGGTCTATGCGCCGTTGCGCCAGTTTGCGGCCCACTATCACGACCGCGCGACGGCGCTGGCCGCCGTGACGCAGATCGCCGTCCTGTTCGACGGCCTGCCGCAAGCCGAAGCGCAAGACGCATCCGCAGTGCACGGCCAGCCTGCGCACGCGGGCAAGGGCGCGGTGGTCACCGTTGCAGGTCTTCGCGCCGAGGCGCCGGGGCGTGGCCAGCCGGTGCTGGCGGATTGCGCCTTGGTGTTGGCGCCGGGCGAACACCTGGCGCTGATGGGGCCCAGCGGCGTCGGCAAATCCACGCTCATCGAGGCCATCGCACGCCTGCGGCCGGCCAGCGGCGATATCCGCATTGACGGCGTACCGCTCGCGCAATGGGATGAAGCCGCCTTGCGCCAGCGCGTGGCGCTGATCGGCCAGCGGCCGCAGTTGCTGGCCGGTTCGATCACCGACAACATCCGGCTTGGCCGGCAGGACGCCACGGATGCGCAGGTGCAGGACGCCGCGCGGCGCGCCTGCGTGCTGGAATTCACGCAGCACTTGCCGCAAGGCCTGGACACCGCGCTGGGTAGCCGCGGCCATGGCTTGTCCGGTGGGCAGGCGCAGCGCGTGGCGCTGGCCCGTTTGTTCCTGCGCGATCCCGGCCTGATTCTGCTGGACGAACCCACCGCGCATCTGGATGAAGCGACGCAGGCGAGGGTGCTGGACGAGATCCTGCAATTCTGCGCGGGCCGCACCCTGGTGCTGGCGACGCATTCGCCCGCGGTGGCTGCACGATTCGGCCGGGTGGCGCGCGTCGCCAACGGCACGGTGAAAGACGCATGAAGAACCTGTTGTTGCTCTTGCCCCTGTACGCGCGCCGAAAAGGCGGGCTTTTACTCGCATTGTTCTGCGCACTGGCAACCGTCGCCGCGGGCGTCGGTTTGCTGGGCGTGTCGGGCTGGTTCCTGACCGGCGCGTTCCTGGCCGGCGCGGGCAGCGTCTTCAACCTGTTCGCGCCTTCCGCACTGGTGCGCGGGCTGTCGTTCCTGCGCATCGTGTCGCGCTACGCGGACCGCGTGGTCGGGCATGCCGCCACCTTGCGCCTGCTGGCGGATCTGCGCGCCATGGTGTTCGCGGCGCTGATCCGGCTGACGCCGCGTCAGCTTTCGCGTTATCGCAGCGGCGATTTGGTCGCGCGCATGACGAACGACGTCGACGCGTTGGACACGGTCTTCCTGTTTGTGCTGGCGCCGCTGGCCACCGCTGTGCTTGCCGGCGCGGTGCTCACCGCCGTGCTGGGGCAATGGGTGCCGGCGGCGGCGCTGATCTTTGCGTTGGCGCTGCTGACCGCGTGCGTGGTGGTGCCGGTGTGGCTGTTGCGCGCGGCGCGCAAACCCGGCGTCGCAGCGCAGGAAAGCGCGGCAGGACTGCGCGCCGCCACGCTGGACGCGGTGGAGGGCCACGCGGACATGGTCGCCCTGCATGCGCAGGACCAGACGCTGGCGCACTTCGAGCGCCTGTGCGAAGCCAGCGCCAAGGCGCGCCGCAGTCAGGCGCGGGTGGCGGTGCGCGGGCAATGGTTCCTTCAGGTCTGCGCGGGTGTCGCGGTGATGGCGCTGCTGTGGTTCGGTCTGGCCGGACTTGAGGCGGGGCGGATCGAAGGCCCGCTCCTGGCCGGCCTGCTGCTGGCCGTCATCGGCATCTTCGAGGTTGCCGGCCCGATCATGCGCGGCGCTTCCCGGATGGGATCCGCGATATCGGCGGCCGCGCGGATCCGCGAGATCACCCAAAGCGAACCCGACATGCAGGATCCTGCCGTGCTGCGCCCGCTGCCCACCCATGGCGCGCTGGAACTGGCGGGTGTGCGATTCGCCTACCCGGCCCGCGTGGCCGGCGACAGCGCGGCGGTGCTGCAGGACATCAACCTGCGCATCGAACCGGGCGAGCGCGTGGCGATCGTGGGCGCAAGCGGCGCGGGAAAGTCCACGCTGCTGCATCTGATCCTCAGGCTCGAGGATCCGCAAGCGGGGCAGGTCCGGTTCGGCGGTTGCGATGCGCGCGATTGCGCGCAGGCTGACTGGCATCGGCGGATCGTCCTGCTGTCGCAGGACGCGCCCGTGTTTCTGGGTACGCTACGCACCAATCTGTTGATCGGCGATCCCGATGCCGACGATGCCGCCTTGTGGCGCGCCCTGGACGCGGCAAGGCTCGGCGATTTCGTGCGCGGCCTGCCCGATGGCCTGGACACCTGGGCCGGCGAGACGGGCTCGCAGTTGTCGGCTGGACAGGCGCGCCGCCTGTGTCTGGCCAGAGCCTTGCTGGCGCCTGCCGCCGTCATCGTGCTGGACGAACCGACCGCGGGATTGGACGCCGCGGCCGAAGCCGCGTTCTTCGCGGATCTGGAGCACGCGGTGCGCGGACGCACCGTGGTGCTGGCCACGCATGCGGCATTGCCCAAAGGCGCGGTACATCGTTGCCATGTGTTGCGTGATGGCCAATTGCATGACATGTCATCGCGCGCGGCAATCCTGGCTTAAGCGCGGCGGCGCGGTTATAGTTCGCCTTGCTTCAATTCTTCAGGGCCGATTCCATGCAGACCGACAACGCCGAGTTCATCCGGCGCACCATCCGCAGCGTTCCGGACTGGCCCCAACCCGGTGTCACGTTCCGCGATATCACGCCGGTGCTGCAGGATCCCCGTGCGTTCCGTGTCCTGATCGATCTCTTCGTCTATCGCTACATGCGCCAGCGCCTGGATCTGGTGGCGGGCGTGGATGCGCGGGGCTTCATCGTGGGCAGCGTGCTGGCCTATGAACTGAACCTGGGGTTCGTGCCCGTGCGCAAGAAGGGCAAGCTGCCCTATCGCACGGTTGCCGAGGAATATTCGTTGGAATACGGCAATGCCGCCGTCGAGATGCATACCGATTCGGTCCGCACGGGCCAGCGCGTCCTGCTGGTGGACGATCTGATCGCCACCGGCGGCACCATGCTTGCGGCTATCAAGCTGCTGCAGCGGCTTGGCGCCAACGTGGTGGAAGCCGCCGCCATCATCGACCTGCCGGATCTCGGCGGCTCCGCCAAGGTGGCCGCGACCGGCACGCCGCTCTACACGGTCTGTCAGTACGGCGCGGACACGACGCCGTAAACCGTGTCGGCATGACGGCGCCGCAGTTTGGCGCCGTTTTTCGGTGCCATCCATCGGCACCGTCCTTCACCATTGTTTGCTTGCTACGCCTCCGACAAGCGAGGCTGGATGAAGTCCAGGAACGCTTTCGTTTTGGCGGGCAGCATGCGCGAAGGCAGCAGCGCAAACAAGGGCAGGGGAGTCAGGCTCCATTCCGGCAATACGCGCACCAGGCCCGTCTGCTTGATGGCGCGCTCCATTGCATCGAACACCAGCAGCGGCGTGATGCCCAGCCCCTGGCCGGCCAAGCGCCCCAGCATCCCGACGTTATTGGCCGACAGACGGCCGGACACCTGCACGCGCTCGACCTTGTCGCCCGAATGGAGCATCCAGAAGGACGACTCCTCGCGCATGGTCGGGCGCAGGCATTCGTGGTGCGTCAGGTCCGCCGGCACCCGCGGTTCGCCATGGCGAGCCAGGTATTCGGGCGACGCATAGAGCTGGTGCGCCATCAGCACGATCTTGCGCGAGATGAGGCTGGAATCGGGCTGCTGCCCAAAACGCAGGATCAGGTCGAACGGATTGCTGATGGGGTCGATCGGGCGCATGCTCAGGTCGAAGTCGCACTCGATATCGGGATGCTGCTCGCGGAATTCGCGGATCACGGCGGGCAGGAACAACTGCGCAAGACTGGTGGGCAGCGAGATCCGCAGGCGGCCCTTGGGCTGCACCGCCATGTCCAGCAACTGGTCGTGCGCGATGCGCGCTTCTTCCACGATGTGCCGGCAGCGCTCGAAATAGATGGCGCCCGCTTCGGTCAGGTCGATCTTGCGCGTGCTGCGATTGAGCAGCCGCATGCCGACGCTGCGTTCCAGCTCACTGACCCGGCGCGACAGCGTGGAGGTGGGGATATTCAGGGCTTCGGCGGCGTGGCTGAAGTTCTTGCGCTTGGCGACCTCGACGAATAGCGCGATGTCGTTAAGCTGGATGTCCATGAATGCCCTCGAGACTCAAATTTCCATTTCTGGCAGATTCGTATGATAAATGGAATTATTGTCCCGCCAGTAGAAATGTCTATTTCTCCGGATTGCACAACAGTGTGGATGCACGCAGGTTCAGATTGCGTTACCTAACTTGCGGGAAACTGAATGAATGCAAGGCGTGTGCACATAGTGCGCGAGTCTGACAAGCCCGTTCATTTGGTGTGCCTGCAGGGATACGACTTGCAATTGTCCCATCCGTGCAAATATGTTCACCAAATTAAGGGTTTTTACTAAGCGCTAATAACCAGATACTTCGTCCCAGCAATCAAATTGTCATATCGAATGCCGCCAACCCGGCGCAAGACGATGTGCAACGTTTAGGATGGAGTCATCTCAATGAAAGCCCTAGCAACCGCACTCATGGTTACCGCTACCCTGGTCGGCATGTCCGCCGCTCACGCCGATGGCAAGACGCGTGAACAGGTCCAGCAAGAACTGCAAGCCGCCAAGGCCGCAGGCACCGTCACGTTTGGCGAACTGGACTATCCGCCCGCCGTCGCCCAGACCACCAGCCTGTCGCGCGAACAGGTGCAGCAGGAACTGCAAAGCGCCAAGGCCGCGGGCCAGGTGACCAGCGCAGAGCTCGATTACCCGCCCAAGACCGTGGCGCAGACCGCCGGCAAGAGCCGTGCTGAAGTCCGCCAGGAACTGGCCGACGCCAAGGCGCGCGGCGAATACACGTTCGGCGAACTGGACTACCCGCCCAAGGGCCGCTGATTTCCAGCGCTGGCGCGCCGCGCCGTCCGGCAGGTCACCAAAAGAACCCCTTGTGACGCCGAGGGGTTTTTTTGCGCCTGGGTTTTTTGCATGCCGTCGAAACAGTGTGGCGTTTACGCTGCAAAATTATCCGGTTCGCACGATGACTGTTGTCGGGAAAGAACAGGAAAAACGTCGAATGCTGCCATGGATAAGCCAGATATGAGCAATAATTCATATTTGAGATCAATGGCTTAGCGGCCGCTTCCGGAGCGGGCGTTGCTTCAGCTTCACGTCATTATCCCAACCATGGAAAGTAGTTCGTCGAAATCCGGGTTACTACGAACTGCAACAGGCCGGACACTAGCGGCAGTGCATGAGCCGCTCGATTTACTGCAGCGGCTTGCAGGGTCCCGCAGTGTCGTGCGACGCCCTGCAATGCGCCTTTTCATCTCGCCATTTTGGGGATTCAAATGAAGAAGACGTTTTTGGCCGTCGCGTTGCTGACCGGCTTTGCCGGCGCCGCGCAAGCCGCCGATTCCGTGACGCTGTACGGCCTGATCGACGCTGGCGTCGGTTACGAAAAAGTGAAGTTCAACGGCGATTCGCAGAGCCGCTTCGGTGGCGTGCAGGGCGTGAGCAGCGGCTCGCGCTTCGGCCTGCGGGGCACGGAAGATCTGGGCGACGGCCTGCGCGCCGTGTTCACGCTGGAAGGCGGTTTCGGTCCGATGAACGGCAAGTCGCTGCAAAGCAACCGCCTGTTCGGCCGCCAGGCAACGGTAGGCCTGGATAGCGACTCGTGGGGCCGTCTGGAATTCGGCCGCCAGACGAACCTGGCGTCGAAGTACTTCGGTTCGATCGATCCGTTCTCGATCAGCTACAACACCGCCAACATGGGTACCACGTTTGGCAGCGCGAACACGATGCGCCTGGACAACATGGTGCTGTACCAGACCCCGAGCATGAGCGGCTTCAAGGTCGGCGTCGGCTACTCGTTCAGCGCCGACGACACCGTCAGCGACGCTCGCCAGACCGGCTTTGCCACGGGCAACAACAACCGTGTGCTGACCGCAGGCGTGCAATACGTCAACGGCCCGCTGAACCTGGCTGCTGCCTACGACCGCTTCAATCCGTCCAACGACCGCATCGGCGGCAAGGACGCGGCGCGCATTCAGGAGTACATCGTCGGTGGTTCGTACGACTTTGAAGTCGTGAAGCTTGCTGCCGCTTTCGGCCAGACGCGTGACGGCTGGTTCATCGGCCAGAACATGGGCACGACGCCCGAAGGCATGGAGAACCTGGGTTCTTTCAAGCTGGCTGATGGCTTCCGCGCCAACTCGTACATGATCGGCGCCACCGTGCCGCTGGGCCGCCACGCCGTGTTCGGTTCGTGGCAGCGCGCCACCGCCAGCAACGACAAGCTGACGGGCGATGACGCGACGTTCAACGTGTACAGCCTTGGCTACACGTACGACTTCACCAAGCGCACGAACCTGTACGCGTACGCCTCGTATGGCGACAACTACGCGTTCCAGCACGATGCCACCGATACGGCTGTCGCCGTTGGCGTGCGCCACCGTTTCTAAGCAACAGGACGTCCGGCTGAACCTTGCTGAATGTGCGGGCCATTCTCCGTGGACCGCTGAGTGACAGCGAACCCCCCCTAGATCGGGTTCAGCCGGGCGCGCCTTGCGCGCAGAAGGGAAGGGCCTCCGCAAGGAGGCCCTCTCGCATTCAGGACAGCTGAATCACGGCTGCTACAGGAAGAGCTTGTAGGCCGGGTTGTCGGTTTCGTTCCAGTGCGGATAGCCCAGTTCCGCCACGAAATTGCGGAACTGTTTTTTGTCCGCCGGAGGGACCTGGATGCCGATCAGGATGCGGCCATAGTCGGCGCCCTGGTTGCGGTAGTGGAACAGGCTGATGTTCCAGTCGGGGTTCATCGCATTCAAAAAGCGCATCAGCGCGCCCGGCCGCTCGGGGAATTCAAAGCGGTACAGCAGTTCGTTGCGCGCCAGCGCCGAGCGTCCGCCCACCATGTGGCGCAAATGGGTCTTGGCCATTTCGTCGTGGGTCAGATCCAGCGTGTCGAAGCCGTGGCGGCGGAAGTTCGCCGCGATCTTGTCGGGTTCCGCGGCCGAAGAGACCTGGATGCCGACGAACACGTGAGCACGGTCCGCGTCCGAGATGCGGTAGTTGAATTCGGTGACGCTGCGTTCGCCGACCAATTCGCAGAAGCGCCGGAAGCTTCCGCGCTGCTCAGGCATGGTGACCGCGAAGACGGCCTCGCGCATTTCGCCGACCTCGGCGCGTTCGGAAACGAAGCGCAGCCGGTCGAAGTTCATGTTGGCGCCGCAGGCAATGGCCACCAGCGTCTTGTTCTTCAGATTGTGTTCGGCCGCGTACTGCTTGGCGCCCGCCACGGCCATGGCGCCGGCCGGCTCCAGCACGCTGCGCGTGTCCTGGAAGACGTCCTTGATGGCGGCGCAGATCGCATCGGTGTTGACCACCACGTAATCGTCCACGTACTTGCGCGCCAGCTTGAAGGTCTCGGCGCCCACCATCTTGACCGCCGTGCCGTCCGAGAACAGGCCCACGTCGTTCAGCTGAACGCGCCGGCCCGCGCGCACGCTGCGCAGCATGGCGTCGGAGTCCTCGGTCTGCACGCCGATGATCTTGATCTCGGGCCGCAACTGCTTGATGTAGGCCGCCACGCCGGCGATGAGGCCGCCGCCGCCGATCGCCACGAAGATCGCGTCGATGTGGCCGGGATGCTGGCGCAGGATTTCCATGCCCACGGTGCCCTGGCCGGCGATCACGTCGGGGTCGTCGAACGGATGGACGAAGGTCAGCTTCTCTTTCTTTTCCAGCACCTGCGCATGCGCGTAGGCGTCCGAGAAGCTCTCGCCGGCCAGCACGACCTCGCCGCCCAGGCGGCGCACGGCGTCGATCTTGACCTGCGGGCTGGTCGTGGGCATGACGATCACGGCGCGGCAGCCGAGCCGGCTGGCCGCCAGCGCAACGCCCTGGGCGTGGTTGCCGGCCGAGGCCGCGATGACGCCGCGATTGCGCGCCGCCGGAGCGAGGTTGGCCATCTTGTTGTACGCGCCGCGCAGCTTGAAGCTGAACACCGCCTGGGTATCCTCGCGCTTGAGCAACATCGTGTTCGACATCCGCTGGGACAGCAGGGGCGCTGCCTCGAGCGGGGATTCCACCGCGACGTCGTAAACCTTGGAAGTCAGGATGCGTTTCAGATAATCAGTGGACATGGACCGCGCGACAGGGCAAGAGTGAGGACTGGCCAAGATTATTGCAGGGAAATGCGTGTCGCCTTCCGGGTTTGCCGCGGCTACACTGCCGCAACCATGGAAGAAAGTCTCTTATCCGCCGTTCATTGGCTTCTGGGGGTGCTCGCGCTGCCCTCGGTGGGCCTGTCGGCCATCTTCACCGTCTCGCTCGTGTCCGCGACGCTGTTGCCGCTGGGCTCCGAACCGGCGGTATTCGGCTACATCAAGCTTTCGCCCGACATGTTCTGGCCCGCCATCCTGGTGGCGACGGCAGGCAACACCGTGGGCGGGGCCATCAGCTACGCGATGGGCCTCGGCGCTGAAAAGGCGGTGGAGCGCTGGAAGGAAAAGCACCCGCATCCGCACCCCAAGGCGACCGAGGGCGGCCGCATGCGCGGCCGCTGGAACGAGCGTGCCCACGACTGGCTGCACCGGATGGGGCCGCCCGCGCTGCTCCTGTCCTGGCTGCCCGCGGTGGGCGATCCGCTCTGCGCGGTTGCCGGCTGGCTGCGCCTGTCCTTCTGGCCGTGCGTGTTCTACATGGCCATCGGCAAATTCATGCGCTATCTGTTCATGACTGCCGGACTGCTTTGGTTCTTCCCAGGAAAAATCTAGCCCTGACGTCGGACTTAAACGGGGACGGTACATGCCGTCCCCGGCGCGCTTTTGGATGGCTTGCTCACCGGAATAGGGGCCAGGTCAGGACAATGGCATAAAATACTTTTTTAAGGGCCCCCTCTCGCCGCCATGAACGCCCCACTCGCCAGCCACATCTTGAACGGGGCGATGCCGCCCGCCGCACCCGCGCGATTGCGCGAAATCCCGTACAACTACACGTCGTTTTCCGACCGCGAAATCGTGGGCCGGTTACTGGGTGAAGACGCCTGGAGCCTGCTGAGCGACCTGCGCGGCGAGCGCCGCACCGGCCGTTCCGCCCGGATGCTGTACGAAGTGCTGGGCGACATCTGGGTTGTGCGCCGCAATCCGTATCTGCAGGACGACCTGCTCGACAATCCCAAGCGCCGCAAGCAGCTCATCGAAGCGCTGCATCACCGCCTGAGCGAGATCGACAAGCGCCGCGACCCGAGCGCGCCCGCCGAAGCCGGCCACGATCCGCATCGCGACGAAAAGGTTGTCGGGCTGCTGGCCCGGGCGCGTTCCGCCATTGCCGCGTTCGAGGGCGAATTCGACCAGACCGCCATGATGCGCAAACAGGCGCAGAAGGTGCTCGGCCGCATCACGGCGCGCGACAACATCAAGTTCGACGGCCTGTCGCGCGTGTCGCACGTCACGGACGCGACCGACTGGCGCGTGGAGTACCCCTTCGTGGTGCTGACGCCGGACTCCGAGGACGAAATCGCCGCGCTGGTCACTGCCTGTATTGAATTGGGCCTGACCATCGTGCCGCGCGGCGGCGGCACCGGCTACACCGGCGGCGCCATTCCGCTGACCTGGAAGTCGGCGGTCATCAACACCGAAAAATTCGACAAGCTGGGCAAGGTCGAGTCCTGTATCCTGCCTGGCCTCACCGAGCCCGTCGCGGTCATCCACGCCGGCGCCGGCGTGGTCACCAAGCGCGTGTCCGAGGCGGCCGAGGCGGCCGGCTTCGTGTTCGCCGTGGACCCGACGTCCGCCGAAGCCTCGTGCGTGGGCGGCAACATCGCCATGAACGCCGGCGGCAAGAAGGCCGTGCTGTGGGGCACCGCGCTGGACAACCTGGCCTGGTGGCGCATGGTCGATCCGGACGGCAACTGGCTGGAAGTCACGCGCCTGGACCACAACATGGGCAAGATCCATGACGTGGAAGTGGCCCGATTCGAGCTCAAGTGGTTCGACGGCAAGGGCAAGCCCGGCGAGCGCCTGCTCAAGACCGAAACGCTCGAGATCCAGGGCCGCGTGTTCCGCAAGGAAGGCCTGGGCAAGGACGTGACCGACAAGTTTCTGGCGGGCCTGCCCGGCATCCAGAAGGAAGGCTGCGACGGTCTCATCACGTCGGCGCGCTGGGTGCTGCACCGCATGCCGCGTCATACGCGCACCGTCTGTATGGAATTCTTCGGACAGGCGCGCGACGCCATCCCGTCGATTGTCGAGGTCAAGGGCTATCTGGACGGCGAGGGCAAGGCCCGCGGCGCCATCCTGGCCGGCCTGGAACACCTGGACGAACGCTACCTGCGCGCGGTCGGCTACGCCACCAAGAGCAAGCGCGGCGTGCTGCCCAAGATGGTTCTGATCGGCGACATCGTCGGCGACGATGACGACGCAGTGGCCGCGGCCGCCAGCGAAGTCGTGCGCCTGGCCAACACGCGTCACGGCGAGGGCTTCGTGGCTGTCAGCCCCGAGGCGCGCAAGAAATTCTGGCTGGACCGCTCGCGCACCGCCGCGATCGCGCGTCACACCAACGCCTTCAAGATCAACGAAGACGTCGTGATCCCGTTGCCCCGCATGGGCGAATACACGGATCACATCGAGCGCATCAACATCGAATTGTCGACCAGCAACAAGCTCAAGCTGCTGGGCGAGCTGGATGCCTACCTGTGCACGCCGCTGCCGGTCGGCAAGATCGACGACGCCGATATCGAAACCACGCGCGCCGAAGTGCTGGCCGAGCGCACGCGCCAGGCGATCGAACTGATCGCCGCCACGCGCCAGCGCTGGCAGTGGCTGCTGGACAATCTGGACCTGCCGCTGGGCGATGCGCTGCCGCAACTCGAAGGCCTTGGCCTGGGTGAGCTTCACGCCACGCTGACCGCGCGCCTGGCAGCGCAACCCGGCGCCCGCGTCTTCGACGTGGTGCAGGACCGCACCATCCGCGTCTCCTGGAAGACCGAAGTGCTGGCCGGCCTGCAGCGCGCCTTCTCGGGCGCCGCGTACAAGAAGATCGTCGACGAACTCGTCGCCATCCACGCCCGCGTGCTCAAGAGCCGCGTGTTCGTCGCGCTGCACATGCACGCCGGCGACGGCAACGTGCACACCAACATCCCGGTCAACTCGGACGACTACGAGATGCTGGGCGAGGCGCATGCCGCCGTCGAACGCATCATGCAGATCGCGCGCGACCTGGATGGCGTGATTTCGGGCGAGCACGGCATCGGCCTGACCAAGTACGAGTTCCTGACCGAAGCCGAACTGGCGCCGTTCCAGGACTACAAGCGGCGCGTCGACCCCAACGGCCACTTCAACGCCGGCAAGCTCATGCCCGGCGCTGACCTGCGCCACGCCTGGACGCCCAGCTTCAACCTGATGGGCCACGAGTCGCTGATCATGCAGCAAAGCGACATCGGCGCCATTTCGGAATCCATCAAGGACTGCCTGCGCTGCGGCAAGTGCAAGCCCGTGTGCGCCACCCACGTGCCGCGCGCGAACCTGCTGTATTCGCCCCGCAACAAGATCCTGGCGACGTCGCTGCTGGTCGAGGCCTTCCTGTACGAAGAGCAGACCCGGCGCGGCGTCAGCCTGAAGCACTGGGAAGAGTTCGAGGACGTGGCCGACCACTGCACCGTCTGCCACAAGTGCTACAACCCCTGTCCGGTCGATATCGACTTCGGCGACGTGTCGATGAACATGCGCGCCGTGCTGCGCCGCATGGGCCGCAAGTCGTTCAACCCGGGCACGGCCAGCGCCATGTTCTTCCTGAACGCCAAGGATCCTGCCACCATCAACGCCACCCGCAAGGCGATGGTGGGCGTGGGCTACAAGGTGCAGCGCGCCGCGCACGACCTGTTCTCCGGCCTGGTCAAGAAACAGACCGCCAAGCCGCCGGCCACGGTGGGCAAGCCGCCGCTGCGCGAGCAGGTGGTGCACTTCGTGAACAAGAAGATGCCCGGCGGACTGCCCAAGCAGGCCGCGCGCAAGCTGCTGGACATCGAAGACGCGAACTACGTGCCGATCATCCGCGACCCCAAGGCCACCACGGCCGACACGGAGGCGGTGTTCTACTTCCCCGGCTGCGGTTCCGAGCGCCTGTTCTCGCAGGTCGGCCTCGCCACGCAGGCGATGCTGTGGCATGCGGGCGTGCAGACCGTGCTGCCGCCCGGCTACCTGTGCTGCGGCTATCCCCAGCGCGGCAACGGCATGACCGACAAGGCCGAGCAGATCATCACCGACAACCGGGTGCTGTTCCACCGTGTGGCCAACACGCTGAACTACCTGGACATCAAGACCGTGGTGGTCAGCTGCGGCACCTGTTACGACCAGCTTGCCGGCTATGAATTCGAGAAGATCTTCCCGGGTTGCCGGCTGATCGACATCCACGAATACCTGCTGGAAAAGGGCATCAAGCTGGAAGGAGCCAAGGGCGTGCGCTACATGTACCACGACCCCTGCCACACGCCGATGAAACTGCAGGAGCCCATGAAGACGGTGCGCGCGCTGGTGGGCGATGGCGCGGTCAAGAGCGATCGCTGCTGCGGCGAGTCCGGCACGCTGGCGGTCAGCCGTCCCGACATCTCCACGCAGGTGCGCTTCCGCAAGCAGGAAGAACTGCTCAAGGGCGACGCCGCGATGCGCAGCGACGGCTTCACGGGCGACGTGAAGGTCCTGACCTCGTGCCCGTCGTGCCTGCAAGGCCTGTCGCGTTACGAGGGCGACACCAAGATGGAGGCCGACTACATCGTGGTCGAGATGGCGCGCCACATCCTGGGCGAAGGCTGGATGGAAGACTACGTGCGCCGCGCGAATGCGGGCGGGATCGAGCGGGTCCTGGTTTAGGTCTCAGCGCGATCCAGATGGAAACCGCGGCCAGCGATGGCCGCGGTTTTTTTTTGTGCTTCTGAACTGTAAACGGCAGGTTTTGCGGGGCCGAAAAGACCTCTTGAAACTCCAAAAACCGATCCCATACTCGGACTGAAGCGATCAGACCTGCGGTCGCGCAAATCGCGGCTGTGATGCGTCTGTATCGGTCCCTTTTTTCGTTCGAGGAGACCTTCATGAGCAACTTTCCCTTCAACGACAGTGGCTTTGCCAGCGCGTTCGACGCGATTCAGGAGCACATGGGCCGCGTGCTGCGCAATGCCGGCGTGCCTGCCGCCCTGCGCGCCACGCCGCAGGCTTACTTTCCGCCGGTCAACGTCGGCGTGTCGGGCGATTCCATCGAAGTCGTCGCCTTCGTGCCCGGCATGGATCCCGAGGGCCTGAACGTGTCGATCGAAAAGAGCCTGCTGACCATCAGCGGCGAACGCAAGCCGCAGGAGCTTCCCGAAGGCGCCCGCTATTACGCGCGGGAACGCACGCAGGGCCGCTACACGCGCATCATCGAGCTGCCTGCGGACGCGGATCCGGACAACGTGCAGGCGCGGTACACGGACGGCTGCCTGGCCATTTCCATCAAGCGCCGCGAATCGGCCAAGCCGCGCACCGTGACCGTGCAGTGACCCGCCAACGCAACCGCATAGGAGTACCGATCATGAATGAACGCAAAGACCTGACCGTGCCCGCCGAAGCGGCCGTTTCCGAGAAGCGCGACGGGCGTGGCGTCACCGTGCCGGCCGTGGACATTTTCGAGGACAAGGAAGGCATCACGCTGCTGGCGGACCTGCCCGGCGTGTCCAAGGAAAGGCTGCGCATCAACGTCGAGTCCGACGTGCTGCAGATCGAAGGCGAGGCCTCGGTCGAGACGCCCGGCGACCTGCGGCTGGTGCTGGGCGAAATGCGCGCGCCGCT
>NZ_DAMCTG010000048.1:0-40136 GCF_032113835.1 Achromobacter sp. | reverse complement strand
GCACGAAGATGAGGCTGCCGATCGCGAGCGGCGCGCCGACCATCCAGTTGGCCTGCCCTGCCCACGTGTAGGTGATGAGCGCGATCATGGAGCCGGGGATCACCATGCTGAGCGCGAGGGCTTGCGCGGTGGTCTGCGGCAGGCGGAAGACCGTTGTGATGATGGGCACGGCCAGCACCGCGCCGCCCACACCGAAGAAACCGCCCAGCGTGCCGCACAGAATGCCCAGCACGCTGGCGCGCCGCGGCGTGAAGACGGGCGTGGCGCGGGTAGGCGGCGGCGCATGGCGGGCCGCCGGGCGCGAGGCGCGCCACGTCTGCCAGACGTAGAACAGTGCGATGAAAAACAGGAACACCGCGAAGCTCTGGCGCAGCAAGGTCGAGTCGATGCCCAGCGCCATCTGCGCGCCCACCCACGTGAACACCACGGCGCCCGCCGCGCCGGCCAGCGCGACGCGCTTGTCGATGCGCGTCTGCTGGTTGTACTTGCGCACCGCCATCATGATGGTCGGCAAGACCATGATGAGCGCCGTGCCCTGCGCGAGCTGTTGCGACATTCCCATCAGCAGGACCAGGGCCGGAATGGCGATCAGCCCGCCCCCGATGCCCAGCACGCCGCCCATGAAACCGATCATGCAGCCGGCGGCCAGGCATGCGGCGATGACAAACAGACTCACGTATTGCTCCAACCAACGACGCCGCGCCTCAGCGCAGCTTTTCCAGCGCCGCGTCCAGGCGGTCCACGGCCCAGATCTCCAGTCCCTCGATGGGCTGACGCGGCGCGTTGGCCTTGGGGATGAGCGCCACTGAGAAACCAAGTTTGGCGGCCTCGCGCAGGCGTTCCTGCCCGCGTGGGGCAGGACGGATCTCGCCGGCCAGGCCGACTTCGCCGAAGGCGATCAGGCCGCGCGGCAGGGGCCGGTCGCGCAGGGAAGACATGATGGCCAGCAGCACCGGCAAGTCGGCCGCGGGTTCGGTGATGCGCACACCGCCCACCGCGTTCACGAAGACGTCCTGGTCGAAGGTGGACACGCCCGCATGCCGATGCAGCACGGCCAGCAGCATGGCAAGACGGTTGCCTTCGAGGCCGACCGTGAGGCGGCGCGGATTGGGCGCGTGGGAGCTGTCGACCAGCGCCTGGATTTCGACCAGCAACGGGCGCGTGCCTTCCTGTGTGGCCATGACGCACGAGCCCGCGACCTGTTGTTCGTGTTGCGACAGGAACAAGGCGGACGGATTGGCCACGCCGCGCAGGCCGCGGTCTGTCATGGCGAATACGCCCAGCTCGTTGACGGCGCCAAAGCGGTTCTTGAACGCGCGCACCAGGCGGAACGACGAATGCGTGTCGCCCTCGAAATACAGCACGGTGTCCACGATGTGTTCCAGCACGCGCGGCCCGGCCAGCGCACCGTCCTTCGTGACGTGGCCGATCATGACGATCGCGATGCCCGTCTGCTTGGCAAGCCGCGTGAGCTGCGCGGCGCATTCGCGCACCTGCGACACCGACCCGGGCGCCGCCGTGAGTTCGCCGCTGTACAGCGTCTGGATCGAGTCGATGACGGCAACCGATGGCTTTTGTTCCGACACCGCGGCCTGGATGGCTTCGAGGCGGATTTCTGCCAGCAGGTTGACGTTGCCGGTCTGCAGGCCAAGCCTGCGCGCGCGCAGCGCGACCTGTTCGGCGGATTCTTCGCCCGTCACGTACAGCACGTTGGTGGACTCGGACAGGGCGGCCAGCGCCTGCAGCAGCAGCGTCGACTTGCCGATGCCGGGATCGCCGCCGATCAGCACCACGGCGCCGGCCACCAGGCCGCCGCCGAGCACGCGGTCGAATTCGTCCAGGCCGGTGGGTGTGCGCGGGGTTTCGCGGGCTTCGATTTCGGACAGGCTGCGCACCGGGCTGGACGAGGCCAGCGGCGCATAACGGTGGGCTGCGGCCGCGGGCGCGGACGACTCCACCGTTTCTTCAAGCGTGTTCCAGGCGTTGCAATGCGGGCATTTGCCCTGCCACTTGGGCGTGGTGCCGCCGCAATCGGCGCATACGTATACGGTTCGGGTTTTTGCCATGCGCGAAAGTGTACCCGGCAACCTGTGGGCGCTGGGCGGGCACAGAGACCGTTTTGGCACGCTGATCACGAACGTCCTAAAGGCATTCCTTTCAGACAGCTTTCACAATCAGGGACGCACAGCGGTTACATGATGCAAACATAGGAAATTTCCTGCCCGATCCGTTTCAAATCGCGCATAATCGCCAGGTACAGCGCATTTTGTCGAACCGTCCCAAGCGGACGGCATACTCCACGACGGACGTCCTTGCGACGCACTGCGTGGGGAATCGCGGCGCAATCACTCGCGGCCTTTCACGAGGCCGCCCGAACCGGAACATGACCCCAGCACGACCAGACGCCGGACCACCGGCGCGGCGCTCGCAAAGGTCAAACGCGGATACGCTGTGCCACCCGGCGTATGTGCGAGGAGTACGCGCATGAGCATTACCTATCGCCCCCCTTTTGACGAAGACGATGAACGGGATCTGCGCGCCCTGTACCGCAAGCCGGGTCCCGGCGCCAATCCGGAACTGGATGCCGCGGTACGACGCAGATGGCATCCTGGCCATAGCTGGCATCCCGGATGGGGCGCCGCCGCCTGCGCCCTAATGGTCGCAGGCCTTTTTGCATGGACCGACATGCGCGAGGCCATCGAGGACACCGAGCCTCAGGTGCAATTGGTGGCCGTGCAGGAAAGCGAAACCGCGCAGGACGCGTCTTCCGCTTCTGCAACGCCGGCCAACGATCCGTCGCCCCTGCGCCGCGTCGTCGCCCTGCAGCAGGAACCGGCAGCGCCGGCCCAGCCCGCCGTGTCGCAATCCGCATCGGCCCAACCTGCATCGGCCCAATCCGCATTGGCTCAACCTGTAGCGATGCAATCCGCGGCGGCCACAGCATCCGCCGAGCAGGCGCCCACGGCAGCGGAAACGGCTGCGCAGCAATCCGCGCAGGCAGCCGCTCAGGAAACCGCGCCGGAAGCGCAACAGGTCGCCGCCTTCACCGAGCAGGACATCGAGGCGCGCGTCGCCCAGATCCGCGGTTTGATCGTGGACGACCGCGAAGAAGACGCCGTGCAGGCGTTGCGCGAACTGCAGCGCGGCGCGCCGGATTTTGCCCTGCCGGACGACCTGCAGGAACTGTCCCGACAGAACCCGGCGTGAAGCCCGGGGCCGGCCCGCGCCGGTCCCGGCTCTGCCCTGTTCCGCCCCCCTGACTGTCCTCCTGACCTGCCCCCGGCCCCGGCCCGCCGCCGCGCCGGGGCAGGCCGCATTCAGGCCTCAATAATTGAGCATTTTTTGGGCGGCTTCTTGCTAACATAGCCGCCATGAGTCCGAGCTTCCACCACCGCAATCTTCCCCATTTGCTGCTCTACGCGCGCGAAACGCTGATGGCGCATTTCCGCCCCATCCTGCACGCGGCCGGCGTCACCGAACAGCAATGGCGGGTCTTGCGCACGCTGAGCGAGGTGGGCTCTTTGGAACCCAATCAGATCGCCCGCGCCTGTCAGATCCTGAGCCCCAGCCTCACGCGCATGCTGGCCGGCATGGAAGAGCAAGGGCTCATCAAGCGCACGCGCTCCAGCGCTGACCAGCGGCGCCAGGAAATCTCCCTGACCGCCAAGAGCAACAAGCTCATCGACCGCATGCGGCCCCAGGTCGACGCGAAGTACCAGGAAATCGAAGAACGGATCGGCAAGGAATTGCTGGAGCGCCTGTACACCGATGTGGACGCAATGGTCGACCTCATCAAGCGCGACGGCCCCACGCGCGATGCCGGTACGCCCTGAACGTCAATCCCCCCTCCTTCCTCCACGCGATCCCCAGTCCATGGACCTCCTGACCAACACGTTCAAGCAAGCCCTGCGCGACGGCCAACCCCAGATCGGCCTGTGGGCCGGCCTGGCCAGCGCCTATACCTCGGAAATCCTTGCGGGCGCCGGGTTCGACTGGCTGCTGATCGACGGCGAGCACGCGCCCAACACGCTTGATTCCACCCTCGCCCAATTGCAGTCCGTGGCGGCGTATCCGGTTGCCCCCGTGGTGCGTCCGGCCTGGAACGACCCCGTCCAGATCAAGCAGATCCTGGACACCGGCGCGCAGACGGTGCTGGTGCCCATGATCCAGTCCGCGCAGGAGGCCGCCGCCGCGGTCGCCGCCGTACGCTATCCGCCGCAGGGCATCCGCGGGGTGGGCAGTGCGCTGGCGCGCGCATCGCGCTGGAACCGCATTCCCAACTACCTTGAACGCGCCAACGACGAGATGTGCGTGCTGGTGCAGATCGAAACCCCGGACGGCATCGCGGCGCTTGACGAGATCCTTGCCGTGGACGGCGTGGACGGCGTCTTCATTGGGCCGGCCGACCTGTCGGCCAGCATGGGCTATCTGGGCCAGCCGGAGCATCCGGTGGTCGAGAAGACCATCGACGATGCCATCGCGCGCATCGTGCGGTCGGGCAAGGCGGCAGGCATCCTGCACAGCGGCGTGGCGCAGGCCAAGCACTACCTGTCCCTGGGCGCAACCTTCGTGGCGGTGGGCGTCGACGCGGTGCTGCTGGCGCGCGCGGCCGAGGCGCTGGCGGGCGAATTCAAGGAACTGGCCGCTGTCGCCGCAAGCAAGGGTCCGTACTGACGCGCACGGCGGCGCGTCCACCACAGCCAGACGCCGGTCACGCTCAGCGTCAGCGTGACCCCGCCGACCAGCGCCACCATCAGCTGCAGCGGCCAACCCCAGAACGCCGCCATGTGCAGGCTGGTCAGCCAATGCTTGACGGTGTCGCCGGCTGCCCGGCCCGTTGGAAGATGGCTGCCCACGAGTTGCCCGTCCACCGCATTGAACACGACCGACGTCGCGCCGCTGCGGGTACGCAGATCCCGGCTGCTGCGCACGCTGTAGCGATACAGCTTGCGGCGCGCATCCAGCGCCAACCAATGCTCGCCGAGTACGACGAATCCCTCGCGGGAAGCCAGCTCCGCCATCAGCCGCCGCCCGGCGGCGCGGGCCTGCGCGGGAGGCATCGGCTCGCCCGCCACCGCGGCCGCACCGCGCCGGGGATCGGCCTGATAGCTCAGGCCGGCGCGCATCACCGGATCGTAAATAGATGGCAGGTTCAGCGCGACGCTGCTCCATGCCATCAGCGTCAACGCGGCCCACAGCCACAGCCCGCCCGCTCGATGCAGATCGTAGTTGCGTTTATGCGGACCGCCCAGCCAGCGGATGCGCCAGGCGGGCGCCCAGCGCTGCCATGCGGATGACGCCGGATTGCGCGCGCGGGTTCGCGCCGGCAGCGTAAGCCACGCGCCGACGAATCCATCCAGCGTCCACGCCAGGGCGACAATGCCCAGCAGCAGTTCGCCGATCCCCTCGAACAGCAGCGCCGTGTGGAGCCGATGCAGGAACGGCATCAGGTTGCGCAGCCCTTCACCCAGATCGCCCCAGCGGCGCTGACCCAGAATCGCGCCGGAATACGGGTCGACAAAGACTTCGTGCAGGACCGGTGCGGCCGCGCCCGCCTCGTGCAACCAGACCGGGAATGGCACGCTGCGCCCGGCCTGTGCGCCCAGCGGCGTGGCGGGCATCACCGCGGCGGGCACGAACTGGGCCACGCGATCGCGCAGCGTCAACGCGTCCAGCCGTGCGGCATCCGCCGACGGCGGTGTGACGCGATTCAATGCCGGCGCGGCCGCCGCATCCAGCGTGTCATACCAGGCCAGCGGAATGCCGGTCAGCGCCACCACGCAGAGAAAGCCGGCCAGCACCAGGCCGGTCCAGCGATGCAGCCGCAGCAGCGCGGCGCGCAGGCTCACCAGCGGTAGCTCACCGTGCCGATGATGCGGCGCGGCTCGCCGTAGTCGCACACGCCGCCGTAGCAAATCGAGGGGATGTAGGTCTTGTCCGTCAGGTTGGTGACGTTGAGCGCATAGAGCCACGGGCCGCTTTCATAACTGACGCGCGCATCGATCAGCGTGTAGCCCGCGCCACCAAGCGAACCGCTGGACGGCCGGTCGGGACGCGCCGACACATAGCGCACGCCGGCGCCCGCCTTCAGCCCCATCAGCACCCACTCCGACAGGTTCACGTCGGTCCACAAGGAAGCCGCATGGCGGGGCGTGTTGAAGCGCTCGCCCTCTTCGCCCGGCAGGTTGCTCTTGATCACCCGCGCATCGGTGTAGGTGTAGGCGGCAATCACATCGACCTGCGGCGTGACGCGTGCGCGCGCCTCGAGCTCCAGGCCGCGAGAGCGCACCTTGCCGGTCTGCACCAGAAAGGTCGGGTCGACCGGATCCGGCGTGAGCACGTTCTTGCGCTCCAGGTTGAACAGCGCCGCGCTCAGCATGATGTCCTTGCCGGCAGGCTGGTATCGGATGCCGACTTCGTACTGCGTCCCGCGGCTGGGTTCGAAGCTGCCTTCGGTGCGGTCGCGCCCGCTCGTGGGTTCGAACGACTGGCTGAAGCTGACGTACGGCGCCAAGCCGTTGTCCGCCAGATAGACCACGCCGGCGCGGCCGGTGAAGGCGGTGTCCTTGTCGTTCGAATTGGTGGACGGCGCGTGCAAGGCGCGGTTCTCCGCGCGCACGTTGTCATACCGGCCGCCCAGCAGCACCACCACCTTGTCCGCGATCTTCAACTGATCCTGCAGATAGATGCCAAGGCGATGCTCGGTGTTGCGGCGCTGCTGCCAGGGCAAGACCACGACGTCGCCGGGCATATACACCGGATCGAAGACGTCGATGGGCCGCAGATTGCCGCGCAGGCGATCGCTGTTGTAGGTGGAACGCGTGTAGTCGAAGCCCGCAAGAATGGTCTGCGTCACGGCTCCCGTCTGGAACCGCTTCTCGATGTTGGTGTCGATCGTCTGCACGGTCGTGCGGTCGTCGAAGCCGCGCGCCGAACGCGCCACCCGCCGCTGCGTCGCGGCGTCCACGTCGCCTTGCAGCAGCACGTAGCGCATGGTCAGGTCCGCGTCGTAATAGCGCATCGACGTGCGGAATTTCAGCGTGTCATTGAACGCATGTTCGATCAGTACGGCCAGCGACGTCGATTCGACATCGAAGCGGTTGTTGTTGGGCTCGCCCAGAAAGCGCGAGCGCGGAATCTGTCCGTTCGGGTTGGTCCAGAGCGAGCCGGTGACCGGCACCTCCGTCGGATTGATCGTCTTGCTGCGCTGATAGTTGGCCAGCAGCGTGACCGAGGTGGCCGCTGACGGGCGCCACGTCAACGCGGGCGCGATGTAGGTGCGATCGTCGGCGCTGTAATCGATGAACTGATTGCTCTCGCGGAACAGGCCGGTCAGGCGATACGACCACACTCCGGCCTCGTCGATCGGACCGCCGATGTCCGCCGAAATCTGCCGGCGGTCGAAACTGCCGCCGTCCAGATTGATTTCGCCCATCGTTTCGCCTGGCGGGCGCTTCGTCACGGTGTTGACGATGCCGCCCGGCGCAGCGGCGCCATACAGCACCGACGACGGCCCGCGCAGCACCTCCACCCGCTCCAGTCCGTACGGCTCCTGCTTGCCGTTGTACTGGTTGACCATGTAGCGCATGCCGTCGCGGAAATAGCTGCCGGTCTGCGGGTTGGCTTCGAAGCCGCGGATGCTCATCGTGTCTTCGAACATCGAGCTCTTGGCGACGATGCCGGGCATGATGCCAGGCGTGTAGCCCAGAGCCTCTTGCAGGTTCTGCGCCTTCTGAACGCTGATCTGCGCGGCGCTCACCACCGAGATCGATTGCGGCGTTTCGATGATCGGCGTATCGGTCTTGGTGGCCGTGGCGCTGTTCGTGGCGGCGATGCCCAGCACCGGGCCATCCGGGCGTTCGAACTGGGCGGTCACCGCAATCGGTTCCAGCAGCGTCACGTCCTGGCGGCCTTGCCGCAGGACGAAGCCGCCGTCGGGCAGACGTTCCGCCACGAGACCGGTGCCGGTCAGCAGCGCGGCCATCCCGGCCTCGGGCGAATACCGGCCGCGCACGCCGGGGCTATGCCGGCCGCTGCTCAGATCGCCGTGGCCGCTGACGAAGAGGCCGGCTTCGGCGGAAAACAGGTTGAGCACCTGGCTCAACGGTCCGGCCGGGATGTCGTAGTCGCGAACCTGCGTCTGTGCAGACTGCGCGTACACGGCGCTGAGGGGCGCCCCGCCGCTCAGCATCACGCCGATGGCGAGCGCCAGCGGAGCGATGCGCGCGCGGCGGATCGGACGGATGGGGAAAGCAGTGAAGGGGTTGGTCATGCCACGGATCCGCGATATGGGTGTTGAATTGCCCATAGGCCGGATGAGCGCGGCAAAACCGGCAAACTATTTTGTAACAGCGATGGATCAGAGGGCTTTTCAGCGCGGTTGCAGCGTTGTCCACCACGGCATCGGCTGGCTGATGCGCACGGGCAAGGCCTCACTCAACAGGCGCAGTGCGCGATCGCTGTCATGCAGCGGGAAAGTACCCGTCACAGGCAACGCCGCGACGTCCGCGGCATAACCGAGATGTCCGCGGCGGTAACGCGCCAGTTCCGCCACCACCTGCGCCAGCGGCGCCTCCTCGAACTGCACGATGCCGCGCGTCCAATTGTGGTCGCCGGCCCGCAGCGCCACGGGCGCGTCGATGCCTTGCGATCCGCCGCGCATCCGCGTGCCGGCGTCGACCCGAACCCCGGCGGGCGGCGCGCCCGCGAAATGCGCTTGCACCGCACCCTCCAGCACGGCGAGCGTGGTTTCGCCGTCAAGGCTGCGCACGTTGAACCGCGTGCCCAGCGCCTGCAATCGCCCTTCCGGCGTGTCCACCACGAAGGTGCGCCCCGGGTCGGCCGCGGTGGCGATCATGATCTCGCCGCGCAGCAGCACCAGGCGGCGCTGGTCGCGGGTGTAGTCGACCTTCACTGCGGTATCGGTATTGAGTTGAATCTGGGTGCCGTCGGCAAGCCGGATTTCTTTCGATCCGCCCACCGGCGTGACCAGGTCCGCCTGCCAGGCCGCCCAGGTTCGGCGGCCGGCCGGCGATTGCGCCACGCCCAGGCCCAGCAATCCCGTCGCACCCGCGATCAGCGCAACCGTCAACAGCCGGCGGCGCTCGCGCCGGCCCTGCGCGGCGGCATTGAGGCTGGCCAGGCTGGCCTCACGTCCCATCGGCTGCGCGACCAGCGCATCGAACTGCGCGCCCACATCCTCGACGCGTTGCCACGCCCGGCGGTGCGCGTTGTCGGCGTCCATCCACGCTTGCCAGCGAGCGCGCTCCTGCTCGCTGGCCGCCCCCGAACTCAGCAGCGCATACCACTGCGCGGCGGCTTCAAGAATGCCCGGGTCGACGGCGGCGGCGCCCATCACTGTCCTGCCTCATCGCCGTGCGGACCGACGGGTTGAAGGTCGGTATCGAGCAAAAAGCACAGCATGGCCTGCGCGATGTCATTGCGCACCGTCCGCTCGGACACGCGCAGCTCCGCCGCGATGGCCGGATGCGTCATGCCATGGATGCGGTGCATCAGGAACGCAGCACGCGCACGCACGCCCAGGCGATGCAGCTTGCGATCGATCTCGACCAGGGCCTGCAGCGCCTGGACCTGCACTTCGGGAGAGGGGTGAGTGACCTCGGGCCGCGCGGCCAACGTTTCGGCCCAGGCAAGTTCAATGTCACGCCGGCGCCAGAAATCGATCAGCAGGCCGCGCGCGATGGTGGTCAGAAACGCCCGGGGCTCGCGCACGTCGGCAATGGCGTGCCTGCGCACCAACAAGGTCACAAAGGTGTCCTGCGTCAGGTCGGCGGCCTGGTGATTGTCTTGAAGACGGCGATTCAGCCAATTCTGCAACCAGCCGCAATGCGCGGTGTACAGGGCGGAAAGCGATGCGCCAACTGCGTGCTCTCGGTCCGACACGGCGAGCATCCAAAATGGAAATGATAGTTATTATTATACAAACACGGCTGAGCGCCGCCGCGCTTGCGCCAGCCAGAAAAAAACGCACCCCGTGGGGTGCGTTGTTCATGTTTGCAGCGGCGACTTTCAGGAGCGGCCCGCCAGGCTGCCGCCGCCGTCCACGCCCAGCACCTGTCCGGTGATGAAACCCGCGTCGTCCGACAGCAGGAAGGCAATGGCCGCCGCCACTTCGGCCGGTGTGCCCAAACGCTTCATGGGCACGGAAGCGAGCGCGCGCTTTTCGTTGTCGCTGCCCGCGGGGCGGGTGGCGCGGAACATTTCGGTTTCGATGGGGCCCGGCGCCACCGCGTTGGCCGTGACGCCGTATTCGGCCAGTTCCAGCGCCCAGGTGCGGGTGCAGCCCACCAGCGCGCTCTTGGCGGCGGAATACGCGGTGCGGTCCAGCGCACCGTGGATGGAGCGGCTGACCACGTTGACGATGCGGCCGGCGCGGCGCACCTTCATGGATTCAACGAACGCCTGCGTCACCTGCACCGCCACGCGCACGTTCAGATCCAGCACGTTGTACAGCGTGGCCAGGTCGATTTCGCCCAGCGGCTGGGGCGACACGAGGCCCACATTGTTGACGACGGCGTCGACGGGGAATTTCTCGCGGATTTCGCGCAGCACCTCTTCGGTGCGGCCGGCGTCGGCCAGGTCACAGGCGTACAGGTAGCCCGGGAAATCGACGTCGGTCGTGTTTCGCGCGATGCCAACCACATGACAGCCCATGTCGGACAACCGCTGAGTAAGCGCCCAGCCTATGCCTTTGGTGGCGCCCGTAATGAGCACGCATTTGTCCTTCATGGATTGAAACCTCGCAGTCTGTTTTCTTGGTCAAAAACGGGCGCCTGAGCGCCCGGTTTCCAAAGTAGACACCATCCGGCGTCGCGTGTCTTGTCATTTGCGCAGCAATTCTTGCCCACCGGACACCGTGGCGACGGGGGATCAGGCGTCCCGGGTGACAGGGACGCGCGGGGCCAGGGCGCACAGCAGTTCATAGCCGATGGTGCCGGCCGCGCTGGCGACTTCGTCCACCGACGGGCCGTCTTCGCCCCATAGCGACACCGGCGAACCGACCCCGGCGGACGGCACGGGGCCAAGATCCACGACCAGCATGTCCATGGACACCCGCCCCAGCAACTGGGTCCGGATGCCGGCCACCACGACCGGCGTGCCGGTGGAGGCGTGGCGGGGGTAGCCGTCGGCATAACCGCAGGCCACGATGCCGATGCGCATGGCGCGTTCGGCGCGGAACAGCGCGCCGTAGCCGACGGAGTCGCCGGCCTTGATTTCCTGGACCGCAATGATTTCGGAACTGAGCGACATGGCGGGTTTCAGGCCGAACGACGACGCTTCGGCATCCGCGAAGGGCGAGGCGCCGTAAAGGCAGATGCCCGGCCGCACCCAGTGCGTCTGGCTTTCGGAGCCGACGGCGATGTCGGCAAAGCGCAGGGCGGCGGCCGAGTTGCACACGCTGATCGCGCCAGGCAGCTTATGCGTCACCGAATTGAAGACGCTGAGTTGTTCGTTCACGCCCTGCGGGCCGTCGGCGCAGGCGAAGTGGGTCATCTTGCCGACCGAGCCCAGCGTGCCCTGCTGCTGCAGCAGCGCGGCGCGTTCGTAAGCGGCGGGATAGGCCGCCGGGCTGAAACCCAGCCGGTTCATGCCGCTGTTGAGCTTGAGCATGATGTCCACGCGGCGCGACAGGCGGGCGCGGGCCAGCATGTCCAGTTGGTCGCGATGGTGGACGGTGCTGCTGAGGTGGTAGCGGTCGACGATGTCGAGGTCGGACGGGTTGAAGAAGCCTTCCAGCAGCAGGATCGGGCCGCCCCAGCCGGCCTCGCGGCAACGCACGGCTTCTTCGAGGTCCAGCATGGCCAGGCCCTGCGCCTTGGAAAAGCCAGCCACCGCCTGCTCGATGCCATGGCCGTAGGCGTTGGCCTTGATGACGGCCCAGATCGACGGCGGCAACCCGCCGGCCGCGGCGGCGGTCTGGTCCAGGTGGCGGCGCACGGCGGCCAGATTGTGCGCAAGAGCGGAAACGGAAACGGTGGCGGATATTGGGCGCGGCATGGTGTGAGATCCTGTGGCGTCCAAGTCTAACTGATCGCCGTCCCCGGCGGCGGCGCTCCGGATCAAGCGTGGGCGACTACTCTAAAATGAGACCGTTTTCCGCTTTACGCCGTCTCCGCAGGTCCGATCCTGCCCACTGGCCTCTTTTTATGTCCATCGATCACTACGAGAACTTTCCCGTTGCCTCGCTGCTCTTGCCGCGCAGGCTGCGCGGCGCCGTGACCGATATCTACCGGTTCGCCCGTGCCGCGGACGACATTGCCGACGAGGGCAGCGCGACCGACGAGGAGCGCCTTGCCCAGCTCGCCACGTTCCGCACCGAGCTGCACCGCATCGGCGCCGAACCCGGTACGCCGCCGGCGCCCGGCCTGCCGCCCCTGTCCGACATCTTCGCGCCGCTGGCGCAGACGATCGCCCGGCACCAGTTGCCGATCACGCCCTTCTACGACCTCCTGTCCGCCTTCGAGCAGGACCTGACGGTCAAGCGCTACGAAGACTACCCCACCCTCATGGACTACTGCAGCCGCTCGGCCAACCCGGTCGGGCGCCTGATGCTGCACCTGTTCGAGGCCAGCACGCCGCAGAACATCACCGAGTCCGACGCCATCTGCACCGGCCTGCAGCAGGTGAACTTCTGGCAGGACGTGCGGGTGGACTGGCACAAGCACCGCGTCTACCTGCCGCAGGAAGACCTGCGCCGCCACGGCGTGCCCGACGAAGACCTTGCCGCCTGCCGCCTTACGCCGGCGTGGCGCGAGCTCATGGCCTTCCAGGTTGAACGGACACGTGCGCTGCTACACTTCGGCGCTCCGCTGGCGCGCCGCCTGCCGGGCCGCATCGGCCTGGAGCTGCGCCTGGTGGTGCAAGGCGGGCTGCGCGTCCTGGAGCGGATCGAGGCGAGCGGCTACGATGTATTCATGAATCGCCCCGAATTGGGCGCCAAAGACTGGGCCATCATGTTGTGGCGCTCCATCAAGTAACAGGCCGTGCCTAATGACCCCTGACGAGTATTGCCAGGAAAAAGCCGCCAAAAGCGGTTCCAGCTTCTACTACTCCTTCCTTTTCCTGCCTCCCGAGCGCCGGCGCGCCATCACGGCCCTGTACGCGTACTGCCGCGAAGTGGACGACGTGGTCGACGAGTGCACCGATCCGTCACTGGCGCGCATCAAGCTCGCCTGGTGGCGCACGCAGATCGACCAGATGTTCGACGGCAAGCCCGACCATCCCGTCACGCGCGCGTTGCAGCCGCACCTGGAAAGCTGTTCGATCACCCGCGCCCGTCTGCTGGCCGTGATCGACGGCATGGAAATGGACCTGGACCAGACCCGCTATCTGGACTGGCCCGGCCTGCGCAAGTATTGCTGGCACGCGGCCGGCGTCGTGGGCGAACTGTCCGCCGGCGTGTTCGGCTATTCCGATCCCAAGACGCTGGTCTACGCCGAAAAGCTGGGCCTGGCGTTCCAGATGACCAACATCATCCGCGACGTGGGCGACGATGCCCGCCGCGGCCGCATCTACATCCCGGTCAACGACATGCAGCAGTTCGAGGTCAAGGCCTCGGACATCCTGAATGGCGAGTATTCCGACCGCTTCAGCGCGCTGATGAAGTTCCAGGCCGACCGCGCCCGCGAACTCTACCGCGAGGCAATGAGCAACCTGCCCGAGGCCGACCGCCGCGCGCAGCGTCCGGGGCTCATGATGGCCGCCATCTACCATGCGCTGCTCGACGAGATCGAGCGCGACAACTGGCAGGTGCTGCACCAGCGCATTTCGCTCACCCCCGTGCGCAAACTCTGGCTCGCCTGGAAAACCTGGGTGGGCGGCGGACGCGGCCTGGTCCGCCGGTTGGCACGGTGAAGGCGGCGGTCATTGGCGCAGGCTGGGCCGGCTTGGCGGCCAGCGTCGCCCTGCGTGAAGCCGGCGCCAAGGTCACGGTGTTCGAAGCCGGGCACACCCCCGGCGGCCGCGCGCGGCGCGTCTTCCACGGCGATTTCGAAGCGCCGCTGGATAACGGCCAGCACCTCTTGTGCGGCGCCTACAAGGAAACCCTGGCGCTGATGCGCCGCGTGGGACGCAATCCCGACGCCCTGCTGATGCGGCGCCCCTTGCGCCTGGCAAGCCTGGACGGCCGATTCAACCTGTCCGCCCCGCGCCTGCCCGCGCCGCTGCACATGGCCATGGCGGTCCTGCGCGCGCGCGGCCTGTCGTGGGCCGACCGGCTTGCGATGATGCGCCTGATGCGCGGCCTGAAAACCATGTCCTGGTCGCCGCCGCGCGACTGGACCGTGCTGCAACTGCTGCACTATCACGCGCAATCCGACGTGCTGATCCGCCAGATTTGGGAACCCCTGTGCCTGGCCGCGCTGAACACGCCCATCGCCACGGCCAGCGCGGTGCTGTTCGCCCGCGTGCTGCGCGAGAGCCTGGCCGGCGCGCGCGAAGACAGCGATCTGCTGCTGCCGTGCACGGACCTGTCGGCGCTGTGGCCGGACGCCGCCGCGCGCCAGGTCACCATGCGCTATGGCAGCACGGTGCGCCAGCTGCATCCGTCCGCCGACGGCATCGACATCAATCAGGAACGGTTCGACGCGGCCGTGCTGGCCGTGCCGCCCACTTTCGCCGCGCGCCTGCTCGACGGCCCGCTGCGCCAGGCCGGGGCCACCGGGCTGCTCGATGCGCTCAAGGCCTTTGACTATCTGCCCATCGCCACGCTGAACATACGCCTGGCCGGCCCGTGGCGGATGCCCGAGCCGATGATGATGCTGCGTGAGGATGCGGCCCGCGGTCATGCCGGCCAGTGGCTCTTCGACCGCGCCCAGCTCGCCGGCGACACCAAGGCCGGGGAACTTGCCGTGGTGGCCAGCGCCGCCATCGGCATGAGCGAACGCAACCGGCGGCAGGTGATTGAAGCCCTGATCGATCAGGTGGCCGAACAGGCCGCCGTGCATCCGCTGCGGCTGCCGCCGATGCCCGAGGTGGCGGCGGCTGAACTGTTCATTGAAAAGCGCGCGACGTTTGCCGCGGTGCCGGGCCTGACCCGCCCGCTGAACTCGACGCCGTGGCCCACGCTGGCGCTGGCCGGCGATTGGACCGACACCGGCTATCCTGGCGTGTTGGAAGGCGCGGTGCGCAGCGGCCTGCAGGCGGCTCGCGTGCTCAATCCGCGCGCGGACTAGAAAAAAAAGGCGGGCAAGCCGCCCGCCTTCCGCGTACCGGTCAGGCCGGCTTTGTCCCAAACAGGTCGGCCTGGCGCGGGTCTGCCGCGGCCAGGTCGTAGCCGATCTGCCCGGCGACCTCGCGCAGGATGTTCTGCGCAAGATTGAAGGCCGTGTTGGCCGCCGGCACGCCCGCGTAAATTGCGTTCTGCAGCAGCACTTCCTTGAGTTCGTCGGGCGTCAGCCGCGAGGCGTCCTGTGCCGTCAAGGCGGCGCGCACGTGCAGCTCAAATTCTTCCCAGCGGCCCAGCGACAACGTCACCGCCAGCACCATCATGCGGCGCGCCTTGTGCGGCAGACCGGGACGGCTCCAGATATCGTGCCAGGCATAACGCGTGATCATGTTCTGGTAGTCGGCGGTGAACGTGGTGGCGCGATCCAGCGAACGCTGCACCCATTCATCGCCCAGCACGGCGCGTCGGTTTTGCAGGCCGCGCTCGAAATCGTCTTCCCGGCTCATCTGGTCAATCTCCATTCGGATCGGGGGCAGGCGCGTGCAAACGATGCCGCGCCCGCCCCCGGATGATCAATTGACCTGGATGTTATTGGTTTTCACGACCTCGGCCCAGCGGGTCTGTTCCGCATCGACAAACTTGGCGAAGTCCGCGGCGCTGCTGCCGACCGGCGTCAGGCCCAGCTTGGCAAGCTTCTCGCGGGTATCGGGACGCGCCAGCGCCTTTTGCACGAGTTCCTGCAGCTTGGCCACCACTTCGGGGCTGGCGT
This sequence comes from Achromobacter sp., assembly GCF_032113835.1. Classification (GTDB taxonomy): domain Bacteria; phylum Pseudomonadota; class Gammaproteobacteria; order Burkholderiales; family Burkholderiaceae_B; genus Achromobacter. Next base: position 24,180 of record NZ_DAMCTG010000048.1, on the reverse strand, counting down.
TGGCCGGCAGGAAGAAGCCGTTCCACTCGACCACGTTGAAGTTCTTGATGCCGGCTTCACCCACCGTCGCCACGTTGGGCAGTTCGGGCATGCGCTGCGACGACGAGACCGCCAGCGCCTTCAGCTTGCCGCCGGTGACGTAGTTCAGGCTGGACGCGGCGTTGGCGAAGTAGACGTCGACCTGACCGCCCATGACGTCCACGATGGCCGGCGCGCCGCCCTTGTAGGGCACGTGCACCATATCCAGGTCCGCATCCTTCTTGAGCAGCTCGGCGGCCATCTGCGCCAAGCTGCCCGGTCCGTAGGACGCGAACGTCAGGCGGCCGGGCTTGGCGCGCGCGGCATCGATGAAGTCCTGCAGGTTGTTGAAGCTGGAACCGGGCGCGGCCACCAGGATGTTGGGCACGCTGACGGCCTGCGAGACCGGAACGAAGTCCTTCTTGGCGTCATAGGGCAGCTTGCGCAGCACCGGATTGATCGAGAAGGACGACGCGTCGTACAGCACCGTGTAGCCATCGGGCTTGGCCCGCGCCACGAACGCCGCGCCGATGGAGCCGCTGGCGCCGCCCTTGTTCTCGATCACAACGCTCTGGCCGGCGACTTCGCCCATGCCTTGCGCGATGATGCGCGCGGCGTTGTCCGCGCCGCCGCCGGCGGAATACGGCACCACCACGGTGATGGGCTGCTCGGGGTAGCCGGCTGCGTGCGCGGCGCCAAAGGCGGTGGCCAGACCGATGGCGGCGGCCAGCGGACGAATTGCGGCCAGGGCCGTGCGACGGGTTTTCTTCATGTGTGCTCCTCGGGTCTCCCCTGCGGGGATGTTCGATCGGTCAAGGATCGTGGCGCGAGCCGTCGTCAGACGGTCGCGATGGGGTTGACCGGCGCGCCGACCAGACCGGGCACGTACATGGGCGCCGCGGTCAGGAAAAAGGCATGCCGGCCGTGCTGGCGCAACCATTGCGCCAGCGGGGTCAGGTGCCAGAGCTCGCCCAAGGGCAGGCCCAGCTTGAAAAGACATTGCTCGTGCAGGGGCAGCAGCGCCCCCTTGCCCGTTTCCAAATGATGATTGCGCAGTTCGACCGCGTGGTTGTCGGCGGCAATGGCCGCGATGCGGCTGTCCTTGATCCACGCCAGCAGGTCCGCGTCGGCGCCGTCCAGCACGCAGCAGCTCGTCTTGAGCCGCTCCTGCTCGTCGTCGCCCAGCGTCAGCGCCAGGTCGGCCAGCCCGGTATGCAGGCACAGCACATCGCCCGGCTGGACTTCCACGCCATCGGCGCGCATCACGTCCATCAGCTCGCGGTGGGACACCTTGCGCTGCGCATCGCCGAAATGGGCGCGCAGGTCCACCATGACGCCGCGCCCCTGGATGCCGTGGCGCGCCATCGGTTCGATGGACAGATCGCGCGTGCCGGTAAAGCCTTCGGCGGTGGGCTCGCTGACGGCGAAACCGTTGTAGCCGGTGGGTTGGGGCTGGCCGGTGCCGTGCGCGTCGTACATCGAGCCCACATGGCCCAGCGCGTCCCATTGCGTGGAGTACTGCGGCGACAGCGTGACGCGGTCGTCGCTGATGACGTCGGTGGCGCCCGGCACATCGCGGTCCAGCGGATAGCGGTAGACCGGCGCCCCGTTCTTTTCGGCGGGCTGGATCACCGGGCCCTTGCGGCGCGGATTGAGCACCGGCGCGCGCGGCACGGTCAGCGGCAGGCTCAGCGAAAACGAGATCCCGGTGCGGATTTCGGCAACCGCGGCCAGACGCGCCTGGACGTCCAGGTGGTTGAGCGTGCCCAGTTGGTCATCGTTTCCGAAATCGCCCCAGTTCGATCCGTCCGGGCGGCGCACATACCGTTGCGCTTGATCCATGATTCCTGTCTCCTCGCCCTTTTGCCGGACGCTTCTTGTCTTGGTTGTTACTGCTTATTGCACCACGGAGGTGTGCAGCAATTGGTCGATTTCGTCCGCGGTGTATCTCAGGGCGGACAGAATTGTGCGGCTGTGTTCGCCGAGACCCGGCGCGGCGCGCACGGCGCCGTCGGGCACACCGCTTTCTGCAGCCCCGCCAAACTGCGCCCATTGGGCCAGACCGAGGTAATTGCCCGCCTTCTCGCTGTGGTACGGGCGCATGAATCCCATCGCCTCCACTTGCGGGTGGTCGAACATGTCCTCGACCGGCCGGACCTCCGCGCAAGGCACGCTCTGGCCAAAGCGCTCGGCCCATTCACGGGCCGATGCGCGCGCCAGTGCCTCGCGCACCAGCGGGACCAGCACCGCCGCCTGCGCCGCGCGCTTTTTCACGGTGTCATAGTCGGGATGGTCGGCCAGATCCTGCAGGTCCAGGTGGCCACACAGCGCGTGCCAGAAATGCGGAGTGTTGGCCGAGATGTAGAGATGGCCTTCGCGCGTGGGATGGATGCCCGTGATGCCGCCCGAGCGCATGTCACGTTCGATGCGGCGCGGCTCGCCCTCGGCCCAGACCAGCCGGGCGGACTGCATCGCCAGCGCGCTGCCCAGCAGCGACACTTCGATGGCCTGCCCGCGCCCGGTTTTCTCGCGCTGATAAAGCGCGGCGGACACGCTGTTGGAGATCAGCGCGGCGCCGTAGTAGTCGACCACCGATCCGTACAGCACTTCGGGCGGGCCGTCGGGCTTGGCCTGCGCCGCGCACATGCCGGTCATCGACTGCAGCACCTGGTCGTAGCCCGCGTGGCGCGCCATCGGACCGGCCGCGCCGTAGCCCGTCATCGCGCAATAGATCAGGCGCGGGTTGATGGCGGCCAGCGTGGCGAAGTCGATGCGCAGACGTTCCGGCACGCCGGGGCGGAAATTGTGGACCAGCACGTCGGCTTCGCGCACCAGCCTGACCAGCACCTCGTAACCCGCCTCGTCTTTCAGATTGAGGCACAGGCCGCGCTTGTTGCGATTGATGCCCAGAAAGGCGCGGCTCTCAGTCGGCAGCGTCGACGGGTACTTGCGCAGGTTGTCGCCTTCGGGCGGTTCGACCTTGATCACGTCGGCGCCCATGTCGCCCAGCAACGCGCAGCCGTACGGACCCGCGATGTAGGCGCTGAGATCCAGCACCTTGACGCCGGCCAGCGGCAGTTGAGCGGGGGTTTCAATTTCCATCATGCAATTCATCCGATAAAAAGCGCGGCCGCGAATAGCGCAGGCCGTTTCAGGCGGCCCGGCCGGCCGCCAGCAGGACGTCGCGGGCGCGCCGCACGAAGGGCGCGTCGATCATCTTGCCGTCCAGCAGAAAGGCGCCTACCCCTTCCTGCGCCTGGCTTGCCGCGACGATCCGTTCGGCCGCGTCGATCTCTTCGGCGCTGAACCCGAACACGGCGTTGGCGATGGCGATCTGGCTGGGATGCACGCAGGATTTGCCCAGGAAACCCAGCGAGCGCGCCAGTTGCGCCTCGGCCTGGAAGCCCTCGCCGTCGCGCACGCGGGCATAGGCGGCGTCCATGGCGTACTTGCCCGCGGCGCCGGCGCCGAGTCGCAACGCCAGCATCACGGCGCGCAGGGTCTCGGGGTGGTAGCGGTCGATCCCCAGGGGCTCGAACAGATCGGCCAGCCCCAATTGCAGGCCCGCGACGCGCGGGTGCGCCGCCGCCAGCTCGGCCGCGCGGGCCAGCGCCAGTGGGGTTTCGACCGTGATCAGCAGCTCGCCGTCGAAGCCGGCCTGGGCGGCGCGGTCCGCGGCGTCGCGCAGCGCATCCGCCGACTCGACCTTGGGCAGATTCAGCATGTCGATCGGCGAACGTCCCAGCGCGTCCAGGTCGTCAGCGAAATACGGCGTGTCCGACGCATTGACGCGGACGATAATTTTCTTGGGATGTTGGGCCTGCGCTTCCTGAAAGGCAGGCGACCCGAGCCAGGCGGCCAACTCCGCGCGCGCGGCCGGCTTGCGCGCCGGCGCGACGGCGTCCTCCAGATCGAAGGACAGCGCATCGGCTTCGCTGGCCATGGCTTTGTCGAATAGTTCCGGTCGTGACGCCGGCACGAAAAGCTTGCTTCTCATTGTGGTCTCCTGGCCGCATTGTGACCGCGCGACCGGCCGCCAGGGGAAAGCCGCCATACGATAAGAAGATAGAATCCCTATCATCATGAACACCGACTTTCTACACACGCTATCCGCCGTGGCGCAACACGGCTCCATGGCCGAGGCCGCTCGCCGCCTGGGACTCACGCACGGCGCCGTCGCGCAGCAGATACGCAAGCTGGAGCAGGAGCTGGGCGTGCCGCTGGTCGCGCGGGCCGGCCGCACCGTGCACCTGACCGCCAAGGCAATCGAGCTGATCGAACCGATGCGCGAGGTCCTGGAGCGCATCGAGAAGATCCGCTACCTGGCGCGCTCGGGCGAGATGATGGGCGAGCTTCGGCTGGGCGCCGGCAACACGGCGCTGAACTCCATGGTGCCGGCCATTCTTGAACACCTGGTCGGACGCCATCCGCTGATCAGCGTGGAAATCCAGCCCGGGCACAGCGCTCGCTTCTATCCCGCCATCGAAAGCGGCGAACTCGATGCGGCCATTGCGCTGGAGGCGCCCTACCCCCTGTCCAAAAGCCTGGGCTGGCAGTTGCTGCGCGAGGAACCCTACGTGCTGGCGGCAGCGCCGCGCCACGTGGGCCGGCATCCGCACAGCCTGCTGACGGCGGAGCCGTTCATCCGCTACCAGCGCAACGACTGGAGCGGACGACATGTCGACGAGTATCTGCGCCGCGTCGGCATCACGCCGCGGGACCGGTTCGAACTTAACGCGATCGAATCCATTGCGGTCATGGTGAGCCGGGATCTGGGCGTGGCGATCCTGCCCCGGTCCACCAACGGCACGATCGAACGGCTGGGCCTGCTCGCCCTGCCGCTGCCCGCGCACTGCGAACCGCGCCGCTTCGGCCTGATCTGGTCGCGCGTGTCGCCGCGCCTGGCGCTGATCCAGGCGTTCCGGGACATCGCCATCGTGGAGTACGCGAAGGCGGCGGGTGCGCCGGGCCATTGACGCATTTCTACGGGGAAACGATCTGGCGCGCCGGAAACGGTCTCCCTATACTTGTATTGTCCTCAATACAACATATCAGGAGACAACTCATGCCGGGACTGCATCGGATCGCCGCGCGCTGCGCGCTGCTGGCCGTATTTGCCATGCCAACTGCCCCCGCCCTCGCGCAGGCGGACGCCATCAGATTGGTCGTCGGCGCGCCGCCGGGCGGCACCACCGACACCGTGGCGCGCAGCATCGCGCAGCACATGTCGGTGGATTTGAAGCGCCCAGTGGTCGTCGAAAACAAGCCCGGCGCGGGCGGCAACATCGCCGCCGATTATGTCGCCAAGAGCAATCCCGACGGCAACACCTTGCTGGTCACCTTCACCAGCTTCTCCATCAACGCCACGCTGTACCGGAACCTGCCGTTCGACCCCGTGGCCGATTTCACGCCGATCAGCATGCTGGCCAACGTGCCCAGCGTGCTGGTCGTGCGCAAGGACTTCCCGGCGCGCACCATGCCGGAGTTCGTCTCGCTGGTCAAAGCCAGCCCGGGTAAGCACACGATGGCGCTGGGCGCGATCGGCTCGTCGCTGCACATGGCGGGCGAGCGCATGAAGATGATGGCGGGCCTGGACATCCTGAACGTGCCTTACAAAGGCACGGCGCCGGCCATCACCGACCTGCTGGGCGGACAGGTGGACATGATGTTCGCCAGTTCGCTGAACGCGCTGCCGCACATCAAGAGCGGCGCACTGCGGGCGCTGGGGGTCACCAGTCCGCAGGCGCTGCCGCAGTTTCCCGGCGTGCCGCCCATCGGCGATACCATCAAGGGTTTCGAATCGAACGCGTGGTTCGCGCTGTTCGGTCCGGCCAAGATGCCGGCCGACAAGCTGGCGGCGCTGAACGCCGCGGCGCGCAAGGCGGTCGATACGCCGTCGTTCCGCAAGCTGCTCGAGGGCGAGGCCGCCAGCGCGGTCAGCAGCAGCCCCGAGGAACTGGGCGTCTTCGTGCGCCAGGACATCGCCCGCTATGCCGAGATCGTCAAGTTCACCGGCGCGACCGTCGACTGAACCTCAACCAGGAGCCCCACCGTGCCAGACAGCCCGCTGCCGCTTTATCACAAGGTCTACCTGCTGCTGAAGCAACGGCTGGAAGCGGGCGGGTTCGCCACGGACAGGGCAATGCCCGGCGAAAACGCGCTGGCCGCCGAATTCGGCGTGTCCCGGCTGACGATACGGCGCTCGCTCGATGCCTTGGCGGCCGATGGACTCATCGAGCGGCGGCAGGGACGCGGCACGTTCGCGGCCGCGCCGGCGCAGTTTCCGGCCCCGCAGCACGGCGCGGGCATGGACGCGCTGATGGCGCACCTGGCCCGCATGGGCATGCACACGCAGGTGCGCCTGCTGGAACTGGAAACCGCGCCCGCCACGCCGCTGGTGGCGGCGCGCCTGGAACTGCCGCCGGGCACGCCCGTGCAACGCGCCGTGCGCGTGCGCAGCCACGAAGGCGAGCCGTTTTCCCACCTGACCACATTCGTGCCGGACGACATCGGCCAGCGCATCCGCCGCCAGGACCTGGACGCCAAGCCGCTCCTGGCCATCTTCCGCGACCTGGGCGTGCGCGTGGCGCGCGCCGAACAGTCGATATCCGCCGTGCTGGCCGAGCCCGGCATCGCCGAACTGCTGGACGTGCCGGTGGGATCGGCCCTGCTCAGCCTGCACCGCGTGGTGCGCGACGAGTCCGGCCGGCCGGTGGAATGGCTGCATGCCCGTTACCGGCCCGACCGCTACGAATACCGCATGAACATGCAGGCGCACGACATGCCCGGCCAACCGACGTGGCTGCCCGCCGCGGTCGCCACGCGTACTGGCGAGGCCTGATGAGGCACACGCGTCGACGCGCCTAGCGCAGCAGACTGACCGTGGCCAGCCCCGCCGCCGTCAGCGCCAGCGACCCGGCCAGACTGAAACCGGCATAGCCCAGCGCGCTGACATACGCCCCACGCTCCAGCATCGCGACGGTCTCGGCCGAAAAGGTCGAGAACGTGGTCAGCCCGCCCATGAAACCGGTAATCGCGCCCAGCCGCACCCACGCGGGCCACTCGGGATGCCCGGCCACCAGCGCCAGCACCACGCCCACCAGATAGCCGCCCGCCAGATTCACCGCCAGCGTGCCCCACGGCCACGAACCCGCATTCAGCCACAGGCCGACCAGCCAGCGGGACCACGCGCCAAGGATCGCGCCCAGGCCGACGGCCAGGAAATTCAGGGGAACCAGCGTTTGATAGGCGGACATGGAGTTCAGACGGTGCCGTGTTGTTTGAGACGCAGGGAAAAGACCAGCAGCAGTATGCCGAAGAACACGGCATAGATCCCGATCACCCACACCAGCGCCAAGGCGCCTGCACCCGGCTGCATGACCAGCATGGCGCCGAAGGCCACAGACACCAGCCCGGAAAGGCCCAGCAGCCATTCATTGCGGATGGCCTTGCGAAAGCGCACGGCGGCGATGATCTGGAACACGCCCGCCACGATCGCCCAGATGGCGATGATGTAGAGCAGGATCAGCGCGGTCAGCCCCGGCCACAGGAAGGTGACGATCCCCGCCGCCACGCCCAGCAGACCCACGATGATCAGCGCCCACAGCGGTTTGCCGTTGTCCCGGATGCGGAATCCGGCGATCAGCGCCAGCACCCCGTCCACCAGCGCGAAAGCGCCCCATACCAACACCAGCGCCGACAAGGTGATGGCCGGCATGAACATGGCCATGAACCCGAACAGGATGGCGACGACGCCGCGAAGCGCCACCCATCCCCAATGACGACCGATTTGATCCACGACTTGCTGTTGCAGCATGACGACCTCCGGTGTTTGCAAAGGGTGGCCTATCTTAGTCCCGCCAATCGGCGAACGCATCGTTCAGCGTGCGTTCAGCTGCCGTTAAAAAGGCGCTTTCCGCCGAAATCGATTGAAATTTCCGCGCGCAAAAAGGGCCTGCTTTTTTAAGAGTAATTCTCATTAAATGTTAGAATCCGGCCGCTTCCCGCCCGACATTCCATGGACACCCAACCCGCTCCCCGCCGCCGCGCCTACTGGCTCAAGACACTGCATCAGTGGCACTGGATCAGCTCCGCGCTCTGCCTGCTGGGGATGCTGTTGTTCGCGGTGACGGGGCTGACGCTGAACAACGCGTCGCACATCGAATCGAAGGCCGTGGTGACCAGCCGCGAGGCCCGTCTGCCCGATGCCATCCTGAAGCAGCTCGCTGCCGCGCCCACGGCAAAAAAGGCGCCCTTGCCTGCACCGGTCGCCGCGTGGCTGGACGAAACGCTCGACGCCTCGACAACCGGCAAGACCGCCGAGTGGTCGCCCGACGAGGTCTACCTGTCGCTGCCCCGCGCGGGCGGCGATGCCTGGCTGTCCATCGACCGCGCCAGCGGCGACATCGAATACGAGCGCACCGACCGCGGCTGGGTCTCCTACCTGAACGACCTGCACAAGGGCCGCAACACGGGGCTGGCGTGGAGCTGGTTCCTGGACATCTTCGCCGTCGCCTGTCTGGTCTTCTCGCTGACCGGACTGGTGCTGCTCAAGATGCACGCCGGCAACCGCAGCGCAACCTGGCCGATGGTCGGGCTGGGCGTTGTGATTCCGCTGGTGCTGGCGCTGCTTTTCATTCACTGATTCCATCGATACGCCCTGGAGATTTCCATGCGCAAGTTGCTGTTGCCGGCGCTGCTCGCCGGCCTGATCGCCCGAACGGCCCATGCCGCAGACATCGGCCTGTCCATCGAGGTGCCGCGTCTGGACGTGGCCGAATACCACCGCCCGTACGTGGCGATCTGGATCGAAAACCCCGACCAGAGCGTGGCCACCGACCTGGCCGTCTGGTACGACGTGGCCAAGAAGAACAACGAAGGCACCGAGTGGCTCAAGGACATGCGCCAGTGGTGGCGCCGCAGCGGCCGCAATCAGCAGTTCCCGGTGGATGGCGTCAGCGGCGCGACCAAGCCCGTGGGCAAGCATGCGCTGTCGTTTGACGCGGCCAGCAAGCCGCTCGCGCAGCTCAAGCCCGGCCAGTACGCGGTGGTGATCGAGGCCGCACGCGAAGTCGGCGGCCGCGAACTGGTGCGCATCCCCTTCCAATGGCCGCCGCAAAAGGCCGAGCAGCTGAGCGCGCGCGGCGAACACGAACTGGGCGCCATCGCGCTCGACCTCAAACCTTGATCGGCCTCGTGACGAGCCCCTTTAGAAACGCAAGGAACGCAACGATGAAATCCGCCGCCAAACTGGCCGCCGCCCTGGCGCTGTGCCTGCCCTTCGCCGCTCACGCCCATGACGTCTGGATCGTGCCGTCCTCGACGGTGCTGTCGGGCACCGACAGCTGGATCACCGTGGACGCCGCGGTCGGCAACGACAAGTTCTACTTCAACCACGCGCCGCTGCGCCTGGACGGCCTGACCGTCACCGCGCCGGACGGCAATGCCGCCGAAGCCGAGAACATCAACCGCGGCAAGCTGCGCAGCACGTTCGACCTGCAGTTGAAGCAAGCCGGCACCTACCGCGTTGCCGTGGTCAACGACGGCGTGTTCGCACGCTGGAAGGAAGACGGCAAGAACAAGCGCTACTTCGGCAAGGTCGAGGGCATGGCGCAGGCCGTGCCGGCCAAGGCCGACGAGCTTGAAGTCTCGCAAAGCCTGGGCCGCGTCGAGACCTTCGTCACTGCTGGCAAGCCCTCGGCCGTCAAGCCTGTGGGCCGCGGCCTGGAGCTGGCGCCCGTGACGCACCCGAACGACCTCTTCACGGACGAAGCCGCCACGTTCCAGATGCTGCTGGACGGCAAGCCCGCCGCGGACCTGGACGTGAACGTGGTGCCCGGCGGCAGCCGCTATCGCGACAAGGTCGGCGAAATCCAGTTGAAGACCGACAAGGACGGCAAGTTCTCGGTGAAGTGGCCGCAGCCCGGCCTGTACTGGATCGAAGCCGGCATGGAAGACGCCAAGGTCACGGTGCCGCAGGCCAAGAAGCGCCGCCTGTCGTACGCCGGCACCGTCGAAGTGCTGCAACCGTAAGGCATAGGCGCGCGCGTGGCGACCTCCCCTTCCTTCGCACCGCGCAACGCGGCGGCGCCGGCCGTTCGCGTTGCCTATGGCACGATGCCGGCACGCCCGGCCGCGCTGGCCGGCGCCACCATGGGCACCACCTGGTCCGCGCGCCTCGCGTTGCCCGCGGGCGTGACGGAAGCGTCGGCACGGCTAGGCATCCAGGCCGCGCTGGACCAGGTGGTCGCGCAGATGAGCACCTGGGAAGCGGACTCGGACATCACGCGCTACAACCGGGCCGAGCCCGGCTGGCAGGCACTGCCGCCCGAGTTCTTCCACGTGCTGCGTCATGCGCTGACGCTGGCAGAGGACAGCGGCGGCGCCTACGATCCCACCGTGGGGCCGCTGGTCAACGCCTGGGGTTTCGGGCCGCACCAGCGCGCCTTCGAACCGCCCTCGCCCGCCGCCATCCAGACTGCGCGTGATCGCTGCGGCTGGCGGCGTGTGCCGCTGGACGAAGACCGCCGCGCGGCCTGGCAGCCCGGCGGCGTCTATCTGGACCTGTCGTCCATCGCCAAGGGGTACGGCGTGGACCGCGCGGCGATGGCGCTGGATGCCTTGGGCATCACCGATTATCTGGTCGAAGTCGGCGGCGAATTGCGCGCCCGCGGCAAGCGTCCAGACGGACAACCCTGGCGCGTGGCCATCGAGGTCCCCGACGCCAGCGACGACCATGCGCTGGCCTTGCCGCTGAACCACTGCAGCATCGCCACGTCGGGCGACTACCGGCGCCACGCCGGCGACGGCGATGCGCGCTACGCCCACACGATCGACCCGCGCACCGGCCACCCGGTGCGCAACGCGGTGGCCTCGGTGACGGTGCTGCACCCCGTCTGCATGCAGGCCGACGCGCTGGCCACCGTACTGACAGTGCTGGGCGAAGCCGAGGGGCTGGCCTATGCGCGCCGCCATGCACTGGCGGCGCTGTTCCTCGTGCGTGGCGAGGACGCCTGGCGCGTTGTGGCCACGCCGCAATTCGAGGCCCTGGCCCTGGCCACCTGAATGCTCATGTTGCATACCCGGTTGATCGCGGCAACGTGCGTGGTGCTGGCCTGGCTGCTGCTGTGCCTGTGGGCCTGGCAACGCGCCCGCCGCCAGCATGCGCAACACGCGCTGGCGCTGCACGCGCTCAGTGCACCCGCGTCCGAAGACGCCCTGCTGGTGGCCTACGCCAGCCAGACCGGCTACGCCGAGTCGCTGGCCGTGCAGACCGCCGACTCTCTTCGTGCCGGCGGTTTGACCGTGCGCGTCGCCTCGCTGGATCAACTGGACCTTCAACGCCTGACCGCGTACCGGCGATTGCTGTTTGTCGTCAGCACCTACGGCGAGGGCGACCCGCCCGATGCGGCCGCGGCCTTTGCCGGCCAGATGCAAGCGACGCCGCAAGGCGCCGCGCTGGCGGGCGTGCAGTATGCCATCCTGGCGCTCGGCGACAGTGAATACGCGCAGTTTTGCGGCTTTGGCCACCGGTTGAACGACTGGCTGCACGCGCAAGGCGCGACGCCGCTATTTGATCTGGTCGAAGTCGACAACGACGACGCGGCCGCATTGCGCCATTGGCAGCATCACCTGGGCCTGCTGGCCGGCCGCAGCGATTTGCCCGATTGGGAAGCGCCCGTCTACGACACCTGGCGCCTGGCCGGCCGGACACTGCTGAATCCCGGCAGCCAGGGCGGCCCTTGCTACCTGCTGACGCTGACGCCGCCGGCTGACGACGCGGCCGCATGGCAGGCGGGCGACATCGCCGAAATCGGTCCCCGGCGCGAACGCGGCGGCGCGTTGCAGGCGCATCGCGAATACTCCATCGCTTCCTTGCCCGAGGACGGCGCCATCCAGCTGCTGGTGCGCCAGATGCGAGGCGCGGACGGCGCGCTGGGCCTGGGCAGCGGCTGGCTCACGCACGTTGCGCAGACCGGCGACGAGATCGCCCTGCGCGTGCGCACGAACCGCAATTTCCATCCGCCGGCTGACGACCGGCCGCTGATCCTGATCGGCAACGGCACCGGGCTTGCGGGCTTGCGCGCGCTGATCAAGGCGCGCCGCGCCGCCGGCCACCGCCGCAACTGGCTGGTCTTTGGCGAGCGCAATGCCGCCTGCGACGCGTTCTGCGGTGACGAGATCGACGCGTGGCGGCAAGACGGCACATTGGAACGCGTGGATGCGGCATTTTCACGCGATCAGGCCGAGCGCCGCTATGTGCAGCACTGCCTGCGCGACCAAGCGGATGGCGTGCGCGCCTGGATGGACGCCGGCGCCGCCGTGTATGTGTGCGGCAGCCTGCAAGGCATGGCGGGCGGCGTGGATGCCGCGCTGCAGGACATCCTGGGCGCGGACCGCCTGCAAGCCCTGCAGCATGTAGGCCGCTACCGGCGCGATGTGTACTGAAGACGCGCCAGCGCTTTTGCGTGTCGCAGGCCCTTACTGCAGCTTGATCTGCGCGCGCTCGATCACCGTCTTCCAGCGATCGCGCTCGGTGCTGATCTGCTCGCCGAACTGCGCCGGCGTGTTGCCCAGCGGGAACGCGCCCGTCTCTTCCATCTTTGCCGCCGTCGCCGGATCGCGCACCGCTCGGGCAAAGGCGTCCGCCAGCTTGTCGCGCACGTCGGCCGGCATGTTGGCCGGACCCACCACGCCGTACCAGGCGGTCACGTCGTAGTCCTTGTAGCCCTGCTCGGCAAAGGTCGGCACGTCCGGCAGTCGCGGATTGCGCGCCGTTCCGGTAATCGCCAACGGTTTGAGGTGATTGCTCTTCACGTACGGCAGCGACGACGGGAAGTTGTCGAAGATCACCGGCACCACGCCGCCCACCGTGTCGGTCAGCGCCGGCGCCGAACCGCGATACGAAATGCTGTTCATCTTGCCGCCGATGATCTGCAGGAACCAGATCATGCCCAGGTCGTTCACGCCGCCCGCGCCCGCGTTCGCGTAGCCGTCCTTGCCGGGATTGGCGCGCACGTGGGTCACGAACTCGGCCAGCGTCTTGGCCGGAAAGTTCGGATTCACGCTGAGGATGTTGGGGCTGGTCACCAAATTGCTGATCGGCGTGAAGTCCTTGACCGGGTCATAGGCCAGGTTGGGAAACAGGTGCGGCGCCGTGCCGTGCGTGCTGACGGTGGCCAGACCCACGGTGTAGCCGTCCGGCTTGGCGCGCGCGGTGGCCGTCATGCCGATGGTGCCCGACGCGCCGGTGCGGTTCTCCACCACGATCTGCTGGCCCAGGATCTCGCCCGCCTTGGCTGCGGCCACGCGGCCGACGATGTCGGTCGGGCCGCCCGCCGGGAACGGCACGATCAGCGTGATGGGGCGGTCGGGAAAGGCGGCGTGGGCGGCCGGCAGCGAGGCGGCCAGCGCGAGGGCGGCGCAAGTCTTGCGGAACATGATGGTGGATCTCCTGGTACGGCTGTTGTTATGGAAGGGGTTGGGCCGCGGCCTGATCGCGGCAAAGAATGCGGCCGGGCCGCGGCATGTCTGCCGTGGCCGGAAAAACGGGCGAGCCATTGACGAGCACGTGCTCCACGCCCGCAGATGCAAGCGTCGGCGCTTCCCATGTCGCGCGATCAATCACTGTCTCAGGGTCGAACACGACAAGGTCCGCACACGCGCCCACGGCAACCCGGCCACGGTCCGCCAGCCCGAAGACGCGGGCCGGCAACGCGGTCATCTTGGCCACCGCCGCCTCCAGCGTCACGAGCTGCGCCTCGCGCACATACCGGCCCAGCACCCGCGTGAAGCTGCCCCACAACCGGGGATGCGGATGCGCGTCGTTGGGCAGACCGTCGGATCCGACCATGCAGCATTCGTGCTGAAAGATGCGGCGGACTTCGTTCTCGTCCATCGCAAAATAGATCGCCCCGGCCGGACACAGGCGTTCGGCCGCCGTCGTCTTGTCGCAGCCCCAGCGCGCCGCGATGTCGCTCAGGTACTCGCCGTTGCACTCAGGATGCGGCGTCGACCACGTGATGCGGATGTCGTCGATGGTGTCGGCGCGCTCCGGGATCAGGATGGTGGAGCTGCCGGGATACGGGTAGATGTCCAGCGCCACGTCCACGCCCTCGGCGCGGGCGCGGTCGATGTTGGCGAGCGTGGCGGCGCTCTTGCCCCAGTTGCGCGGCATCATGCACTTGTGATGCGACAGCACAGTGGCGCAGCCGGTGTTGCGGCCGATGGCCAGCACCTCGTCGACAGCCGCCTCGACCGTGTCGCCCTCGTTGCGGATATGGCTCGTGTGCATCGCGCCGCGCGCCGCCGCCACGCGCGCCAACCCCTCCAGTTCGGGTGGCTGCGCCATCCCTCCCGGCTGATAGGCCAGACCGGTGCTGAAGCCCACGGCGCCCGCCTCCAGCGCCTCGGCCAGCATCTGCTGCATGGCGGCTTGCTCGTCGGGCGTAGGCTGCGCGGTGGGATCGCGCATCGCGGCAAGACGCAGGTTGGCGTGGCCCACCAGCGCGGCCACGTTGATGACAGGCTGACGCTCGCGCAGCTCGTCGAAATAGTGCGTCATGCTGGCAAAAAGCGGCGTCTCGCCCAACAGCGCCAGCGCCGCCGCAGTGTTGCCCGGCAGCGGCGCGGGCGCGCCGCTGACGCCGCAATTGCCCACCACGACCGAGGTGATGCCCTGGCTGGTCTTCCAGGCCAGGTCTGGCTTTTCCACAAACATCAGGTCGTCGTGACCATGCACATCGATGAAGCCGGGCGCCACGATCTTGCCGGCGGCGTTCACGCGCCTGGCCGCGGGCGCCTTCGACAGGTCGCCGATCGCCGCAATGCGCTCGCCCGCCACGCCCACGTCGGCGCGCCGCCGCGGACCGCCCAGCCCGTCGATGAGCCAACCGCCTTCGATGATCAGATCCAAAGTCCCCTGCATGCTGTTCCTGCCTTGGTGAAGGACCTAGTATCGTCCGCGCGATCAATCTGGAAAAATTGTTTTTATTGATCCATCTATCGCGTTTTGAAATGCATCGCCTGCCCAAGCACGTCACCTTGAAGCACCTGACCGCCTTTGTCGCGGTGGCCCAGGAGTCCAGCTTCACGCACGCCGCAAAGCGCCTGTTCCAGACGCAATCGTCAGTGACCAGCCTGGTGCGCCAGCTTGAAGACGCGCTGGGCACCCAGCTCTTTGCGCGCACCAGCCGGCGCGTGCTGCTGACGCCGGCCGGCGAGGAATTCCTGCCGCGCGTCATGCGGCTGCTGGCGGATTTCGACGGTGTGATCGAGGACGTGGTGCGTTTCGGCGCGCTGGAACGCGGACGGGTGGGCGTGGCGGCCGCGCCGTCGGCCATCACGCAGCTCATCGCGCCCGCCGCCGCCGTGTTCGCGGCGCAGTATCCGGCGGTGCGGCTTTATCTCAGCGACGACAATTCCGGGCGCATCCAGCGCAAGGTGGCCGCGCGCGAGGTCGATTTCGGTCTGACCAGCCGCTGGGCCGACGCCCCCGGCTTGCAATTCGACGCCTTGCTGGAAGACCGCTTCGGCGTGCTCTACCGGCAGGACGACGGCTCCCTGCGCCCGGGACGCGACGGCGCGATGCGCTGGTCGGACCTGTCCGGCCGCAAGCTGGTGGGCGTGGTGGATGAAACGGGCATCATGGCGCTGCTGCGCGCCCGCGCCGATCTGCCGATCGAGGCGGCGGCGCCGTTCTATGAGGCGTCCAGCACCACATCGCAGGCGGCGCTGGTCAAGGCAGGAATAGGCGTGGCGCTGCTGCCGGCGCTGGCCGCGCAACGCGTGATGGAGCCGGGGCTGGCCTACGCGCTGCTGGCGCGGCCCACCGTGGTGCGTACGCTGTGCATCATCCGCAACAAGGAATATCCGCTCAGCCCGGCCGCACAGGCGCTGATCGCGTCAATCCACGACTACCTGCGCACGGCCCAACTGCCAGCAGGCTGCCGCCGCCTGGCCGCTGCGCGGCAGAAGCACTAGGTGTGCGGATGTCACCACGCGCTGATCGGCGCCGCCAATGCCATCAGGTGTCTGACACCCTAGCTACGCTGGCCATCAGGTGTCTGACACCCTAGGTACGCTGCCGCAAGCTCAAGCCAATCTCACCAGGGTGTCAGACACCGTGGGAGACACTGCCTCAACAGGGTGTCAGACACCGTCGGGACACCGTCTGCAAAACTTGCAAGGTGTCTGACACCCCTGAAGTGCTGCCGCAAGCTCGTTCCGATCTCAACCGGGTGTCAGACACCGTCCTGCAAGGCATCAATCACCCGCCCGAAGCCTCTCCTCCAACGCCGCCAATCCCGCCGCAAACACGTTCTGCCCGACCGCCGCTGCCACATCGCTCAACGGCGCACCCTCGACGCGGAAATCGGCCGCAGCGACACGCCCGCCACATAATCACGCATCGGCAGGTCGGTTTCGATGATCGAGTACCGCAACTCGGTATTCGGATCGTCCAGCATCAGCAGTTGCTCCCGCACGAACCCCGACGGCCTGAGCGTCAGATGCCGCACCGAGCCCACCGCGTCATGGCGGCCGCCTTCTTCCAGCCGGCTCTCTGCGACGCCAGGATGCCAACCGCCAAGGCCGTTGAAATCGCGGAACAGCGGCCAGACCTTGTCCAGCGGCGCGTGGATGACAGCGGTGATGTGTACGGTATGCGGCATATGGGCTCCGTTAAACGCAATGCGCGTCGAATCAGGCGAAAAACTGCAGCGATGCGGATCAGAAAGTCAGGTTCTTGAATTCGCGCGTGGCGGCCGTCAAGGCCTGCTCGGTGGGCAGGCGCTCCATCGAGCTGGCGCCATAAAACCCGTGGCAATGCTTGCACGCGCGCAGCACGTGGGCCGCATCCTCGGGCGTCGCAATCGGGCCACCGTGGCACAGCACGATGATATCCGGGCGCACCGCCAGCGCGGCCTCGGCAATACGGTCGATGGCGCCAACGCAATCGTCCAGCGTCAGCGCGGTCTCGGCGCCGATGGACCCGCCGGTGGTCAGCCCCATGTGCGCCACGATGATATCCGCCCCCGCCCGCGCCATGGCCACGGCGTCGTCCTCGTTGAAGACGTACGGCGTCGTCAGCATGCCCTTCTTGTGCGCCAGACGGATCATGTCGACTTCCAGCGCATAGCCCATGCCGGTCTCTTCAAGATTCGCGCGGAAGTTGCCGTCGATGAGGCCGACGGTGGGAAAGTTCTGCACGCCGGCAAAGCCCTGGCGCTTCAGATCGTCCAGGAACACGTCGAAATCGCAGAACGGGTCGGTGCCGTTCACGCCGGCCAGCACCGGCGTCTTCTTGACCACCGGCAGCACTTCGCGGCCCATGTCCACGACGATCTCGTTGGCGTTGCCGTACGCCAGCAGACCCGCGAGCGAGCCGCGGCCGGCCATGCGATAGCGCCCCGAGTTGTAGATCACGATGAGGTCGATGCCGCCCGCTTCCTCGCACTTGGCAGACAGCCCGGTTCCCGCGCCCCCGCCCACGATGGGCGCGCGCGCGCGCACCATGGCGCGAAACTTGTCCAGCAGTTCGTTACGGTCAAAGCGCGGCATGGCGGCAATCCTTCAATGTGCGGCAATTTCAAGAAAGTGGTCGACCGCCGTCCTGGCGAACAGCGGATCGTTGATGTGGCAAGGCACGCGGATCAGGCGGCGGGCCGCCGTCGGCCGCAGGTTGGCCTCCAGCGCGGCAAACAGCGCGGCGTCGGCCTCCGGATCCCAGAACGCCTGGCCCGGCGCATCCAGCGCGGACACGCCGCCCTCGGGGATCAAAAAGCGCACCGGGCCGTCGCAGCGGTTCAGCCGGTCGGCGATCCATTCACCCTGCCGCGTGTTTTCCTCGGCGGTGGTGCGCATCAGCGTGACCTGCGGGTTGTGGGGATAGAAGCGGCGGTTGCGGTAGCGGTCGGGCACGGTGTCCATCGCGCCGAAGTTCACCATGTCCAGCGCGCCGCACGACCCGACATACGGCGCGCCCGTGCGCGCCACCGCGCCGAACCGGTCATCGGTGCAGGCCAGCACCCCGCCGAACAGCAGATCGCAGACTTCAGTAGTGGTCAGGTCCAGCACGCCCGCGAGCAGACGGCTGTCCAGCAGCTTTTCCATCGACTGCCCGCCCGTGCCCGTGGCATGGAACACCAGGCAGTCGAATTGCGATTCCAGAAGCGGCGTGACCTGCTGCACGCAGGCGGTCGTGACCCCGAACATGGTGATGCCCACCGCCGGCCGGCCATCGTCAGCCGCCGCGGCCGACGCCTGACGGAACGCGCCGCCAATGGCGCCGGCCGCATTGGCCAGCACGCGGCGCGAGATGCGGTTCAGGCCCGCGACGTCGGTCACGGAATACATCATCGCGATATCCGACGGCCCCACATACGGCGCGACATTGCCCGACGCCATCGTGGACACCATCACCTTGGGCGTGCCGATGGGCAGCGCGCGCATCGCCGGCGTGATGAGCGCCGTGCCGCCGGAACCGCCCAGACCCAGCAGCGCGCCGATTTCCGCGTTGCCGGCGGCGTAGCGCTCGAACGCCAGGGCCATGGCCGCAATCGCCGTGCCCCGGTCGCCCGTGAAGACCGCCGCAGCGCCTTCCGGGTGGCTGCGCGCGACCTCTTGCGCCGAGACCTGCGCGGCGCTGGGCGCGCCCGAGGTCGAGACATCCACCGACACCACGTCCAGCCCCTCGCGCCGGAGCAGATCCGCCACGTACTCGGCCTCTTGGCCCTTGGTGTCGTAGGTCGCGGCGACAAAGACCCGCTGCTTGGTATGCGTCATGACTCCTCCGCGGGCGGCTACACTGCGTGCGCGCCTCGATATGTGAGGCCAAAGGCCAGTAGAATCCAGAAATGAGACGAAAGAATCATACTGAGACACCTGTCTCACGTCAAACCGAAACCCCTGCCCGCAAGGCGCCCTCGGCAGCGGCCGGCACGAAGCTGATCGCCCCCGCCAGCCCGCAAGCGGCCGCCAGCGGCGAACCCCCGCACGGGCCGCGCGCCCGGATGCGCAAAACCCTGCTCGACGCCGCCCAGCAATTGATGGCGCAAGGCGTCACGCCTTCGGTCGCCGAGCTGGCCGAACACGCGCACGTCTCGCGCGCCACCGCCTACCGCTACTTTCCCAGCCAGAGCGCGCTGATCGCCGCCGTGGTGGACGAAAGCCTGGGACCCATCCTCGCCTGGAATTCCGACGCGCCCGACGCGGCAGCGCGGGTCGACGAATTGCTGCGCTTCGCGTATCCGCGCCTGGCGGCGCACGAGGCGCCGCTGCGCGCCGCCATTCAGGTGTCGCTGCAACAGCATGCGCAGGCCAGCGCCGGCAAGGCGGGCGCCGAACCGCAACTGGTGCGCGGCCACCGCGTCGACATCCTCAGGCGCGCCATCGCGCCCCTGGCCGCCGACCTGACGCCCGCGCAGCAGGACCGCGTCGCGCAGGCGCTGTCGCTGGTGTATGGCACCGAAGTGTTCCTGGTGCTCAAGGACATCTGGAAGCTTGACCTTCCCGAAGTCACCGACGTCGTCCGCTGGACGGCCAACGCCATCATCACGCAGGCGCTGTCCGAAGCCCGAGCGAAGAAAAAATAACTGCTGAAGGCAACTGCCCGGCGCACGGAAAACCACATCCGGCGCGCCACTGTCATTCCCACGTCATTCCCCGCCCGCATAGTTGCGCGCTTTGCGGCATTGCGTGTTGCGTGCCGACATGACGTTGGAGTGTTTTTAGATGCAGTTCGAAGTATCCCGCCTGCGGCGAGCCATCATGCCCTTGTCGCTGGCTTGCGTGACCCTGTTGAGCGCTTGCGGTGGCAGCGATGACGATGACGAGACGGCCGCCCCCGCGCCGACGCCGCCCGTCGTGACCGACCCCACGCCACCCGAAGAGCAACCCAAGCCGGTCGAAACGGGCGCGTGGTCCACGGGCGATCTGCACGTGCACACGTTCCAGTCGGACGACGCGCAGGTCAGCCTGGAAAGCGCGCTGGATCAGGCGTTCGACCGCTACAAGCTGGACTGGGCCGCCATCTCGAACCATCTGCGCCTGTCCGCCCGCGACCATACCGGCGTCAACCTGCCCGGCGGATCGATTCCCTTCTCGCAAGGCATGGCGCAGTACGAAGTGCCTTACATCAAGCAGGCGCAAGCGGCTGGCCGCTACGCCGGCAAGATCATCTTCTCGTCGTTCGAATGGGACATGCCCACGCACGACCACGTGAACATCGGCATCGGCTACAACGATCCGCAGTCGCCCAAGTCGCTGGAGGCCGTGGCCGAGTTCGAATACCTGTTCACCAATCGCGACCCCAACCTGTTCGACCCGCTGTTGGTCTCGCGCCTGTCCGGCGAAACGCGCGCCTACACCACGCACGCCGACTCGCTGGCCGCGCTGAAGTGGCTGCGCGACAAGTACCCCGACAGCTACATGCTGCTGAACCACCCGTCGCGCTACGCGGGCAAGTACACCATCGCCCAACTGCGCGAGATGAACGACCTGGCCCCGAGCGTCTTCTTCGCCATCGAAGGCATGGTGGGCAACCAGATGGAACCGGACCGTGGCGGCTACGCCACCGCCTACACCAACACCTTCCTGCCCAACCGCACCTATGGCGGCGCCGATTACCTGGTCGCGCACCTGGGCGGCACGTGGGACGCGTTGCTGGGCGAAGGCCGCCGCATCTGGAACGTGGCCGATTCGGACTACCACTTCCGCACCAGCCAAGGGCTGTACAGCAGCGGCTACGCGCCCGGCGAATACTCCAAGACGTACGTCTGGAAGGACGGCGACGACATGGCGGCCGTGGTCACGGGCCTGAAGAGCGGCCGCATGTTCGGCGTCTTCGGCGACCTGATCGACGCGTTGGACTTCCAGGCCAAGGGCGCGGCCGGCGCCGCGCACATGGGCGGCGAACTCCAGGCAGCCAAGGGTGAAACGGTCGAGGTCACCATCCGCTTCCGCAGCCCCGAGCGCAACAACTACGAGTACCCGATCGAAAGCGGCAACCCGACCTACGTCAAGCCCACCGTGAACCACGTGGACCTGATCGTGGGCGACGTGACCGAGCGCGCCGAGCCCGGCACCCCGGAGTACGACGCCGACACCAACCCCACGACGCGCGTGCTGGCCCGCTTCACCAAGGCCGACTGGAAGGTGGACGAGGACGGCTACAACGTCATCACGACCACGATCACCGCCGACAAGAGCCAGTACCTGCGCCTGCGCGGCACCAATCTTGGCGTGGACGTGGCCGGCGAAACCGCAGCGGGCGAACCGCTGCCGGACGCCAAGGTCGATTTTGCCGACAACGCGGCGCGCTTCAACGCGATCAATGCCCGCAACTACAACGACCTGTGGTTCTACTCGAACCCGGTGTTCGTGACGGTCGCGAAGTGATGTGATTGCCCTGTGCCGCGCCGATCTTTCCGGCGCGGCGGCGCGGCGGCGCTACGGCGCCACGGCGCAGGCAAGAAAATGCCCGGCTTATAAGCCGGGCATTTTGCTTATCGCAGCGCGATCACTGCAACGTGCGGGTGAAGACGAACTGGCCGTCCTGCCAGTCCACCGGCACCACGTCGCGCGGGCCGAACCTGCCTTCCAGGATCAGGCGCGCCACGGGGTTCTCGATCTGCTGCTGGATCGCGCGCTTCAAGGGGCGCGCGCCAAACACCGGATCGAAGCCGGAGCGGGCCAGTTCCGCCAGCGCCGGTTCCGTCACTTCCAGCCGCATCTCCTGCTTTTCCAGGCGTTCGCCCAGACGGCGAAGCTGGATGCGGGCGATGGACTCGATGTGCTGCGCTTCCAGGCCATGGAACACCACCACTTCGTCGATGCGGTTCAGGAATTCGGGCCGCAGCGTCTGCTTCAGTTCGTCCCACACCACTTCCTTGACCACGTCGTACGGCTGGCCGGCCAGCGTCTGGATATGGTGCGAACCCAGGTTCGACGTCATGACGATCACCGTGTTGCGGAAGTCGACGGTGCGGCCCTGGCCATCGGTCAGGCGGCCGTCGTCCAGCACTTGCAGCAGCACGTTGAACACGTCCGGGTGCGCCTTTTCGACTTCGTCCAGCAGCACCACGCTGTAAGGCTTGCGCCGCACGGCCTCGGTCAGGTAGCCGCCCTCTTCGTAGCCCACGTATCCCGGCGGCGCGCCGATCAGCCGCGCCACCGAATGCTTCTCCATGAACTCGCTCATGTCGATGCGGATCATGTGCTCTTCAGAGTCGAACAGGAACTCGGCGAGCGCACGCGTCAGCTCGGTCTTGCCCACGCCGGTGGGGCCCAGGAACAGGAACGACCCATACGGGCGGGCCGGATCCGCAAGACCCGCACGCGAACGGCGGATGGCGTCGGACACGAGGCGCACGGCCTCGTCCTGGCCCACCACGCGCTTGTGCAGGAACTCTTCCATGTGCAGCAGCTTCTCGCGCTCGCCCTGCATCATCTTCGACACCGGAATGCCGGTGGCGCGCGACACGACTTCGGCGATTTCCTCGGCGCCGACACGCGTGCGCAAGAGGCGCGGACGCGACTCGTCGCCTTCGGCGTTTTCAGCGGCCTCGGCGGCGCCCACCTCGGCGGCCTTCAGGCGTGCCTCAAGGTCGGGCAGCTTGCCGTATTGCAGCTCGGCCAGCTTGTCGAATTGGCCCTTGCGCTGCAATTCAGCCATTTCGGCGCGCACGCTGTCGATCTCTTCCTTGATGGCTTGCGTGCCTTGCACCGCCGCCTTCTCGGCCTTCCAGATTTCCTCGAAGTCGTTGTATTCCCGCTGCAGCTTCTGCAGCTCGTCCTCGATGACGCCCAGGCGGCGCTTGGACGCGTCGTCCGTTTCCTTCTTGACGGCCTCGCGCTCGATCTTGAGCTGAATGATGCGACGGTCCAGCTTGTCCATCACTTCCGGCTTGGAGTCGATCTCCATGCGGATGCGCGCACCGGCCTCGTCGATCAGGTCGATGGCCTTGTCCGGCAGGAAGCGGTCCGTGATGTAGCGGTGCGACAGCTCGGCAGCCGCGACGATGGCCGGGTCGGTGATCTCGACACCGTGGTGGATTTCGTAGCGTTCCTGCAGGCCGCGCAGAATGGCGATGGTGGACTCCACATCGGGTTCGTCGACCAGCACCTTCTGGAAGCGCCGCTCAAGCGCCGCGTCCTTCTCGATGTACTTGCGGTATTCGTCCAACGTGGTGGCGCCGATGCAGTGCAGCTCGCCGCGCGCGAGCGCCGGCTTGAGCATGTTGCCCGCGTCCATCGCGCCTTCGGCCTTGCCCGCGCCCACCATGGTGTGCAGCTCGTCGATGAACACGATGTTGCGGCCGTCGTCCTGGCCCAGCTCTTTCAGCACGGCCTTCAGTCGTTCTTCGAATTCACCGCGGAACTTGGCGCCCGCCAGCAGCGCGGCCAGGTCCAGCGACAGCACGCGCTTGCCGCGCAGGCTTTCCGGCACTTCATCGTTGACGATGCGCTGCGCCAGGCCTTCGACGATGGCGGTCTTGCCGACGCCGGGTTCGCCGATCAGCACGGGATTGTTCTTGGTGCGGCGCTGCAGGATCTGGATGGTGCGGCGGATCTCGTCGTCGCGGCCGATGACCGGATCCAGCTTGCCCTGGCGGGCGCGCTCGGTCAGGTCCAGCGTGTATTTGGACAGGGCTTCGCGGTTGGCTTCGCCTTCCGCGCCCGAGACGTTCTCGCCGCCGCGCACGGCGTCGATCGCGGCTTCAAGGGCCTTTTTCTGCAGGCCCGCGTCGCGCAGGATGCGGCCGGCTTCACCCTTGTCGTCGGCCAGCGCCAGCAGGAAGAGTTCGCTGGCGATGTAGGTGTCGCCGCGGCGGGCGGCTTCCTTGTCGGTGCGGGTCAGCACGCCCTGCAGATCGCGGCCCACCTGGACGTTGTCTTCGCCCTGCACCTGCGGCAAACCCTTCAGGGCGGACTCCAGGGCCGGACCCAGGCGGTTGACCGCCACGCCGGCACGCGCCAGCAAACTGCCCGCGCCGCTGTCGGAATCCGACAACAGGGCGGACAGCACGTGGACGGGTTCGATGTAGGGATGGTCGTTGCGGGCGGCCAGACTTTGCGCGTCGGCCAGCGCTTGTTGGAACTTGGTCGTAAGTTTGTCGAATCGCATAATGGTCGTATTGGCTTGTGGGGAGCCTGACCGATCCG
>NZ_DAMCTG010000047.1:0-40934 GCF_032113835.1 Achromobacter sp. | reverse complement strand
GGCGCTGGAACCCAAGGTGCTGGTGGCCGACGAATCGGTGTCGGCGCTGGACGTCTCGGTGCAGGCGCAGGTGCTGCAACTGCTGCACGACCTGCAACAGCGGCTGAAGATTGCGCTGGTGTTCATCACCCACGACCTGCGCGTGGCCGCGCAGATCTGCAATTCGGTGCTGGTCATGCATCGCGGCAAGGTGGTCGAGTACGGCTCGCCCGCCCAGATCTTCGACAACCCGCAGCATGCTTACACGCGCCAGCTGATCGCCGCGGTGCCGGGCCAGCATTGGGACCCGACCAAGGCGCAGGCCGCCTGACCGCTACCCCGACATCGCCATTCAGGAGAACCTCCTATGCAACGCCCGCCCGCCATCCCCACCGTGCAGATCGACAACGAGCAGGTCACCGTCACCGAATGGCGCTTTCCGCCAGGCGGCGAGACGGGCTGGCACCGGCATGGCATGAACTACGTGGTGGTGCCGCAGACGACCGGTCCGCTGCTGCTGGACACGCCCAACGGCCAGGTCACCAGCCAGCTCACCACCGGCGTGGCGTACTACCGGCCGGTCGGCGTCGAGCACAACGTCATTAATCCCAGCGACACGGAATTCGTGTTCGTCGAGATCGAACTGAAGCGGGCATGAGCCCCGCGCATTTGGCACTGACCGGGACGGTCTGAGCGAGGATATCCATGAAGGCGTTTTTTTCAGAAGAACAGTTGCTGCATTCGCCCCGTCAATTCATGCGGCTGGGCCGCATCAGCGCCCCGACCGACCTGCCGTCGCGCGCCGAGAGCCTGCAACAGGCGCTGGCGGCCCGCGGCATCAAGGTCGAAGCGCCGGCCGACTATGGCCGCAAGCCGCTCGAGCACGTCCACAGCGCGGATTATCTGGATTATCTGGAAACGGCCTTTGTGCGCTGGCAGGCCTTGAAGGCGCCGGGCGTCGATCCCGGGCCGGAGGTCCTGCCGAATCTTTCGCCGTACTACAACGGCCGTATCGACGCCGCCGGGCGCGGCCCTTGCCCCTCGCCGTCCATCGTGGCGCAGACCGGGTACTACCTGAGCGATCTGTCCTGCCCCATCGGGCCGCAGACCTGGCGCTCGGCGCTGCGGTCCACGCACAGCGCACTGGCGGCGGCGGACCATGTGGCGGGCGGCGGCGGCGTGGCGTATGCGCTATGCCGGCCGTCCGGCCATCACGCCCATCGCGATCGTGCGGGCGGCTTCTGCTACCTGAACAGCAGCGCCGCTGCGGCCAGCCGGCTGCTGCAGACGTGGTCCAGGGTCGCGGTGCTGGACGTGGACGCGCATCACGGCGACGGCACGCAGAACATCTTCTATCAGCGGCCGGATGTGATGACCGTGTCGCTTCATGCCGACCCGGCGGGGTATTACCCCTTCTACACCGGCTACGCGCACGAACGCGGGCATGGCGCGGGCGAGGGATTCAATCTGAACCTGCCGCTGGCGCACGGCTGCGGCAACGCGGAATTCCTGCAGGCGCTGGATATCGCGCTGGACGCCCTGGCGGGCTATGCGCCGCAAGCGCTGGTTTTACCGCTGGGCTTCGACACCTACAAGGACGACCCGATCAGCGTGCTCAGGCTGGACATCGATGCCTACCGCGACATCGGCGCGCGCGTCGCCAGTCTGGGCGTGCCGACGGTGGTGGTGCAGGAAGGCGGCTACATGGTCGAAGCGATCGGACCGGCGCTGGACGCCTTCCTTGAGGGTTTTGGCCGTGGCGGCACGTGAAGGCGCGCGCCAGACCGGCGTCCTGCTGTTCTTTGCCGCGCTGGTGGCGTTTGCCACCTTCGACGCGGGCGCCAAGCAGTTGCTGGAGCGTTACCCCGCCCCCTTCCTGAACGTGATGCGTTACCTGGCGGTGGTGACGCTGGCGATGGGGATGCTGTGGCGTCACGGCCGCGGCCTGCGCCTGCGCGACGCGCCGGAGAAGCCGCTGCTGGTGCTGCGCGGCGTCATGCTGGCCACGGTGGCCACGTGCTTCATGACCGCGCTGATCTGGATGCCGCTGTCCGAGGCCACCGCCATCTACTTCACGGCCCCGCTCATCATGGTGGCGCTGTCGCCCTGGATGCTGGGCGAACGCGTCCGTGCGGCGCAATGGGGCGCCGTGGCTGCGGGCTTTGGCGGCATGCTGCTGATCGTGCGGCCCGGCGGCGACCTGCCTCTGCTGGGCACGATGCTGATGGCCGTGTCGGCCGTCAGCTACGCGATCTTCCAGGTGCTGACGCGCAAGCTGTCGAACAAGGTGCCGGGGCCGGTGCAGTATGCGTACACCGCCTTCATCTGCCTGATCGTGACGGCGCTGCCGGCGCCCTTCTTCCTGCCCGATCCCTGGCCCGGCCCGGCGGACACCGCCATCATTCTTGCGCTGGGCGCGTGCAGCGGACTGGCGCAGATTCTGCTGATCGCGGCCTTCCAGCGCGTCCCGGCCGCGACACTGGCGCCCCTGAACTACTTCCAGCTGCTGCTGGCGCTGGGCTTCAGCACGTTCTGGTTCCAGCGCCCGCCAGACGCGCTGGCGCTGGCGGGCATGGGGCTCATCATGGCGGCCGGGGTGTTTCTGGCGCTGCGCCCCCTTAGAAGTCCATCGACGCCGACAACATGAACGTGCGCGGCGCGCCCAGCGCCAGGCTGGAGAGCTGCGGCATGCCCCAATAGGCCTTGTTCGTCAGGTTGTTGATGGCGGCGCGCAGCACCACCTGGCGGTCCGCCACCTTCGTGGCGTAGCGCGCGCCGATGTCGTACGTGGTGCGCCCGCCCACCGACAACGAGTTATCCGCGCTGATGTACTGCTTGGACACCGAGGTCGCGTTGGCGGTCAACGTCAGGCCCTGCACGGCCGGCACGTCCCATTCCACCCCAAGCTTGCCCTGCAGCCGGGGGATGCCGGTGGCTTGCTTGCCCTCGTTGGCCGCGACGGCGGCTTTCGTCACCTTGGGATCGATATAGGCGACGCCGCCGATCAGGCGCACGCCGCGCATCGGTTCGCCGAAGAAACCCCATTCCACGCCCTGGTTGCGCTGCTCGCCGCCGAACGAGAACACGTTCGTGACCGGATCGGTGTAGCTGCTGGGGCGCTCGATTTCAAACAGCGCCAGCGTGTGGGTGAAGTCGCCCAGATCGACCTTCAGGCCGATCTCCTTCTGCTTGGTCTTGAAGGGCGCAAAGAGCTCGCCGGCATTGGCCGCGGTGGCAGGCGCGGACTGTCCCTTGGACAGGCCCTCGATGTAGTTGGCGTACACCGAGATGTTGTCCGTGGCCTTGACGAGCAGCGCGGCGGCGGGCGTCGTGGCGTGGGCGTCATAGCGGCTGGTGCGCGCGCCGGTGGCAACGCTGAAGCTGTCCGTGCGGACCTCCTGGCGGCGCGCGCCCAGCGTCAGTTGCACCCGGTCCTCGGCAAAGGACAAGGTGTCGGCCAGGCCATAGCTGATCATGCGCGTTTTGCTGTGCATGATCGGCGGAAACACGCCGGCGGGCGCCGGCCCCCAGACGGGGTTGTAGATGTTGGTGACCCAGTCTGCGCCGGGCACCGAGCGGCGGCCGTAGTCGTGCTGGTCATCGGAGTAGTACGTGGCGTTCAGCACCCACTGGTGCTTGATCGCGCCGGTCTGCAGCTTGCCGCGCAGGCCCGCGTCGCCGGAGGTCTTGTCCACCTCCATGTTGAGCTGCCCCATCGACGTGCGGAAGTCGCCGGCATCGTTGAACACCTGCGCCGACATGGCGCCGCTGTAGGTGTATTCGGAACGGCTGGTGCCGATGGCCGCGTACGCCATCAGTTTGTCGGTCACGTCGAATTCGCCGCGGATCATGGCGCCGCGATCCTGGTTCTTCACATAGGCCCAGTCCGGATTCAACAGGGTTTCGGGTTTGGGCGGCTTGGGCACGCCGATGCCGGGCGCCAGGTTGATGCCGCGCGTCACGCCGTCGATGCGCTCATCGGTGTCGTACAGATCGGCGGAGATGCGGACCCGCTCGCCGCGCCAGTCCAGGCCCAGCGACGCCAGCTGCGCGCGCTTCTTCTGGTCGTCGACCGGGCCGTTGCCGTTGCGGTACATGCCGTTGAAGCGGATGCCGAACTGCTGGTTCTCGCCGAAGCGCCGCCCCATGTCCAGGTGCCCGCCGAATTGCGCATCCGACATGTAGGTGGCGGTCAGGCGCGTCAGGGGCTCGGCGCCGGCGCGCTTGGACACCAGGTTGACCGTGCCGCCGACCGAACCGCCGGGGGGCATGCCGTTGAGCAGGGCCGACGGGCCCTTCAAGACCTCGATCCGCTCGAACATCTCGGGCGACGTCCGGTAGTAAGGCGCCATGCCGGCCAGACCGTTGAACGTCATGTCGGTGGTGGCGGACGAGAAGCCGCGGATCGAGTAGTTCTCGCTCCACGCGCCCGACACGCCGTTGCTGAACACCGACGGGTCGGTGCGGGCGATGACGTCGGTGATGTCCTTGGCCTGCAGATCCTCGATGTACTTTTCCGTGTAGTTGATGACGGAAAACGGCGTGTCCATGAAATCCTTGTCGCCCAGGAAGCCCACACGGCCGCCGTACGTCACCTGGCCACCGGCGTAGGGCGTGGCCGGCGCCTCCTGCGCGTCGGCCTGGCCCGTGACCGTCACCGTGGGCAGGGTCTTCACACCCGCCTCCTGTTGCGCCCATACCGGCGTCGCAACCGCGGCGCCCAGCGTGAGGCCGAACACGGCGGCGATGAGAGGGTTCAAGGAAAAGGCGGGCTTTGCCTGCCCGGCTAGCGGCGAAGGACGTGCGACGCGGCCGCTATGGCGACGTTTGCTCATGGAATGCTCCGTTCAGTTGAGCTGGGATCGCCCGGCAACGGGCGACTGGGAATCATTTACGTTTGAATCGGCAATGACACGCGGGGCGTCTTGGGATCTCAGTTCCGGTAAGGCCTCATGACTTCGTCGATCATGAGATGCAGGGACTTCACGCTGGCGGCGGTGACGTACCAGGCCTCGGCGTCGGCAAAGACCACGCGGCCGTCTTGCCATGCGGCCGTCTGGCGCAGCAGCGGATTACCCAACGTCTCGGCGTTCAGGACCGGCCGGCGTTCCATCACGGCCGTGCGGTCGACCACGTAGACGATGCCGGGGTTCGCCTGCTGGATGAATTCGCTGGAGATCGGCTGGCCATGCAGGCCGCCATCGGCCGATGGGCTCGCCGGCTTCACGCCCAGCGCCTTGAAGATGAAGCCGTAGCGGGAGTGCACGCCGAACGAGCTGAAGGCGCCGTTGTTGTGCAGCACGACGAGCGCCGTTTCCGGGCGATCGCGGATGAGCGCGCGGGCCGCTTCAACCTTGGCGTCCAGATCGGCCGCCTTCCGGCGGGCAAGGTCCTCCTTGCCGAAGATGCGCCCCAACGTCAGCAGATGGTCCTTCACGATCTCGATGTGGTCGGCCTGGCTGTCGCGGTAGTCCACGTCGAAGTGGATGGTGGGCGCGATCTGGCTCAGTTCCTTGTAGTGGTTCGCCTGCAGCGAGGTGATCAGGATGAGATCCGGCTTGGCCGCGTGCACGCGCTCCAGATTCGGCTGGACGATGGCGCCCATGTCCTGCACGTCGGGCGCGTCGCGGTAGCGGGCCAGGAAGTGCGGCACGAAGTCCTTGGGCATGCCCACGACGGGAACGCCCAGCTCGTCCAGGAAATCGACTTCGTTCATGTCCAGGGCCACCACGCGCTGCGGCAGCCGGCCGATCACGGTTTCGCCCAGCTTGTGCTTGACGGTGATGGGGGCATAGGCATTCTGCGATGGCGCATCCGCGGGAGAGACGGCCGTTGCTGCGGCGGCCGATGCCGCGGCGGCCGGTGCCGCGGCGGCCTTGGGCGCGTCCGTGGCTTGTCCGCAGCCGTGCAGCGCCGCCGTTGAGGCCATCGCGGCGGCAAGCAGCAGCGCCCTCGGCCAGTGCGACAGGATCATTTCAGTTCTCCAGGAGGGTTGAAGTAGTTGCACAGGCGGCCGCGATCACCCTGCGTGATCTCGAAGTCCAGCCCGTACAGTTCGCGCAGCCGGTCTTCGGTCATGACCTCGTGCACCGCGCCCGCGCACTGCACCGCCCCGCCCTTCAGCGCGACGACGTGGTCCGAATAGCTGGCCGCGAAGTTGATGTCGTGCACGACCAGGATCACCGTGCGTCCGAGGTCGTCGCACAGGCGGCGCAGCGCGCGCATGATCTGCACGGCATGCCGGATGTCCAGGTTGTTCAGCGGCTCGTCCAGCAGCAGGCAATCGGTCTGCTGCGCGATGGTCATGGCCATGAACGCCATCTGACGCTGGCCGCCGCTCAACTCGTCCAGGTAGGCGCGCCTCAGCGGCTCCAGCGACAGGAACGCGATGGCTTCGTCGATTGCCTGCTGGTCCCGCGGCGTCAGCGCGCCGCGGCTGTAGGGAAAGCGGCCGAAGGCCACCAGGTCTTCCACCGTGAGCCGCAGGTTGAAGTCGGGCGATTGGCGCAGCGTGGCGACGCGGCGCGCGTAATCGGCGCGGCGCATGTCCGCCACGCTGCGGTCGCCGATGAAAACGCCGCCCTGCGTCGGCTCCAGCAAGCGCGCCATCATCATCAGGAGCGTGGTCTTGCCCGCCCCGTTCGGTCCGATCAGCGACGTCAGCCGGCCCTCGGGGAACTGCAGGCTGACGTCGCGCAGGACGGCCTTCGCGCCGTGGCTTTTGGAGAGATTTCTGGTCGTGATCATGCCGTGCCCCGCGTGCGCGCCATCAGCGCGAGAAACCAGCCGCCGCAGACCAGATTGACCAGGATGCCGACGGTGGTCTTGTAGTTGAAGACGTGCTCGACCGCGAGCTGGGCCAGGATGAACATGCCGACGGCGATTGCGCAGCCGGTGGGCAACGTGATGCGGTGCCGGCGTGTGCGCGCCAACGCATACGCGGTGTTGGCCACGAAGATGCCCATGAACGCCGTGGGTCCCAGCAGGCTGGTCGAAACGGCGACCAGCACTGCGATCAAGGCCAGGTGCAGTTGCACGGCGCGCGGATGATCCACGCCCAGCGACATGGCCTGGTCCCGCCCCAGCGACAGGACGTCCAGCGTCGGCAGTTGCCCGCGTCCGGCCAGGCATATGGCGGCGACGACGACGGCGGATGCCAGCAATTGCGCCGGCTCGGCCTTGCCGAACGAGGCCTGGGTAAAGCCGAGCAGGATCGAGAACTCGCCCGGACTGGTCTTCAGTTGCACGAACTGCGTGAAGGTGCCGATCACCATGGTCAGCACCAGTCCCACCAGCAGCAGGAAATACACGTTCTGCCTGCCGTGGCGGAACAGCCAGCGATGAAGAATCCACGAATACGCCAGCATCACCAGGACTGAGACCAGGAAGTTGCCGTTCGGCCCCAGCAGCACCAGGCTTTGCGTACCCAGCGCCAGGATCATCACGGACTGCAGCAGCAGGTACACGGCCTCGTAGCCCATGATGGCGGGCGTGAGGATCCGGTTGCCGGTCAGGGTCTGGAACACGATCGACGACCACGCGATGCAGACGCCGCCGATCACCATGGCCGCCAGCCGCGCGAGGCGCTTGGGAATGACGTAGTCGAAATCGAGGCCCGACCGGAAGAAAACGAACGCCACGGCCAGCACGATGACCGCCAGCCACACGACGTTTCGGGAAGCGGCGCGTCTCATCGGTGCTTCCAGATAATCAGCGCCAGGAACAGGACGCCGCCCACGCCCCCCGCCGTCAGGCCGATAGGCACTTCGAACGGATAAATCAGCACGCGTCCCAGGATGTCGCAGACCAGCAGCAGCGACGCGCCGCCCAGCGCGACGACGGGCAGCGTGCGGCTCAGGTTGTCGCCGTAGTGGAGCGCGACCAGATTGGGCACGACCAAACCGACGAATGGAATCGCCCCAACCGTGATGACCGTCGCCGACACCGTGACCGCCACCAGCATCAGGCCCAGCGCGACGGTGGCCGGATAGTTCAGTCCCAGGCTTGCGGCCATGTCCTCACCCATGCCGGCCACCGTGAAGCGGTGCGCGTACAGGTAAGTCAGCACGACGATCGGCAGGATGAGATAGATGATCTCGTAGTTGCCCTGCACGATCTTGGAGAAGTCGCCCAGCAGCCAGCCCTGCATGCTTTGCAGGATGTTGTTGCGGTAGGCATGGAATTCGGCCAGCGCGCTCAGCACGCCGCCGGACATCAGCCCCATCACCGGCACCAGCACCGTGTTCTTGAATCGGATGCGGCGCACGACCAGGACGAAAGCGAGGCTGGCGGCAAAGCAGAACGCCAGGGCAAACGCCATCCGGCCGCCGGGACCCATCGACGGCGCCACCGTCAGCGCAACCAGGATGCCCAGCTTGGCGGCGTCCAGCCCGCCGCAAGTGGCGGGTTCGACGAACTTGTTGCGCACGATGTGCTGCAGGATCACGCCGCACACCGACAGGCCGACGCCCGTCAGCACCAGCGCGGCCAGACGCGGCAGGCGGCTGGCGGTCAGCGTCAGCCACGCGTCGCCCGACAGCGTGAACAGCTGCGTCCATGCCAACTGCCGCGCCCCGATCAGCAGGGACGCGCCGCACAGCACGACGAACAGCACCGAAAGCCCCGCACGCATCAGACGCGGTCTCCCGCGATGCGCCAGCCCTTGGCGGCCTGGCGCTGCGCCAGGAATTGCGCATAGCGCCCGCCGCTCGCGCGCAGCGCCGCCGGCGCGCCCGCCTCGACGATCCGGCCGTCTTCCACAACGGCGATTTCATCGGCCATCGCCACCGTCGACAACTGATGCGCAATGACCACCAGCGTCCGCTTGCCGCGCAGGCGTGCCAGCGTGCCGGCGATGACGGCCTGATTGCCTGCGTCCAACGCCGCGGTGGCCTCGTCCACCAGCAGGATGGGCGCATCGCTGATCAGCGCGCGGGCGATGGCGATGCGCTGGCGCTCGCCGCCCGACAGCCGCGCGCCGCCCTCGCCTACCGGCGTGTCCATGCCTTGGGGCAGGCGTGCGACGATCTCGTCCACGCCCGCTTCGCGTGCAGCCTGCAGGATGTCGTCATCCTGACTGCCCGGCCGGCCGGCGCGGATGTTGTCGGCAATGGTGCCGGTAAAGAGATAGGTGTCCTGGAAGATCTGGCTAATGTGGCCGGCCAGTTGCGCGCTGGCGATCTGCCGCACGCCGATGCCGCCGACCTGCACGCTGCCTTGCGTCACGTCAAAGAATCGCGCGATCAACCGCGCCAGGGTGGTCTTGCCGGACCCCGACGCGCCGATCAGGGCGACCATGCTGCCCGGCTCGATGCGCAGGTTCACGCCGTGCAGCACGTCGGGCTGGTCGTGCGCGTAGCGAAAGCGCACGTCGCGCAATTCGATGGACGCGTCGCGTGGTATTTGCGGTGCGACAGGCTCCGGCAACGGCGCCACGGCAAAGAGCGCATCGATCGCGTCCAGCTGGGCACGCGCGCCGCGCAGGACTTCGCCATAGCCGGCGACCTCGAGCAACCCGTCGATGTAGCGCACCGCCAGCAGCATCGCGACAAGCGCAGCCACCACTTCGCCGGCCGCGGCGCCGGTGCCCAGCAGTCCGTTGAGCCACAGGGCCGCCGCGATCAGCAAGGCGGCAAAGACAGCCTGCACCGCCCAGACATTGAGCACGGCTGCCGCCGCCGACAGCCAGATCAGGCGCGTTCCCGATTGGCGCTGCGCCTCGAGGGATTGCTCGAAGTGCCGCATGCCGCCGCCTTCCGCGCTGAATGCGCGCAGCACCGACTGCGCCTGCGCGAACTCCACCACACGCTGGCTGGTTTCGGCAAAGCGCTCGTGGAAGGCCGTGTCGGCACGCCGCGCCAGCCGCGCGGTAAGCGCCAGCACGCCCGCCAGCAGCGGCAGCGCCGCCAATGCGATCAGCCCCAGCAGCCAATGCTGCGCAAACAGGGCAATCACCAGCACGACGGGCGCCGCCACGCCCGCGATAAGCGGCGTGAAGACGTGCGCGGGCAATTGGGCCACGGTCATCATGCCCTGCGTGACGACGTGGCTGAGACGCGCGGTGTTCTGCGGCGTGAACCAGCCGACAGGCAGGCGCGCCACATGGTCGCCCAGCCGGTGGCGGCCAGCCTGCAGGATGGCGACGCCCACGCGGACACCGGCCCGTTCGACCGGCAGGCGCAGCGCCCCGCAGCACGCCACTCCGGCAAGCAGCGCGGCCAGCCACGGGGCAGCCTGACGCGCATCGCCGGCCAGCAGATGGGTAAGAAGCGGAGCCGTCGCGGCAATGGTCAGCCCGCAAACCAGCCCATAGGCGACGGCCAGCCACGCATAGCGGCGCAGCACCGGGACATCCTTGCCAAGCAGGCGCACAAAGGTCTTCACCATGCCGGCTCCTCTTGCGCCGTGGCGATCGCGTGACCGCCCTGCGCCCAGAGCCGCGCATAGCACCCGCCTTGCGCCAGCAACGCGTCGTGCCGCCCCTGTTCTGTGATGACCCCGTCTTCCAGCACCAGGATGTGGTCGGCATGAACCACCGTGTCCAGCCGGTGCGCGATCACCAGCAGTGTGCGTCCCTGAGCAAAGCGCGACAGCGCTTCCTGCACCGCCGCCTCGTTGCCGGCATCGGCCGCCGCGGTGGCTTCGTCCAGCACCAGCACGGGCGGATCGAGCAGGACGGCGCGCGCGATGCTCACGCGTTGGCGTTCCCCGCCCGAGAGCTGCGCGTCTTCGCCGATCACGGCGTCATAGCCGCGCGGCAAGGCCAGGATGCGCTCGTGAATGTTGGCGGCCCGCGCGGCAGCTTCGATTTCCTGCTGGGTGGCGCCCGGCCGGCCCAGCGCGATGTTGTCGCGCACGCTGGCGTGGATCAGCCGCACCTCCTGCAGCACGAAGCCGATGCGCCGGTAGAGCTGCGCGCTCTCGATTTGGCGCAGGTCCGCGCCGCCGAGCATGATGCGCCCTTGCGCCGGATCGAAGAACCGCACCAGCAGGCGGGCGAGCGTGGACTTGCCGGCGCCGGACGGGCCGACGATGGCGGTCACCGTGCCGGGCGCCAATGTGAAAGTGATGCCCGACACAGCCTCGTGGCCATCGCCGTAGCGGTAGCTGACATCCTCGAACCGCACTTCATGCCCTTGCGGAATCTGGCCGTGGCCGGCCGCCGGCGCCTCCAGCACGGGCGTATTCATGAGAGTCAGCACGCGCTGCGCCGCTCCCTTGGCGCTGCCCAGATCGTGCAGCAGCGTGTGCAGCAGGAGCATCGGCGCGCAGATGCCCGGCGCCACCAACGCAAAGGGCAGCACGTCCACAGGCGCAATCCAGCCCAACGCCACGAACAGCGCGCCCGCGCCCAGCACCACGCCCAGGACCGTGACCGGCGCGATCAGCGCGTGCGCCCGCGCCATCGCCGCGACCAGCGGCCGGGTGAACTCGGCGAACGCGGCGGCAAAGCCGTCCACCGCGTCCCGGTAGCCGCGATGCGCCTTGCCGGCGTCGCCAAACGCCTTGACGACCGGAATGCCGTTGACGAATTCGACGGTCGCGCCGTTAAGGCGGCCAAGGCGTTCGATGAACACCGGCATGTTCGCGCCGCCGGCCTTCATGGCCCGGCGCAGGAAAAGAAAGAAGCCCGGAAACGGCAGCAGCGCCGCGATGGCAAGGCGCCAATCCTGCGCGAACAGGTAAGCGGCCGACGCCAGGATGGCGCCCGCGGCGCGCCCCGTCGCCGTGAAGAAATGCGCGGTAAGGCTGTGCAGGGTCGCGATGTCGTCCTGCAACGCCTGCTTGACCTCGCCCGACGCCTGGTCCGTGAACCAGCCCAGCGGCACTTGGGCCAACCGCCGCGCGCCGGCCAGGCGCAGGTGATGCGTGATCCGGTTGTCGGCCAGGTGGGCGGTCAGCTCGGCGGCCGATACCAATGCCATGCCGGTGAACAGGCACACGACGGCGGCGGCAACGGTCCACCACAGCTCGGGAGCCGTTGATGCGGGACCTTCCAGGACGAGGCGCGCAATGTGCGCGATGGCGGCCAGCGGCGCCAGCGTGAGCATGGCGCCCAACGCGGCAAGCGCGGCTGCGGCGATGAGTTGCCCGCGGATCGGGGTCAACACCAGACTGAGCGGGCCGGGCTGTCGAGGGTGGGCCGGCGCGGCTCCGGAAGTGCTCATGAACGAAGTACCAGGACGAAGTTGATAATTATTTGCATCACTATAAACTAAATCCTTGAATTAGTTGCATGTCAATAAACTAAATAATTGCGGGACGGGTTAAAGTGCGGGATAGTCCACGCGACAAACAGGGATCAGACATGCAGCCGCCAGAGCGCCGCCCCACGCGGGGACGCCCTCCCACCATCACCCGGGAACGTATCGCCGATGCCGGCATCGCCGTGGGCTTGCCCAACATCACGTTCGTCGGCGTCGCCGCGGCGCTGGGCGTCAGTCACATGGCGCTGTACAAGCACGTGCCCAGCCTTGAAGAGCTCAAGCGCCTGGTCGCCGAGGAAATCTTCAAGCGGTGGCAGATTCCGCAGGCCTGTAGCAACGATCGCGGCGATCTCAAGGCTTACCTGACGGTGTTCGCGACGTCCGTGCGCGAGTTCGTCAAGGCGCATCCGGGCGTGACGCCCTACGTCATCCGGCGGCTGGCCGCGACGCCGTCGATGCTGGCGAAGATCGACGGGCATCAGCGT
This sequence comes from Achromobacter sp., assembly GCF_032113835.1. GTDB lineage: Bacteria > Pseudomonadota > Gammaproteobacteria > Burkholderiales > Burkholderiaceae_B > Achromobacter. Next base: position 28,264 of record NZ_DAMCTG010000047.1, on the reverse strand, counting down.
CATATCGCCGACGCCTATGGCATCTCAAAGGAGCAGTCGCGCATCCTGTTGGCGACCGTGGCGTTTCACGGCCTTGCGGTGGCGGACACGGTGTATTCGGTTGCCGGGCTGGAGCCGGTCGTCGACGCCGCTCGGACGGCGGAAGAATCCGAGATGGAAGTGGAGCTGGATCAGGGGATGCAGGCGCTCATCATCGGATTGATGGCGATGCTGGACGGCGCCTAGCTGGTTTCGCGCTGGACCAGTTCGAAACCCAGATCCACGTGCCGCTCGGGCACGGGTTCGCCCGCCAGATGCTGCATGAGCAGTTGCGCGGCTGACAACCCAATCTGGTAGCGCGGCGTGGCGATGGTGGACAGCGGCGGCGTGGTCCACGCCGTGCCCGCCAGATCATGGAAGCCGACGATCGCCATCTGGTCCGGCACCCGCAGCCCATCCCGGCCGCATTGGAACACCGCGCCCTGCGCCAGGTCGTCGTTGCAGAAGAACACGGCATCGCAATCCGGGTGGCGCGCGTGCAGGTCCTGCATCAACGCGGCGCCCAGGCTGATCGACGATTTCTCGGGCGTCATGATTTCCAGCGCCGCGTCATACAGGCCCGCATCGCGCAGCGCCTGCCGGCATCCCTCGCAACGGCGCAGCGACCGCGGGTCCAACTGGGCGCCAATGATGCCGATGCGGCGATAGCCGCGTTCCACCAGATGGCGGCCGGCGGCGTAGCCCGAGTCGAATTGCGAGAAACCGACACTCATGTCGTCGTCGCCATCCAGCGTCTCGATCGTGTGCACCGTGGGAATCGCCTGCGCGCGCAGCAGTTCCCAGACGCCCGGATTGTGGTCGATGCCTGTCAGGACCAGCCCGTCGGGCGAGTGCTGCAGGTACTTGCGCAGCAGCGCCTCTTCCTCGTCCGGCGAGTAGCCCGTGACGCCGATCAGCATGTGATAGCCGTGCTGGTCCAGGACTTCCTTGATGCCCGTGATGATGTCCACGAAGACCACGTTGCTCAGCGACGGGATCAGCACCACGATGGTCTGCGACCGCGCCGACGCGAGGGCGCTGGCGGCGTGGTTGGGCACGTAGCCAAGTTCCTGGCATACCCGCGCGATGTGCTGGCGCAGGTCTTCCCCCACCTTGTCCGGCGTGCGCAGCGCCCGCGAGACCGTGATGGCGCTGACGCCGACGCGCCGCGCAACGTCCTGCATGGTGACGCGGCCGGCGCGCGAGCTTCGGGGTTTGCGGATGGACATGGACCCTCGCGGTGAATGCAAGCGCGTAGTCTGACGGAAAAAAAGAGGCTTGCCAAAGCAAAAATGTTAGCGCTAACATGATCCGCATCAAATGATTAGAAAACTCCGGAAAAACGGAGAGGAGACAAACATGCAAGCTTCCCCACTGGGGCGGCCAGGGCCATCGCGTCCCGGCCGGTCGCCGCTGGCCCGCGCCGCGGACTGGTGTTTTGTGCTGCAGACCTGGCTGATGGTGGCCTGTCTGATCTTGATGGTCGTGCTGCTGTTCGGCAACGTGGCGCTGCGCTATCTCTTCAACTCCGGCATCAACGTGTCCGACGAGGTATCGCGCCTTGCCTTTGTCTGGATGATCTTCCTGGGCTCGGTGATCGCGCTGCGCGAACACCAGCACATCGGGGTCACCATGATGGTCGAACGCTTCGGCCCGGGCGCACGCCGGGTGTCGCACATTGCCTGCCAACTGATGATCCTGTGGGTGCTGTGGCTGATGGCCGAAGGCGGCTGGGTCCAGACCGTGATCGGCCTGGACACCGTGCTGCCGGTCACCGGCATGCCGCTGGCCGTGTTCAACGCGGCGGGACTCTATGCCGCCGTGGCGATGGGCATCCTGACCCTCATCGACCTGGTCCGCGTGATTGCGGGCGGTCCGCTGCCGGCGGAGTCCAGTCCGGAAGACCCGGCGGTCTGAAACCGCCCCTCCCCGCCTCCAATCATCAGCCCGGATATCCGCAATGATCCTGACCGTCTTCCTAGTCGTGCTGCTGGGGCTGATCGCCCTGGGCATGCCGATCGCCTTCGCGCTCATCATCAGCGCGATCGTCATGATGTTCCAGCTGGACTTCTACGACACCCAGCTCCTCGCCCAGAACATGCTGTCCGGCGCCAACAGCTTCACGCTGATGGCCGTGCCACTATTCATGCTGGCCGGCGAACTGATGAACGCCGGCGGCATTTCGCGCCGCATCGTGCATCTGGCCAACACGTTCGTGGGCCACATCCAGGGCGGCCTGGGTTATGTGGCCATTTTCGCCAGCGTGCTGCTGGCGTCGCTGTCGGGCTCGGCCGTGGCTGACGCTGCGGCGCTGGGATCGCTGCTGATCCCGATGCTGCGCGAAAAGGGCTACGAAGCCGGCCAGGCGTCGGGCCTGATCGCCGCGGGCGGCATCATCGCGCCCATCATTCCGCCGTCGATCTCGTTCATCATCTTCGGCGTCGCCACCAATGTGTCGATCACCAAGCTGTTCTTCGCCGGCATCGCGCCGGGCCTCATGATGGGGCTCACGCTGGTGGCCGTATGGGCCTGGGTGGCGCGCAAGCACGGCAGCATCAAACCCGCGCCGCGCGAGCCCTGGAGCAATCGCCTGAAGGCGCTGCGCGGCTCGCTGTGGGCGCTGTTCCTGCCGGTCATCATCATCGGCGGCCTGCGGGGCGGCATCTTCACGCCCACCGAGGCCGCTGTCGTCGCCGCCGTATATGCGCTGCTGGTCAGCCTGTTCGTCTACCGCGAAATCGGCTGGCGCGACCTGGGGCCGCTCTTCGTCAATGCCGCGCGCACCACCGCCGTGGTCATGTTCCTGGTGGCGGCCGCCATGGTCTCGTCCTACATGATCACGCTGGCGGACCTGCCGCAGGACCTGATTGCGCTGCTGGAGCCGGTCATGGATCAGCCCAAGCTGCTCATGTTCGCCCTGCTGATCCTGCTGACGCTGGTGGGCACGGTGATGGATCTGACGCCGACCATCCTGATCCTCGCCCCGGTGCTCATGCCCGTCGTCATCAAGGCGGGCATCGACCCCGTCTACTTCGGCGTCATGTTCGTCATGGTCGGCAGCGTCGGCCTGCTGACGCCCCCGGTGGGCACGGTGCTCAACGTGGTGTGCGGCGTGGCCCGCATCAATATGGAAACCATCTGCAGAGGGGTGTGGCGCTACGTCGTGGCCTACACGCTGCTGCTGGTCCTGCTGGTGATCTTCCCTGAACTGATCACCGTACCCGCACGCTGGATGCACTAGCGGCACTTGAAAACCCCCGAGGAGAAACACCATGATCAAGCAATTCAAGACCCGCATTCTTGTCCTGGCGACGGTGCTGTCCTGCACTGTCGCCGGAGTGGCCGCGGCCGCGGACGTCAAGCCGCGCCTCATCCGCTTCGGCTACGGGCTGAACGAGGAAAGCGTGCAGGGCCGCGCGGCCCGCCATCTGGCGCAGGAACTGGAGAAGATCAGCGGCGGCAAGCTCAAGATGCGGACCTTCGGCTCGGCCAACCTGGGCTCGGACGAGCAGATGCAGAGCGCGTTGGTGGGCGGCGCGCAAGAAATGATGGTGGGGTCCACCGCGCCGCTGGCGGGCATGGTGAAGGAATTCGGCGTGTTCGACCTGCCGTTCCTTTTCAATAGCGAAAAGGAAGCCGACGCAGTGCTGGACGGCCCGCTCGGGCAAGACCTGCTGAAGAAGCTGGAAGCCAAGGGCATCGTCGGCCTGGTTTACTGGGAAAACGGCTTTCGCAACATGACCAACTCCAAGCGCCCGATCACGCGCGCCGAGGACCTGCAGGGCATCAAGCTGCGCGTCATGCAGAACCAGATCGCGCTGGGCGTCTTCAACACGCTGGGCGCCAACGCGGTGCCGATGCCGTTCTCGGAACTGTTCACCGCGCTCGAAACGCGCACGGTGGACGGCCAGGAAAATCCCATCACCACGATCCAGAGCAGCAAGTTCTACGAGGTGCAGCCCTACCTGACCATCACGCGCCACGTCTACACGCCGTGGGTGGTGCTGGCGTCCAAGAAGTGGTGGGACACGCTGTCGCCCGACGAGCAGAAGCTGATCCGCCAGGCCGCCGCGTCGTCACGCGACTTTGAACGGCAGGACAGCCGCGCCGATTCCACCAAGGCCATGGGCACGCTAGAAAAGAACGGCATGAAGATCAACACCGTCACGCCGGAAGAAGTTGCCCGCATGCGCCAGAAGGTGCAGCCCGTGGTCGACAAGTACACGCAGGAGCTCGGCCCCGAACTGGTCAAGCAACTGAACGACGAAATCCAGAAGGCGCGCAACTAGCGTTTCCTGGTGGCCCGGATCCGCTTTTGGTCCGGGCCAGTAAGCAACCGAAGCGAGACAGCCATGTCCCAGACACCCCGCCGACTGCGCAGCCAGAAATGGTTTGACGATCCTTCGCACGCCGACATGACGGCGATCTACGTCGAGCGCTATCTCAATTACGGCCTGACGCGCCAGGAACTGCAGTCGGGGCGGCCGATCATCGGCATCGCGCAGACCGGCAGCGATCTGGCGCCCTGCAACCGGCACCATCTGGCGCTGGCCGAACGCATCAAGGCGGGCATCCGGGACGCGGGCGGCATCCCGATGGAGTTTCCGGTGCATCCGCTGGCCGAACAGGGCCGGCGGCCCACCGCGGCGCTGGATCGCAATCTGGCGTATCTGGGTTTGGTTGAGATCCTGCATGGCTACCCGCTGGACGGCGTGGTGCTGACCACCGGATGCGACAAGACCACGCCCGCGTGCCTGATGGCCGCGGCCACCGTGGACATCCCGGCCATCGTGCTGTCCGGCGGTCCCATGCTGGATGGCTGGCATGAGGGGCAGCGCGTGGGATCGGGCACCGTCATCTGGCACGCACGCAACCTGATGGCCGCGGGCAAGCTGGACTACGAAGGCTTCATGACACTGGCCACGGCTTCGTCGCCGTCGATCGGCCACTGCAACACCATGGGCACCGCCCTGTCCATGAATTCACTGGCCGAAGCGCTGGGCATGTCGCTGCCCACCTGTGCCAGCATTCCCGCACCGTATCGCGAGCGCGGCCAGATGGCCTATGCCACCGGCATGCGCATCTGCGACATGGTGCGCGAGGACCTGAGGCCGTCGCACATCATGACGCGGCAGGCGTTCGAGAACGCCATCGTCGTCGCCTCGGCGCTCGGCGCGTCCAGCAACTGCCCGCCCCACTTGATCGCGATTGCGCGCCACATGGGCGTCGACCTGAGCCTGGACGACTGGCAGCGGCTCGGCGAAGACGTGCCGTTGCTGGTCAATTGCGTGCCGGCCGGCGAGCACCTGGGCGAAGGCTTTCACCGCGCGGGCGGCGTGCCGGCCGTGCTGCACGAGCTGCTGGCCGCGGGCCGTCTGCATCCTGACTGTGAGACCGTGTCGGGCAAGACCATCGGCGACATCGCCGCGGCGTCCAAGACTCACAACGCCGACGTCATCCGCAGCTGCGATACGCCGCTCAAGCACCGCGCCGGCTTCATCGTGCTGTCCGGCAACTTCTTTGACAGCGCCATCATCAAGATGTCGGTCGTGGGCGAGGCATTCCGCCGCGCGTACCTGTCGGAGCCAGGCTCGGAAAACGCATTCGACGCGCGCGCCATCGTGTTCGAAGGCCCCGAGGACTATCACGCCCGCATCGAAGATCCGGCCCTCAACATCGATGAACACTGCATTCTGGTGATCCGCGGCGCAGGCACCGTGGGATACCCCGGCAGCGCGGAGGTCGTGAACATGGCGCCGCCGTCGCATCTCATCAAGCGCGGCATCGACTCATTGCCCTGCCTGGGCGACGGCCGCCAGAGTGGCACGTCCGCCAGTCCCTCCATCCTGAACATGTCGCCGGAAGCTGCGGTGGGCGGCGGGCTGGCGCTGCTGCGCACGGGGGACCGGATCCGCGTGGACCTGAACCAGCGGTCGGTCATCTTGCTGGTCGATGAATCGGAACTGGAACGGCGGCGCCTGGAGCCGGCGTACGAAGCGCCGCCGTCACAGACGCCCTGGCAGGAGCTGTACCGGCAGACCGTGGGACAACTGTCCACGGGCGGGTGCCTGGAAGCGGCGACGCTGTATTTGAAGGTGGTGGAGACGCGCGGGGATCCGCGGCATTCGCATTGAGGTATGCGGGAGGTGCGGGCTATTTGCGAGGAGGCGTGTTGGCCGGGCCGGGCCGGCTGAGCACGTAGGCCGCGCTGGCCAGAAAGAAGATGCCCACGCCAATGGCCAGCAACGGCGAGGGATTCGCGCTCCAGTAGAACAGCACGTAGCCTGCTGCCATGCCCAGGCTGGCGTACGTCTTGCCCTTGCGCGACACCGCGCCCTGTTCACGCCAGGCGCGCAGCGACGGACCGTACGTCGGACTGTCCAGCAGCCATTTCTCGAGCCGGGGCGACGAGCGCGAAAAGCACCCCACCGCCAGGATCAGGAAGATCGTCGTCGGCATCACCGGCAAAAAGGCGCCGATGACGCCCAACGCCAGCATCAGGCAGCCCAGGCATAACCAAAGTGCTCTCATCATGATGGTGTGCAGGATATCGCAAATGGCCGCACGGGGAACGGGCTCAGGATGCGGCGGGCTCGGGCATCCGCGCGCGCAGCATCCTGACGAATTCCGCATCGGGGTTGCCGCCCGCATCACGCGATCGGTGAACCATGGCCCACGCCTCGCCATACTGGCCGCGCCAGTAATAGGCAGCGGCCCATGACGCATACAGATAGCCCTTGTCGGGTTCGACGGCCTCGCCCTTGCGATACCACTCATCGGAACGCGTGGTGGCTGCGATGCGCGCCTCGGGCGGCAGCGTCTTGTCTTCTGCCGCGCAACGCGCCGCGATCCGGCCCGCATCCGCATAAATGCCGCGAAACGCCGGCGGATTCAGGCTGATCGCGCGGTCCATCATGCTCATCGCCAGGCAGACCTTGCGCTGGCTTTCCAGAACCACCGCGAAACCCGCATACACCTCGGGGTTATCGGGATTGAGCAGCCAGGCCTGATTGAAGCGCCGCATGGCTTGTCCGCGGTGGTCTTCGCGAAAATAGCGATAACCCTCTTCAACCCGCGCCTGCGCCGCCGCCGATGGCGATCCAAACGCTTTTACGGCCTCTGCAACCTGTTGTTCATCGCCCGCGCGCAACACTGCGGAGGCGCGGCGATCTGCGCCGGCATACATCGGCGCCTCATCGCTGCCCGTTTGAACCGGCGACGGCGCCTTGATTGCGCAGCCTGGCAACCACAGCAACTGAACCAGAATGAACGCCTTCAACGTGCAGTGCATGGACGGGCTTTGAATGGGAAAAGAAGAAATATACCTGCGTGGGTATTAATGCAAGAACGCACCCGGAAAAGCAAAAAGCCGCGAAGTCATAAGACTTACGCGGCTTTTCAGGTCTGTGTCCGACTAGCTCTATCGAACACACCTTTGCAGGAATTTGGTAGGCGGTATTGGAATCGAACCAACGACCTCCACGATGTCAACGTGGCGCTCTAACCAGCTGAGCTAACCGCCTGCAAAGAAGAAGAATTATATAGTGCTTTTTTAAACTGTGCAAATCGTCTTGGAAGATTTTTTGCGGTGTTTATTGCGTTTCTGGGTATTCAGCAATTGCCTCGCGGCTTTGCCAAACTGCCCTTTCCACATGTGCAATAAATACGCGTAATAAATACGCTACAGCACTACTTCTTTTCCTTCAATTTCGTGTCTGCGTCATGTGCCGCAGCAACGAAGAACGAGATTCTATCAGAACTTTTTATTCCTTGCTCGACTTCGACGCCACTACTCACATCGACCGCCCAAGGCCGCACCGATTCGATGGCCGCGCCGACATTTTCCGCATTCAATCCGCCGGACAGGATCAACGGACGGGACATGGGATCAGCACGCACGTCATCCAGCAACGCGTAGTCGAAACCGTGTCCGCTGCCGCCATAGCCGGCGCTGTAGCTGTCGAACAACCATCCCGCGGCCTGGCCGTATGCGCGGCAAGTGGCTGCAAGGTTTTCCGCCGTCTCCAGGCCAGGCGCGCCGGCACGGAAGGCCCGCAGGTGGCGATGCCCGTAGCGCGCGCATTCCAGCGGCGTTTCGTCGCCGTGGAATTGCAGCAGGTCCGGACCGACTTCGCCCAACACCGTGCGCACCTCTTCTTCTTGCGCATTCACGAAAAGCGCGACGACGTCGACAAACGCCGGCACCCCGCGGCGCAATTGCGCGGCGCGAACAGGCGTGAGGCAGCGCTTGCTCTTGGGATAGAAGACGAATCCGATCGCGTCGACGCCGGCCGAAACGGCGGCTTCAATGTCTTCTTCGCGGGTCAGCCCGCAGATCTTTATGCGTGTACGCATGGCATTTTCTGGATGCGTCGCCCCGCGGCGACTGGATGGACCAGTATATCCGGCGGTGCAACGGCCCCGGTCAATGGCCCTACGCCCCGGGCGCGCCCAGCGTCGCCACCATGTTGTCGAAGCTGCCCTCGGCCATGCGGAACCACGGGACCTGCTTGCCGCGGAAAGCCAGCATGCTGTCATAGAGCTTCTTGAACGTCGCGTCTTTGGCGCTTAGTTCATTGCAGGCCGCCACCGTGGCTTCGTACGCGGCTTGCAGCACCGGGCGCGGATACGCCTTCAATTGCGCGCCCCGCGACACCAACTCGCGCAGCGCATCCGGATTGTTGGCGTCGAACGTGGCGATCATCTCGTTGCTCGCCGCGGCGCAGGCCAAGGACAGCGCGGTCTGGTAGGATTTGGGCAGTTCGCCATAAGCATCCTGATTCACGTACAGCGACAACTGCTGCGTGCCGGCCCACCAGCCCGGAAAGTAATAGTTGCGCGCGACCTCGAACAGCGCGAGCCGCTCATCGTCGAACGGGCCGATCGTCGCCGCTCCATCCACCACGCCTTGCGCCAGCGCGGCATGCAGGTCGCCCGCGGGAATATCGACGGGTGTCGCGCCCAGTCGCGACAGAATGTGGCCGGCAAAACCATCGGCCGCCACCTTCAGACCGCGCAGGTCATCAAGCGTCTTGATCTCGCCGCGGAACCACCCGCCCATCTGCGCGCCGGTGTAGCCGCAGGGAAAATTCAGGATGCCGAACTTGGCGAAGGCCTCGCGCGTCAGCGCCAGGCCCTCGCCTTTGCGCATCCATGCGTTCATCTGGCGCGTGTTCAAACCAAATGGCACGCCGCCATCAAAGCAAAGCGCGGGATCGGTGGAAAAGTACCGGGCCGATGACGCATGACCGCATTCAACGATGCGGTGCTGCACGGCCTCCAGCGCCTGGCCGGGCTGGAACAACTGGCCGGCAGGAAAGACCTCGATGTTGAAGCGCCCTTCCGTGACCTCGGCCACGTAGCGCGAAACGTCGGCAGCCCCCGCGAACAGCGTGGCCGCGTCGGCCGAAAAATCCGAAGCCAGCCGCCATGTGAGGTTGGGCGCGTCCTGCGCAATGGCGGGAGCGGCCAGCACGGCGCTGCCGGCGGCGGCGCCCAGGGCGGTCTGCTTCAGAAACGCGCGGCGTTGCATGGCGCATGCCTCCAGAAAGGCGCGGGATCCCGCCGGCTGCGCGGCGGCTTCCCTAATAGGATTGAGTAAAGGGCGACAGCAGCGACACACCGCCATCGAGCTCGCGCAGCCCGAAGGCTTCGGGGTAATCGATGCTGGCAAGGTACAGGCCGTCCGGCGCAAAGGTGGGCGCGCCGCGTTTGCGGTCGCGCCACGCCAGAAGCTGCGTCATCCAGTCCACCGATTCCCTGCCCTGCCCCACTTGCAGCAGCGCGCCCATGATGTTGCGCACCATGTGATGCAGAAAGGCATTTGCCTTCAGCGTGAAGACGAGGAACGGTCCGCGCTCTTCGATTTCGAGGCTGTGCATATGCCGCACCGGGTGCTTGGCCTGGCATTGCGAGGAACGGAAGCTGGAAAAATCATGTTCGCCGACCAGCGCTTTGGCGGCCGCGCGCATGGCGTCCACATCGAGCGGCTGAAAGCACCAGCCGGCACGCCCCGCCCACAGAGCGGGCCGCACCCGGCCGCGCCAGAGCAGATAAACGTAAGTGCGAGCGCGCGCCGAAAAGCGTGCGTGGAATTCGTCGGACACTTCCTCGGCCCACTGCACCGAAATGCTGGGCGGCAGAAACGCATTGACGCCACGCACCCAGGATTCGGTCTCGCGATTCAGCGCGGTGTCCAGATGGACCACCTGCATCGCGCCATGCACGCCGGTGTCGGTGCGCCCGGCGCAGATCGTGGGCACCGGCTCGGTGACGCCACAGAAACTGGCCAGGGCGGATTCCAGCGAATCCTGCACCGTTTGCCGGTGCGGCTGTGTCTGCCAACCCTGCCAGGCGGAGCCGTCATACGCCAGCCCCAATGCAACTCTAGACATGCTTCAAACCCGAGGACCGCCGATACGGCGCGGTTCGTCCGTGGGCGGTACGTCCAGGTCGAGATTGATGGTGTCGAGCTTGCGGTTCAGCGCTGCCGTATCCAGCGCCGGCTCGTTGTAGGTATAGCTGTCCTCGTCATCGTCTTCACGCCGCGCGCCGGCCCGGCGCAACAGCCAGGCAATGGCGAAGGCGACCAGCGCCAGCACCGCGGTAACGATCACGAGAAGATTGTCGGCCAGCCAGCCGGGCATGCCAGTCTGCACAGTTTTGTCCGGAAGCGTGCCGACGGGTTTGTCGGCGTCGGAGGGAGTGGAGGCGGCGGCGCCGGGGGTGTTTGCTGCGTTCGGAGTGCTTGCTGCGCCCGGGGTGCCTGTTGCGCCCGAAGTGCCTGCTGCGCCCGAAGTGCCTGCTGCGCCCGAGGTGCCTGCTGCGCCCGAGGCGCCTGCTGCACCCGGGGTGCCTGCTGCGCCCGAGGTGCCTGCTGCGCCCGAGGTGCCTGCTGCGCCCGGGGTGCTTGCTGCGCCCGGTGTGCCCGCTGCGCCTGGTGTGCCCGCTGCGCCTGGTGTGCCCGCTGCGCCCGGGGTGCCTGCTGCGCCAGGTGTGCTTGCTACGCCTGGAGTGCCTGCTGTACCCGAAGTGCCTGTTGCTCCCGAAGTGCCGGTGGCACCCGCAGTGCCTGTTGCACCCGATGTGCCGGCGGCACCCGACGCGCCTGCCGCACCGGAAGCTCCTGCTGCGCCCGGCGTGCCTGCTGCACTCGTAGCACCTGCTGCACCGGTAGCACCTGCTGCACCCGTAGCACCCGCTGCGCCCGGCGTACCCGCCGCACCCGTAGCGCCCGCTGCACCCGGCGTACCCGCTGCGCCCGGAGCACCCGCTGCACCAGGAGTACCCGCTGCTCCCGAAGCGCCCCCGGCACCCGAACTACCTGCCGCGCCTGGCGCACCCGCTGCACCGGTAGCGCCCGAAGCACCAGCCGCGCCTGCCCCGGCCGCAGCCGATTGCTGCGCAACAGCCTTCGTCAACTCGTCCACATTGGCTTGAAGCTGATTCACGCGCCCTTGCGTGTCAGCCAGCGCGCGATCGGCGGACGTCTTGGCATCCGCCTGCGCCTCGGCCTGCGCGGCCGCGCCGTCCTGCGCCTGGCCGGTTGACAGCCGAACCCGGTCTTGCGTCGGCGCGGCGGTGGCGACGCCCGTGTCAGCCGGCGGCGCGACCGTGCCGGAGGCGGCGTCCTGGCCCTTGACCACCGACGGATTCGCCCCTGCCGCCGCACCCACGCGGCCGCGATACTTCGCGTACGCCTCGGCATGCTCGTTGAAAATGCGGCGGGCTTCGGCCGGATCGATGGCGCGCACCGTGGCGGCGTCCGGAATCTTGAGCGTCTGGCCGGATCGCACCAGATTCATGTTGTTCTGGATGAAGGCCTGCGGATTGGCGCGCCACAGCGCGACCAGCATCTGATAGACCGACGCGTTCGGCACCGCATTGCGCTGCGCGATGGCAAACAGATAATCGCCCGACTTCACCGTGACCGTGCCCGACGTGCCGCCCGCGCGGCCCGGGGCGCCCACGGCGGCGGGCGTGACATCGGCGCTGGTGCCGCGCAGCGGCACCAGAATGCTGACCTGCACCTGCCGCTGTCCCGAACTGGAATTGATGTCCAGCAGCAGATCCACGGCCCCGCCCGCCGGCGCCTGCGTGGACCGCACCCGCAGATTCTTGCGCGTGGGATCCATCCCGTCTTCGACGCGGACCACCATGCTGGCAAGCGGCACCGGCGGCTTGACGCCCGCGCGCTGCCAAGCGGCTTCGTCGGCAATGGAAACCTTGAGTGAGCTGATCTCTTCGGGCGTCAATTCCTGCAGACCCACGGTCGCCTGCAGCGGCGCGCCCGGTACGGAAACGACGCGCGAATGCCCGACGCGCATTGCCAGCGCCGACCCGCAGACGCTTGAGCCGATCGCCAGCGCAATGGCCCACTGCAGGGCTTTCAAACGGCGGGCATGCTTCACTTGGCGCGAACGCTGGGTCATAAGCTGGAATTCCGTTCTTGTAATCGAATTACGGGCCTGAGCCCATTCGCGCCATTTGCAGCGCAAAAAACAGCCTCAATTCACCCGAAAAGTGTAATGGATGGCGCGCATTTCACAAACCTGAACAAGGCGCGCTCGTTGACTGACAGCCGCGCGCGGGGCCTTTTTGCCGGCCGCATGCGCACGGCGCGAAGCCGCACTGCGCCACGATGGTGCACCTCGACCATTCGCACGATCCCGCCCCACGCCAAAAAACAAAGGGCACCCGAAGGTGCCCTGACTGCATCATTGCGCGAAACGGGCAGCTGAAACAGCCGCCCGGCGCGGCATCAGGCTTCGTTCAGCGCGATGCGCAGCATACGGCGCAGCGGCTCGGCGGCGCCCCACAGCAGTTGGTCGCCGACCGTGAAGGCGCCCAGGTATTGCGAGCCCATCGACAGCTTGCGCAGGCGGCCCACCGGAATGTCCAACGTGCCGGTGACGGCCACGGGCGTCAGCGCGGAAACGGTGGCTTCCTTGGTGTTGGGAACAACCTTGGCCCACTGCGTGCCTTGCGCGATGAGGGCTTCGATCTCGTCCAGCGGCACGTCGCGCTTGAGCTTGATGGTCAGCGCCTGGCTGTGGCAGCGCATGGCGCCGATGCGCACGCACAGGCCGTCGATCGGGGTGGGCGCCGTGCCGAAGGCGGCGCCGCGGCCCAGGATCTTGTTGGTTTCGACTTCGCCCTTCCACTCTTCCTTGGACATCCCATTGCCCAGATCCTTGTCGATCCAGGGAATCAGGTTGCCGCCGAGCGGCACGCCGAAGTGTTCGTGGGGCAGCGCATCGTCTTTCTGCTTGGCCAGCACGCCGCGGTCGATTTCCAGGATGGCGGAGGCCGGGTCGTCCAGCAGGGACTTGACCGACTGGTTGATCTCGCCGAACTGGGTCAGCAGTTCACGCATGTGTTGCGCGCCGCCGCCGGACGCGGCCTGGTAGGTCATGGAGGTCATCCATTCCACCAGATCGTTGTTGAACAGGCCGGCCAGACCCATCAGCATGCAGCTGACCGTGCAGTTGCCGCCGATGAAGTTGCGCACGCCGCGCTTGAGCGCCGCGTCGATCACCGGGCGGTTGACCGGGTCCAGCACGATGATGGCGTCGTCGGCCATGCGCAGGGTGCTGGCCGCGTCGATCCAGATGCCGTTCCAGCCCGCGCCGCGCAGCTTGGGATAGACCTCGGACGTGTAGTCGCCGCCTTGCGCCGTCACGATGATCGGCAGTTTTTTCAGAGCGTCAATGTTGTAGGCGTCTTGCAGCGGACCTGCGCCCGTCGCCCAAGTGGGCGCGGCGCCGCCAGCGTTGCTGGTGGAGAAAAACACCGGTTCGATCAGTGCGAAGTCGTTCTCGTCGCGCATGCGTTGCATGAGCACCGAGCCGACCATACCGCGCCAGCCGACAAGGCCTACTGCTTGATTCATTTCAATCGCTCTTTAAAGGGGGTGACAAGATAAGGAGGGGGAAATTCCGTGCAATTCAACAATTTATCAGAATGCACGCAGGGATGTTGCACTGCAGCTGGAAAAAAACGGGGCCGCCTTGCGGCGGCCCCGTCACGCATCCCGATCAGGCCAGCGCCTTGAGGACTGCGTCGCCCATGCCGGCGGTGCTGACCTTCGTCGTGCCGGGTTCGAAGATGTCGGCGGTGCGCAGGCCGCTGGCCAGCACGCTGCGCACGGCCGCTTCGATGCGGTCCGCCTGCGGCGCGAGGTTCAGCGAGTAGCGCAGCAACATGGCCGCCGACAGGATTGTCGCCAGCGGGTTGGCGATTCCCTGCCCCGCGATGTCCGGCGCCGAACCATGGCTGGGCTCGTACAGGCCCTGGCCGCCGGCGTTCAGCGAGGCCGAGGGCAGCATGCCGATCGAACCCGTCAGCATGGCCGCTTCATCGGAGAGGATGTCGCCGAACAGGTTGCCGGTGACGATGACGTCGAACTGACGCGGGTTGCGCACCAGCTGCATGGCCGCGTTGTCGACATACATGTGCGACAGCTCCACGTCCGGGTACTCGCGCGCCACTTCGATCACGATGTCGCGCCAGAACTGCGAGGTCTCGAGCACGTTGGCCTTGTCGACGCTGCACAGCTTCTTGTTGCGCTTCTGCGCCGATTCGAAGCCGATGCGCGCGATGCGGCGCACTTCGGATTCGGCGTAGCGCATGGTGTCGTAGCCTTCGCGCTCGCCGGAGAAGGCGCCGTCCGGCGACGAACGCACGCCGCGCGGCGTGCCGAAATAGATGTCGCCGGTGAGTTCGCGGATGATCAGGATGTCCAGACCGGACACGATCTCCGGCTTGAGCGACGAGGCGCTGGCCAGTTCCGGATACAGGATGGCCGGACGCAGGTTGGCGAACAGGCCCAGCGCCTTGCGCAGGCCCAGAATGGCCTGTTCCGGACGGAATTCGCGCGGCAGCGTGTCGTACTTCCAGTCGCCGACCGCGCCGAACAGCACGGCGTGCGATTCCTTGGCCAGGTTCAGCGTGGCGGGCGGCAGCGGGTGTTCGAACTGATCGAACGCCGCGCCGCCGACGGGCGCCTGCTTGATGTCGAAGGGCACGTCCAGCGCCTTCAGGACGCGCACGGCCTGTTCGACGATTTCCGGGCCGATGCCGTCACCGGGCAAGACTGCGATGTTGTGGGTCATTGAATAGCGATCCTGTGTCGATGGTTTGATCAGGCAATGGGGCGGCTTTCGAGCCACGGATGACGGGCCAGGCGCTCGGCCTCGAAGGCGCGGATCTTGTCCGAATGGCGCAGCGTCAGACCGATGTCGTCGAAGCCGTTCAGGAGGCAATACTTGCGGAAGGGTTCGATGTCGAAACCCATGGCGCGGCCGTCCGCGGCGATCACGACCTGGCGGTCCAGATCGATGTTCAGCTTGTAGTTCGGGAAGGCTTTCACTTCGTCGAAGAGACGCGCGACTTCCAGCTCGGACAGCACGATCGGCAAGAGGCCGTTCTTGAAGCTGTTGTTGAAGAAGATATCGGCGTACGACGGCGCGATGATGGCGCGGAAACCGAACTGCGTCAGCGCCCAGGGCGCGTGCTCGCGGCTGGAGCCGCAACCGAAGTTCTTGCGGGCCAGCAGCACCGAGGCGCCTTGGTAACGCGGCTGGTTCAGCACGAAATCCGGATTGAGCGGACGTTTGCTGTTGTCCATGCCCGGCTCGCCGTGATCCAGATAGCGCAGCTCGTCAAACAGATTGGGGCCAAAGCCCGTGCGCTTGATGGACTTGAGGAACTGCTTGGGGATGATGAGGTCCGTATCGACGTTTTCGCGGTCGAGCGGCGCCACCAGGCCTTCGTGAGTGGTAAATGCTTGCATGATGTCTACTCGGTGCTTGACGCTTAACGGAACGTGCGGACGTCGACGAAATGGCCGGCGACGGCTGCGGCGGCGGCCATGGCCGGGCTGACCAGGTGCGTGCGGCCGCCCTGCCCTTGCCGGCCCTCGAAGTTGCGGTTCGAGGTCGAGGCGCAACGTTCGCCGGGTTCGAGGCGGTCGGCGTTCATGGCCAGGCACATCGAACAGCCCGGTTCGCGCCATTCAAAGCCGGCTTCGATGAAGATCTTGTCCAAGCCTTCGCGTTCGGCCTGCTGCTTGACCAGGCCCGAGCCCGGCACCACCATCGCCTGGCGCACATTGGACGCCACGCGCTTGCCGCGCGCCACGACCGCCGCGGCGCGCAGGTCTTCGATGCGCGAGTTCGTGCACGAACCGATGAACACGCGATCCACGCGGATGTCGGTCAGCGGGGTGTTGGGCTTTAAGCCCATGTATTCCAGCGCGCGCTCCATGCCGCTGCGGCGCACGTCGTCTTTTTCGCGATCGGGGTCCGGCACGCGGGAATCCACCGGCAGCACCATTTCGGGCGACGTGCCCCAGGTGACCTGAGGCTTGATGTCGCGCGCGTTGACTTCGACGACGGTGTCGAACTTGGCGCCTTCGTCGGTGTGCAGGGTGCGCCAATATTTGACAGCCTGATCCCACACGACGCCGGTGGGCGCGAACGGGCGGCCACGGAAGTATTCAACGGTCTTGTCGTCGACGGCGACCATGCCTGAACGGGCGCCGGCTTCGATCGCCATGTTGCAGACGGTCATGCGGCCTTCGACGGAGAGCGCGCGGATCGTGCTGCCCGCAAACTCGATGGCGTGACCCGTGCCGCCGGCCGTGCCGATGATGCCGATGACGTGCAGCACGACGTCCTTGGCCGTACAGCCGAAGGGCAGTTCGCCTTCGACCTTGATGAGCATGCTCTTGGCTTTCTTCATGAGCAGCGTCTGCGTGGCCAGCACGTGCTCGACTTCGGACGTGCCGATGCCGAAGGCCAGCGCGCCCAGCGCGCCGTGCGTGCTGGTGTGCGAGTCGCCACAGACCACGGTCATGCCCGGCAGGGTCGCGCCCTGCTCCGGTCCGATGACGTGCACGATGCCCTGGCGCAGGTCGTTCATGCGGAATTCCGTGATGCCGTACTTGCCGCAGTTGGCATCCAGCGTATCCACCTGCAGACGCGAGATCGGGTCGTCGATGCCCTGCGCGCGGTTCATCGTGGGCACGTTGTGGTCGGCTACCGCGAGGTTGGCGCCGGTGCGCCACGGCTTGCGGCCAGCGATCGTCAGCCCCTCGAACGCCTGCGGGCTGGTGACCTCGTGCAACAGGTGGCGATCAATATAGAGCAGACAGGTGCCGTCTGATTCCTGGTGGACGATGTGGGCGTCCCAGAGTTTGTCGTAAAGGGTTTGGGCCATGGATGCGCTCTGCAAATAGACAATCCGGCTTGAGCCGCGCGCAGGGAAAACGCTTCCCTGCCGCGCCAACTGCTGCGGCATGAAAGGGATTATGCCCAGCCACCAAACCTAGTACAAGCACACCTTATATACCAGTACCACCACTACCATGCTGACCCCACTACCAAGGGGGAACGCGCTCGGTGTGTCGACTTGTTGCATAACCGGTAAAACACGCTCCCATATTTGCGACAGATACAAATTGGTAAACAAAATAGATACAGAACTCTCAAATAGATATAATCGCCAAACGCCCCGAAAACGATTGCTTCGAAATAGTACGTAATAATCCGTATTAATAGAAATAAATACATTTCGGTTAGGCAACGTTCGTGCAAATTCGAAGAGGTAGCTAGATGTTGCGCGAAATTCATCTTATGGACCGCCAGTAACAATCCTCAAGACTTAACAAATCTTGACTCGCCAAAACTGACATTTACATACAACATGGCGGCCATTCAATCTCAACTTGACTCGCGAATAATCACTATGGCTTCGTTTTTGCTCAAAAGCACGACCTCGGTCCTTGCCCTTGCATTTGCTCCCGCCGTTTTTGCACAGTCCGCGACGCCCGTCGCTGCCGCACCCGCCGGGCAACCGCAAGTGACGTTGAATCAGATCGTTGAACAGACCCTGCTCAGCAATCCGGAAATCCAGGCCAAGTACCACGACTTCCAGGCGTCCCTGGAAGGCCAGGCCGTCGCCCGCGCCGCCTACTTCCCGCAGATCAATGCACAGGGTTACCTGGGCCGCGAATGGCGAAACAACGTGCCCGGCGTCGGCTCGCAGAGCTGGAACCGCCCCGGCTGGAGCGTCGAACTGCGCCAGCTGATTTTTGATGGCTTCCGCACCACCAACGACGTCAAGCAAGCCGGTTTCGACAAGCTGGCGCGCTTCTATGACGTGCTGGCCACCAGCGACAACACCGCGTTCACCGCCGTGCAGGCCTATATCGACCTGCAGCGCTACCGCGACATGGAGCTGCTGGCCCGCCAGAACTACTCGCTGCACGAAAGCACTCTCAAGCAGATCGGCGAGCGCACGGAATCCGGCGTCGGCCGGCGTGTCGACCTGGAACAGGCCGGCGGCCGTCTGTCGCTGGCCCAGACCAACCTGATGACCGAGACGGCCAACCTGCTGGACGTGCAGCAGCGCTTCCAGCGCGTGACCGGCGCCTTCCCGCCGGAATCGATGCTGCCGGCCCCGGATATCGCCGACAAGCTGCCCAAGGCCCCCGGCAACTTCAATGAATCGCTGCGCCGCAACCCCAGCTTCCTGTCCAAGCAGGCAAGCCTGCAGGCCGCGCAGGCGGGTGTGCAGTCGTCCAAGGGCGCGTTCTCGCCGAAGTTTGAATTTGTCGCCAACACGGGCCGCGACCAAAATGATCCGACCCCGCAGAGCCGCGACATCCAGAGCTCCAGCGTCCAGGTCGTGATGAGTTACAACCTGTACCGCGGCGGCGCGGACTCCGCCCGCGTGCGCCAGACCGCCAACCAGTCCTATGCCGCCCGCGACATCCGCGACTACACCTGCCGCAACGTGCAGCAGGACCTGGCCGTGGCCTGGAACAACATCACCAGCCTGAGCCAGAAGCTGCCCTTCCTGCGTGACCACGAAGTGGCCACGACCAAGGTTCGTGATGCGTACGCGCAACAGTTCCAGATTGGCCAGCGCTCTCTGCTGGACCTGCTGGACACGGAAAACGAACTGTTCGAATCGCGCCGCGCGCTGACCAATGCCATTTATGATCTGCGTCTTGCGCAGTACCGCTGGCTGGCCCTGTCCCACACCCTGCTGCCGGCGCTGTCGCTGCAACCCGCGCGCAATGAGATGCCCGAGGAAAACGGCAAGCTGGAAGTGTCGGACGAAGTGATCAAGCTGTGCAATTCGACCGTTCCGGATACCGCCCGACTGGCTCCCGTGCGCGTGCATTACAACGAAGGCACCCTGCCCCCCACGCTGGTGCCGGTGAACGCGCCTGCCGCCCGGCCCTAACCGGAGCAGCCGCAAGGAGGCCCAATGGCAAACAAGGGCAGTGATTTCTCGCAGTTGGACGCGGACTTTGTCCGCGTCCTTGAAGACTTAATTGACGCGTTGATCGCCAACGGCACCTTGCGGATGACAGACCTGCCTGTCCAGGCCCAGCAAAAGCTCACCCAGCGCAAGCAGCAGCGTGCGCGTCTCTCGGAACACCTCGACCTGTTGGATGACGAAGATGGACAAGTTATCTGAGAAGGCCGCCCGGGATTGGCGCGCTGATGCCCGCGCCGCGCACGACGATCCGCTGCTCGATTGCCTGGTGGAAATCACCCGCCTGCATGGCGTGACGGCCACCGCGCAAGCCTTGTCCTCGGGCCTGCCCCTCGAAGAACACCGCCTCACGCCCGCCCTGCTGCCTCGCGCGGCCGCGCGGGCGCAGCTTTCGGCACGCGTGGTCAAGCGCACGCTGGATGACATCTCGCAGGACCTCCTGCCGGCCATCCTGCTGCTCAAGGGTGAGCGCGCGTGCCTGCTGCTCAAGAAGGACGGCGGCAAATTCGTCGTCAGCCATCCCGAACTGGGCGGCAGCTCCTTCGAAATGGATCCGGCCGAACTGGCCGAGCAGTACAGCGGGCTGGTGTGCTTCGTCCGCCCGCAATTCCGCTTTGACGCCCGCGCCCCGGAAGTCGCCAAGGTGCGCGAGCGCCACTGGTTCTGGGCGGCCATCATGGAGAACCGCCGGCTGTACCGCGACGCCCTCGTCGCGGCGCTGCTGATCAACGTGTTCGCCATGGCAATGCCGCTCTTCACCATGAACGTGTACGACCGCGTGGTGCCGAACAACGCCGTCGAAACGCTGTGGGTGCTGGCCATCGGCATCACGCTGGTGGTGATCTTCAACATGATCCTCAGCACCGCGCGGTCCCATGTGGTGGACAGCGCCAGCAAACGGGTGGACGTGCGCCTGTCCGCGCAGATCATGGAACGCGTGCTGGACCTGCGCCTTGAAGGCCGCCCGGTCTCGGTCGGGTCCTTCGCGGCCAACCTGCGCTCGTTCGAATCCATCCGCGACTTCATCGCCTCGGCCACCATCACCACGCTGGTCGACCTGCCCTTCATCCTGCTGTTTCTGGCCGCCCTGGCCTGGATTTCGCCGTGGATGATCCTGCCGCCGCTGGTCGCGATCGTGCTGATCCTGCTGGTGTCGCTGGCCGCGCAGGCGCGCATGGAAGCGCTGACGATGGCTTCGTTCCAGGCTTCGTCGCAACGCAACGCCACGCTGGTCGAAGCGCTGACCGGCCTGGAAGCCGTCAAGACGCTGAACGCCCAGGGCGCGATCCAGCGCAACTGGGAACGCGCCACCGAATTCATCGCGCAGACGGGCGGCAAGCTCAAGCTGATCTCGTCGTCCACGGTCGGATTCGTGCAGGCGGTGCAGCAGCTTGTCTCGATTTCCGTCGTGATCATCGGCGTGTATCTGGCCCAGGAATCGGCGCTGTCGATGGGCGGCATCATTGCCGCCTCCATGATCGCCGGCCGCTGCCTCGCGCCGCTGGGCCAGGTCGCGGGCCTGCTGATGCAGTACCAGAACGCGCGCACGTCGCTCGGTTCCATCGACAACTACATGAAGATGCCGATCGAGCGTCCGGCCGAAGCCGAGTTCCTGCATCGCCCCGTGTTCCACGGCGGCCTGGAATTCCGCGACGTGACCTTCGCGTATCCCGGCAGCACGCAGCCGGTGCTCAAGAAGGTGTCGTTCAAGCTCAAGCCGGGCGAAAAGGTCGGCATCATCGGCCGCATCGGCTCGGGCAAGACGACGCTCGAAAAGCTGGCGCTGGCCCTGTACCAGCCCACCGAAGGCGCCGTGCTGCTGGACGGCGTGGATGTGCGCCAGATCGACCCGGCCGACGTGCGCCGCGCCATCGGTCACGTTCCCCAGGATCCCCTGCTCTTTTACGGCAGCCTCAAGCACAACCTGGCGATGGGCGCGCCCTACGCCGACGACGCCAGCATCCTGGCGGCGGCCAACATGGCCGGCGTGACCGAATTTGCCAACCTGCATCCCAACGGTTTCGACATGATCATCGGCGAGCGCGGCGAATCGCTCTCCGGCGGCCAGCGCCAGTCGGTGGCCGTGGCCCGCGCGCTGATCAACGATCCGCCGATCCTGCTGCTGGACGAGCCCAGCAGCAATATGGACCACCAGAGCGAAGCCCAGCTTCGCAAGCGCCTGGGTGAAGCCAGCGCGACCAAGACGATCCTGCTGGTGACGCACCGCACCGCGCTCCTTGAACTGGTCGACCGCCTGATCGTGATCGACAACGGCCATATCGTGGCCGACGGTCCGAAGGAACAAGTTGTCGAAGCCCTGCGTCAAGGACGCGTTGGACGCGGAAGCTGAGAAGACCATGCTGAACAATCCTGGAGCCCCCAAGCACGGTTTCTTTGGCAACCTGCTGCGCGCCCCGCGCAACCTTTTCGTCTTCTTCTTCGATCGCCTGCTGGACGGCGCCGAGAAAGGCAAGCCCGCCCAGCGGTCGGACTACATCGGCAACGCCGAATGGGTCATCCACGAGTCCCAGGCGCGCGGCTCGCGCATCCTGCTGTGGACCTCGCTGCTGGCCACGATGGGCCTGCTCATCTGGGCCGG
Source organism: Achromobacter sp. (assembly GCF_032113835.1). GTDB lineage: Bacteria > Pseudomonadota > Gammaproteobacteria > Burkholderiales > Burkholderiaceae_B > Achromobacter. The sequence continues at coordinate 6,357 of NZ_DAMCTG010000047.1, read as the reverse complement.
CTTTGGCAGCATCGACGAAGTGGTCCGCGGCGAAGGCAAGGTCGTGCCGTCCCGTCAGGTGCAGATCATCCAGAGCCTGGACGGCGGTATCGTCCAGGAAATCCTGGTGCGCCCCGGCCAGGAAGTCGAGGCCGGCGAAATCCTGCTGAAGATCGATTCCACGCGCTTTACCTCGTCGCTGGGCGAGAACAACGCGGAGTACCTGTCGCTGCTGGCCAAGTCTGCCCGCCTGAAGGCGCTGGCCACGGGCGAGCCCTTCGTCACCCCCGAGGAAGTGCTCAAGCAGGCGCCCGGCCTGGGCGAGATGGAACGCAACGCCTTCCAGGCACGCAACACGGAGCTGAACGCCACCGTCAACGTCGCCCGCGAACAGCTCAAGCAACGCCAGGAAGACCTGCGCGAAACCATCGCCAAGCGCGACCAGGCCTCGGCAAGCTGCGGCCTGACCTCGCGCGAGCTGCAGGTGACCCGTCCGCTGCTCAAGAGCGGCGCGGTGTCCGAAGTCGACCTCCTGCGTCTGCAACGCGATGTGGCTCGCTATTGCGGCGAGCAGAAAGGCGCCGAGGCGCAGATCGACCGCTTCCAGGCCTCCATCAAGGAAGCCGAGAGCAAGATCCAGGAAGCCGAGTTGAACATCCGCAACCAGGCGCGCAGCGAGCTCTCGGAAACCAACACCAAGCTGGCCACGCTGCGCGAAGGCAAGGCCGCGCTGGTCGACCGCGTCAAGCTGGCCGAAGTGCGCGCCCCGGTGCGCGGCACCGTCAAGACGCTGTTCAACAACACGGTCGGTGGCGTGGTGCAGCCCGGCAAGGACATCATCGAGATCGTCCCCAAGGACGACACGCTGCTGCTCGAAGTGCGCATCCAGCCGCGCGACATCGGTTTCCTGCACGCGGACCAGAAGGCCGAGGTCAAGTTCACGGCCTACGACTTCGCGATCTACGGGGGCCTGGAAGGCCGCGTGGAACAGATCGGCGCGGACACCGTGACCGACGAAAAAGGCAACTCGTTCTACGTCGTGCGCGTGCGCACCGACCGCAGCACGGTTGGCGACAAGCTGTTGCCCATCATCCCCGGGATGGTGGCGGAGGTTCATATCCTGACAGGCAAGCGCACGGTGCTCCAATACCTGCTCAAGCCCATTCTGCGGGCGAAGTCGAACGCCTTCACCGAACGTTAATGGAGAGCTTCAAGGCCTTATGAAACCCATTCCCGTCTTGTTGATTACGCACGACGACCTGCTCTGGCAGCACTGGCGCGCGCTTGACCCGGCGCGCTGGATGGCTGCCCGCGGGCGAGGCCTGGCGGATCTGCAACGCTGGCGAGAACAAGGCCGTACGCTGGCGGTGCTGGATGCCGACGTGCCCAAGCTCCCCTCCTGGCACGATCCGGCCTGGACACCGACGCTGGCCGGCCTGCATGTCGTGGTCGCCAGCGCCAGCCCCAACGACGAGCAAGGCACGCAGGCGCTGGGCGCCGGCGCCCACGGCTACTGCCACAGCTATGCGCAACCCGCCGCGATGGCGCAGGCGCTGGAAGTCGTCGCCTCCGGCGGCATCTGGATGGGACGCTCACTGGTGTCCCGCCTGCTCAAGCTCGTCACCGAGCGTGCGCAGGACGCCCACGCCTGGGACGGCGGCCGGCTGACCGAGCGCGAAATCACCGTTGCGCGCTACGCCGCCAGCGGCCAGGCCAACGCCCAGATCGCCGATTCGCTGGGCATCACCGAACGCACGGTCAAGGCGCATCTGTCAGCGGTTTTCGACAAGCTTGGCGTGACCGACCGCCTGCAGCTTGCGCTGCTGGTTCACGGCATTTCCGCACCCACCGACGCGCGCAGCAAAATCACTGCGTAAACCTGTCCTCAAGGACAATATCCGCCGGCAGCGGCGACCCGTAGTATCTGGCCATCTTGGATAACTCCCTGAAACGGAACCAACATGGCCAACTCCTCTCCCGCAGTCGTCAACGAAATCTCCGGTCGCGCGTGGATACGCAATAGCGACGGTTCCCTGACCGAACTGCATCAAGGCAGCAAAGTCCCCGCCGGCAGCGACATCGTCACTGCCTCGGGCGCCACGGTTTCGCTTCAGGTCGAAAACGGCATGCCGATCGTCATCGGCGAAGGCCGCGAAGTCGCGGTCAACGGCGACATGACCGGCCCGCTGGCCGATCCGACGGAAGCCGCGGTCGCGCCGCCCTCGGGCACCGATTCCGACCGTCTGTTGGCCGCCCTGCAAGCCGGCCGCGACCCGTTCGATGAGTTGGATCCCACGGCCGCGGTCGTGGCCGGCGGCGGCGAAGCCGGCGGCAGCAGCTTCGTCCGCCTGGCCCGCATCCTGGAAACCACCAGCCCGCTGGACCTGGCCTACCCGAATCCGGCGCGCGGCGACGACACCCTGCCCCGCGTTTCCGGCGCAGGACTGACCGGCGCTGACGGCGACGCCGCCGCCACGCCCACGACGCCCACGACGCCCGCCAACAACGCGCCCAACGCGCTGAACGACGCCGGCGCCGGCAACCAGGGCGCGCAAGTGCGCGGCAACCTGCTCGCCAACGACTCCGATCCCGACGGCGATCCCCTGGCGATCACCTCGATCAACGGCCGTCCGATGATTCCGGGCGGCGTCTCCGTGCTGGGCTCCACCGGCGGCACCTTCGTCGTCCAGCCCGACGGCAGCTACGTCTTCACCCCGGGCGGTCAGTACGACTACCTGGCCGCGGGCGAGACCGCGACCAGCACCATTTCGTACACCATCACCGACCCGAGCGGTGCGACCTCCACGGCGACCGTCGTCGTGACCATCACCGGCACCAATGATGGCCCGGTGTCGTCCGCGCTGACCAACCAGTCCGGCGTCGACGCCCAGACCGACGTGCGCTATGACGTGTCGGACCGGTTCTCCGACACGGACACCAGCGACAAGCTGACCTTCTCGGCCACCGGCCTGCCCCCGGGCCTGACCATCGACCCGAACACCGGCATCATCACCGGCACGATCGATCATTCCGCCTCGCAAGGCGGCAACAACGGCGTGTACACCGTGGTCGTGACCGCGACGGATCCGTCCGGCGCCTCGACCTCGCAGGAATTCCAGTGGGACGTGACCAACCCGGCGCCGACCGCGCTGGCCGATAGCGGCACGACCGACGAAGACACGTCGCTCACCGTCAACGCGCAGAACGGCGTGCTGTCCAACGATACCGATCCGGACGGCGACACGCTGACCGTTTCGCAGGTCAACGGCAATGCGGCCAATGTGGGCACGGCCGTGGCCGGCTCCAACGGCGGCACGTTCACGCTGAACGCCGACGGTTCGTACAGCTTCAATCCGGGTTCGGCGTTCCAGAACCTGGCGGCAGGCGAGACCACGTCCAGCGCGATCACCTACACGGTTTCCGATGGCCAGGGCGGCTCCAGCACCACGACGCTGACGGTCGAAATCACCGGCACCAACGACGCGCCCACGGTGACGACGCTGGAAAACCGCAACAACATGGACGGCGACACCGTCGAGTACAACCTGTCCGGCTTCTTCAAAGATGTCGACAATGGCGATGTGCTGACGTACTCCGTCGATCACATCCCGGGCGGCCTGACGTTCGACGAAACCACGGGCACGTTCACCGGCAAGTTCGCCAACTGGGCCTCGGACCACACCAACACGGGCGTCAAGGGCGAGTACCTCATCACCGTCACGGCCACCGACAAGTCCGGCGCCTCGGTCTCGCAGACCTTCCTCTGGAAGGTGGGCAACCCCGAGCCGACCGCCGTGGCGGACACCAACGCCACGACCGAAGACAACATCCTGGTGGTCGAACACCGCACCGAAGGCGTGCTGGGCAACGACACCGATCCGGACGGCGATCCGCTCCACGTTTCCGAAGTCAATGGCGTTGCCGCGGGCGTGGGATCGGCAGTGACCGGTTCGAACGGCGGCTCGTTCACGCTGAACGCCGACGGCACCTATACGTTCAATCCGGGCACCGCTTTCCAGTACTTGGGCGCGGGCCAGACGGCCACGACCTCGATCACCTACACGGTTTCGGACTTCCAGGGCGCCAGCTCCACCGCCACGCTGACCATCACCGTCACCGGCACCAACGACACCCCGATCCTGACTCCGGGCGTGACCCTGGACAACCAGGCCAGCAACGACAGCGACGTCGTGGTCGACCTGGACATCTCCAAGCAATTCAAGGACGTCGACGCCGGCGACAAGCTGTCCTACTCGGCTAACGGCCTGCCCCCCGGCCTGAAGCTGGATCCGGACACCGGCCTCATCACCGGCAAGATCGACTCCTCGGCCTCGCAAGGCGGCAATAACGGCGTCTACACCGTAATCATCACGGCCACCGACTCGCACGGCGCCGCAGTCAGCCAGACCTTCCAGTGGGACGTCAAGAACCCGGCTCCGACCGCCGCCAACGACGCCGGCACGACCGACGAAGACACGTCGCTGACCGTCACCGCCCAGAACGGCGTGCTGTCCAACGACACCGATGCCGACGGCGACAAGCTGCAGGTCTCGGCCGTCAACGGCCAGGCGGCCGGCGTGGGCACGGCGGTTGCCGGCTCCGACGGCGGCAGCTTCACGCTGAACGCCGACGGTTCGTACTCGTTCAATCCCGGTTCGGACTTCCAGAACCTGGGCGACAAGGCCACCGCCACCACCTCGATCACCTACACCGTGACCGACGCCGACGGCGCCACCTCCACCGCCACGCTGACCGTCACCGTCACCGGCACCAACGACACCCCGATCCTGACTCCGGGCGTGACCCTGGACAACCAGGCCAGCAACGACAGCGACGTCGTGGTCGATCTGGACATCTCCAAGCAGTTCAAGGACGTCGACGCCGGCGACAAGCTGTCCTACTCGGCTAACGGCCTGCCGCCCGGCTTGAAGCTGGATCCGGCCACGGGCGTGATCACGGGCAAGATCGACTCCTCGGCCTCGCAAGGCGGCAACAACGGCGTCTACACCGTCGTCATTACCGCGACCGACCTGTCGGGCGCCAAGGTCAGCCAGACGTTCGAATGGGACGTCAAGAACCCGGCTCCGACCGCCGCCGACGACGCCGGCAAGACCGACGAAGATTCGTCGCTGACCGTCACGGCCAAGGACGGCGTGCTGTCCAATGACAGCGATGCCGACGGCGACAAGCTGCAGGTCTCGGCCGTCAACGGCCAGGCGGCCGGCGTGGGCACGGCGGTTGCCGGCTCCGACGGCGGCAGCTTCACGCTGAACGCCGACGGTTCGTACTCGTTCAATCCCGGTTCGGACTTCCAGAACCTGGGCGACAAGGCCACCGCCACCACCTCGATCACCTACACCGTGACCGACGCCGACGGCGCCACCTCCACCGCCACGCTGACCGTCACCGTCACCGGCACCAACGACACCCCGATCCTGACTCCGGGCGTGACCCTGGACAACCAGGCCAGCAACGACAGCGACGTCGTGGTCGACCTGGACATCTCCAAGCAGTTCAAGGACGTCGACGCCGGCGACAAGCTGACCTTCTCGGCCAATGGCCTGCCCCCTGGCCTGAAGCTGGATCCGGTCACGGGCCTGATCACCGGCAAGATCGACTCCTCGGCCTCGCAAGGCGGCAACAACGGCGTCTATACCGTCGTCATTACCGCGACTGACCTGTCGGGCGCCAAGGTCAGCCAGACCTTCGAATGGGACGTCAAGAACCCGGCCCCGACTGCCGCCGACGACGCCGGCAAGACCGACGAAGATTCGTCGCTGACCGTCACGGCCAAGGACGGTGTGCTGTCCAATGACAGCGATGCCGACGGCGACGAACTGCACGTCTCGGCAGTCAATGGCCATGCGGCCGGCGTGGGCACGGCGATCGCCGGCTCCAACGGCGGCAGCTTCACGCTGAACGCCGACGGTTCGTACACCTTCAATCCTGGCCCCGACTTCCAGGCGCTGAATAACGGCGAAACGAAGGAAACGTCGATCACCTACACCGTGACAGACAAGGACGGCGCCAGCAGCACCGCCACCCTGACCGTCACGGTCACGGGTCAGACCGACGGTCCTCCGGTGGTCACCCCCGTTGACTCCGACGGCAACGTCACCAGCGCGCACAACAGCGTGGTGGAAGGCTCCGGCGCGACGGTTACCGGTTCGGTTGGCGTGTCGGCGGAAGCTGGCATTTCCACCGTCACCGTGGCTGGCCGCGACGTGACCGGCGCCTCCGCGGCGAACCCGGTCGTCATCACCACCGACAAGGGCGTGCTGACCGTCACGGGTTACAACGCTGCGACCGGTGTCATCTCCTACTCGTACAAGGAAACCGGCGGCGCCGACGATCACTCGGCGGGCGACGACTCGGTTC
>NZ_DAMCTG010000046.1:12754-42026 GCF_032113835.1 Achromobacter sp. | reverse complement strand
TTCGAGGGCATCCGCGAAAGCATTGAACTGGACATGCTGTACGTGGGCCAGAGCCACACCGTACGCGTGGAAGTGGGCCGCGGGGCCCTCACCCGCGACGGCATCGCCGCCGCATTCGACCGCGCCTACCAGGCCGCTTTCGGCCGCAGCCTGACCGGCATTCCGGTCCGCATCCTGAATCTGCGCTATGCCCGCATCGGCCAGCGCCCCAAGTTCGATCTGGCCTTGCTGGCCCCGACCAGCACGGCCATGCCCGCCGCGCTCGGCACGCAACGGGTCTTTCACGCCGGGCAATGGCACGACGCCGTGCGCTACGCGCGCCTGGACCTGCCGGTTGGCGCCGAGGTGGCGGGACCCGCCATTCTTGAGCAGCCGGACACCACCATCTGGATCGAACCCGGCTTCGCGGGCCGGGTCGATTCCCTGGGCAACATGCTCATCGCCCGCACCGCATCGTAGGAGCTCGCCATGCACGCCTTCGATCCCCGCACGACCGCGCTGGTCATCATCGACCTGCAAAACGACTTCCTGGCGCCCGGCGGCGCCTACGACCGCGGCGGCGCGGTCAGCCCGCAGGCGCGCGCCTTGCCGGCGCGCGTGGCGCCGGTAGCACGCGCGCTGAAGGGGCAGGGCGGCTTCGTGGCCGCCAGCCAGTTCACGCTGTGGCCCGACGCGCACGGCGAGCCCATGATTTCGCCGCATCTCAAGCAATTGCGCCCGTTCTTGCGCCGCGGCGATTTCGTCGCCGGTTCGCCCGGACAGGCCAACGTGGCCGAGCTGGACGGGCTGGTCGACGTGTCGGTCTGGAAGGTCGCGTATTCGGCCTTTTTCAACACGCAGCTCGATTGGGTGCTGCGGCGCGCGGGCATCTCCAGCGTGGTGGTGGCGGGCATCGTCACCAACGGCGGCGTCGCCAGCACGGTGCGCGACGCCCACATGCGCGACTACCACGTGACGGTGCTGGCCGACGGCTGCGCCGCGCCCACCCCTGCGATGCATGAGGCCGCGCTGGCGGACCTGCGCACGGTGGCCGACGTGGTGACGTGCCAGGACGTGCTGGACAGGCTGAAGCCGTGAGTGCGCCAATCGTCAGACGGGGCATCGCGCCCGGCGCGGACGCCATGCACGTGCCGGTGGTCATCATCGGGGCGGGCGCCTGCGGCCTGACCGCCGCGCTGCGCCTGGCCAGCGCCGGCATCGATACGGTGCTGATCGAACGCGATGCCGTGCCCAGCGGCTCAACCGCTTTGTCTTCGGGCTTCATTCCCGCAGCCGGCTCCGCGGTGCAGCGCGCCGCGGGCATCGAGGACGACGCCGCGCGCTTTGCCGCCGACATCCAGGCCAAGGCGCACGGCACGGCCTCACCCAAGCTCGTGGCCGCGTACACGGGCGCAGCCGCCGCGGCGATGGATGCGCTTGCCGCGCACGGGCTGCGCTTCGAGGTCCTGGACGGGTTCCTGTACCCCGGCCACACCGCGCGCCGCATGCACACGCTGCCCGAACGCACCGGCGCGGCGCTGGTCGCGGCCTTGGAACGCGCCGCCACCGAGGCCGGCGCCTACCTGCTGACTCGCGCACTGGCGCGCGAGATCTGGACGGATAACGACGGCCGCGTGACCGCCGTGGGCTGCGAACGCCCGGACGGCTCGGTCGACGTCATCGGCTGCGATGTCTTGCTGCTGGCGTGCAACGGCTTTGGCGGCAACGCCGCGATGGTCGGCGAATACCTGCCCGCGATGCGCGATGCCGTCTACGGCGGCCACGTGGGCAACGACGGCAGCGCCATCCAATGGGGCACGCAGCTTGGCGCGCGCCTCGCGGACCTGGGCGGCTACCAGGGCCACGGCTCCTGGGCCACACCGCAGGGCGCGCTGATCTCCTGGGCCGTGATGATGGACGGCGGCGTGCAGATCAACTGCGAGGGCCGCCGCTTTCACGACGAGACGCACGGTTACTCCGAGGCCGCGGTTCACGTGCTGGCGCAGCCGGGCTCGGTGGCGTGGAACGTCTTCGACGACCGCACGCTTGCACTGGCGCGCGGCTTTCCCGACTTTGTGCAGGCCGAGGAAGGGCAGGCGTTGAAGACGTGCGCCGATCTGGCGGCGCTGGCCGCGCTGATCGGTTGCGATCCCGATGTGCTGGGCCAGACGCTGGATGCGGTCCGGCCCGGCGCGCCGGACCCGCTGGGACGCCGCTTCGAGCGCTCTTTGCAGGCGCCGTACCACGCCGTCAAGGTGACGGGCGCGCTATTTCACACGCAAGGCGGGCTGGATATCGACGCGCAATGCCGCGTCCTGGACAACGCGGGCCGGGCGCTGCCCAACCTGCTGGCCGCGGGCGGCGCCGCCCGTGGCGTTTCGGGCAACGACGTGTCGGGCTATCTGTCCGGCAACGGCTTGCTCAGCGCGGTCGCCGGCGGCCATATTGCCGCGGCCACCGCGGCGGCGCTGCTCGGGCGCCGCCTGGATTAGGAAACCCAAGATGCAAACACAGAACCTGAAAGCGCAATTGGCGGCCGGCACGGTGCTGGCCCCCGGCGTCTACGACGCCTTGTCGGCGCTGGTGGCCGAGCAGGCCGGCTTTACCGCGCTGTACCTGTCGGGCGCGTCCATCGCGTACACGCGGCTGGGCCGGTCGGACATCGGCCTGACCACCTACACCGAGGTCGAGGACACGCTGGCCCGCATCGCCGAGCGCGTGTCGGCCGCGGTGATCGTGGACGCCGACACGGGCTTCGGCAACGCGCTGAACACGCAACGCACCGTGCGCGGCTTCGAGCGCGCTGGGGCCGCGATGATCCAGCTTGAGGACCAGACCTTTCCCAAGCGCTGCGGTCACCTGGACGGCAAAAGCGTGATTCCTGCCGCCGAGATGTGCGGCAAGCTGCGCGCCGCCGTCGACGCGCGGGTCAACGCGTCCACGCTGATCCTGGCGCGCACCGACGCGCTGGCGTCAGAAGGGCTGGAGGCGGCGCTGGACCGCGCCGAATCGTATCTGGAAGCGGGGGCCGACGCGCTCTTCATCGAGGCGCTGCGCACGCCTGAGCAGATGCGCGCCGCGTGCGACCGATTCGCGTCGCGCGTGCCGCTGCTGGCCAACATGGTGGAGGGAGGCAAGACCCCGGTGCAGGACGCGGGCGCGCTTGCCGCTGCGGGATTTCGCATCGTCATCTTCCCCGGCGGCACGGCGCGCGCGGTGGCGCACACGCTGCAGGGCTACTATGGCAGCCTGCGCCAGCACGGCACGACGGGGCCGTGGAAGGACAGGATGCTGGATTTCGATGGATTGAATGACGTGATCGGCACGCCGGAACTGCTGGAGCAGGGGCGGCGGTACGAAGGCTGAACGGGCTGGTCGCGGGGGGGCAGGGCTACGGTTTCAGCACGGCGCGATCGGTGGCATATCAGGCTGAGCATGGTCTGAACGCCTGCCAACTGTGGGCGTTCAGCAGGCCAACCTCAACGCGGCGTGCGTTGGTGCGGCACGAGCGGCGGCACGGGCTGGCCGGCGATCAACGCCCAGAAGTCCGGCAGAAAGCACTCGGCCACCAACAGCGGCTGCCCCTGGCGCCAGAACACTGAGCGACGCGCCCAGATGCGGCCAGCCTGCAGCGCACGCGCCTCGGGCGGCAGAACGTTAGCGGCGGTGGCATGAAACGGCACAGGCGACGCCAGCCGCCGGCACGCGAACGGCGACCGGATGACCGTGCTGTCGTGATACAGCATGTCGGCCAGCGGGCGGGTCAACAGGCGCCGCATCCCTTGCCAGGCGCCGTGCGACGCCGTCAATGGCGTCAGGCTGCGCGCCGGGACGCTGTCCACGCCATTCACGGACATCAGGACCTCGCGGATCCACACCGGTGAGCCGGGCGCAATGCGCATTGCACGCGCCTCGTCAGCCGGCGCGCCGTCGGCGTACTCGGCCAACACCCGCAGACGCACTTGCCCGACCTGGCGCAGGCCGGCGGTCAGCGCGCCCGGCCGGAACAGCCAGTGACGTTGGGCGGGGGACAGAATGGCAGGGGCTTGCGCCAGCCAGCCGGCGGCGAGAGGGGGGCGATGGGCTGCGGGTATCGTCATGGCTGCGTATTATGCCAAGCCCCGCCGGAAGGCCGTCTGCGTCGCAATGCCGCAGGGCAGGGTCAGAGGCCGTCCTCACCGGCCGTCCTTACCGGCCGTCCGCATACAATACCGCCCATGGAAAAAGTACGTATCTCCAAGCTCATGTCCGAGCGCGGACTCTGTTCACGCCGCGAGGCGGACAGCTATATCGAGCGCGGCTGGGTCCGCGTCGACGGCGTCGTCGTGTCCGAATTGGGCGCGCGGGCCTATCCCGATCAGGAAATCACGCTGGAACGCGCCGCGCATGCGCGCCAGACTTCCCGCGTCACGATCCTCATCAACAAGCCCGTCGGCTATGTCTCCGGCCAGGCCGAAAAAGGCTATAAGCCGGCCGTCGCCCTGATCGATTCCCGCTCGCGCTTTTCCGGCGATCGGGCTCCGCAGCGCTTCGAACGCGCGCACCTTGAAGGCCTGGCCGTCGCAGGCCGCCTGGACATCGATTCGCAAGGGTTGCTGGTCCTGACCCAGGACGGCCGCGTCGCCAAGCAGCTGATCGGCGAGGATTCCACGGTCGACAAGGAATATCTGGTGCGCGTTCAGGGTGAGCTATCCGACAACGGCCTGGCCCTGTTGAACCACGGGCTATCGCTGGACGGCAAGCCGCTCAAGCGCGCCCAGGTGCGCTGGCAGAACCACGATCAACTGCGCTTCGTGCTGCGCGAAGGCAAAAAACGCCAGATCCGCCGCATGTGCGAACTGGTGGGCCTGAAGGTGATCGGCCTGAAACGCGTGCGTATCGGCCATGTTGCGCTGGGCGATCTGCCGCTGGGTCAATGGCGCTATCTGCGCGACGACGAATCGTTCTGAGCGGGTGTGGGCACCGCGCTAACCCGGTGTCTGACACTCCCGATGAGGCAGCATCTGTTCCAAGCCGGTGTCTGACACCCGGGTGAGACAGTCCTCCCGCCGAGATCCTGCCCCAAGGGTGTCAGACACCTACCGCCGCAGCGGGTGCCTGACGCCGCGGTAAGACGGTCTCCAAGCCGGTGTCTGACACCCTGGCGAGACAGTCTTCCCGCCGAGATCCTGCCCCAAGGGCGTCAGACACCTACCGTTGCAGCGGGTGCCTGACGTCGCGGCAAGACGGTCTCCAACGCAGGTGTCTGACACCCTGGTGAGACGCGCTCCATTCTGAGATGCCCTCCAAAGGGTGTCTGACACCGCCAGCGAGAAGCCCTCCAAAGGGTGTCTGACACCGCCAGCGAGAAGCCCTCCAAAGCGTGCCTCACACCGCCCGCGAAACTCCCGCCCCATTGGTCATCCCACCCGACAACACTTGTCGGCGGCCGAAGAATTTTTCAGTCTGTTTCGATCTCAGCGGGATTTCATGAAACCGGGCGTATCCTTCGCTTGCCAGTGGCTGCCCAGGCGCTCCATCAGGAATTCGATGAAGATCCGGGTCTTGGCGGGCAGCAGCCGCGTCTCCGTGACTGCATGGACCGGAAACGGTCCCAACTGCCAATCCGGCAGCACGCGCTGCAACTGGCCGGACTGCTGCTCCGACATCTGACCACCCACCAGCACCGCGATGCCCGCGCCCAGCATGGCCAGGCGCCGGGCCATGGCGACGCCGTTGACGGAAAAGCGGTTGCCCGGCGTGAACTCGATGTGCTGCTCGCCATTCGTAAGCGGCCAGCGCGTCACGCGTCCCGCGCCTTCCGCGCGGAACTCGATGCACTCGTGCCGGGTCAAGTCGCTGGGATGCTTCGGTTCGCCGTGCTTTTCCAGGTAGTCGCGCGAGGCATACAGGTAGGCGGGCAGCATGCCCAGCAGTCTTGCAATCTGGGTCGAATCGGGCAAATCGCCGATTTCGATCGACACGTCGCAGGTCTGGAACACGCGCGATGCGTGGTCCGGGTTTGCGAGGTCCAGGAAAAACGTCACATCGGGATAGCGCCGGGAAAACTCCATGAACGATTCAGCCAGGAAGTCCGTGCCGAAATCCGCGGGCATGTTCACCCGCAGCGGTCCGGCCGGCGTGTCGACCAGCTTCTGCAATTCTTCATGGGCGATCTGCGCCTCGGCCACGATGCGCTGGCAGCGCTCGAAATACAGCCGCCCGGCATCGGTCAGTTCCACCTTGCGCGTGGTGCGGCTGAGCAGCCGCAGCCCCACGGACCGCTCCAGTTCGGCCACCTGGCGAGACAAGGTCGACTTCGGGACGCCCAGCGTTGCCGCAGCGCGGCTAAAACTGTGCGTTTTGGCGACCTCGACGAAGAGTTCCATTCCCTGTAGGCGTTTCATGACGCGATTTTGTCACAGTGGAGAACGGACAATTGTCCCATAAATGGAATGATGTTTTCTCTTCATGCCCCTTTGTTTCTAAAGCGGGATAACTCAGAATGCGAGTTCTGCAATGCAGCAATGCGATAAACGTCCAGCCTTGCGTGTTCCACGCGAATCCACCCAAGTCGAACGCCGCGGACCGCGCCAAGACGGTCCGACGGGCTGATGTTCTTCGCAGAATCGCCCCAGGCAATCCGGCCATGTACGGCCATCAGGCACGCGGCGCATGCGCGGCGTGGGGCAACTTTTATTGAAATCGGGAATGCAATCTATGAATAAGAAAAGCGCTATGTGGCGCGGCGCGGCCGTTGTCGCGCTGACGGCATCGGCCCTCACACTGGCCGCTTGCGGCAAGAAGCAAGAGGCGCCGCAGGGCGGCAAGCCGCAAGTGACGGTCGTCACATTGGCGACGCAGCCCGTTTCCCTGACCACCGAACTGCCTGGCCGCACCTCTGCCTTCCGCGTCGCCGAAGTCCGTCCGCAGGTCAACGGCATCGTCCAGAAGCGCCTCTTCACCGAGGGCGGCGAGGTCAAGGCGGGCGAACAGCTCTATCAGATCGATCCCGCCCTCTACCAGGCCAACGTCGACAGCCAGAAGGCCGCGCTGGCCCGCGCCCAGGCGCAGCAGAAGACCGCCGCGCTGCTGGCCGAGCGCTACAAGCCGCTGGTCGCCACTCGCGCGGTCAGCCAGCAGACCTATGACAACGCCGTCGCCACGCGCGATCAGGCCGCCGCCGACGTGCTGTCGGCCAAGGCGGCACTGGACACGGCCCGCATCAATCTCGTCTACACCAAGGTCTTGTCGCCGATCGACGGCATCATCGGCCGCTCGGCCGTGACCGAAGGCGCGCTCGTGACGGCCAACCAGACCAGCGCGCTGGCCGCGGTGCAGCAGATCGACCCGATCTACGTCGACGTCACGCAGTCCAGCGTGCAGCTCCTGCGCCTGCAGGACGCGCTGGCCACCGGCCAGCTCAAGAAGCTGGACGGCGAGCAGGCCGCGATGGTCACGCTGACGCTGGAAGACGGCTCGCAATACAAGCAATCCGGCAAGCTTCAGTTCTCCGAAGTGACCGTGGACCCTGGCACCGGCTCGATCACGCTGCGCGCCGTGTTCCCCAACCCCGACCGGCGCCTGTTGCCCGGCATGTTCGTGCGTGCGCGCCTGGCTGACGGCGTTGCCGCCGACGGCCTGCTGGTGCCGCAGCGCGGCGTGACGCGCAACCAGCGCGGCCAGCCGACCGCGCTGGTCGTCAACGCCAAGAACCAGGTCGAACTGCGCGACCTGAAGACCGACCGCGCCATCGGCGACAAGTGGCTCGTCACCGACGGCTTGGCCGCCGGCGACCGCGTGATCGTGGAAGGTCTGCAGATGGTCCGCCCCGGCGTTGAAGTGGTCGCCACCGAAGCCGGCGCCAAGGCCCAGCCGCAAGCGGCCAATGCGCAGGGGGCCGCTGCCCCCGCCGCGCCGGCCAAGCAGTAATCAGGAGCCACGCATGGCAAAGTTTTTTATCGACAGGCCGGTTTTTGCCTGGGTGATCGCGATCGTGCTGATGTTGGCCGGCGCGCTGTCCATCCTGCAGCTTCCGGTCGCCCAGTACCCCAACATCGCGCCGCCCGCCATCGGCATCGCGGTGACCTACCCGGGCGCGTCCGCGCAGACCGTGCAGGACACCGTGGTGCAGGTGATCGAGCAGCAGATGAACGGTCTTGACGGCCTGCAGTACATCTCGTCGGAAAGCAACTCCGACGGCAGCATGTCCATCACGCTGACCTTCAAGCAGGGCACCAACCCCGACACCGCGCAGGTGCAGGTCCAGAACAAGCTTGCGCTGGCGCAGCCGCTCTTGCCGCAGGAAGTGCAGCAGCAGGGCATCCGCGTCACCAAGGCCACGAAGAACTTCCTGATCGTGGCCGGCTTCGTGTCCACCGACGGCACGATGACCAAGGACGACCTGGCCGACTACGTTGCCTCGTACGTCCAGGATCCCATCAGCCGCACGCAGGGCGTGGGCGACTTCCAGCTCTTCGGCTCGCAGTACGCGATGCGGATCTGGCTGGACCCGGCCAAGCTCGTCAACTACGGGCTGACCACGGTCGACGTCACCACCGCCATCAAGGAACAGAACGTCCAGGTCTCGTCCGGCCAATTGGGCGGCCTGCCGTCCGTGCGCGGCCAGCAGCTGAACGCCACCATCATCGGACCGTCGCGCCTGCAGACGGCCGAGGACTTCGGCCAGATCCTGCTGAAGGTCAATTCCGACGGTTCGCAGGTGCGCCTGCGCGATGTCTCGCGCATCGAACTCGGCGGCCAGACCTACGCCATCGACAGCTTCTACAACGGCAACCCGGCCTCGGGCCTGGCGATCAAGCTGGCGCCGGGCGCCAACGCGCTGGACACGGCGCAGGCGGTGCGCGACACCATCAACAACCTCAAGCCGTATTTCCCGCCGGGCATGGACGTCGTCTATCCGTACGACACGACGCCGTTCGTCAGCCTGTCGATCCATGAAGTGTTCAAGACGCTGGTCGAAGCCATCATCTTGGTGTTCTTGGTGATGTATCTCTTCCTGCAGAACTTCCGCGCCACCATCATCCCCACGCTGGCCGTGCCGGTGGTGCTGCTGGGCACGTTTGGCGTGCTGGCGGCATTTGGCTATTCCATCAACACGTTGACCATGTTCGGGATGGTGCTGGCCATTGGTCTGCTCGTCGATGACGCCATCGTGGTGGTCGAAAACGTCGAGCGGGTGATGGCGGAAGAGGGCCTCACGCCCAAGCAGGCCACCCGCAAGTCCATGAGTCAGATCACCGGCGCCCTGATCGGCATCGCGATGGTGCTGGCGGCCGTGTTCGTGCCGATGGCGTTCTTCGGCGGCTCCACGGGCGTGATCTACCGTCAGTTCTCGATCACGATCGTGTCCTCGATGGTGCTGTCCGTGATCGTCGCCATCGTGTTCACGCCGGCGCTTTGCGCGACGCTGCTCAAGCCTATTCCGAAGGGCCATCACGGCGCCAAGAAGGGCTTTTTCGGCTGGTTCAACCGAACATTCGAGCGCAGCAGCAACGGCTACGCCAATACCGTCGCCCGCGGCCTGAACCGCACTAAGCGGCTGATGGTCGTCTACCTGGCGCTGGTCATCGCGATGGGCTGGATGTTCACTCGCATCCCCACCGCGTTCCTGCCGGCCGAGGACCAGGGCATCCTGTTCGCCCAGATCCAGACGCCCGCCGGCGCCACCGCCGAAGCCACCAAGGCCGTTATCGACGACGCCACCAAGTACCTGCTGACCGAAGAAAAGGACGCCGTCACCTCGGTGTTCGCGGTCAACGGCTTCAACTTCGGCGGCCGCGGCCAGAACGCGTCCATCCTGTTCATCAAGCTGCGTGACTGGGAAGAACGCGGCGACGCCAGCCTGAAGGCCGGTGCCGTGGCGGATCGCGCCAACGCGCACTTCGCCCAGACGGAACAACGTGCGAAGTTGTTCGTCGTGCCGCCGCCTTCTGTCATGGAGCTGGGCAACGTCACCGGCTTTGACTTCCAGCTGATGGACCGCGCCGGCGTGGGCCACGAGAAGCTGCTTGCCGCGCGCAACCAGCTTCTGGGCGAGGCCGCCCAGAGTCCGGTGCTGGCGGGCGTGCGTCCCAACGGCATCGAAGATGCGCCGCAGTACCAGCTGGACATCGATCGCGAAAAGGCCCGCGCCCTGGGCGTGGCCGTGTCGGACATCAACAGCACGCTGGCCACCGCATGGGGTTCGTCGTACGTCAACGACTTCATCGACCGCGGCCGCGTGAAGAAGGTGTTCGCGCAGGGCGAGGCATCCTCGCGCATGCTGCCGGAAGACCTGAACAAATGGTACGTGCGCAACAAGGATGGCGACATGGTCCCGTTCTCGGCGTTCTCCAGCGCGACGTGGAGCTTCGGTCCGCAGAAGCTGAACCGCTACAACGGCGTGCCGTCGTACAACATCCAGGGCCAGGCGGCGCCGGGCTACAGCTCGGGCGCAGCCATGGAAGAAATGGAACGCCTGGCGGCCAAGCTGCCGGTGGGCGTCGGCTTCGAATGGACCGGCCTGTCGTTCGAAGAACGCCTGTCCGGCGCCCAGGCGCCCGCGCTGTACGCGATCTCGCTCATCGTGGTGTTCCTGTGCCTGGCGGCGCTCTATGAAAGCTGGACCATTCCGTCCGCGGTCATGCTGGTGGTGCCGCTGGGGATCATCGGCGCGTTGCTGGCCACGCTGATGCGCGGCCTGTCCAACGACGTGTTCTTCCAGGTGGGCCTGTTGACGACAATCGGGCTGGCGGCCAAAAACGCCATCCTGATCGTGGAATTCGCCAAAGAGCACTATGAAGCGGGCGCCAGCCTGACCGAGTCGGCCATCCACGCCGCCCGTCAGCGTCTGCGTCCCATCCTGATGACGTCCCTGGCGTTCATCCTGGGCGTGACCCCGCTGGCGATTTCCAGCGGCGCGGGCTCGGGCAGCCAGAACGCCATCGGCACGGGCGTGATCGGCGGCATGCTGACCGGCACGTTCCTGGCCATCTTCTTCGTCCCTGCGTTCTTCGTCATCATGCTGCGCGTGTTCAAGGTCAAGCGCATGAGCGAAAACGTTGACAAGCACGACACCAGCGCCAAGGGGCCGCACGACGTGCCGGCGGAGGGTCAACCGTAATGAAACTCCAGATGAGAACCTTGCTGTCTGTATCCCTGGCGGCGGCCCTGGCGGGCTGCTCGCTGGCCCCCACGTATGAGCGTCCTGACGCGCCCATCGACACCGCCTATCCGACGGGTCCTGCCTACAACGCGGCCCAGGTGGCTACGCCTGCCGGCATGGCCGTGGCCGACATCGGCTGGCGCGACTTCTTCGGCGATCCGCTCTTGCAGCAGCTGATCGAGCAGTCGCTCGTCAACAACCGCGACCTGCGCGTGGCTGCGCTGAACGTCGAGGCGGCGCGGGCGCAGTACCGCATCCAGCGCGCGGACCTCGCGCCCAGCATCGGCATCGCGGGCCAGAATTCGGGCCAGCGCACGCCGGCCGACCTGTCGCCCAGCGGGCAGGCCACGACCAGCCACAGTTACCAGGTGGGCGCCGCAATGTCCGCCTGGGAGCTGGACCTCTTTGGCCGCATCCGCAGCCTGAGCGACCAGGCGCTGGAATCCTACCTGGCGCTGGACGAGACGCGCACCGCGACGCAGCTCACGCTGATCGCCGAGGTTGCGAATGCTTACCTGACGCTGCGCGCGGACCAGGAGCTGCTCAGCCTGACGCGCGACACGCTCAAGAGCCAGGAAGATTCCTACAACCTGACCAAGCAGAGCTACGACCAGGGCCTGTCCACGGCGCTGGACCTGAGCCAGGCCGAAGTCTCGCTGCGCACCGCCCAGCGCAATCTGTCGCAATACACGCGCCAGGCCGCGCAGGACCGCAACGCGCTGGTGCTGCTGGTGGGTCAGCCGCTGTCGCCGCAGATGGCCGCGGCGCTGGACAGCGCGGTCAAGCTGGACGACAGCATGCTGCCGACCACGCTGCCCGCCGGCCTGCCGTCCGACCTGTTGACGCGCCGCCCGGACATCCGCGCGGCCGAGCATCAGCTCAAGGGCGCCAACGCCAACATCGGCGCGGCGCGCGCGGCGTTCTTCCCGACCATCAGCCTCACGGGTTCGGCCGGCACCGCCAGCGCCAGCCTGGGCGGCTTGTTCGACGGCGGTTCGGGTGCGTGGAGTTTCGTGCCCCAGATCACCATGCCGATCTTCGCGGGCGGCTCGCTGCTGGCGGGGCTGGACCTGGCCAAGGTGCAGAAGAACATCCAGGTGGCGCAGTACGAGAAGTCGATCCAGACGGGTTTCCGCGAAGTCGCGGACGCGCTGGCCGGTCGCGGCACGCTGGACGAGCAGATCCAGGCCCAGCGCCTGCTGGTGGACGCCAACCAGCGTGCGTATGACGCGTCGGAACAACGCTTCCGGCAGGGCATCGACGACTACCTGAGCGTGCTGGATTCGCAGCGCTCGCTTTACACCTCGCAGCAGGCGCTGGTCGACACGCGTCTTGCGCGCCTGACCAACCTCGTCACGCTGTACAAGGTGCTGGGCGGCGGGTGGACGGAACGCACGGCGGCGGCGCCTGCCGCGCCGGTCACGCCGGCGGGCTGAGGCAGGAAGCGACGCTTTTGGCGCCGCTTCTGGTGTCGCACTTGGGACCGCTCATCGGGCCGCTTCTGGCGCCTGCAATGCAAAACGGGCCGATCATTTTGATCGGCCCGTTTTTTCTGCCTGCCAGACGCGCAGGCGTCAGGTGCGCTTCTTGGCGATCAGGCCCACCACGAACAGCACGATGATCGCGCCGACGACGGATCCGATCCAGCCAGCGGGTTCGCCGGGCTGGTACCACCCCAGCGACTGACCCAGAAAGCCGGCAACGACGGCGCCGATGATGCCCAGAATGGTGGTCATGATGATCCCCATGTTCTGGTCCCCGGGCATGATGGCGCGGGCGATCAGTCCCACGATGAACCCGACGATGATCATGATGATGATGCTCATGCGCGTACTCCTTACTAGGGAAAAGGGGGCGAAGTGGACTGATGATACCCACGCCCCTCGCGCCATCGCTGTAACAACTGGTGTGCGGCCCTGCCGTTGCGGAAATACTGCGGATCGCCGGAGTGCCGGCCTGCCGAATCGGCGGTTGCAGATTTGGGGCCGCCGGGTCGCCGGCCCCAAACGTGCAGGCCCTCAGGATGTCAGGTCGATGAGCTGGCGCACGTCCTTGGTCAGCGTCTCGATGCTGTCGGTGTCCGACGCCAGCAGGCGCGCCTTGCCGTCCTTGTCGAAAATGTAGACCCCGCGGCTGTGCGTCACTTCGTACATGTCGGCGTCGTCACCGGGCCGGGGCTTTTCGATCTGGTAGGCCACGCGATAGCGGCGCGCCAGGTCAGCCACCTGCCGTTCGTTGCCGGTCACGCCGATGGCGTTGTTGTTGAAGGCGTTGACGTAGGCCTGCAGGATGTCCGGCGTGTCGCGGTGCGGGTCCACGCTGACGAACAGGATGCGCACGTCCTTGGCCTTGTCGCCCAGGTTCTGCAGCACCGCGGTCAGCTGCGCCATGGTCGTCGGGCAGATGTCCGGGCAACTGGCGTAGCCGAAAAACAGCAGCACGGTCTTGCCCTTCAGGTCGTCGCTGCTGACCGTCTTGCCGCCCGCGCCGGGCAGCGAAAACTTCAGGTCCGGCAGGTGGCCCTTGACGTTGTAAAGCGTCCAGTCCACGTTCCTGTCGCCGCAGGCGGCAAGAAACACACACAAGCTCAACAGCAGTCCGCGAAAGAAGCGGCCGGTAATCAGGTGTCGCATGAGTCCAGTAGCCGGAAGGGGGTAAACCTTTCGGATTCTACCTGCTGGATTTGAGAGGGGCGGCATGTGGCCGCAATGCCTTGTTCGCGCGCAAGCCCGGCGCAAAAAAACGACCCGCTCGATGGCGGGCCGTCTTGGCAGGGGGGGAGTGCATCAGGTGCCAGGTGTCTGACACCCGATGAGACGCCTTGCATCGCCAGGTGTCTGACACCCGATGAGATGCCCTGCAATGTGCAGCGGTGCATCCAGGGTGTCAGACACCGACCAAAGAATGCGACGGGCCCAAGGGTGTCAGACACCGACCAAAGAACGCGACGGATGTCAGACACCGCCATCAGCCAGCCGTCATCCCGCTATGGCGCAGCAGCGCATCAATACGCGGCGCGCGGCCGCGGAACGCGGCGAACGATTCGGCCGCCGGGCGCGAGCCGCCCACCGCCAGCACTTCGCGGCGGAAACGCGCACCGGTTTCCGGATCCAGCGTACCCAGCGCGTTGCCAGCCTGTTTGGCCGCCGCTTCCTCAAACGCCTCGTACGCATCCGCCGACAGCACTTCGGCCCACTTGTAGCTGTAGTAGCCCGCGCCATAACCACCCGCGAACAGGTGCGAGAAAGCATGCGGCAGGCGATGCCATTCGGGCGGGAACAGCACGGCAACTTCCTTGCGCACTTCCTGCAAGAGCGCCAGCACCTCGGAAATCGACGCGCCCTTGCTGCGGTCGTGCATCAGCATGTCGAACAGCGCGAACTCGATCTGGCGCACGGTCTGCATGCCGCTCTGGTAGTTGCGGGCGGCGACCAGACGGTCATACAACGCGCGCGGCAGCGGCTCGCCGCTGTCCACGTGCGCCGACAGTTTTTGCACCACGGCCCATTCCCAGCAGAAGTTCTCCATGAACTGCGAAGGCAGTTCGATGGCGTCCCATTCCACGCTGGCGAACGCCGCGGCGCCCGGCTCGTCGACTTCCGACAGCAGCGCATGCAGCGCGTGGCCGGTTTCGTGGAAGAGGGTGATGACGTCGTCATGCGTCAGCACGGCGGGACGGTCACCGTTGGGGCGCGAGAAATTGCAGGTCAGGTAGGCGATGGGCGTCTGCACCGTGCCGGCCACGACGCGGCGCGTGCGTTCGCTGTCCACCCACGCGCCGTTCTGCTTGCCGGCGCGCGCATACAGATCCAGGTACAGGTGGCCGATCAGCGCGCCTTCAGGGCTTTCGACCCGCACGCCGCGCACGTCGCCGTGCCACGAGGACACCGGCGTTTCCGTCAGGCGCACGCCGAACAGGGTCTGGATGACGTCAAAGAGGCCCGCCAGCACGCGCGGCTCGGTGAAGTATTGCTTGACCTCGTCTTCCGAGTACGCATAGCGCGATTCACGCAGGCGTTCCGAGGCGTAGGCCACGTCCCAGGGCTGCAGGCTGTCCAGACCCAGCTCGCCGGTGGCGTAGGCGGTAAGTTCAGCCAGATCGCGCTGCGCGTAGGGCTTGGCGCGGGCGGCCAGATCGCGCAGGAACACGGTGACTTCCTTGGCGTCGCGGGCCATGCGCGTTTGCAGACGCAGCGCGGCGAAGGTGCCCAGGCCCAGCAGACCCGATTCCTCGGCGCGCAGCGAAAGCAGTTCTTCGATCAGCGGCGAGTTGTCGAACTTGGCATCGCCGTGTTCGGACGCCACGGTGCCGTAGCCGCGGTACAGCGCCTCGCGCAGCGAACGGTCCTTCGCGTACTGCATGACGGGCAGGTAGCAGGGCATCTTCAGCGTGAGCTTCCAGCCGGCCTTGCCGTCTTCCTCGGCGGCGGCGCGGGCGGCGGCAACGACGTCGGCCGGGACGCCGGCCAGGCGGCTTTCGTCTTCAACGATCAGCGACCATGCGTCGATGGAATCCAGCACGTTCTCGGAGAACTTCTGCGAAGCCTGCGCCTCGCGGTCGGAAATCTCGGCATAGCGTTCGCGGTCGGCGCCTTGCAGTTCGACGCCGCTAAGACGGAAATCGCGCAGGGCCATTTCCACGATGCGGCGGCGCACCGGCGACCAGGACGCGAAATCGGGCGCTGCGGCCAGACGCTGGTATTGCTTGTACAGGCCTTCGTGCAGGCCGACCCAGGTCGAAAACTCGGTGACCAGCGGCAGGGCGGCGTTGTAGGCCTCGCGCAGTTCCGGCGTGTTGACCACGGCATTCAGGTGGCCGGCCACCGACCAGGCACGCCACAGGCGCTCGGACGCGGTGTCCAGGGGCTCGGCCACGGCTTCCCAGGTGGGCGCGAGCGCGGGGTCGGCAGCCTGGTCGACGGCCTTGCGGGCGATGCCCAGCAGTTCCTCGACGGCAGGCACGATGTGCGCGGGTTTCACGGCCGCGTAATCGACCAGTTCGGACACGGGGGCGAGCAGGGGGTTCTGGGTCATGGTGTTACCGGCTTATTGAGTGGCAGGCGGCGCGCCAGGCGCGCCGGCGAAGGCGATAAAGATCAGGTGAGGGCGATCGGCCTGAACGCAAGGCCTGACCAAGTTGCGGCAGGTGTCTGACACCCCTGAGACGCCCGTTCAAGCTGAAGCGCATCTCACACGGGTGTCAGACACCGGGTTTCACTCGGGATGTCAGGCGCCCATTTGCGGCAGGTGTCTGACACCCTTGAGACGCCCGTTCAAGCTGAAGCGCATCTCACACAGGTGTCAGACACCGGGATCTACGCCTCAGCCCGCAGCGCGTTCAGCCGCTTCAACCGTGTTGACCAGCAGCATGGCGATGGTCATCGGTCCCACGCCACCCGGCACGGGCGTGATCGCGCCGGCCACTTCCTTGGCGGACGCAAAATCCACGTCGCCGCACAGCTTGCCGTCGGCGCCGCGGTTGATGCCCACGTCGATGACGACGGCGCCGGGCTTGATCATCGAGCCGTCGATCATGCCGGGCTTGCCGGTGGCCACGACCAGCACGTCGGCGCGGCGGGTCTGGGCCGCCAGGTCGCGCGTCTTGGAGTTGCAGATCGTGATGGTGGCGCCGGCCTGCAGCAGCAGCATGGCCATGGGCTTGCCCACGATATTGCTGGCGCCGACGATGACGGCCTCGGCGCCGCGCAGCGTCACGCCTTCCGATTCCAGCATCTTCATCACGCCGTACGGCGTGCAGGGGCGGAACAGCGGCTGGCCGGTCATGAGCAGACCTGCGTTGCTGATATGGAAGCCGTCCACGTCCTTTTCGGCCGCGATGGCCTCGATGACCTTGTGGGCGTCCATGTGCTTGGGCAGGGGCAACTGCACCAGGATGCCGTGGATGGTCGGGTCCTGATTCAGCACGTCGATGCGGGCCAGCAGTTCGGCCTCGGTCATCTCGGCCGGGTATTGCTCTTTCACGGAATGCAGTCCGGCCTTTTCGCAGGCCGCGACCTTGTTGCGCACATACACCTGCGAGGCGGGGTCCGCGCCGACCAGCACGACGGCCAGGCCGGGGCGGGTGCCTTTTTCGGCCAGAGCCGAAACACGCTGGGCGACTTCTTCGCGAATGCGCTGCGAAAGGGCCGCGCCGTCAATAATCCTTGCGGTCATGCGTGTGCCTCGGGTTTGGCCAGAGCCACTTTCATCAAATCTGCAACGGTGGTCACTTCAAGTTTTTCCATAATGTTGGCGCGGTGCGCCTCGACGGTCTTGATGCTGATACCCAGGTCGTCGGCGATCTGCTTGTTCAAGCGGCCGGCGACGATGCGCTCCAGCACCTGTTGCTCGCGCGCGGTCAGGCGCGCCAGCATGGCTTCGTGGTCCTTCTGGGCCTGGTGCTTGCTCACGCGCTGCGTGGCCTGCTCCAGCATGCGCGCCACGATTTCGCGCAGGTCGGATTCGTTGAACGGCTTTTCCAGGAAGTCGACGGCGCCTTTCTTCATGGTGGACACCGCCATCGGCACGTCGCCGTGGCCGGTGATGAACACGATGGGCAGCGGCGCGTTGCGGATGATGAGCTGTTCCTGCAGCTCCAGGCCGCTCATGCCGGGCATGCGCACGTCGGCGATCAGCACGCCGATCTGGCTGGCGTCGTAGTCTTCCAGGAAGGACTCGCCGCTGGCGTAGGCGCGAACGCGGTATCCATTGGCTTCCAGCAGCCAGCGCAGCGAATCGCGGACCGCTTCGTCGTCGTCGACAATGAATACCGTGCTCGACAGGTGGGGCGTGTTCATGCGTGCAACTCCTCGGACTGATCGTTCTGGGCCTGCGTCTGGGTCGCAGCGCAGGGCAGGGTGAAGCGGAAGATAGTACCGCCGGCGGGATTGGGGTCAGCCCACAGGCGGCCGTGATGCGATTCGATAATGGTACGGCAGATGTTCAGCCCCATGCCCAGGCCCTGCGACTTGGTGCTGAAGAACGGTTCGAACAGGCGCTCGGGTTCGGCAAGGCCGTGGCCGCGGTCCACCACGGCCACCTCGATATGCTGCTCGTGAAGAATTACGGCAACCTTAAGCTCGTCGGACTCGCTCTTTTCCATGGCTTCCAGCCCGTTCTTGAGCAGGTTCAGCAGCACCTGTTCGATCAGGATGGGGTCGGCCAGGACGTCGGGCGCGTTGGACGGCACGAAGCTGTCGATGCGGATGCGGCGCTTGCGGGCGTCGATTTCGGCAAAGCCGATGGCGTTGTCGACAATGCGGCCGATGGCGACGCGCTGGCGGCGCGGCTCGCTGCGCTTCACGAATTCGCGGATGCGGCTGATGATCTTGCCGGCGCGTTCGGCCTGGGACGCGGCCTTTTCCAGCGCGGGCAGCAGCATGTTGGGGCTGGTGTGGCCGGCCTTGACCAGCGCCACCGCGCCCATGCTGTAGTTGGCGATGGCGGTCAGCGGCTGGTTCAGCTCGTGCGCCAGCGACGAGGCCATTTCGCCCATCGTGGTCAGGCGGCTGGTGAGCTGGATCTTTTCCTGCTGCACGCGCGACGCTTCCTCGTGGCCGCGGCGCTCGGTGATATCGCGCGCCACCTGCATGCGCACGCGGCGGCCGTCCGTCCAGGCCAGCATGCGGTGGTGCACTTCAAACCAGCGCTGCACCGACGGCGCAAAGACTTCGACCGATTCGTCGGTGAAGCGGCCGCGGCGCCCGGCCAGCAGCTCGTCGTGGCCGCCGGTCTGCGCGCCGAACACGCGGCGGTACGTGCGGTTGGCGAACAGCAGTTCCAGCCCGTCGTGCGTGTCGGCCGTGACCGAGATGGCGTCGTCCAGGCCTTCCAGCACGGTCATGAAACGTTCGTGCGCGGCGGTCAGGGCCTCGCGGATGCGCTTGGGCTCGGTGATGTCCGTCATGGACGTCATCCAGCCGATCTGGTTGCCGTTGGGGTCCAGCAGCGGCGACACGTACATGCGCGCCGTGAAGCGCGAGCCGTCGCGCCGCTGCGCCTCGACTTCAAGACCGCTGCTGGGCGTCTTGCCCGACATCAGCACGTCCAGCGTGTGCTGATGTTGTTCGTGGCGGCCCGGCACCCAATAGGGGAAGGGCGGGCTGCGGCCGATCAGGTCGGCTTCGTTCCAGCCGATCATCCGGCAGAAGGCCGGGTTCACGTAGGCGATGCGGCCCTCCATGTCGAGCACGCGCATGCCCGTGGACATGGAGTTTTCCATGGCGCGCCGAAAACCCGTTTCGGCGATGAGCGCGGCCTCGGCGGTGGACCGGAAGCGGGTATAGCGCCACAGCATGAGCAGGCTGATGACGATGACGCAGGACAGGGCCAGCACGACCCAGATCAGGCGTTGCTGACGCAGTTCCTGGTCTATGGTGACAAACATGACACTGTCGTCATGAATGCGCTGCAGCCAGAAGAACACCGCCATCACACAGATATAGAGGATCAGCACCATGGCGGGCGTGACCCAATACACCCCGCGCCGCCGGGTGCGGGCGTGGTCATGGAAAGGCGTAGGTATGTTGGACTTGGGCGCGCTGGACATGGAATTCGGGGCCGGTAGACCGCGCATTTTAGTGCGTGTTGGAAGGGAATTGCCGGGAATCAACCCCTGCTTTCGGGCTAGGCCATAAAAAGTATGGCGCTCAGCGATTCAGCTTCCATTCAACTTTCCGCATTATGAAATGCCGTACCGCAACATGAAATTTTCCTTGCGACCGGTTAATCTTCTTTCTTAGAATGCCGCCTGACAGGAAACCGCCCCTGGCAGGTCCTTTGAACACCCCGACCCCATGCATTGCATGGTAGCCCGGATGATCCCGGCTACCATGCAATGTCCGCGAGTAGATCAATAAGCGGGTGTGTGGTCACGACGAACCCCAACAGGAGACACACGATGTCCTCTAACGCCCAGGCTGGCGCCGTACAGGCCGCCAACGACGAAGACACCCTTGAAACCCAGGAGTGGCTCGAAGCCCTGGCAGCCGTCCTTGATCGCGAAGGACCGCAGCGCGCCCATTACCTGCTGGAACGCCTGATCGACGAAGCCCGTCGCTCCGGCGCTCACATCCCGTTCTCGCCCAATACCGCTTACGTCAACACGATTCCCCCCGGCCTGGAGCCGGCGCATCCGGGCAACCTGGAACTGGAATCGCGCATCCGCTCGTATGTGCGCTGGAACGCCATGGCCATGGTGGTCAAGGCCAACAAGCACAACCCGCCCGATGGCGGCGACCTGGGCGGCCACATCGCGTCGTTCGCCTCGCTGGCCACCATGATCGGCTGCGGCCAGAACCACTTCTGGCACGCTGAAGACGAAGGCCACGGCGGCGACCTGGTCTACTTCCAGGGCCACACCTCGCCCGGCATGTACGGCCGCGCCTACCTCGAAGGCCGCCTGACCGAAGACCAGCTGAATCACTTCCGCCAGGAAGTGGACGGCAAGGGCCTGTCCTCGTACCCGCATCCGAAGCTGATGCCGGACTTCTGGCAGTTCCCGACGGTGTCGATGGGCCTGGGCCCGCTGATGGCCATCTACCAGGCCCGTTTCCTGAAGTACCTGCACGCCCGCGGCATCGCCGACACCAGCAACCGCAAGGTCTGGGTGTTCTGCGGCGACGGCGAAATGGACGAACCCGAGTCGCTGGGCGCCATTGCCCTGGCGGCCCGCGAAAAGCTCGACAACCTGATCTTCGTCATCAACTGCAACCTGCAGCGCCTGGACGGCCCGGTGCGCGGCAACGGCAAGATCATCCAGGAACTGGAAGGCGACTTCCGTGGTTCGGGCTGGAACGTCATCAAGCTGATCTGGGGCGGCTACTGGGATCCGCTGCTTGCGCATGACAAGGAAGGCATCCTGCGCCAGATCATGGAAGAAACCGTCGACGGCGAGTACCAGGCGTACAAGGCCAACGACGGCAAGTTCGTCCGCGAACACTTCTTTGGCAAGCACCCCAAGCTGCTGGAAGCCGTGTCGCGCATGAGCGACGAGGACATCTGGCGCCTGAACCGTGGCGGCCATGATCCCCACAAGGTGTACGCGGCCTTCAAGTCGGCCAGCGACCACACCGGCCAGCCGACCGTCATCCTGGCCAAGACCATCAAGGGCTACGGCATGGGCCACGTCGGGCAGGCCAAGAACCCGACCCACCAGCAAAAGAAGCTGGAGCTGGACTCCATCCGCGAATTCCGCGACCGCTTCGGCATCCCGATCCCGGACGACAAGCTGGAAGACCTGCCGTACTTCAAGCCGGCCGAAGACTCGCCCGAAATGAAGTACCTGCACGAGCGCCGCGCCGCGCTGGGCGGCTACCTGCCGCGCCGCCGCGCCAAGGCCGACGAGCAACTGAAGGCCCCCGCGCTGGACGCCTTCAAGGCCGTGCTGGAACCGACTGCGGAAGGCCGCGAAATCTCGACCACCCAAGCCTTCGTGCGCATCCTGAACCAGGTGCTGCGCGACAAGGAACTGGGTCCGCGCGTCGTGCCGATCCTGGCCGACGAATCGCGCACCTTCGGCATGGAAGGCCTGTTCCGCCAGATCGGTATCTACGCGCCGGAAGGCCAGAAGTACACCCCGGTCGACAAGGACCAGGTCATGTACTACAAGGAAGCGGCCGACGGCCAGCTCCTGCAGGAAGGCATCAACGAAGCGGGCGCGATGAGCTCGTGGATTGCGGCGGCCACGTCGTACTCCTCGAACAACCGCATCATGATCCCGTTCTTCATCTACTACTCGATGTTCGGGTTCCAGCGCATCGGCGACCTGGCCTGGGCTGCCGGCGACATGCAGGCGCGCGGCTTCCTCCTGGGCGGCACCGCCGGCCGCACGACGCTGAACGGCGAAGGCCTGCAGCACGAAGACGGCCACAGCCACATCCTGGCCTCGACCATCCCGAACTGCGTGTCGTACGACCCGACGTTCGGCCATGAACTCGCCGTGATCATCCAGCACGGTCTGAAGCGCATGGTGCAAGACCAGGAAAACGTCTATTACTACCTGACGGTGATGAACGAAAACTACCCGCAGCCCGGTCTGACCAAGGGCGACGAGGAAGGCATCATCAAGGGCATGTACAAGCTCAAGTCGCACGGCAAGAGCAAGAACCGCGTGCAGCTCATGGGTTCGGGCACCATCCTGCGCGAAGTCATGGCCGCGCAGGAACTGCTGGCCGCCGACTGGGACGTCGCTTCCGACATCTGGAGCGTCACCAGCTTCACCGAGCTGCGCCGCAACGGTCTGGACGCCGAACGCCACAACATGCTGCACCCCGACGAGAAGAAGCCGCAGGTCGCTTACGTCACGGAACAGCTGGCCAAGACGGAAGGCCCGATCATCGCGTCGACCGACTACATGAAGCTCTTTGCGGACCAGATCCGTCCGTTCGTGCCCAAGGGCCGCGAATACAAGGTGCTGGGCACCGATGGTTTTGGCCGCTCGGATTTCCGCTCGAAGCTGCGCGAGCACTTCGAGGTGGATCGCCACTTCGTCGTCGTCGCCGCGCTGCGTGCGCTGGCCGACGAAGGCAAGGTGCCGGTTGCCAAGGTGGCCGAAGCCATCAAGAAGTACGGCATCAATCCGAACAAAGCCAACCCGCAATACGCCTGAGGGTAAAGAGACATGAGCAACATCGTGCAAATCAAGGTTCCCGACATCGGCGACTTCAAGGAAGTGGAAGTCATTGAAGTGCTGGTTGCCGTGGGCGACACGATCAAGGCGGAACAAAGCCTGATCACCGTTGAATCCGACAAGGCCTCGATGGAAATCCCCGCCTCGCAAGGCGGCGTGGTCAAGTCCATCGCCGTGAAGGTCGGCGACAAGGTCGCCGAAGGCGCGGTCGTGCTGGAAGTGGAAGCGGCCGACGCTGGCGCCGCTAAGGAAGAGGCCCCCAAGGCCGACGCCAAGCCGGCCGCCAAGGAAGAACCCAAGCAGGCCGCCGCCGCTGCGCCCAAGGCCGAGGCCTCGGCGCCGGCCCCGGCTGCCTCCAGCGGCCCGGTCGAGATCGAAGTGCCGGACATCGGCGACTTCAAGGAAGTGGAAGTCATCGAAGTCATGGTCGCGGTCGGCGACACCATCAAGGCCGAGCAAAGCCTGATCACCGTCGAGTCCGACAAGGCCTCGATGGAGATCCCGGCTTCGCAAGGCGGCGTCGTCAAGGAAGTGAAGGTCAAGGTTGGCGACAAGGTTGCCAAGGGCTCGGTCGTGGTGGTGGTGGAAGGCGGCGCGCAAGCCGCTGCTGCCCCGGCCGCGAAGTCCGAAGCCGCGTCGGCCCCGGCTGCAAAGCCGGAAGCCAAGGCCGAAGCCAAGCCCGAGGCTGCCGCGCCCGCCTCGCGTCCGGCCCCCGCCGCCGCGCTGGAAGACGCCAACCTCAAGCCCGGCCAGTTGCCGCACGCGTCGCCGTCCGTGCGCAAGTTTGCGCGCGAACTGGGCGTGAACCTGTCCAAGGTCAAGGGCTCGGGTCCCAAGGAACGCATCACTGCCGACGACGTGCGCGGTTTCGTCAAGCAGGCCCTGTCGGCTGCGCCGGCGGCCGCTGCTGCCGGCGGTTCCGCCGACGGCGCCGCGCTGGGCCTGTTGCCGTGGCCGAAGGTCGACTTCACCAAGTTCGGCCCGATCGAAGCCAAGCCGCTGTCGCGCATCAAGAAGATCTCGGGTGCGAACCTGCACCGCAACTGGGTCATGATCCCGCACGTCACGAACAACGACGAAGCGGACATCACCGACCTGGAAGCGCTGCGCGTCACGCTGAACAAGGAAAACGAGAAGTCGGGCATCAAGGTCACGATGCTGGCCTTCCTGATCAAGGCCGTGGTCGCGGCCCTGAAGAAATTCCCCGAGTTCAACGCCTCGCTGGACGGCGACAACCTGGTGCTCAAGCAGTACTACCACATCGGTTTTGCGGCCGACACGCCCAACGGGCTGGTGGTGCCGGTGATCCGCGATGCCGACAAGAAGGGCATTCTGCAGATCGCCCAGGAAATGACGGACCTGTCCAAGAAGGCGCGCGACGGCAAGATCTCGCCCGCCGAAATGCAGGGCGGCTGCTTCTCGATCTCGTCGCTCGGCGGCATTGGCGGCACCTCGTTCACGCCCATCATCAACGCGCCTGAAGTGGCGATCCTGGGCGTGTCGCGTTCCGCGCACAAGCCCGTGTGGGACGGCAAGCAGTTCGTGCCGCGCCTGATCGTGCCGCTGTCGCTGTCCTACGACCACCGCGTCATCGACGGCGCCTCGGCCGCGCGCTTCAACGCCTATCTGGGTGCGCTGCTGGCCGACTTCCGCCGCATCGCGCTGTAAACGGGGAGCCCTATGAGCAATACCGTTCAAATCAAAGTGCCGGACATCGGCGACTTCAAGGAAGTGGAAGTCATCGAAGTGCTGGTGGCAGTGGGCGACACGATCAAGGCGGAACAAAGCCTGATCACGGTCGAATCCGACAAGGCCTCGATGGAGATCCCCGCGTCGCAAGGCGGCGTGGTGAAGTCCATCGCCGTGAAGGTCGGCGACAAGGTCGCTGAAGGCGCGGTCGTGCTGGAAGTGGAAGCGGCTGCTGACGCTGGCGCCGCCAAGGAAGAGGCTCCCAAGGCCGACCCCAAGCCGGCTGCCAAGTCTGAAGCGCCCAAGGCCGAAGCGCCCGCCGCCAAGACCGCCGCGCCTACCGCCGCGACCTTCAGCGGTTCGGCCGATGGCGAATACGACATGCTGGTGCTGGGCGCGGGCCCCGGCGGCTACTCCGCCGCTTTCCGCGCCGCCGACCTGGGCCTGTCCGTGGTCCTGGTCGAACGCTACAGCACGCTGGGCGGCGTCTGCCTGAACGTGGGCTGCATTCCGTCCAAGGCGCTGCTGCACAACGCCGCCATCATCGACGAAGCCCGCGAACTGGCTGCCCACGGCATCAGCTTCGGCGAGCCCAAGATCGACCTGGACAAGCTGCGCGGCTACAAGGACAGCGTGGTCGCCAAGCTGACCGGCGGTCTGGCCGGCATGGCCAAGGCGCGCAAGGTCACCGTGGTGACGGGCGTGGGCGAATTCGCCGATGCCAATCACCTGACCGTCAAGGGCGCCGACGGCAAGTCGCAGACCCTGCGTTTCAAACAGGCCATCATCGCCGCCGGCAGCCAGTCGGTGAAGCTGCCGTTCATGCCGCAGGACGAGCGCGTCGTCGACTCCACCGGCGCCTTGCTGCTGCGCGAAGTGCCCAAGAAGATGCTCATCATCGGCGGCGGCATCATCGGCCTGGAAATGGGCACGGTGTACTCCACGCTGGGCGCGCGCCTGGACGTGGTGGAAATGCTGGACGGCCTGATGCAGGGCGCCGACCGCGACCTGGTCAAGGTGTGGCAGAAGAAGAACGCCTACCGCTTCGACAACATCATGTTGAAGACCAAGACCGTGGGCGCCGAAGCCAAGAAGGACGGCATCTACGTCACCTTCGAAGGCGAGGGCGCACCCAAGGAACCGCAACGTTACGACCTGGTGCTGCAAGCCGTCGGCCGCAGCCCCAACGGCAAGAAGATCGGCGCCGACAAGGCGGGCATCGCCGTCACCGACCGCGGTTTCATCGAGGTCGACCGTCAGATGCGCACCAACGTCCCGCACATCTACGCCATCGGCGACATCGTCGGCCAACCCATGCTCGCCCACAAGGCCGTGCATGAAGGCCACGTCGCCGCCGAAGCCGCCGCCGGCCAGAAGTCCTTCTTCGACGCACGCGTCATCCCGTCGGTGGCCTACACCGATCCGGAAGTGGCGTGGGTCGGCCTGACCGAGGACGAAGCCAAGAAGCAGGGCATCAAGATCGAGAAGGGCGTGTTCCCGTGGGCAGCTTCGGGCCGCGCCATCGCCAACGGCCGCGACGAGGGCTTCACCAAGCTCATCTTCGACGCCGAGACGCATCGCATCCTGGGCGGCAGCATTGTGGGCACCCACGCTGGCGACCTGATCAGCGAGCTGGCGCTGGCTGTGGAAATGGGCGCCGACGTCGTCGACATCGCCAAGACCATCCACCCGCACCCGACGCTGGGCGAATCGGTGGGCATGGCCGCGGAAGTCGCCGAAGGCGTTTGCACCGACTTGCCGCCGATGAAAAAGAAGTAACGCGCCGCGGCTTGCCGCGACTGCAATGGAAAGCGCCGCCCCTTTTGAGGCGGCGCTTTTTTCTTGGGTGCGCTGTTGATGTGTCCGCTGTTTACCTGGGCGCGGCTTTTGCGCGCGCTGCGTATGCGAGGGCTGTCTTTGCAACCGCTGTACGTGCCAGCGCTGTGCGTAGGTTGTTTGCGGGGGTGCTGCTTGTGCGCGGGCTGTGCAGGGGCGCGTGGTCAGGCGTCGATCCGCCGATATGACGCGGGCGAAAACCGCAGTGCCAGCGCCAGCAGCATGACAGCGCCGGCCAGCATCACGATCCAGGCCTCGGTCAGGCTCGAAAACCGGTCGCGCAGGACGCCCGCCAGCAACGGCATGAAACTCGCAATCACGTACCCGCCGCCTTGTACGAACGCCGCCAGCATTCCTGCCTGCGCCGGATCGTCCACGTGGTCCATTGTCACAATCAACGACAGAGGAAAGAGCGCGCCGATCCCGATACCCAGCAGCAGGCACGCCAGCAGCGCCAGCTTGAGCGGCGCAAGAATCAGGCATGCCAGTCCGCAGATCAGAATGGTCAGCACGGCGGCCAGCGGTTTGCGCCGATCGGGAAAGCGGCCGATCCACGCCGACACGGCCAGACCCGCCATCACTTCGGCCAGCGTCAGGCCGCCCAGCAAAAAGCCTGCGGCGGAAGGTTCCCATCCCAGGCTGGTGTAGAACGGCGGCAACCACGCCAGCACGAGCGTGTAGGCGCCGGTGCCGATGCCAAAGAACATCATCAGCTCCCACGCGCGCAGATTGCGCCAGAAGCGGCGTGGGACAATGCGAGCCGTGCGGTGGCGGGGCGATGTCGCGTCGGTGCGATCTTGCGCTGCCTTGAGCCACAGCGGCAGCGCCAGCAGGGCGGGTACGCTCCAGAACGCCAACGCGGCGGGCCACCCGAAACTGCCTGCCACCCCCGCGGCGCTGGCCGCCGCCACGGCCGCGCCCGCCATGATGCCGGTGGTGTACAAGCCAAACACCCGTCCCATGTCATGCGCGAAATTGCGTTTGATGAAGGCCGGCAGCAAGGTCTGCACCAGGGCAATGCCGACGCCGGCCAACACCGCCGTCAACAGCAGCCCGTAGGTCTGCGTCCCGACATAGCGCGCGGCGCAAGCAAGGGCCACCAGCGCCACGCCCAGCGCGATCCCGGTGCGTTCATTCAAGTATTTGTTGAGGCGCCCGCCAGCCAGGGCGCAGATCCCCATGACAAACACGGGCAAGGTGGTCAGCAGGCTGGCCTGCGTATTCGACGCGCCGGTGGCCGCCTGGATCATGTCCAGCAACGGCCCGATGGCCGCCAACGCAGGCCGCAGATTCAACGCCACGGCCACGATGGCGATGATGGCAAACAAGGGGCGCAACCTCACGCGCGTCATTGGTATCTCGACATCAAGTTATTTGAGGTCGAAGTATATAGACGGCGCTGTGCGTTCGGCAACGGGATATCATGGCTGCCAACCCAAATAGCTTCATGCAGAGACAATCATGAATGACCGTGCAAGGCGGGCGCAGGAAGAATGGCGGCGCGAGCGGCCCGACATCGACGCCAACGTGATGGCGTTGGTGGGACGTCTGCTGCAAGCCACGCATCTCCTGGAACGCAACTGGTTCCTGCCACTGGCCGCGCAGTTCGACCTGCACCAAGGCGAGTTCGACGTCATCGCCACGTTGAGACGGTCGGGAAACCCGTACGCCATGACGCCCACCGACCTGCACGAGGGTCTGATGCTGTCGTCGGGCGCCATGACCAGCCGGCTAGATCGGCTTGAACGCAAAGGCCTCATCGAACGCGCGCCGTCGCCGAATGACCGGCGCAGCACGCTGGTGCGGCTTACGCCCGCGGGCCTCGCGCTGATCGACAAGCTGCTGCCGCTGCACGTCGCGAACGAGCAGCAGGCGATGGGGGCGTTGACGCAGAAGGAGCAGGCGCAACTGGATGGGTTGCTGGCGAAATTGATTGTGGGGTTGGAGCGCAAGCCGAAGATTTAAGCGGTCGGGAGCGGTGCGGGTGGCGTGGGTGTCTGACACCCTTGAGGCGCCGGTGCAATTTGAGCCGACGTCCCATGGGTGCCAGACACCGGTCTTCATGCAACGTAGGTCCGTGCTCCGCATGCATCGCAGGTGTCTGACACCCCTGATGCGCCGGTGCAATCTGAACCGACGTCTCATGGGTGTCAGACACCGGTCTGGCTCGAGCACCATTTTTCATATTCTTTTCGCCTGGTTTGCTGGTCCGGTCCCATCGCCACATACAGGTCATGCAGATCCAGACGTGTGTCGCTGACGATTCCCATCCTGGCCCGATAACTCGACCATCGGTATTCCGAGGCGGATGCGGTCAGGCCGGCTCGTACCGGATTCAATTCGATATACATGCAGCAAGCAAGCAGATACCGCTCAGTATCGATCACCCGCGATTTGAATCGGGCTTCCCATAGCGAGCCGGCGACCTCCCTGCGCGCGTTCCAACGTCGCGTCGCACGTTGCGCGATTCGTTGCATCAACATCGACACCGTACGCGGATCGTCATGCGGCGCGAGCAATAGATGAACATGGTTCGGCATCAGGCACCACGCGTACAGCGCGACGCCTAGAGATTGGCGGTAGTCGTGGAGATCCTCAAGATAAGCGCAATAGTCGTCGGACTCATCAAACACAGCTCGCTGCCGATGGCCGCGCTGGACCACATGGTGAGGCTGATGCGCAATAAGAATTCGAGGTCTTCTGGCCATGGCTGTACGCGAATGATTGGAACAGCAGGCAGGATAGCGATTGCCCGGTCTGCGGGGCGCGTGGGAGAGATAACTTTGGCCCTGCTTATGGCGGCGCGCCGGTGTCTGACACCCTTGAGGCGGTGGTGAAACTTGAAGCGGATCTCTCCAGGGTGTCAGACACCTCATCAGAGAGGTAACTTTGGCCCTGCTTATGTTGGAGCGCCGGTGTCTGACACCCTTGAGGCGGCGGTGAAACTTGAAGCGGATCTCTCCAGGGTGTCAGACACCTCATCAGAGAGGTAA
>NZ_DAMCTG010000046.1:12438-12654 GCF_032113835.1 Achromobacter sp. | reverse complement strand
GAGCGCCGGTGTCTGACACCCTTGAGGCGGCGGTGAAACTTGAAGCGGATCTCTCAAGGGTGTCAGACACCTCCTCAGAGAAATACTCTGGCCCTGCTTATGGCGGTGCGCCGGTGTCTGACACCCTTGAGGCGGTGATGAAACTTGAAGCGGATGTCTCCAGGGTGTCAGACACCTCCTCAGAGAAATACTCTGGCCCTGCTTATGGCGGTGCGC
>NZ_DAMCTG010000046.1:0-12338 GCF_032113835.1 Achromobacter sp. | reverse complement strand
CGGTGTCTGACACCCTTGAGGCGGTGGTGAAACTTGAAGTGGATCTCTCCAGGGTGTCAGACACATCATCAGAGAAATACTCTGGCCCTGCTTATGGCGGTGCGGCGGTGTCTGACACCCTTGAGGCGGTGGTGAAACTTGAAGCGGATCTCTCCAGGGTGTCAGACACCTCATCAGAAGGTGTCAGACACCTCACCTGCAGTCGGCCGCCGCTGCGCGTCTCTGCGGGCCGGCCACGAAAAAGCCGCCCGTGGGCGGCTGATGTTCGTTCTTTGCGTTGCGGCGGATTGCCGCGTGGTGTGGATTTACGCGTGGGTGTTGATGCGCGAACCCAGCGTGCCGTCGATGGCCAGCACCGGCAGCGATTGCAGCAGCGTTGCGACCGAGTCGGCTTGGGCGTTGATCGCCTTCTTCGTCACCGATGCCTGCACTTCCATCATGAGGTTCGCGTCGCGCAAGGCCAGAGCGGAATTGACGGTGTTGTTGACGGAAGCATCCATGGTCTAGGTGTCCTGGTGATGTGAGGCCGGATCAATGGCCGAAGCAAGTCGCATTATGGGGCACGTCAATCGAATGATGCAAAACATTTCGCAATGATCGCGAGCCGCAGTGCATTGTGGCGTGGGTTCGTGGCGGGCATGTGACAGGCGCGGCGTCTCGCGTCGGCGCTGTCTGGCGAGGGGCACATTGACCATGGGGGCGCACGAAGGCTGCGCCGGGCATACCTTCACTTGTGGCGCACGAAGGCTGCGCCGGGCATAACTTCACTTGTGGCGCACTAAGGCTGCGCCGGGCATTCCTTCACTTTGCCCCAACCCTGATTCGGTTCGCAGTATTGCTTGCGTGCGGCCCATGCGCATTCGGGGCGCTCAAAGAATCCGAGTTCCGCGCACTGAGCGAGTGCTCCATCGAGCGCGGCGACCCAAGCCAGCGGATCCGGCGCGGGAATTTCGGTGATGCGCAGCGTCGATTGCGGCGCGGCGGGTGCGTTGGAGGAAGCCGATGACGTGGAACGATCTGGCTCGGTCGAGGGCGCATGCGGCGGCGATCCAGCCGAGGCGGTGGCGGAAGCCGTTGGCGTCGCACCATTGGACGCGTTGGACGAATCCGCCGGCGTTGCGCGATCCGACGTGGCAGGGGCGGGCGCGGAGGGCGAGGATGCGCCTGGTCCCGTTTCAGCCGTCGCGGGCGATGCGTCTGTCGGTTCGGTCCCGGTCGATGCTCCGGACGACGACCCCGCCGCAGGCGATGCCGGCCCAGAACCTGTTTCCCCTTGCCCGCGATCGAAAGACGGTGCGCCAGCGGTGTTCGATTCCGGCTGCACGGTAGGCGGCGGCGTCAACGGCACGCGCACCGGGCTGGCGGAGGTCGCGCCCGACGTTGCAATGTTGGGGGAATTCCACGACACCACCAGCAGCACCAGTGCGCCATAGATGGCCAGCGTATAGATCACGGTCATCGTCGCGCGGCCCACATTGCGGCGCGTGATGGGTTCGCCGTCCTCGCGGCCGAACAGGCTGCGCCAGCCGACCAGCGCCGCGCCCGGCGCCGAGATCAGCCACCAGCACAGGCGCTTGAACCAGCCCGGCTCCTGACGCGGCAGCGACGCCTGTACCTGCGCAGCCAGAAGCTCGCGCAGGGCGCGGTTTTCTTCGCGCAGGCGCAGGGTCTGCGTGTCCCCCGGCCCCTGGTCATCTTGATCCGGAGTGCCGTCGTGCTGCGTAGCGAGTGGATCGGGAGGCGTGGCGGTCATGTCGTGAAAGATATAGATACAAAAGCTGCGGACGCAATTATGAGGCATGTCCGCAGGGGGCAACCGGGGAATAGGACCGAAAATCGGCCGCTTGGCCCGAGTTTCCGTCACGCGTCCCACCCGCCGCGTCAGTCTCCCGTCGCTTCCCGGCGTCCCAGCAGCTTCATGGGATTGCCGCCTTGTATCGAATACGCCTCGACTTCGCCGCGCACCACGCTGCCCGCCGCGATGACGCAGCCCTGACGCAGCACCGCGCCGTCCAGCAGCACGCAGTTGGCGCCGATCCAGACGTCGTCCTCGATCACGATGCCGCCCTTGCTGGGCCGGAAGCCCTGCTCGCGGATGGGCAGGTCGCGACGGCGGAATTCATGGTTGGCCGGGGCGAAGGTGCAGTTGGCCGCCACCGCCACGCGTGCACCCATGCGGATGCCGTTGCCGGTGTAGAGCACGCAGCCGGAATTGATGACGCACTCCGGCCCGATCTCGACGTCGCCCGCGCCGCCCGCGGGCTTGATCTTCACGAAGGAATCGATCACCGCACGCGGGCCGACCACGATGCGCGTGCCGCGGGTCGAATCCTCGATATCGGCAAGCGCGGACACGCGCGCGGTGGGATCGATCTGGATCATGCTGTCAGGCCGCCGCGCAATCAGGCCTTGCGGCGCAGGAAGCCGTCCGGCGCGGACGTGACGAGCAGGCGGTCTTCGACCGAGCGGTCGATCTCAAACTCGGGGTGCTGCTTGATCCATTCCCAGACCGCCGTCTTGGGGTTGTTGCCCTTGCCCCAGTGGCGGCCGGGCCACTCGTAGTCGGCCGGCATGTCTTCCACAAAGGTGTCGAAGACAACGCAGTAGCTTCCCACGCTGACGAGATCCGCGTAGGCATTCAGTTCGGCCAGCACGTGGTCGTGGGTGTGGTTGGAATCCAGGCACACCATGATGTTCTTCTTGCCCTCGGCATGCGCGCGCACTTGTGCAATCGTCGCCGGGTCGATGCTGGAGCCCTCGATGAGATGAATGCGCTTGGCCAGCGGATGGGACTCGATGGCCTTGCGATTGTGCTCGCGGATTTCGATATCCACGCCGACCACTTCGCCTGCGCCCAGCAGTTGCAGCATGGAGGCCGACAGCATCAGCGAGCCGCCGTGGGCGATACCCGTCTCGATGATCAGGTCCGGCTTCACGGCCCAGATCAGCTCCTGCATGGCCATGGCGTCCATGGGCAGCTGGATGAGCGGCCGGCCTGCCCACGAGAAGTTGTTCATGTACTTGCGCTCCAGCGCCATCTGGCGCCAGGCAATGGAGAGCTCGCGGAATTCCTGGTCTTTGGCAAAGCCGGCAATGCGGGCTTCCTTTTCCTGGCGGTATTCCGGATGCGCGTCGGGCGTGGTTTCAAGGTAGGACATTCAGATTCCTTTGTGCAGACGGTACTGCGCTAGAAAATTCGGGAAAAATTCGGAAAACGGACGAGGGGGCTGGCGGCACAGCGCCTGCGTGCGGGTCACGTCGATGTCGTCGAAGGCCCATTCCGGCGCGTCGGGCGCGACGGATACGGGATAGCCCATGACGTCCTGCAGGCAAGCGGCGACCTCGCGGTTTTCAACGCCCGCGCCGTGCGCGACGTTGAAGATGCCGTTGGCGTCGGATAGCGCGATCGCCAGAATCTGCGAGACCGCGTCGTCGATATGTAGGTAGTCCTTGCGGGAGGCCAGCGCGGTGCGCAGCGTGATGCGGCCGTCGCGCGCGCATTCCTCCAGCAATTGGTCGATGAAGCTGTCCGGCGTGTCGCGCAGGCCCACGATGTTGGACAGTCGCGCCACCTTGGCGGGCCGTCCCCCATGCAGGCAGAGCGACTCGCCCATGAGCTTGGACAGGTTGTATAGGTCGCTCGCGTCGTTCGGATTGACGCGCAGCGTCGCGCTTTCACGCGTGTCGTTAACGCCCGCATAGACGCGTGTGCTGGACAGGTAGGTCAGACTGTCGAAATCGCCCTGGGCAAGCAGACTGCGCAGCAGGCACACGTGCGCCTCGACGGTGTCGAGCGGACGGCTGCGAAAGTCCGAGGTCAGGCCGATTGCGTAGATCACGTGCCCCAGCGGGCGGCGCAACACGTCCGCGTCCTGGCGCGGCGGGGCGTCACAGGCGACGCCATCGGCGCGCAGGCGCGCGACCAGATGGCGGCCGATGAAGCCCGAGGCGCCCAGAACGGTGACCGGCTGGCGATTCATGCGTGCGGGCCGCTGTCGATGGAAAGCGAAGGAATTGCCGTGACCAGCTTGGCGCCCCATTCATGACGCGCGTAGGCAAGCTGTTCCGACACCTCGGTCTTCAGATTCCAGGGCAGGATCAGGATGTACTCGGGCCGGTCCTCGCGCAGCCGGGCTTCGGCCACGATCGGAATGTGGCTGCCCGGCAGGTACTTGTCCTGCTTGGCGGGGTTCAGGTCCACCACGTAGGGCAGCAGATCCGGACGCACCCCGGCAAAGTTCAGCAGCGTATTGCCCTTGGCCGCCGCACCGTATGCGGCGATGCGCTTGCCGCCGCGGCGCAGTTCGACCAGGAATGCCAGCAGATCATTCTTGACGCGTTCGGCCTGCTGCTGGAAGCGCGCGTAGAAGTCCGGCCCGGCGACGCCGGCGCGCTGTTCTTCGTCCAGCGTGCGCGCGACTTCCGCGCTGACCTCATGCTTGCCGGTGTCCAGCCGCTGCGCGAAGACGCGCAGGCTGCCGCCGTGCGTACCCAGGTGCTCGACGTCGAACACCGACAGGCCGTTTGCCGTGAAAATGCGCGAGACCGCTGTGAGCGACAGGTACGAGTAGTGCTCGTGATAGACCGTGTCGAACTGGCCTTCCTGCACCATGCGCAGCAGGTGCGGAAACTCGAACGTCGCCACGCCTTGCGGCTTGAGCAGCGCGGCAAAGCCCGAGACAAAATCGTTGATGTCCGGCACATGCGCCAACACGTTGTTGGCGGCGATCAGGTCGGCGGCGCGTCCCGTATCGGTCAGCTCGTCGCCCAGCTCCACGCCGAAGAAGCGCTGCACGATGTCGATGCCGCGGTCGCGCGCGGCTTGCGCCGTGCTGGCGGTGGGTTCCACGCCGTAGCAGGGAATGCCGGCGTCCTTGACGTACTGCAGCAGATAGCCGTCGTTGGCCGCGATCTCGGCGACCATGCTGTCCTTGCCCAGGCCGAAACGGCCGATCATCGCATCCACGTAGCGGCGCGAATGCGCCAGCCATGACGACGAGAACGAGCTGAAGTAGGCGTAGTCGTCGGTGAACAGCGCTTCGCGGCCCGCGTGGTCTTCCGTCTGGACCAGCCAGCAGGACTCGCACACGAGGATGCGCAGGGGGAACCAGGTCTCCGGACCGCGCAACGCCGCTTCGCTCAGGTAGGCGTTGGATGGCGGGGCGTGACCCAGGTCGAGAAAGGGCAGGCGCAAGTCGGCCTGGCAATGGCGGCACTTCACAGTGCGACTCCAGAATAGGCAGCGTCCAGGCGCGGGTGTTGCTGATCGCGCTCGGACACCAGGGTAGGGGGGGCGGGCCAGGAGATGCCGACGCGGGCCTCCTGGAAATGCAGGCCGGCTTCGGCCTGCGGGGCGTAGGGGGCGGAGTGGCAATACAGCATTTCCACGTCGTCCGTCAGCGTCTGGAACCCGTGGGCGAAGCCTTCGGGAATCAGCAGCGCGCGGCCGTTGTCCGCCGACAGGCGTTCGGCATGCCATTGCAGGAACGTGGGCGAGCCCTGCCGCAGATCGATGGCCACATCCCAGACCACACCGCGGATGCAGCTCACCAGCTTCATTTCCGCAAAGGGCGGCAACTGGTAGTGCATGCCGCGGACCGTGCCAGCCTGCGCCGTATAGGTATGGTTGACCTGGGCGACCGGGCCGGTCCAGCCGCATGCCGCCAGATCGGCCGCATCGAACAGCCGCGCCAGAAAGCCGCGCGTGTCGCCGCGCGGATGGCGCTGCACGACCTTCAGGCCGGCGATCGGGGTATCGAGGATGGCGAGGCTCATGCGCGCGCCTCGTAGCGGTCGATGTCGGCATGGCACAGCGCCTGCGCATCTTCGCCGGCGTCGAACCGCCGGTACCAGTCCATGCTGTGCGTCACCGCCTGCGACAGCGCCCAGCGGGGCGCCACGTTCAACACGGCGCGCGCCTTGGATGTATCCAGGGTGAGCAGGCCGGCTTCATGCGGGCCTTCGATCTGTTCGGCATAGACCACGCGGCCCTTGCCGTAAGCGGACAGGGCCAGGTCCACCACGGTGCGCACAGGCGCCGCCTCGGCCGCATCGGGGCCGAAGTTGTAGGCGTCCGCCAGCGCGGGCGT
Source organism: Achromobacter sp. (assembly GCF_032113835.1). Classification (GTDB taxonomy): domain Bacteria; phylum Pseudomonadota; class Gammaproteobacteria; order Burkholderiales; family Burkholderiaceae_B; genus Achromobacter. The sequence goes on along the minus strand of NZ_DAMCTG010000046.1, from coordinate 6,249 downwards.
GTTCCACAGCTTTTCCGCAAGGGTTAGGTAGCCGGCAAGCGGTTCCAGGACGTGCTGCCACGGACGCACCGACTGCGGGCGCCGCACATGGAGATCTCCGCCGCCGCGCCAGGCGCGCACGGCGTCAGGCAGCAGGCGGTCCGCCGACCAGTCGCCGCCGCCGATCACATTGCCGGCGCGCGCGCTGGCGACGGCCAGGCCCTGCTCGCGCAGGAAGGCGTCGCGATACGACGCGACGACCAGTTCGCTGGCGGCCTTGCTGGCGCTGTAGGGGTCATGTCCGCCCAGCGCGTCGTTCTCGCGGTACGGGTACGGCCATTCGTTGTTGCGGTAGACCTTGTCGGTCGTGACCATGACCGCGACCCGCGCCGACGGCGTGGCGCGCAGGGCGTCCAGCAGATGCGCCGTGCCCATGATGTTGGCGGCAAAGGTCTCGACCGGCTGCGCATAGCTCGGCCGCACCAGCGCCTGCGCGGCCAGATGCAAGACGACGTCCGGACGGGCGGCCAGCACCTGTTCGCGCAGCGCGGCGGCGTCGCGGATGTCGCAATAGTGGCTGCCGATCAGGGCGCCGATGCTGGCGGCCTGATACAGGCTGGGTTCCGTGCACGGCGGCAGGGCCACGCCTGTCACCTGTGCGCCCAGCCGATGCAGCCAGATCGCCAGCCAGCCGCCCTTGAAGCCGGTGTGACCGGTCAGGAGGACGCGCTTGCCGCGCCAGAAACCGGCATTCGGCGTTACCAGACTTTCCATGGCGCCTTGCCCGTGCTCCACAAGGATTCCAGCAGGTTCTTTTCGCGCAGCGTGTCCATGGGCTGCCAGAAGCCCAGGTGTTCGTAGGCGTGGAGCTGGCCGTCGCGGCTCAGCGCTTCCAGCGGTCCGAGTTCCCACGTGCAATCGTCGTCCTCGATCAGCTTGAGCACGCTGGGCGACAGCACGAAGAAGCCGCCGTTGATCAGACCGCCGTCGCCGCGCGGCTTTTCCGCAAAGCCCGTGACCTGATCGCCTTCGCGGCGCAGCGCGCCATAACGGCCCGGGGGCTGCACGGCGGTCACGGTGGCGGCCTTGCCGTGCTTGCGGTGAAAGGCAAGCAGGGCGGTGATGTCGATATCGGCCACGCCGTCGCCATACGTAAAGCAGAACGCCTCGTCTTCCTTCACATAGTCGGCCACGCGCTTCAGGCGCCCGCCGGTCATCGTGTTTTCGCCGGTGTCCACCAGCGTCACGCGCCAGGGTTCGGCCTTGCGCTGATGCACTTCCATGCGGTTGTCGGCCATGTCGAACGTGACGTCGGACATGTGCAGGAAGTAGTTGGCGAAGTACTCCTTGATCATGTAGCCCTTGTAGCCGCAGCAGATCACGAAGTCGTTCACGCCGTGGGCGGAATAGGTCTTCATGATGTGCCACAGGATGGGCCGCCCGCCGATCTCGATCATCGGCTTGGGGCGTGTGTGGGTCTCTTCGGAAATCCGGGTGCCAAGGCCGCCGGCCAGGATGATTGCTTTCATGCTTGGGATTCGCACCAGTTCTTGAACATTTCGCGCAGCGCGCCTTCGAACTTGCGCGCAAAGGCGGGTTCGTTCATCAGGGGGCTGGCGTGCATTTCGTCGCGCAGGCCGCCGCGGATCTTTGCAAGGGCGGGCAGGTCGCTCGCCAGCGCGACGACCTTCTCCACGTATTCGACCTCGGTCTGCGCGACCCACTCGGGGCGCTGGATGCCGTGCAGGATCGAACTGCCGATCCGGCCGACGCTGGGGCGGCTGGCGAGGGTGACGTACGGCACGCCCATGTAAAGGGTCTCGACCAGCGTCACGCCCGAGTTGTGGGGGAAGCAGTCCAGGCCGATGTCCATGCTGCGCAGGATGTCCCACGGGGGGCTGTCCCAGCCGATCAGCAGACGGTCGCGCGCGATGCCGTGCGCGCCGAAGCGGCTGGCCAGCTCCTCGCGCATCGGGCCGTCCTTGTAGCTGCGGCTGTTGACGATCAGGCGCGACTGCGGCACGCGGCGCAGGATCTCCGCCCACACGCCGACGACCTTGTCGTTCATGCGGATCGCACGGGTGAGGCTGCCGAAGGTGACGTAGCCGTTCTTCTGCGCCGGCAGGTCGTTGCACTCGCCCATGCCCGCGCCGGCGCGGTAGACGAAGTTGCTGTCGGCCAGGCGCCAGGGCTTTTCCGAGAACAGCGCTTCGCTGCCCGTGGGCGCCATGACCTCATCGCTCATGATGTAGTCGATGGCGTTGAGGCCCGTCGTGTAGCCGAAGCCCAGCCACGTCAGCGAGATGGGCGCAGGCTTGCGGGCGAACACGCCCAGCCGGTTGCCGCCGGTATGGCCGGCGACGTCGATCAGGATGTCGATGCCATCGGCGCGGATGCGGTCGGCCAGCGCCGCGTCGCTCATGCCGGCGGTGGGCGTCCAGGCATCGAAGTAGGTCTTGAAGCGCGTCGTGACGGGGTCTTCCGCGACGAACTCCGCATAGGCGTGCACTTCGACGTTCTCGCGGTCGTGATGGGACAGCAGGGGCTCGATGAAGTTGTTGCCCGAATGCTGGCGGAAGTCCGGCGACACGTACGCCACGCGGATGCGGCGCTTCGCGTCACGGGTGTTCGCGTGCGGACGCCATGTCGACCGCAAGCCTTCGCAGTGGACCTGGTTGAACTGGCGGTAGGCCTCGAACACTTCTTCCGCCGTCGCGGACGGGGAGTAGTTCAGGGAGAACAGCAGGTTGTTGTGCGCAATGAGCGCCTTGGGCGCCAGCGAGATCGCGGCCTTGGCGGCGGTTACAGCGCCTTCCGCATCGCCACGGTCCAGCAGGATCTTGCCCAGGTTCGTCCTGGCTTTCTCCTGATAGGGATCCAGCGACAGCGCGATCAGGCAGCTCGCCTGCGCTTCCTTGTAACGGAGTTCGGAACACAGCGCATCGCCCAGCACGCCGTGCGTGGACGCATCGCGCGGCGCCAGCTCCACGGCGCGGCGCGCGGCGCCGATGGCTTCGGACGTGCGCGTTAGCGCCGTCAGGCAGGACGACAGGATGATGTGGCTCTGGGCCCGCGCAGGGGCCAATTCCAGCATCTTGAGCGTGGGCGCGAGCGCCTGGCGGAACCTGCCCGAGTTGCACAGCGTGACGGCCAGCGGCTCCCAGGCCGCGGAAGCGCCCGGGACCGTCTTGATAAGCTGGCGCGCCAGGCCTTCAGCCTTGTCGTATTGCCGTTCGGTCAGAAGGTCCTGGATGCGCATGGCCAGTGTCGCCGCGGCGGGCGGCAGGCCGCCTGCCATCGAGCCTGCAGCCAGAACGCGCTGATTCAGGCTGACGCGCGCCAGGGCGCCGACATACAACCCGAAGAGCTGGGCGTCGCCGTGGCTTGCGGTCAGCGCCTCGTTCAGCAGCGCGGCCCATGCCGACGCCGAGCCTTGCAGCAGGCCATAGCGCTTGAGCAGGCCCAGCAGTTCCAGGAGGCCCGAGGTGTCTCGCGGGATCCCTTCGTCCTTGGCCTCGGGGGCGGTGCTGACCTGAAGCAGAGGCAGCCCTTGGGCAAGCCGGTCCGCCATGGTCTGAAAATCGGGCGTCAGGATGAGCTTGACGGGTTCGTGCCACAGGTTGAACCGCAGCGGAACGCCATCCGCAAGCTGTTCTGAAAGCGCCACGTTCAGGCAGGCTACCGGGCGGACCTGCGCATTGTCCTCACGGTCGTAAGGGCCCGCATCGACGCAGAAATGCGCCAGATCGTGCTCCATCAGCGTCGTCAGGGACTTGTCCAGCAGCTTGCGTGCGGCGCCGTCGTCCAGCCCTTCCGCGTGCATCAGCACGGCGACCAGCGTCGTATACGGCAGGGATCCCGGCCAGGCATGGGCAAGCGTGTCCATCAGCTTGACCATGTGCGCGTCCGTGGTCACCAAGCCGCGGCCCAGGTGGTTCACATAGGTCGCGCCCACTTCCTGCCCGTTGGCGGCCAGGCGCTGCGCGCCGCACGCCCAGCGCAGGTCCTTGAGCCGGCTCATGTCGGGCCGCGGCTGCAGCTGCTCGGCGGCGGCCTGGGTGGTGAAGAGACTTTGCCGGAATCCGCGTCCGGTTGCGAAGTCCAGGTATTGCTGCCTGACGCTGGCCGGCTGGCCCATGGTCAGCAGGCTGTGGGTCAGCGATACGTTCTGCCCCATGTTCAGTGCGATTTCGGACAGGGGCTGGGCATCGCCCACGTAACCCAGTCCGGCTTCGGCCGCCCGGCCCGCAAATTCCACGAAGTAGCAGGGATTGCTGGCGACCGGGACCACCGTGTCCTGCGTCTGGCCATCGAGGGCGCGCTGGAACTGTGCCGCGGCCGTCGCGAGCGGATTGCCGATCGGATTGGACGGCGCGATCCCTTCCTTGAACAGCGTCAGCGCCGCCAGCGCGCTGGCGCGGAACTGGTCGTCCGTCTGCGCGGCGTGTCCGTGCAGCATGATGGCGTCGCGCACGACTTCCTGGGCTTTCGCGCCGGGGTAGACGTGGTAGTCCACGTACAGGATGCCGTTGGGCGACAGCAGCCGGCCGCAGCGCTCAAGCAGGGCTTGCGCCTCGCCTGGCGGCAGATAGCTGTAAAGGCCGGTGACGATGATGTAGTCGAAGGGGCCGGCGCCCGGATCCAACTGGGCATAGTCCTGCGCCAGCAGCTGGATATTCGTCAGGCCCAGCGCGGCGGCCATTTCGCGGCCTTGCGCGATGACGGCTTCAGACGCGTGGATGCCGGTGACCTGCGCCTCGGGGTAGGTCAGGGCGAAGGGAAAAAGCCCCTTGCCGGTGCCGCAGCCCACGCCAAGCACGCGGGCCTTGTCCAGCGCCGGCGTCTCCACGCCATAGAGATAGGCGGTGGCCCGCAGGTTCAGGGGGGAGTGGCTGGTCGCCAGAAGTCCCGGTTCGGCGGTTGCCTGACGGTAGTGGTAAGCCGGATTCGACATGGATGCGGGTGACGGACAGGCGAGAAGCCCGGAGTACGAGGAATGAGGCAATTCTACGAATCGGCGCCTCTGTTCATTCCGCGAATCAGCGTCGGAATTCCGCGCCACTTTCCCCAAAGCGCCCGACGCCCGGCAGACGAAAAAAAACCCGCCAGAAGCGGGTTTTTGGGGCGACCGGGTAAGGCGCGAAGGGCCTTGCCCGGTCTGCAGCCGGAAAAGCCGTGGCTTTCCTGGCTGTTCGTACCGTTTGCCGAGAATTAACGCAGCAGCGACAGCACGGTTTGCGGCACTTGGTTGGCTTGCGCCAGAACCGAGGTGCCAGCTTGTTGCAGGATCTGAGCCTTGGACATGTTCGACACTTCCGTGGCGTAGTCGGCGTCTTGAATACGCGAACGAGCGTTGGAGAGGTTGTTGACCACGTTGTTCAGGTTGGCGATCGTCGATTCCAGACGGTTCTGCACAGCACCCAGTTCGCCGGTCAGCTTGTCCAGCTTCGTGAAGGCGGCGTCCAGCGTCTTCAGCGGGTCGGTCGTCTTCGTGCCAGCGCTGGTGTCTTCCGTGGTCAGCTTGCCGGAGCTGTTGACCTTGGCTTCCTTGCCGATCTTGGCTTCGTAGTCGCCGGTGCCCGTGCCGCTCTTGACCGTGGCCTTGCCCGTGTTCGGGTCAACGGTGTAGGTCGTGTCGTACGTCTTGGTCGTGGTGAACGTGCCCTTGTCGTCGACATACGTGTCGGTCGACTTGCCGCTCGTGAACGTGACGTTGGCGCTGGTGATGCCTTGACCCAGCTTGACGATCACGCCGCCGGCGGTGGCGTTGGCCTTGACGTTGGCCAGCAGCGCATCGGTGGCGATGGTGTTGGTGAACGACAGTTGGCCGGCCGTACCGGTGTTCGAGTACGTCTTGCCGCCGATCGAGACCGACGAGTTGCCGGCGCCGCCGCTGCCGTTCGAGGCTGCAGCCATGACGGAGTCGAGCGTAGCAGCCGTGGCGCTGGAGCTGTTGGTGGTCAGGTTGCCAGCGGCGTCCAGGAACGCGTCTTGGCCGCCGATGGTGACCTTGCCGGTCGCGTCCACGTCGAACGAGGTCGAAGCCGAGCCGTTGCTGTGCGTGTAGGTGGCGGTCGTGGTGCCGGTGGCCGGGCGCAGCGAGGTGGCCAGGGCGGTAACGGCAGCAGCGTTCGAAGCCGACTTGTCGGTGAACGTGAAGTTCTTGTTGGCGGCGTCGTACGTGTACGTCACGCCGGTGGCGCCTGCGCCAACGCTGACGGTGTTGCCGTTTTCCAGCTTGGCGAACGTTTGGTCGGCGGTAGCGGCAGC
>NZ_DAMCTG010000045.1:0-42153 GCF_032113835.1 Achromobacter sp. | reverse complement strand
CAGGCCAACTGGATGGTCGGCGCGCCGCTCGCGATCGGCAGCCTCATCTTCGTGCCCATCGGCGTGCGGCTTGCCTACCGGCTTCCTGAACGCAAGCTGAGAGCTTGCTTTGCGCTGATGCTGTTTGCGACGGTGGCGTTGTTGGCGTTTGAGGGCTAAACCTCCAAAAAAATAGCCGCCCCGCCGCCCGGCCGCCCGAAGGCGGGGCAGCCCCCTTGGGGGGCAGCAAACGAGCGGAGCGAGTGCGGCGTGGGGGCAACAATTCTTTAGAGACAGAAAAATTGTGGTTCCGTGTTGAACCTTCTGGAGGGGCGGGCTTCCAACCGCATACGGGACCCGCGGCGATCTTGCCGCCCCGTAACGGCAGAAGGCATATGCCTTCACCAACCAGGAGTACTTACATGACGACTCACTCCCGCATTGCTGCGTTTCTTTCCACCTCGGCCCTTTGCCTCGGTCTCGCTGCCGCACCGTCGGCATTCGCGGCTGGCGCCAAGTCCGGCGACAACAAGACTCAGGCGCATCACAAGCATCACAAGGCTGACAAGTCGTCCGCCAAGCACTCGGCCGGCGCAGCGACCAACCACAAGTCCGGCGCCACGACGCCGACGAAGTAGCAACGTCGGGCGGCGACGCCCAAGTTCCTTTGCGCGACAAAGACTGACCGGACACGCGGGGGCCGGAAAGTCGAAAGCCTCTCGGTATGGGCGCCGAGAGGCTTTTTCATTTCTGCATTCAAGCCGCGCGCCGCGCAGGCGGCGGCATTCGTTTATTCCACCGGCGTGATCACGCGGCCGGTCTCGAAGAACGACTGCAGGTTCTCCAGCATCATGTTTTCCATCGCGAGGCGCGTTTCCTCGGTGGCGCTGCCGATGTGCGGCAGCAGCACGGCCTTGTCGCTCTTGATCAGCGCTTCCGGCACCTTGGGCTCGTGCTCAAAGACATCGAGCGCGGCGCAGCCCAGCTTGCCGTCTTCAAGCGCGGCGACCAAAGCGCTTTCGTCGATGACCGGACCGCGTGCGATGTTGACGATGATGCCTTTGGGGCCCAACGCCTCGAGCACCTCGCGGTTCACCAGGTGACGCGTGCTCGGCCCGCCGACGGTCGCCACGATCAGGAAATCGGCCCACTTGGCCAGGTCCGTCAGCGAGGCCTCGTAGCCGAACTCGACGTCGTCGCGCTTTCTGCGGTTGTGATAACGCACGTCCATGTCGAAGCCCGTGCCGCGCTTGGCGATCGCTTCGCCGATACGGCCCAGGCCCACGATGCCCAGCTTCTTGCCGCTGACGCGCAGCCCCAGCGGAATGCTGCCGTGCACCTGACCCCATTGGCCGGCACGCACGAAGCGTTCGCCCTGGCCCATGCGGCGCGCGCCGGCGATCAACAGGCCCCAGGCCAGATCGGCCACGCAATCCGTCAACACGTCCGGCGTATTGCTGACGAGCACGCCACGCTTGCGCGCGGCCTCGACATCGATCGTCTCGTAGCCGACGCCCCAGCTGCAGATGGCCTTCAGGTCGGGCAGCGCGTTGATGAGTTCGGCGTTGGCGCCGAAATTCGCGGAGGTGACGACGGCGGTGATGCCCTTGCCGTGTTCGGCCAGCGCGGCCTTGCGATCCGGGTACTTCCACAATTCGATGACGTCATAGCCGTCGGCCAGGCGCTTGTTGGCGGAGGGAGAGCCGGCCAGCGAGCCGACCTGGATGATGCGTTGCTTGGTGGTCATGTTGTCGTACGGTTGGGTGGCGAAGGTTTCATGCTACTTGATTCATGCGGGAGACCGCGGCCCGCCCCGCATCCGCGGGATCGGGACGGGCCGCGGAAAAAAGATGCCCGCTTTCGGGCATCCCGTCGCTTTACTCGAGCTGAATGTTGGCTTTCTGGATCACGTCCTTCCAGCGCTTGACCTCGGCTTGCTGGAAGTCGGCAAACTGCTGCGGCGTGTTGGCCACGACTTCAAAGCCCAGTCCTTGCAGCGTCTTCTGCGTCTGCGGTTCGCGCAGCGCGGTGCGCAAGGCCTCGGCCAGCTTGTCGACGACCGGCTGCGGCGTGCCTTTGGGCACGGCAAAGCCCTGCCAGGAATACACGACCATGTCCTTGATGCCGGCTTCGGCCAGCGTGGGCACGTCGGGCAGGTCCGTCGCGCGCGTGTCGCCCGTGATGGCCAGCGCCTTGAGCTTGCCGGCCTTGATGTGGTTCTGCACCGCGCCCAGGTTCTGGAACGACACGTTGACCTGTCCGCCGATCAGGTCCGCGATGGCCGCGCCGCCGCCTTTGTACGGCACGTCGACGCCGGTGCTTTGCGTGCGTTGACGGAACAGCACGGCCGACAGGTGGTCCGACGACCCCGTGCCCGACGAGGCATACGACACCCGGTTCGGATTCTTCTTGGCGTAGTCGACCAACTCGGCCACGGTGCTGGCGGAAAAGGACGTGGCCGCGACCAGCACATTGGGATTGCGCACCGCCTGCGTCAGATAGGTGAAGTCCTTGCTGGGGTTGTACGAAAGATTCTTGTACAGCGCCTCGTTGATGGCGAAGGTGCCGATGGATCCGACCATCATGGTGTAGCCGTCGGGCGTGGAGCGGGCCAGCGCCTGCGCGCCGATGGCGCTGTTGGCGCCGGGCTTGTTCTCGACGACGAAGGTCTGTCCCAGGATCTTCGACAGCGCCGGCGTGACCGAGCGCCCGGTAATGTCGGAAGACCCGCCTGGCACGAAGGGCACGATCATGGTGACGGGCTTTTCCGGGTAACCGGCGGCAAGGGCCGCCGGCGACCCAAGCACAACGGCGCCCGCCGCGAATACGGCGCTGATCAGTCTGTTCATGGTGTCTCCTGGTTCGCGTGATGATGAAGAGCCCGCCGCTCACGCGTTGCGGACGGGCCCCGGATCGGCGCAGGGTCAGTCGACCTTGGCGCCGGATTTCTTCACAACGTCGGCCCACTTGACGGTTTCCTGGGCCATGAACTGCTTGAACTGGGCGGGCGTGTTGCCGGATGGCGTCGCGCCTTGCGCCTGGAGCTGTGCGCGCACGGGCTCCTGCTGCAAGGCCGCCGCCACGTCGCGCTGGACCTTTTCCACGATTTCCGCAGGCGTGCCGGCCGGGGCCAGCAGGCCAAACCAGCTCGATGCCTCGTAGCCCTTCACGCCGGCTTCGGCCATCGTGGGTACGTCGGGCAAGGCGGGCGAGCGGTTGGCGGTCGTCACGGCCAGCGGGCGCAGCTTGCCGGCCTTGATGAAGCCCATGGAAGAAGGGAGGTTGTCGAAGATCAGGTCCGCCTGTCCGGCCATCACGTCGGTGAGCGCGGGGCTGCTGCCTTTGTAAGGCACGTGCGTCATGCGCGTGCCGGTCATGCTCTGGAAGAGTTCGCCCGACAGGTGCGTGGACGTGCCGTTGCCCGTGGACGCCATGTTGACGCTGTCGGGATTGGCCTTCAGGTACTTGATCAGGTCCGCCACGTTGCGGATGCCGTGCTTGTCGGCGAACTTGGGGTTGACCTCGAGGATGTTCGGCACCGGGATCACCAGCGTCACCGGCACGAAGTCCTTGACCGGGTCATACGGCAGCTTGGCGTACACGGACTGATTGATGGCGTGGGTGCTGACCGTGCCCATCAGGAATGTGTAGCCGTCCGGGGTGGCGCGCGCGGCTTCGGCCGAGCCGACGTTGCCGCCGGCGCCCGCCTTGTTGTCGACCACGACGGGCTTGTTCCAGCTCTTGCCCAGTTCGGCCGCCACGACGCGCGCGGCGATATCGGCTGTGCCGCCGGCGGGGAAGGGCACGATGATCTTGACTTCGCGTTCGGGGTAGTCCGCGAAGGCCGGCGAGGCCGGCAGGGCAAAGGCGGTGGCCGTCAGCAGGGCGGCCGCAATAAACCGGCCTCGCACAGGGGCTGCATGCATGGAATTCGTCTCCTCGGTGTGCGCGTGGCCGCGCATCGTTTCTGGGGGTATTCCGCTCCCGGCGAGCCGGGAGCTCAAAGCCGCATGCGGCCCGCGCCTCATGCGACTGTGTGCTGCCGAACTACTTGTAAAACAAATATAGGTATTGAGCTATAGCTTGTCAACCAAGTATACTTTTTTCACCTTACTTATCTGACAACCGCACTGACAACCCACCCGCCAGGAGTCCCTTCCATGAAAACCACCCCGGTCACCGCCCAGGACCTGCAGCGCTCGGTCATCGCCGTGCCGCCGCTGGCCCGCAACGCCGATCTGTCGCTGAACGAAGCGGCCAACAAGACGCTGCTCGGCCACCTGGAAGCGGGCGGCGTGCGCAACGTCATGTATGGCGGCAACGCCAACTTCTACAACGTGGGTGTGAGCGAATATGCACGCATCGTGGACATGCTGGCAAGCCTGGCAGGTCCGGACACCTGGATCCTGCCCTCGGTGGGGCCCGACTACGGCAAGATGATGGACCAGGCCGCCATCCTGCGATCGCGCACCTTTCCGACCGCGATGCTGCTGCCCATGTCCTTCCCCTATACCGACGCCGGGCTGGCCGACGGCGTGCGCCGCTTCACGGATGCGCTGGGCAAACCTGCGGTGGTCTACATCAAGTCGGCCGACTACCTGGCCCCGGAAACCGCGGCGCGCCTGATCGAGGAAGGACGCCTGGTCGCCTTCAAGTACGCCGTCGTGCGCGACAATCCTTCGGAGGACGCCTACCTGTCCGCGCTGCTGCAAGCCGTGGATTCGCGCTGGGTCGTCAGCGGCATCGGCGAGCGCCCGGCCATTGTCCACTATCGCGAATTCGGCCTGAAGAGCTTCACGTCGGGATCCGTCTGCGTGGCGCCGCGCGGTTCGATGCGCCTCCTTCATCTCTTGCAGGAAGGCCGCTTCGACGAAGCCGAAGCCGTGCGTGAGCAGTACATGGGCCTGGAAGACTGCCGCGACGGCATCAGTCCCATTCGCGTGCTGCACGACGCCGTGACGCTGTCGGGTGTGGCGGACATGGGCCCGATGCTGCCGCTCCTGACCGGCATCTCCAGCACCGAACGCGAACGCGTGGCGCCCGTGGCGCGCGCGCTGGCCGCCTGGGACCGCGATACCGCCACGGCATGACCGCGTGCGGCGCAGCGGACGCAATGCGGGTACGATGAGCGCCGTCCGCGCATCGCAGCAGTCTTTCAGGGCCTGTTCTCCGCGCGAGGACAGGCCCTACTACCAGGAGTTTCCGTGGCTCGACCCAAAGCATCCCCCTCATCCACGCCGCACGCGCCCGACGAGGCGCAAGCGCCCGCCGCGCCGGTGCTGGAACGCGGGCACCGGGTGCGGCTGGCGGACCAGCTTTACGGGCAGATCTTCGAACAGATCGTGTCCGGCGGACTGAACGTCGGCGACAAGCTGCCGTCCGAAAACGAAATCTCCGAACGCTTCGGCGTGTCTCGGCCCGTCGTGCGCGAAGCCTTGCTGCGTCTGCGCGCCGACGGCCTCATCACCGCGCACCAGGGCCTGGGCACCTTCGTCAGCCACCAGCCCGCGCCGCGCCTGAAGGCATTTAACGATGTGCAGAATGTCAGCGCCTATCTGCGCGCGCAGGAGGTGCGCGTGGCGCTGGAGGGCGATGCCGCGCGCCTGGCCGCGCTGCGGCGCACCGACGATCAGCTTGGAAAGATCGCCGACGCGCACGCGGCGTTTGCCGACACGCTGGCAAAGGGACAAGTGTCCGCCGAAGCGGACCTGGCGTTTCATGCCAGCATCGCCGAGGCCAGCGGCAACGACTTCTACCTGGGCGTGCTGGAAAGCATCCATGAGTCCATCAGCGGCTTCATGCGCCTGACGCTCAACCTGACGCGCACCGGCTCGCGCCAGCGTGCGCAGCGCGTTGTGGACGAACATGCCACCATCCTGGACGCCATCCGCGAACAGGACGGCGAACGCGCGCGCGTCGCCATGCAATTCCATCTGGGCCAGGCCCGCCACCGACTGGTCGACCGCGACCGGGACTGACGCCGCCGACGCCCGCCACACCTACAAGACGACAGGAGACAGACAGTGTCAGGGAACGGAGCAAACGCCACGGCCGTGCCGGTGGAGCAGGTGCGAGAACAGATCCTGCAGGTGCTGATGGCCTGGGGCATGGCCGAAGACCTTGCCCACATCACCGCGGGCCTGATGGCGCGCACGGACCTGCTGGGCATCGATTCGCATGGCATCTCCATGCTGCCCGCTTATGAGGACAAATGGCGCGCCGGCACGCTGCGGCTGGACGCACGGGCCCGCGTGGTGCGCGACGGCGGCGCCAGTGCGCTGATCGACGGCATGGGCGGCCTGGGTTATCCAGTGGCGGCGCAGGCCATGAACCTGGCCGTGGACAAGGCGTTGGAACACGGCGTGGGCGCTGTCTCGGTCTGCAACTCGCACCACTTCGGCGCGGCAGGCGTCTATGCGCGTATCGCGGTCGAGCGCGGCGTGGTGGGACTGGTCACCAGCAGCGCCAACGGCGTCATCATGGTGCCCACGCGCGGCGCGATGCCGATGCTGGGCACCAATCCCATCGCGTTCGGCGCGCCCGCGGCGTACAACGAACCCTTCGTGCTCGACATGGCGACGACGACCGTCGCGGCCAACAAGGTCAAGGTGTACGACTTTCTGGGCAAGCCCTTGCCGCCGGGCTGGGCCGTGGACGGGCAGGACGCGCCGGTCACGGACGCCGACGCGGCCATGCAGTACATCTTCAAGCGCCCCGAGGGCGGCCTCACGCCGTTGGGCGGCACCACCGCCATGAGCAGCCACAAAGGCTATGGCCTCGCGATGATGGCGCAGATCCTGGGCGGCACGCTCAGCGGCAGCGCGTTCGCCGCGCGGCGTGCGGCCACGCGCCGTCCCGGCGAGCCCGACGACGTCGGACATTTCTTCCTGGCGCTCAACCCCGACGCCTTCCGCGCGGCGGGGTCGTTCGAAACCGACATGGACGACATGATCGACGCCATGCACGACACGCCGCCGGCCAACCCTGCCGAGCCCGTGCTGGTGGCGGGCGAGCCCGAAGCGGCCGAGCGCATGCGCCGGCTGCGCGAGGGCATCCCGATTCCCGCGGCGCTGGCCGAACGCCTGCGCGGCATCTGCGAGCGCGCTGGCACGCCGTACCTGCTGGATCCCGCCTGACCCGGCGTCGGCAAGCGATTCCACGTTCTCTTTCAAAGACATGAGGGCAGCAATGAATTCACCTCTTCCCAATCGCTTTCGGCAACGCATCCTGGCCCGCGAGCGGCTCATCGGATTCTGGATGTGCATGTCCAGCCACATCGCCGCCGAGCTCGTCGGCCTGGCGGATTTCGACTGGCTGCTTCTGGATGGCGAGCATTCGCCGAACGAGGTGCCGATGTTCCTGCAGCAGCTCCAGGCCTTGCAGGGCAGCGCCAGCGCCGCGGTGGGCCGTCCGTCCTGGAATGATCCGGTCGAGATCAAGCGGCTGCTGGATATCGGTTTCTACAACCTGCTGATTCCGTTCATCGAATCCGAAGAAGACGCGCGCCGCGCGGTGGCCGCCACGCGCTATCCGCCGCAGGGCATCCGCGGCGTGGCGGGCGCGATGCGCAGCAACCGCTACGGCACGGTGCCGGACTATCTGCACACCATCAATGACAACATCTGCGTGCTGCTGCAGATCGAAAGCCGACCCGGTATCGAGGCAGTGGACGAGATCGCCGCCGTCGAAGGCGTGGACGGCGTATTCATTGGCCCGTCAGACCTGGCGGCAGCCCTGGGACATATTGGCAATCCCGGCCACCCCGAAGTGCAGGAAGCGATCCGCCATCTGCATCAGCGCGTGACCGCGCAGGGCAAGTCCGTGGGCATTCTTGCGCCCGTGCATGCGGACGCGCGCCGTTATCTGGACATGGGCATGCACTTCGTGGCCGTAGGGACCGACCTTGGCGTGTTCAAGCAGGCGACCTTCGCGTTGCGCGAGGCGTTTCCGACTTGATGCCTTGATGCGGCAGGCGCCGTGCGGGGCGCCGGCCGTTAGAAGCGAAACCGCTACGACGGCGCCGGGCAGACTCACTGTCCGGCGCCGTTTGCGATTACTGGCGGCTTATTCTTCCAGCGCCAGCAGCTCGGCGACGGTCTGGCGGCGCCGGATCAGGCGCGCCTCGCCCTGGTCCAGCAGCACCTCCGGCGCGAGCGGACGGCTGTTGTAGTTCGAGGACATCGACGAGCCGTAGGCGCCCGCGTTGTGAAAGACCATGAAGTCGCCGATGCGCGGACGCGGCAGCAGCTGGTCGGACATGACGCCGCCTTCGTTCTGCGTGAACACGTCGCCCGATTCGCACAACGGGCCGGCCACTGCGATGCGCGTCTGCGGCACGTCCTGCGGGTCGCTGCCGTCCGGCGCATGCACCGAGATGCGGTGATAGCTGCCATACATGGCCGGGCGCATCAGATCGTTGAAGCCCGCGTCGACCAGCGCGAAATCGCGCTCGGGACGCCGGTTGATCGAATGCACCTCGGCGACCAGCACACCGGACTCGGCGATCAGGAAGCGGCCGGGTTCGATCTCCAGGCGGATCTCATGACCCAGATACTGGGCGATGCGCTGGCGCGCCGCATCCCATTGCTCGAAATAGTGATCGCAGTCGATGCGCGGCTCGCCGTCGCGGTAGGGGATCGACAGCCCGCCGCCTGCGGAGATGGCTTCGATGTCGTGATCCAGCGACTTCACCACGTCCACCATGGCGTCGCACACGCTGGACAGATGGCCGTAGTCCACACCCGAACCGATGTGCATGTGCACGCCCACCAGCTTCAGGCCGTGGCGGCGGACGATGGCGATGGCTTCGGCGACGTCGCCGATCCAGATGCCGTGCTTGCTTTGCGGGCCGCCGGTGTTGGTCTTGTTGCTGTGGCCGTGGCCAAAGCCCGGATTGATGCGCAGCCAGACGCGATGGCCCGGCGATGCCTCACCCACGCGCGACAGCATGTCCAGCGATCCGGCGTTGACCGTGATGCCCTGCTTGAGCGCGGTGGCCAGCGTGGCGTGGTCGATCAGGTCGGCCGTGAAGACGATGCCTTCCGGTTCGCTGCGCGGGTCGAAGCCGGCGGCCAGGCTGCGCTCGATCTCGCCCAGGGATACCGCATCCACCACCACGCCCTGCGCGCGCATCAGGCGCAGGATGTGCAGGTTCGAGCACGCCTTTTGGGCGTAGCGGATCGTATCGAAGCGGCGCAGTTGGGAGATGCGTTCGCGGATGACGGCGGCGTCGTACACCCAGAGCGGCGTGCCGTGTTCGGCGGCAAGTTGGGTGAGCTGGCGCGGATCGAAGGTCATGATGGAAGTAGCCGTGTGGAAAGTGAAGCGAAGGCGGCATGATGCCTGCGTCAGTCCATCCAGTAAAATGCTTTCATTTCGTGGATCGATTCATTTCTGATATGGGGAGCGCGATGCTGACGCATCGTCATATTGAAGTCTTTCGCGCGGTGATGATCGCGGGCAGCGTCACCAAGGCAGCCGAACTGCTCAATACGTCGCAGCCCACCGTCAGCCGCGAGCTGGCCCGCATGGAGCAGACGATCGGCTTCGCGCTCTTCGAGCGTATTGCGGGGCGCCTGCGGCCCACCATGCCCGCGCTGGCGCTCTTTGAAGAGGTGCGGCAGTCCTACGCCGGCCTCGAGCGCGTGGCGTCCGCCGCGGCCCGTTTGCGGGCGTTCCGCGAAGGGCAGCTCTCGGTGATTACCTTGCCAGCGTTTTCGCATTCGATCCTGCCCGACGCGTTCCTGCGCTTTCATGGCCGCCACCCCGGCGTGAGCCTTTCAGTCGAAACCCAGGAGTCGCCACTGCTCGAAGAGTGGCTGACGGCGCAGCGCTACGATCTGGGCCTGACCGAGCACGATGCCCCGCCCGCCGGCACCCGGCTGGAACTGCTGGTGCAGGTCGACGAGGTCTGCGTGCTGCCTGACGGCCATCCGCTGCTGGCGCGCGCGGCAGTCGACTTGGCTGATTTTGAAGGGCAGGCCTTCGTCAGCCTGTCCGCCAGCGATCCTTACCGCGTTCAGATCGACGAAGCGTTCGCCCAGGCGAGCGTGTTGCCCCGATCCATTGTGGAAACGCCTACCGCGGTGTCCGTCTGCACGTTCGTGCGTCAAGGGCTGGGCCTGGCGATCGTCAATCCGCTGACGGCCCTGGACTTCGTGGGCCGAGGGCTGCACATCCGGCCCCTGACGCGGTCGTTTCCATTCCGCGTCAATGTGGTCCTTCCGGAACACCGTCCGGGCAATCCGCTGGTCGGCGCGTTCATGGAATCGCTGCGCGACGCGGCGGCAGCCATCAAGGGCCGGCTTGCGGCGGCAGAATCGGCATGAAGGAGGAGGGCACGGCCGAGCGGGGTCGGCCTTGGGGGTCGGCCTTGGGGGTCGGCCTTGTGCGCAGGCAACAAAAAAGGATGCCCGTGGGCATCCTTCTTCATTTGCCGTATTCGTGTCGCCCCGTAAGACCGGGGCGGCAGAATGGCTTAGGCCAGCGCCTTGATGGCGGCAGCCAGGCGGCTCTTGTGGCGAGCGGCCTTGTTCTTGTGGATGATGTTCTTGTCAGCCACGCGATCGATCACGCTGGTGGCCTTCTGGAACACTTCGCCAGCCGCAGCCTTGTCGCCAGCGGCGATGGATTGGCGAACGCGCTTGATGGCGGTGCGCAGCATCGAGCGCAGGCTGGAATTGTGCTTGTTGCGCTCAACGGATTGGCGAGCGCGCTTGCGGGCTTGGGCGGTATTGGCCATGTTGCTTTGTAAGTTGAATTCGGCAAAGTCGAACATTGTAGCAAGCCCCGTGGGGAATGCAAGCTTTTAATGTCGCTTTAACCGATGGAGCGCCCGTCAACCGGGCGGGAGGGCGCTGCTGGGAAGAATTCCCGGGTTGGAGAACCCTTGCGTCTGATCCTCTTGAAAACTCGAGGAAAATTCGCGGCGCCTATCGATAAAACCAGTGGTCAAACCACTGGATAAAAACTAGGTATCGATTATACAACGGAAACCGCGCGGCCCGGCACACCTTCGGGGTGGCCGTTGTCAGGCGGCGACGTTGATGGAGACAAACCAGGGCGTAAGACGGCGCACCTGGATGGGCATCTGGTCTTGCAGGCTGTCCAGCGCGGCGTCGGTGTCGTCCAGCGGAAAGTGGCCGGATACGGGCAGGCCGCCGGCGGCCATGGACACGCGCAAGGTGCCGCTGCGATAGGGGCGCAGCGCCGCGATGATTTCGCCCAGCGGGCGGCCACGGGCCTCGACCCAGCCCGATTCCCAGGCGGCTTCGGCCATGAGCTCGGCGCGCGGCGTGTCCATGCGGGCGTTGTCGAAACGGGCGCCGGTGCCGGCGCGGATGGTGCCGTGCGCGCCGGACATGGTTTCGACTTCGACTTCGTGTTCGTGCACCACCACGACCGTACGCTGCGCCTGCTGGCGCACCATGTAGCGGGTGCCTAGCGCGCGAACCGTGCCCTGCGCGGTCTGCACGAGGAAGGGACGGCGGGAATCGGGTGCGACCGACACCGTCACGGCGCCATCCAGCAGACGGACCTGGCGGTACGCAGGCGTGAAGTCCAGGTTGACGCGGCTACGGGCGTCCAGCAAAAGCTGGCTGCCGTCCGACAGCAGGTAGCGGCGGCGTTCGCCCGTTGCGGTGGCCGCGTCGGCGGCAACGTTGTTCAGCGGGTAGAACGCATTGCCGACATAGGCAGCGGCGGCGCCGGTACTGGCGAGCGCAAGCGCGCCAGTCAGAAAACGGCGGCGGGGCGGCACGATGGCGGCGGGCGGGGGCGGGATCAGCGACTGGGCAGCGGCAGCGGCATCGCCGCTGCCGGTGGCATAGGCGTCGCCCAGCCGGCCGAACGACGATCCTGCCAGGGTGCCCGTCAGTTGCTGCCAGGCGTTTTCATGGACAGGGTCGGCCGCTCGCCAAGCCAGGAAGTCGTTGTAGTCTTGGGCCGTTGCCTTGCCGGAGCGCAGCAACAGCAGCCAATTGATCACCTGGTCCGCCATGGGTTGTCCTTGGGCGTACTTCAATTCATGCTTCCCGCAGGCAGGTGCCTACAGGGGGTCCTCTCAGTGGCAATTTTTAAATCATAAAGGTTTTTTACCAAAGATTACGGGGTGGTTGTCAATTCTTGACGAAATTAATGCGAAAAGCCGGCGTTTGGCCGGCTTTTTGAAGGCAATGTAGCCCGAACGGGCGGAATTACTGCTTGGGGCGTCGTCCAAAATCCCTGGGACGAAATCCAAACAGTAACAACATTCCGAAGTACACCACGCCGCTCGCCGCCAGCACGCCTGCCAGCAGCAGGGCGCGCTGGCCGGAATGCGTCTGCAGCGCAATCCAGTTGATGCGGGTGTCCGCGTACCACAGCAGCGCGGCCAGCCCGGCCAGCGCGGGCACCAGGCGCAGAGCAAATGCGGTCCACCCGGCGCCTGGCACGTAGACGCCGCGGCGGCGCAGTCCAATCAGAAGGGCCAGGGCGTTCAGGCAGGCGCCCAGGCCGATGGCCAGGGCCAGTCCCGCATGGGCCAGCGCCGGCACCAGCATCAGGTTCAGGAGCTGCGTCACTACCAGCACGGCGATGGCGATCTTCACGGGGGTGCGGATGTCCTGCTTGGCATAGAAGCCGGGGGCCAGAATCTTGACCGCCAGCAGGCCGATCAGCCCGGCAGAGTAGGAGATGACGGCCAGGCGCGTCTGCAGCACGTCCTGCGCACTGAAGGCGCCGTAATGGAACAGCGTGGCGACCAGTCCATCGGACAGCATCGCCATGCCCACCGCGGCGGGCAGGCCCAGCAGCAGCACCAGACGCAAGCCCCAGTCGAGCAGCGCGCTGTAGCCGCCGTGGTCGTCGCGGGCGTGCGCCGCGGACAGGCTGGGCAAGAGGACGGTGCCCAACGCCACGCCCAGCAGGGCGGTGGGGAATTCCATCAGGCGGTCGGCGAACGACAGCCAGGTCACGCTGCCCGGCGTGAGCCACGTCGCGATATTGGTGTTGATCAAGAGCGAGATCTGCGCCACCGACACGCCCAGCGTGGCGGGCGCCATCTGCTTGAGGATGCGCTGCACGGTGGGATCGGCCCAGGCCTGCCCGAAGCGCAGCGAAAAGCGGGGCGTCAGGCCGAGGCGGGCCAAAGCAACCCATTGCACCGCCAACTGCAGCACGCCGCCGATCATGACGCCGACGGCCAGCGCGTAGACCGGCACGTCCATGCGCGGCGCAAGCCAGATGCAGGCGCCGATCATGGACAGGTTCAGCAGCACGGGGGTGAAGGCGGGCACCGCGAAGCGCCGCCACGTATTGAGCACGCCCGACGCGAAGGCGATCAGCGACATGCAGAGGATGTACGGGAACATCATCCGCGTCATCCAGACCGCCGCGCCGAATTCGGTGTCGCGTGCCGCGCCGCGCAGGCCGCTGGCCATGGCGGACACTACCCACGGCGCCGCGACGATGCCGATCAGCGTGACCAGCATCAAGGCAGCGGTCAACAGCAGGGCCACGCGGTCCAGCAGCGTGCGGACTTCTTCTTCGGAGCGGTTGTTGCGCGCGGTGCCCAGGATGGGGACAAACGCCTGGGCGAAGGCGCCCTCGGCGAAAAGGCGGCGCAACAGATTGGGAATGCGGAAAGCGACCCAGAAGGCGTCGGTAATGGGGCCGGCGCCAAACGCGCGGGCCACCAGGATGTCGCGGATCAGGCCGGAAATGCGGGACAGCAAGGTGAAACTGCTGACCGTGGCCGCCGAACGGAACAGGCTCATGGGTGGACTACTGAAGTGAATGCGGGCCGGATCGCCGCGTTGATGGGGACGGAATGCCGGCCATCAGCGGGGCCGGCACTGCAAGGCCGACCCCTATGGACCGGCCCTTACGGACCGGTCATGAAGCTGAATTACTTCGGCGGCATGCGGATGGCGCCGTCGAGACGGATGGTTTCGCCGTTCAGCATGTCGTTGGTGATGATGCTGTGGACCAGCTTGGCGTAGTCTTCCGGGCGGCCCAGGCGCGCGGGGAAGGGGATGCTGGCTGCCAGCGAGTCCTGCACTTCCTGCGGCATGCCGAAGATCATCGGGGTGCCGAAGATGCCCGGGGCGATGGTCATGCAGCGGATGCCGGTCTTGGACAGATCGCGTGCGATAGGCAGCGTCATGCCCGCAACGCCCGCCTTGGAAGCGGCATAGGCCGCCTGGCCGATCTGGCCGTCGAAGGCGGCGACGGACGCCGTGTTGATCATCACGCCGCGTTCGCCGGTGGGCTCGGGCGTATTGGCGCTCATGGCCTCGGCGGCCAGGCGCATCATGTTGAAGCTGCCGATCAGGTTGATCGACACGACCTTCTGGAAGAGCTCCAGCGGGTGCGCGCCGTTCTTGCCGACGATCTTGGCGGCGGGGGCAACGCCCGCGCAGTTGACCAGACCGAACAGCGAGCCCAGCTCCAGCGCGGCGGCCACGACCTTCTTGCCGTCAGCTTCCTGGGTCACGTCGCAGTGCACGTAGCGCTGGCCGAGTTCCTTGGCGAGGGCTTCGCCCGGCTCATCCTGCAGGTCGGCAATGACGACCTTGGCACCGTGTTCAACCAGCATGCGGGCGGTGCCGGCGCCCAGGCCGGATGCGCCGCCGGTAACGATGAATACCTTGTTCGCGATTTCCATGTGTCTACCACCAGATCAGTTCAAGGGAAGAAAGGCGGCGCGCCGGGCGCCGGATGCAACAAGGCCTTCGGGCCAGGGCCGGGACGCGCTGCGTCCGGCCGGCGCCGAAGGCCTCTGGGCCATCGAAACGCCGATCAGCTTTGAACGGCTTCGAACAGGCGCGACTTGATTTCGTCGACGGCGCCCACGCCCGAGATCTTGCGGTACTTCGGGGCAGCGGCGGAGTCTTGCTGCGCCCAGGCGGAGTAGTAGTCGACCAGGGGACGCGTCTGCTCGCGGTACACCGACAGGCGGTGGCGCACGGTTTCCTCGCGGTCGTCGTCGCGCTGGACCAGGTCTTCGCCGGTGACGTCGTCCTTGCCTTCGGTCTTGGGCGGGTTGAAGCGCACGTGGTAGCTGCGGCCGCTGGGCTGGTGCACGCGGCGTCCGCTCATGCGTTCGATGATGTCTTCTTCGGGAACGGCGATTTCCACGACGTAGTCCAGCTTGACGCCGGCGCTCTTGAGCGCGTCGGCCTGCGGGATGGTGCGGGGAAAGCCGTCGAACAGGTAACCGTTGGCGCAATCGGGCTGCGTCAGGCGGTCTTGCACCAGGCCGATGATGATCTCGTCGGAAACCAGGCCGCCGGCGTCCATGACCTTCTTGGCTTCAATACCCAGCGGGGTGCCCGCCTTCACTGCGGCGCGCAGCATGTCGCCGGTGGAGATCTGGGGAATGCCGAAGTGCTGCGTTAGAAACGCGGCCTGGGTGCCTTTGCCGGCGCCGGGGGGTCCGAGCAAGATGAGACGCATGAGTGCTCCTGAAGGGGTTTATTTTTTGTGATCCGGGGGATTATGCCGCAACGCAGCAGCCAATGCGGGGCTGCGCCATGGGAAATAACCCTTATATCTGATTGCTGTAGATCAAGCGGACGCGCTCAAGGTCGGCCGGGGTATCTACCCCACCCGCAGGAGGCGTCGACGCCCGATGGACGACGATGACGTGGCCGTGTTCCATGGCCCGCAGTTGCTCCAGCGATTCGAAGCGTTCCAGCGCGCCTTGCGGCAGGGTCGGAAAGCGGCGCAGGAACGATGCGCGGTAGGCGTAGAGGCCGATGTGATGCCAGGCGGGCAGTCCCTGCGCCAGCACGCGTTCGCCGCCGGCCAGCGCGTCCCGGGCCCAGGGGATGGGGGCGCGGGAAAAATACAGCGCGCGGTCGTCGGCGGCGCAGACCAGCTTGACGACGTTGGGATTGAACAGCGCCTCGGCGTCGGCCAGCGGGCATGCACAGGTGGCGATGTCGGCCTGCGGATAGGCTTGCAGCTTGGCCGCCACCGCGTCGATGAGTTCGGGTTCGATCAGGGGTTCGTCGCCCTGCACGTTCACCACGATCGCGTCGTCGGGCAGCCCAAGCTGCTCGACCGCTTCAGCCAGCCGGTCGGTGCCGGTGGGGTGTTCGCCGCGGGTCATCAGGGCGCGCAAGCCGTGCGACTGTGCCGCCTGCTGCACGCGCGCATCATCGGTGGCGATGAAGATCTGCGACGCGCGGGACTGCGCGGCACGGTCGGCCGTGCGCACGACCATCGGCTTGCCGGCGATGTCGGCCAGCGGCTTGTCGGGCAACCGGGTCGACGCGGTGCGCGCCGGGATGATGGCGATGAAGCTCACGATGCGGCGTTCAGCGAGGGGCGGCGGCGTCGTCCAGCGCGCGGGCTTCGGATTCCAGCATGACCGGAATGCCGTCGCGCAGCGGGAAGGCCAGCCGGTCCGCGCGGCAGACCAGTTCGGCCTGCTGCCGGTCGTGTTCGAGGCGGCCCTTGCACAGGGGGCAAACGAGGATGTCGAGAAGGCGGGATTCCATGACCGGGATTCTAAAACAGTTTTGCCGCCGGACCGCGCGCGACGCGTCAGGGTTACCGCAAGCTGCGAGTTACGCAGTTGGGTTGTGGCCCTGATTTTTGCCGCCGCCGTTCTGGCCCCCGGCCGGGCGCTCTTCGCGAGTGCGCAGCGCGTCGGCTAGCCAGTCAAAGAGTCCCGGGTCGGAGAACGCGGCTTGCACCGGCACTTCCCACAGCCGGGGATCGTTCAAGGCGCCGCACTTGATGGCGTCCTTGGCGGTCACCAGGATGACGTCGGCATCCAGCGCCTGGAACGGCGAGGTGGCGTAGTCGTGGTGATCGGGCAGGGGAAGCGTCGCGGACAGCGTGATGCCGGCTGCTCGCAGGGTGGCAAAAAAGCGTTCCGGATTGCCGATGCCGGCCGCGGCCGCGATGCGCGGCTGCCCGGCAAAGGCGGACAGCGGCTGCGTGGCGTGTCCCCCGATATGGCGCGCCAGGCCGGGTTCAAGCCACATCTGGACTTGGCGGGGACCGCTGCTTGCGGTGTCTGACACCCTGGGGAGACGGCCTTCATGCAGCGACGGCGCCTCAAGGGTGTCAGACACCGCAAGCAGTCGGCCGTCATGCGGCGAAGGCGCCCCAAGGGTGTCAGGCACTGCAGGCGAGGCACCGGGCGTGCCGATATTGGTCACCACGGCGTCCACGTCGCCCAACCGGCTGGCGGGCTCGCGCAGCGGGCCGGCGGGCAGCAGGCGCCGGTTGCCCACGCCGCGCTGGTCCTGCACCACGATTTCGATGTCGCGCGCCAGGGCCAGATGTTGCAGGCCGTCGTCCGAGACGATGACGTCCACCCGAGGGTGGGCCTGCAGCAAGACTTGGGCGGCGAGGGCGCGCTTGGGGTGGATGCACACGGGCGCGCCGGTGGCGCGGGCGATCAGCGCGGGTTCGTCGCCAAAGCGGGCCGCTTCCAGATCGCCCAACCCCACGCGCGGATGCGGGCCGACCTTGACGCCGTAGCCCCTGCTGACCACCCCCGGGGTGTAGCCGCGGGCACGCAGGTTTTCCACGGTGGCGATCACCATGGGCGTCTTGCCCGTGCCACCCACGTAGATGTTGCCGATCACGACCACGGGTACGGGCGCCCGGTAGGACACTTTGGCGCCGGTGGCGTAGCGCGTGCGTTTGCGTTCGACCGCCCAGGCGGTCAGCGCGGACAGCGGGCGCAGGGCGGTGGACAGCCAGCCGCCGTGCTGCCATTGGCGGGCCAGCAGTGATGCGCGTCGGGTTTTCAACGGTTGGTCTGGGCGGCGAAATTGACGCGGCCGATGCCGGCAAGGCGCGCGGCTTCCATGATGTTGATCACGGACTGGTGGGTGGCCTGGGCGTCGGCATTGATGATGACGAGCGGCTCGGTCTTGCCGGCTGCGGCCTGGCGCAGGGCCTCGGCGATTTCGGGCGGCGTGGAGACGTCGATCAGGGTGCCGTTCAGGGCGTAGCGGCCATCCTGGCTGACCGCGACTTCCAGCGCGGGCGGCGTGTCCTGTTCGGAGGACGCCTGCGGCAGCGTCACTTTCAACTGCGTGAAGCGGGTGAACGACGTGGTGGCCGCTAGGAAGATGAGGATGACCAGCAGGACGTCGATGAGCGGAATCAGGTTGATGTCCAGCTCATCGCGGTCGCCCCGGGAACCGCGGAAATTCATGGACGGGCCTCGCGGGAGGCGCGCGCCGGCGCGAGCGCACGGATCAGGCGCGAAGCGGCCTGTTCCATGGCGTTGAGGTAACCGTCCACGCGGCCACGCAGGTAGCGGTGCGCGATCATGGCGGGAATGGCGATGAGAATGCCGAAGCCGGTGTTGTACAGCGCGATCGAGATGCCGCGCGCCAGTTGGGCGGGGTCGCCGCCGCCAGGGGTGTAGGAGCCGAAGATTTCGATCATGCCGACGACCGTGCCGAACAGGCCCATCAGCGGGGCGACGACGGCGATGGTGCCGATGGCGGAAATGTAGCGGCCGAGATCATGCGCGACGGCCCGGCCGGTGTCCTCGACCACGTTGCGCAGTTCTTCGCGCGGCAGGTGGCGGTGACGCATCACCTCGGCCAACACGCGGCCCAGCGGCGAATTGCGTTCCAGCCGGTGGATCGAGTCCGGCGTGTCCTGGTGATTGCGCAGCATTTCGGCGACCTGCTCGTTCAGGCCACGCGGCAGCACCAGGTTTCGGCGCAGGGCCAGGAAGCGCTCGAAGATCAGCGCCAGGCCCAGCACGGATGTCGCCAGCA
The DNA here is from genome assembly GCF_032113835.1 of Achromobacter sp. Lineage (GTDB taxonomy): Bacteria > Pseudomonadota > Gammaproteobacteria > Burkholderiales > Burkholderiaceae_B > Achromobacter. Next base: position 23,434 of record NZ_DAMCTG010000045.1, on the reverse strand, counting down.
GGGGCCAGATGGGCCAGCCGGCCTCGCGCAGAATGGAAAGCAAAGCGGTCAACTCCTGAGGAGCCGAAGGCGCCGGGAGCGGCGCGCAGTGGCATCTGAACAAGCCGAAACTGTAACGGCGCGGCGCGCATGTGGCAAGGCGGGGGGATCCCGAAACTATCCACAGAATCTGTGGATAATTCTGTGTAGAACTCAGCCGGAAGGCTTATGGGCACAGGGCTTGCGCTTGTTTGCTTCAATTGCGCGCACTGTCGTGTCTTAAAAAACTTTATATAAATCAATGGTTTGTACCGAATTTGCTGGCTTTCTGGGCCGTTCGTGCAAATTTCTGCGAAAGCGGTATCATTGCGCCCCGCTACGCATGCCCTGTGGACAGGTTCGCATCGGAAAGCCCCATGACAATTGAGCTCCCAGTCACAAACAACGCATTTGCGCGGGAAATCCTTACAGTTGCCCAGCTAAACCAAGCAGTGGGGCAGTTGTTGGAGCGCAGCATCCCGGCGCTGTGGGTTCGCGGCGAGATTTCCAATTTCACGCAGGCGGCGTCCGGCCACTGGTATTTCACGCTGAAGGACAGCCGGGCCTCCGTGCGGGCCGTCATGTTCCGCAGCCGCGCCAGCGCCGTGGGTTTCGTGCCCCGGGCGGGCGACCAGGTCGAGATCCGGGCCCGCGTTTCCCTGTACGAACCGCGGGGCGACTATCAGCTACAGGCTGACGCCATGCGGCGGGCAGGATTAGGGAATCTGTACGAGGCGTTTTTGCGCCTGAAAGAGCAACTGGCCTCCGAGGGCCTGTTCGACCCGGCCCGCAAGCGCGAGCCCGTCCGTCTGCCCCGCGCGATCGGGGTGATCACCTCGCTGCATGCGGCCGCGCTGCGCGACGTGCTGTCGGCGCTGGCCCGCCGGGCGCCGCAGGTGCCGGTCATCATCTATCCGGCCCCGGTTCAGGGGGCGGACGCCGCAAACAAGCTGGCCGCGCAGTTGCGTCTGGCCAATGAGCGGGCCGAGGTCGACACGCTGCTCCTGGTGCGGGGCGGCGGCAGCATCGAAGATCTCTGGAGCTTCAACGACGAAGACCTGGCGCGCCAGGTGGCGGTCAGTGAAATTCCCGTCATCAGCGGCGTGGGCCACGAAACCGACTTCACCATCGTGGACTTCGTGTCGGACCTGCGGGCGCCCACGCCCACCGCCGCGGCTGAACTGGCCTGCGCGCCGCGCGCCGAATTGCTGGGCCGCGTGATGCAGACCCTGCAAACGATGGTGCGCGGCCAGCAGCGCCGGCTGGAGCGGGCGGCGCAACGCCTGGACCGCGCCACCGCGCAGCTCGTGTCCCCGGCGCAACGCCTGCAGCACCAGCGTGAACGCCTGAACAGTCTGCAATACCGCCTGGCCTCGGCCTGGTCGGCGCCGCAAGGCCGGCGCGCCGCGCGCGTCAATCTGCTGGCGCAACGCCTCAGTCATCGTGCGCCGGACACCGGTCGGGCAGCCGAGCGGCTGGCCGGCGCCGTGCGCCAATTGGGGCAGGCCCATGCCCGCCTGCTGGTGCAGCGGCGCAATCGGCTTGCCGCCGCCTCGGCACAGCTACGCGCCCTGGATCCCGGCAACACGCTGGCGCGCGGCTACGCGATCGCCCGCGACGCGGAGGGCCGCATTGTTCGTGACGCGGCCGCGCTGTCGGCTGGCCAGCCGCTGGACCTGAGCTTCGCGCAGGGCGGGGCGCAGGTCCAGGTGCAATCCACGCGTTCCACGCGCGACCCAGGCTGATCTTTCCGCGAGCCCCGACTGGGGGCGGCGCGCGGCTCGGTCGCGCGCAAATCCTTTCCACCCAAACCATGGCGGCAGGATGTTCCACGACAGAAATCTGAAATGGGCGGCCACCGGTCTGGCCGCGGCGATCTGGGCAACTGGGGGTTGCTCCGTAGCCCTCGCGGAAACCGCAGCGGTTTCCCCGGCAGCGGCGGCGGCAGCAGCGGAGGCGGCAGCGGCCGCAGCCACGGCGGCAGCCACTGAGGCGGCTGCCGCAGCGCCCGTCAGCGCAGCGTCTCCACGTCCAGCGCCCGTCCCGGCAGCGTCTTCGACCCCAGCGCCCGCAGCCGCCGCGCCCGCAGTCACGCCGCCCGCGCCCGCAGCCGCCGATTGCAACTGCGCGTCGCCATACCGCGAATACAAAAACGCCGACACCCCGCAGACCGAGGCGCTGTTCGCAGCGGTCAGCCGCAACGACGAGGCGGCATTCCTGGCCGCGCTGGCGCAAGTCGAACGGCCCGGCGACTATGCCCGTGACGGCGTGCCCTTGCTGCACGCTTTGCTGATGCCGCCACCTGGTCTGCGATCGCAGTACGTGTATTGGGACATGACGCCGGCAGACGCGGCCCGGTTGCGCCAAACCCACGAGGCCGGCCTGCCGGCCCGCGCGCGCATGCTGGCCGCGCTGCTGGCCACCAAGCCGGCGCTGAACGACATCACGTACGAATCGCGCCGGCCGCCGCTCCACCTGGCGCTGCTGTATGGCACGCCCGAAATCATGGAGACGTTGCTGGCGGCGGGCGCCAACCCCGACCAGCGCGGCGACCAGAACAACACCCCATTGGAATTCCTGTTGCACCGCGATTTCGAATTCGCGGTGCGCCAGACCTACCTGCCGCGCCTCGTCGACCGCAAGAACCTGACGCGCATGGTGGTGTCCCTGTTCGGCGCCGGCGCCGGCCGCCCGTACGCGGCGCTCGACGCCGCCGACAAGACCTCGACGAGTCCTTTCAAGGACGGACAGGGCAAAGCGCGGCCCGCGGCGGACTTCCTGTCCTGGCTGCCCCTGGTGGAGTTGACGGAAGGCGCAGACGCCCTGCGAGCGCTGGCCGCGACGGGCAGCCGGCCCGCCTATGAAGAGGAACTGACCGCCCTGGCGTTCGCCGCCTACGAAGGCGATGCGCAGGCGGCGTCGTACCTGATGGAGCAGGGGCCGCGCACGATCCCGGCCACGGCGTACGGCGAAACCGGCGACCGCGACGTGTGGCTGGATGCGGCGCAGGCGGCGGTCGAAGGCGGGCATCCCGCAATCGCCGAACAACTGCTGCGCGCAGGCATGCCCTTCGCACAGCGCGGCCCGCAAGTGGGCTCGGGCGGCCTGATATTCGCCAAGCCCCAGATGGGCAACAGGCCGATCATGAACCTGGCTGCCCAGCGCGGCGACACGCAGACGGTGCAGCGCCTGCTGGCCCTCGGTGCGCCGGTCGACGGCGATCCTGCTGAGCCACATGGCAACACGCCACTGGCCGATGCCGTCGAAGCCGGCAAGACCGACGCCGTCAAGGCGCTGCTGGCCGGAGGCGCCGATCCGGGCTTGCGGCGCGAAGGCTACGACCGCCGGTCGGCGCTGGAGGTTGCGGTGCGGGCTGGAGACACCGCGCTCCTGCGCACCCTGCTGGCGGCGATGAAACCCGACGCGCTGCGCGCGGCGCTGCAGAACCCCGCCGACTCGCCCGTCGCGCAATTGCTGCGGCAGCCGGGCGGGCAGGGTGCGGCAGTGCTGCGCATGTTCGCGGACGCGGGTTTCGACATGAAGACGCTGGACGCAAGCGCCATTCGCCAGGCACTTGAAAGCCGCGATACGGCGCTGGCCATGATGCTGATCGAAGCGGGCGTGCCGGTGAATCCGTCCGGCCCCGATGCCTTGCCGCTAAGCCTGGACGATCCGCGCGGCACGCCGCCGCTGCTCCTGGCGGCGACGTCGGGCCAGGTCGCGGTGGTGGATGCGTTGCTGGCCAAGGGCGCCGACCCCGCCGCGATCGCGCCGGACGGCGAGAGCGCCTTGTATTGGCTGATCGGCCGGCGGGACGCCACCATGCTGGACCGGCTGCTGCACGCCGGCGCGCGGTTGGATGACCCGCGGCTGCCGGTTGCGCCAGAACGGTACGCGCTGCTCAACGCTGCGGTCGTGTCCGGCGACATGGAGACGGTGCGCCGCGTGAGCGCTGCGAACGGCCAGCCGGTTGGGGAAGCGTGCCTGCCGGACAACGGCGAGTTCGTGCTGATCGACAAGCCCGGCTATTTTGCGCAACTGCATGAGGCAGGCTTTACCGGGCAGCCATCGTCTTGCGCGCGCGATGGACGTCCCTTGCCCGAGCGCATCGTGTCGATGCTGCTGCAGAGCCGGCAATTGATCACCGCGCGGCACGAGACCGTGGTGCAGGTGCTGGGCCAGTTGAAGGAATCGGGCATCGATCTGGATGCGCCTTTGGCCGACGGCGATACGCCGCTGAACGCCGCCATCCGGCTGGGCCGCCGGGACCTCGCCCAAGCGTTGCTCGATGCCGGCGCAAGCCCTGACGCCGACGACGGCGCGGGTCGCGGTCCTGCGTGGATCGCACTTGAGACCGGCCAGCCCGCCATGCTGTCCCTGCTGGCGCAGCACCACGCGCGATTCGACGCGGCCGCGGCGCCTTCGGGTCAGTCGTTTCGCGCGGCGCTCGTCTGCCAATCCGATCCGGCCTTTGCACGCGTACTGCAGGATGCGGGCGTCGCGCTGCAGGAGGACTGCGCGCCGCCGCCCGCGCAAGGCCGGAGCGTGGGTTCCAAGGCCGCCAGCAAGTCTTCGGAAGCCGTGCGTATTCCGGGGCATTACTACCTGCGCGGCGTGCGGGAAGTGGGCAGCGAATTGCTGCTTTTGGAAGACGGCAGCTTCGAGTATTTCCTGAGCTATGGCGCCGTCGACATCAACGCGCGTGGCGCCTGGCGCAGCGACGGCAGCCAGGTCTTCCTGGACACGCCGCCGCTACGGCCGTACTCGGCCATTGCGAGCGTGCGCGCGGACACCCGGCCGGCTGAGCCCGGCATGCTGACGGTGCGCGTGTATCACCGCGGCCGCCCGGTCAGCATCGACGTGGCGGTGTCGTCGGCCGATCAGGATCTGGGCGGCGGGCCGCGCCAATCGGAAGGCGCGGACGGCGTCTCCGTGCCCATCGCGGCGGGCGCCATGAAGGCGTTGGCGGTCTTCGTGCCGGTGCCCTCTGGTGGACGTTGGCACGAGGTGGACGTCGCCGGCATCGACGCCGCCACCCGCGCCGTGCGCATCGACGTCGACGTACCCGACGCGGCGGCCAGCGCGCCGCTGCACAAGATTCTGGTCATGGCGAAGGACGGTGCGCTGGTCGAGACCGCCGGCGGCCGCGAGCTGCGCTACATGAAGTGACGTCACGCGCGCCGCCGCCCGCGGGCCCAACATCGCGCGGTCATAAGCATGTGCCCGTTAACCCCGCGCCAGCGCGGGGTTAACACCGTATCCTCAGGAGTTGCCGATACAATTGACCGGCTTGATCGTGCTCTCAACAGAAGGAACCATCACATGGCACATACTCTTCCCCCCCTGCCTTACGAACTCGACGCTCTGGCGCCGCACATCTCCAAGGAAACGCTGGAGTTTCACTACGGCAAGCATCACCAGACGTACGTCACGAATCTGAACAACCTGATCCCGGGTACGGAATTCGAAACGCTGTCGCTGGAAGACATCGTGAAGAAGTCCTCGGGCGGCATCTTCAACAACGCAGCCCAGATCTGGAACCACACGTTCTACTGGAACAGCCTGGCTCCCAAGGCCGGCGGTGCACCGACGGGCGCGCTGGCTGACGCCATCAACGCCAAGTGGGGCAGCTTCGACGCCTTCAAGGAAGCCTTCAACAAGTCGGCTGCCGGCAACTTCGGTTCGGGCTGGACCTGGCTGGTCAAGAAGGCCGACGGCTCGGTCGACATCGTCAACACCAGCAACGCCGCCACCCCGCTCACGACGGCCGACAAGCCGCTGATCACCTGTGATGTCTGGGAACACGCGTACTACATCGACTACCGTAACGCGCGTCCCAAGTACCTGGAAAACTTCTGGGCTCTGGTGAACTGGGATTTCGCCGCCAAGAACTTCGCCTGATCGGCACTTCCAGCACGCATGCGGCCCTTGCGCTGCATGCCTGGAAACACGACCCCTCGCCCTGGCGAGGGGTTTTTTATTCAGGAAAAAGTCAGTTTCGAAAACCCTGTCGATTGTCGCGTTCATTACACGGAACTGACGCGGGAACAGGCTTTTCTTCAGGGTAAGCCCTTACCGAAACGTCGCTATCGTTGCCCACGGTCAGCGGCTGCACCCCGGAGCGCATGGCTGCGGCAAGACCGCACAAGCCGGGGCAATCACAGGGAAGGGAAGCATGTTGCGGTTATTTTCGGGGATGCGCATCGGCGCTCGCCTGACAGGGGCGTTTTTGCTGGTGGCGGTGATAGGCGGTGCGATCGGAGCCTTTGGGGTGTGGGGCCTGGCGCGCATCAATGACATGAACGACAGGCTTTACGACACCGAACTGCGCGGCATTTCGGATCTGAAGGAAGCCAACATCAATCTGATCTACGCAGGACGCGCGCGCAATGCGTACCTGGGCGCGTCCACCGACCAGGAGCGTCTGGCGCTGCGTAAGCAGTTCGACGACGCGGTCAAGAACATGGACGTGCTGCGCGAGAAGGCTGCCAGCAAGTTCTACGAAGAACAGACCAAGCGCCTGCTGGTGCAGTTCGGCGAAACCGAGCAGGTGTGGAAGCGCGACGCGGCCGCGTTCTTCGAGGCGGCCAGGTCGGAGCCCATGACGCAGACCGATCCGCGCGTGGCCGAGGCCGAAAAGCGCGTCATCGCTTCGTCGCAGAAGCTCGATGACCTGATGACCAATCTGGCCATCAGCAAGGAAAAGGTCGCCGAGCGCTCGGTGGCGGAAGGCACGGCGCTCTACAACACGGTTCGCGCCATCATGATCGCGCTGGCGATCGCCGGCGTGGCCATCGGCATGTTGTTGGGCTGGCTGGTGACGCGCGGCATCGTGCGCCCGCTCGGCGAGGCCGTGTCGGCGGCGCGCCAGGTGGCCGCAGGCGACCTGACCACCGATATCCGCGTGGTCACGCGCGACGAAACCGGCGACCTGATGGGCGCGCTCAAGGCCATGAACGAAAGCCTGGCCCGCATCGTCAAGGACGTGCGCGACGGTTGTGAAAACATCGCCTCGGCGTCGTCGCAGATCGCGCAGGGCAACGCCGATCTGTCGCAACGCACGGAAGAGCAGGCCTCCTCGCTCGAAGAAACCGCGGCCTCGATGGAAGAGCTGACCAGCACGGTGCAGCAGAACGCCAACAACGCCAGCGAGGCCGACCGTCTGGTCAGCCAGGCGTCGAACGTCGCCGTGCGCGGCGGCGAGGTTGTCGAAGGCGTGGTGCAGACCATGAGCGCGATCTCGGACAGCTCGCGCCGCATCGCCGACATCACGGGTGTGATCGACGGTATCGCGTTCCAGACCAACATCCTGGCGCTCAATGCCGCCGTGGAAGCGGCGCGCGCCGGCGAGCAGGGCCGCGGCTTCGCGGTCGTGGCGGGCGAAGTGCGCACGCTGGCCCAGCGTTCGGCCGTGGCCGCGAAGGAAATCAAGGCCCTGATCGACGAGTCCGCGACGCGCGTCGAAGGCGGCACGCGTCAGGTCGACGAGGCCGGACGCACGATGCGCGAAGTGGTGGACAGCGTGCGCCAGGTTGCGACGCTGGTGCGCGAGATCTCGGGTGCATCGGAAGAGCAATCGACCGGCATCGGGCAGGTGAACCAGGCCGTCTCGCAGATGGACACGGTGACCCAGCAGAACGCCGCGCTGGTCGAGGAAGCCGCGGCCGCCGCAGCCAGCATGCAGGAGCAGGCCACGCGTCTCGCGCAGGAAGTGCGCCGCTTCAAGGTGGATGCAGGCGGCGGGTCGGCGGCGCAGGCGCAGGCCCGGCTGCTTCCGGCCGAACGCGTGGCGGTGCGCAAGCCCGCCGCGCCGGCAGCCCGTGCGGCGCAGGCCAAGCCCGCGCTGGCGAGCGCTTCGCAGGACGACTGGTCCTCGTTCTGAGGTCCGGTCACGCGGCGATGGACGGCCGTTGATCGGCCGTTCCCGTCCGCACTTCCGGTTCCGCAGCGCTGCATTCTTTCGGCTACGGGTCAGGATGGAATGGTAAGGTTGGCAACCTCCCTCGCCGCCCCGTCCCCGTCCATGAGTCTGCCTGACCCCGTCCGCCGCGTCATCGCTCGAACACGCCGGCTGGCGCGCCGCAAGGTACGCCAGATCAACCGGTTGTCGAGGAAAAGCGTGCAGTTGGGGCTGCTGCTGGGCGGCGCCGCGCTGGTGGCGCTCATGTCGCTGGGTTTTACCTATCTGGCCGACAAGGCGCTGGCCTGGAACCGCCAGTGGGTCGCCTATAACGGCTGGCTGGCGTTGCTGATCATGCCGTTCGGGCTTGCCGCCCTGCGCTGGCTCACGCTGCGTTTCGCGCCCAATGCCTCCGGTAGTGGCATCCCGCAAGTCATCGGCGCGTTATCGCTGCCGCCGGGTCCCAGCCAAAACAGCCTGGTGTCGCTGGCCCAAAGTCTCTGGAAGATACCGCTGGCGTTCTTCGGCATGCTGTGCGGCGCATCGATCGGGCGCGAAGGTCCGTCCGTGCAGGTGGGCGCCGCGCTGATGCTGGCGTGGGGCGATTTCTGGAAGCGCCGCGGCTTGCAGCTGCGCGGCTTTCACGCCAACGAGCTGATCGCGGCAGGCGCCGCAGGCGGCCTGGCGGCCGCGTTCAACGCGCCGCTGGCCGGCGTGATCTTCGCCATCGAGGAACTGGGCCGCGGCACCGTGCTGCGGTGGCAGCGGCTGGTGCTGATCGGCGTGCTGGCCGCCGGCTTCCTGGTGGTGGCGGTGGAAGGCAACAATCCATATTTCGGCGTCTTCGCCGGCGCACCGCTGTCGCAGAACATGGTGATGTGGATCGTCATCTGCGGCGCGCTCAATGGCGCACTGGGCGGCATCTTCGCCCGCCTGCTGGGCAAGGGGCCGATCGGCGCGGCGCCGCAGTCGTGGCGCGCATGGATCCGGACCCATCCCATCTGGACGGCGTTCATCATGGGGCTGGCCCTGGCGGTGATCGGCCTGTGCACCGCGGGCAGCGTGTACGGCACGGGCTACGCCGTGGCGGCCGACCTGCTCAACGGCAAGGATTCGGTGCCGGACGGCTTTGGCCTGGCCAAGCTGGCGGCCACCGTCGCGTCCTATTGGGCGGGCATTCCCGGCGGCATCTTCACGCCGGCGCTGACCACCGGCGCGGGCATCGGTCATCACATCTGGGAGCTGGCGGGCGAGGGCGTCGATCAACGCGTGCTGGTGCTGCTGTCCATGGCGGCCTTTCTGGCGGCGGCCACGCAGGCGCCCTTGACGGCAAGCGTCGTGGTGATGGAAATGACGGGCAGCCAGCCGATGCTGTTCTGGCTGCTGGTGGGATCGCTGCTGGCGTCGGGCGTGTCGCGCCAGTTCTGCCCGCAACCGTTCTACCATCTGGCGGCCGGCCGTTTCCGCCGTCAGGCCATTGTCGACGCTGGCCGCGCGGCCAAATCCGGCGCGCACTGATCGCGGGCATGGCCGCCCGGTTTCGTGCGCGCGCGCGCCGGGCAATGTGAACGTCTACTGGACACTGTCCGTGCTGCGGACATCCAAGTAACGCACCAACTTGGCGCGAAACCGCTGCGTTAACATCGTCCGATCCCGAGTTCTTTCACTTCACTTCGAGCTTCCCATGACCGTGAATGCCTTTATCTGTGATGCGATTCGTACCCCCTTCGGCCGCTACGGCGGTGCGCTGGCTTCCGTGCGGCCCGACGATCTGGCTGCAGTAGCCATCAAGGCCCTCGCGGCGCGCAATCCTGGCGTGCGCTGGGAAGAACTCGACGACGCCATCATGGGTTGCGCCAACCAGGCCGGCGAAGACAACCGCAACGTGGCCCGCATGGCCACGCTGCTGGCTGGCCTGCCGGTAGAAGTGCCCGGCGCCACGGTCAACCGCCTGTGCGGCTCGGGTCTGGACGCCATCGGCACCGCCGCGCGCGCCATCCGCGCCGGTGAAGCCGGCCTGATGCTGGCCGGCGGCGTGGAAAGCATGAGCCGCGCCCCGTTCGTCATGGGCAAGGCCGACAGCGCCTTCTCGCGCAGCGCCGCCATCTATGACACCACCATCGGCTGGCGTTTCATCAACAAGCTGATGAAGTCGCAGTACGGCGTTGACTCGATGCCCGAGACCGCCGAAAACGTCGCCGACGATTTCAACATCAGCCGCGCCGACCAGGACCTGTTCGCGCTGGCCAGCCAGGAAAAGACCGCGCGCGCCCAGAAGGAAGGTTTCTTCGACGCCGAGATCGTGCCCGTGTCGATCGCCCAAAAGAAGGGCGACCCGATCGTCGTGGCCAAGGACGAGCATCCGCGTGAAACGTCGCTGGAATCGCTGGCCAAGCTCAAGGGCGTGGTCCGCGAAGGCGGCAGCGTCACGGCAGGCAACGCGTCGGGCGTGAACGATGGCGCCGCCGCGCTGTTGCTGGCCGACGAAAAGGCCGCCGCTCGCCACGGCCTGACCCCGCGTGCCCGCGTCGTCGGCATGGCGACCGCCGGCGTCGCGCCGCGCATCATGGGCATCGGCCCGGCGCCCGCCACGCAGAAGGTGCTGGCCCAGACCGGCCTGACGCTGGATCAGATGGACGTGATCGAACTGAACGAAGCGTTTGCCGCCCAAGGCCTGGCCGTGCTGCGCCAACTGGGCATCGCCGACAACGACCCGCGCGTGAACCCCAACGGCGGCGCGATCGCCCTGGGCCACCCGCTGGGCGCCAGCGGCGCGCGTCTGGCCACCACGGCCATCAACCAGCTGCACCGCACCGGCGGCCGCTATGCGCTGTGCACGATGTGCATCGGCGTCGGCCAAGGCATCGCGTTGATCATCGAGCGCGTGTAAGGCGCGTCGAACGCCTGGCGGTGCGCGTTGCACCTCCCGGCAAACAACAAGGGAGCCCTCGGGCTCCCTTTGTCATTCAGTGCGTGGGACGTCCGCCCAAGCGTGTCAGGGCAGGCCGTCGAGCTTTTTGCCGGCGGCTATGCCGTGCTTGCCGAACCACCCCTGCGCCATTTCCAGCGCATAGCGCACCGGCTTCTTCGCGCAATGCGGATCCTCGGTCTGGGGCGCCATGTCTTCAATGTTGACGATCGTGCCGTCGTCGGCGATAAAGGCAATCGACAGCGGCAGCAACGTGTTGCGCATCCAGAAGCACTGCACGTCCGGTTGGTCGAAGACGAACAGCATGCCGTCGTTGCCGGGCAGCTCCCTGCGGAACATCAGACCGTCGCGCCGCGTGGCGTCCGTGTTGGCGACCTCGGCGCGGATAATATGGATGCCGGCCGACAGTTGCGTCGTGGGCAGACGCGGCTGCGGGCCGGTCTGTTGCTGGGCGCTGGCGGGCAGGGGCAGGGCGGCTGCGATCGCGATGGCTGCGGCGGCCATCACCGGCACCTTGCGGCCGGCCGCGGTAGCCGCTGACGATGCCTTGGTGAAGGTTGTTTTGAACAGCGTATGAACAATGGGAAACAAAACGGCAATCTTCAGCATGGCACGGCGCAGTATTAAGAAAATAACAAGGCGGGGCCCGAAAGCCCCGCCTGGATAATGGCGCAACGTTACCGTTGCGCTTTAAAGGGTAACTCAGGCAGCCGTAATATTAAGCGCCTGTTTGCCTTTAGGCCCCTGGATAATCTCGAAAGCCACTTTCTGGCCTTCTTTCAGGGTTTTAAAACCATTCATCTGGATGGACGAGAAGTGGGCGAACAGATCTTCACCGCCATCGTCGGGCGTAATGAAGCCAAACCCCTTTGCATCGTTGAACCATTTGACGGTGCCCGTCGATTTGGGATTGTCCCCTTGGACGGCGGTTGCGGTCGTATCAGACATGCGGCCTGCCTCATTGAATCGTATGTTGACAGAAGGGCATTGTGGTCTAGACCCCTGTCCCCCCTCCGGCTTCCTGGCAGATTTTCGGTGAATTGAAAACCCCAGAATGCGTGGATAATGCGCCGCTTTTCTTGACCTAGTCAAGTATGGATACTACGTATTTCTGCGTGTAATTTTCAGTAAGTTGAGTGGTTGCCGTCCCCAGTTTAAATAGAATACCCGCCCTATGAGTTCTACCTTGGATTCCCAGCATGACTTGGTCGTCGAGAAGGCGCCGGCACGCACTGCGCCGCCGCCGATGTACCAGGTGTTGCTGCTCAATGACGACTACACACCGATGGAGTTCGTCGTGAAAGTGCTGCAGAAATTCTTCAATAAGAATCAGGAAGAGGCGACGCGGATCATGCTGCAGGTGCATCACGAAGGCCGAGGCGTCTGCGGGGTTTACCCGCGTGACCTCGCCGCCACGCGCATCGCGCAGGTCGGTCAGTATGCGCGGGCGCGCCAGCACCCGCTGCAATGCGTCATGGAACCGGTTTGATCTCGACAAAACACAATGGCGCCGCCAGCTATGGCGGCGTTGTGCTGCCGGTTGCATCCCGGGTACAGGGATGAACGGTTTTGCCGCGTAACGGGAAGCGCGCGGCACATGCGGGTCGGCAGCTCCGCCGCTAAGGAGCGTTGCATTCTAGTGGGCGGGGAGGTTTCGCCGTGAGTGGAAAGTTCAACAAGACCTGGCTGGCAGTAGCCGGGATCGCGGTGGTGGCCGGCGCGATTGGCGCGGGCTGGTGGATGGGCAAGGGGCAGCGGCCGGCAAGCACGGTTGCAGTTCTGGCGACGCAGGCAGCGACCGCTCCGTCCGCGCAGGCGGCGAGCAGCGCGGCGCCGACGCTACCTGCCACCGCAACGGTGGGCGCGGCGGATCCCTTCGCGGCCTTGAATTGCCAACCTCGCCAATACAACGATGCCTTGTCGCTGGCCGTGACCTTCACGCAGCCGGTGGATGCCAAGAGCAATCTGGACACTTTCCTTCAGGTGACCGATACGGGTTCGACGGCCGGCAAGGCCGACGAGGACAGCGAATCGGCCGCCGCGCCGGGCCAGCAGCCGGCGTCGGTGCGTCCTGGCGATTCCGCGCCCAAGGGCAAGATTCTCAAGGGCAACTGGGTCGTCGGCGACAACCCGCGCGTCGTGTACTTCCCCTATGTGCAGCCGCAGCGTTCCTACGCGATCACGGTCCGTTCCGGCCTGCCCGGCGCAGGCGAAAAGGTCGCGCTGACCGAGGCTTCGCATTGCGAAGTCAGCACGCAGGCCATGCCGCCGTCCTTCTATTTCGCCAGCCGCGGCGTGGTGCTGCCGGCCGGCCAGAATGGCGGCCTGCCGGTGGCCACGGTCAACGTGCCCGAGGTCGACGTGCAGTTCCTGCGCGTGTCCCCCGAACGCGTGCCCGAACTCTTCGACACCGTGCTGGGCGTGGGCCGCACCCCCGCCGCCTCGGAAGACGAGGATGACGGCAACTATGACGAGAACGACTGGCGCTATGCCGGCAACCGCAGCCTGAAGGGCTCGGTCAGCAACTGGGACCTGGACCGGCTGAATTCGCTGACGACCAGCGTCTATCAGGGCCGCTTCGTCACCGACGACAAGCCGAACCGCCGCCACGTCACGTTCCTGCCCGTCGAGGGCATCAAGGAATTGCAGGAGCCGGGCATTTACGTCGCGGTCATGAGCCAGCCGGGCCGCTTTCGCTACGAATACCAGGTCACCTATTTCTACGTCAGCGACATCGGGCTGCATGCGCGCCGCTACAGCGACCGCATCGAAGCGTATTCGGTGTCGCTGAAGTCGGGCCAGGCCATCTCGGGCGCGGTGTTTGAACTGGTGGATGGCGCCGGCAAGCCGCTGGCCAAGGCCGCCGCCGATGCGCAGGGCCATGTCCGCTTTGACGGCAGCTTTGCCAACGCCCGCGTCATCCGCGCCTCGCGCGACAAGGAAATGACCGTGCTGGCGCTGGGAGAACCGGCGCTGGACCTGTCCGAGTTCGATACGGGCGGCCATGCGTCGCGCGCCAACAATCTGTTCGTCTATGCCGGCCGCAACCTGTACCGCCCCGGCGAAACCTTCCACGTATCGGTGCTGCCGCGCGACCTGGACGGCCGCGTGCTGACGCCGTCGCCGCTGACCGCGACCCTCAAGCGTCCGGATGGCCGCACGATGCAGACCGCGCTGTGGCAGCCGCAGAAGGATCTGCCCGGCTACGTCGAGCGCGCGATCGATCTGCCGCTGGATGCGCAGACCGGCACGTGGCTGCTGGAATTGCGCGTCGATCCGTCCTCGCGCGCACCGGATGCCTCGTGGAAGTTCCAGGTCGAGGAATTCCTGCCTGAACGCATGAAGATGGCGCTGACCTCGGGGCAAGACGTGCTGTCCCCCGACGAGGAACTGACCGTCGACGTGCAGGGCGACTATCTGTATGGCGCGCCCGCGGCGGGCAACCGCCTTTTGGCGACCTTCCAGGTCAAGCGCGACCGCTTTGCGCTGGCCCAGCAATGGCCGGGCTTCATCTTCGGCGACGTGGCCGACGATACGCGCCGCAGCTTCGGCGAACTGCCGGAGTCCGAGCTGGACGACAAGGGCCGTACGCAGCTCGACGTCAACCCGAACGCCGCCGGCACGCATTCGCCGATGAAGGTCCGGGTGTCCGCCAGCCTGCTGGAATCCGGCGGCCGCCCGGTGGTCCGTTCCATCGAGCGCTCCGTCTGGCCCGCCGACAAGCTGATCGCCGTCCGTCCGCAGTTCGACAGCGACGTGGCCCGCGAAAACGCGCCGGCCGGTTTTGAAGTCATCCGCGCCAACGCGCAAGGCAAGATCGAACCGCTCGCGCAGGCGCAGATGCGTCTGTTCCGCGAAGAGCGCCAGTACTACTGGCGGTTCGACGACCAGCGCGGCTGGAACAGCGGCTATACCGAAACCGAAGAACTGGTCGACTCGCGCGAGATCGCGCTGAACGATCGCACCCAGCTGACCGTGCCGGTCAAGTGGGGCCGCTACCGCCTGGAAATCACGGATCCGGAAACCGGCGAAACGATGCGTTATCGCTTCTATGCCGGCTGGAACGCGCAGGACGCCGATGCCATGGGCAACCGTCCCGACCGCGTGCAAATGAAGCTGGAAGGCGTGCCCGCCAATCCGGGCGACACCGTGAAGCTGACGCTGACGCCGCCGCATGACGGCCAGGCGCTCATCACCGTCGAAGGCGACCGCATGCTGTGGTCCAAGTGGGTGGCTGTGAAGGCCACCGGCACCGAGGTCGAGATCCCGGTCGACAAGGCATGGAAGCGCCACGATCTGTACGTGGCCGCGGCGGTGTTCCGCCCCGGCAGTGAAGGCGACCGCGTCACGCCGGCCCGCGCGCTGGGCCTGGCGTTCCTGCCGATCGCCAGCGCCGACCGCAAGCTGGACGTCAAGCTCACCGCCGCGCCGAAGGCCGTGCCTGAGACCAAGACGACCGTGCGCGTCAAGGTCGACGGCGCCCAGGGCAAGCAGGCGATGGTGACGCTGTCCGCGGTCGACGTGGGCATTCTCAACATCAACCAGTACGCCACGCCTGATCCGCTGGATTACTTCTTCGGCAAGCACCGTTACGCGCCCGAATTGCTGGACATGTACGGCAAGCTCATCGAGAAGATGGACGGCACCAAGGGCAAGCTGAAGTGGGGCGGCGACGCCGCGATGCGCGGCGACAGCAAGAGCCTGCCCAAGAAGGTCAAGCTGGTCGACCTGTTCTCGGGTCCCGTTGCGCTCAATGCGCAAGGCGAAGCGGACATTCCGCTGGACCTGCCCGACTTCAACGGCACGCTGCGCCTGATGGCCGTCGCGTTCACGCCCGACAACTACGGCAGCACCGATGCCGAAATGGTCGTGGCGGCGCCCATCGTGGCGGAACTGAACACCCCGCGTTTCATCACGCCGGGCGACCAGGCCGCCATCGCGCTGGACGTCACCAACCTGAGCGGCGCCGAACAGAAGATCTCGGTCAAGCTCGAAGCTCTGGATCCGCTGGCCATCGTCGATGGCGTGCGCACTGTCACGTTGAAAGACAAGCAGCGCACGACGCTGCGGTTCACGGCGACCACCACCGGTTCGTATGGCCTGGGCCTCATGCGCCTGACGGTGGACGGGCAGGGCGGCGCCCAGCCGATCCGCATCGTGCGCGAGTCCGTGCTGCAGGTGCAGCCGGCGCATGCGCCCGAGCGCCAGGTTCGGCGTCTGCGCCTGAATCCGGGCGAGTCGCAAGCGGCGCAGGCGTCGTGGGTCGCGTCCTATTACCCGGACTCGACGACCGTCAGCCTGACCGTGTCGAATCGTCCGCCGTTCAACATCAATCGTCTGGTCGAGGACCTGCTCAACTATCCATATGGATGCACCGAGCAGACCATCAGCGCGACCATGCCGTGGGTGATGCTGGATGAGGATGCCGCCAAGCAGTTCGGCCTGAAGCCGCGCACCGAGGCCGAACGCGCCACCAAGGTCGCCGGCGCCATCAGCCGCCTGTCGGGCATGCGCAACTCGGTCGGTTCGTACAACCTCTGGAGCGGCGCGTCCTCGCGCGACGTGTGGCTGACGGCCTACGCCGTGGGCTTCATGCAGGACGCCCGGGATCGTGGTTTCGACGTGCCCGAGGCGTCGCTGGACCGTTCGCGGACGTGGCTGCTGGAGCAGGTGCAGCAGAGCGCCGGCGCATTCGGCACGTGGTCGGCCAACCTGCGCCGCAACGTCGAAGCCAACCGCATCGACAGCAGCGACGCCAACGTGCTGCGCGAAGACCATCGCCGCTTTGCCGGCCTGGCTACCGCCGCACTTGCGCTGGCGCGCGACAAGAAGGCGCCGCTGTCGACCGTGCGTCAGCTGTTCGACAATTACCAGGAACGCGCGCGCTCGCCGCTGCCGCTGGTGCAACTGGCCGCCGCCTTCAAGCTGATGGGCGACGAAGGGCGCATGAAACAGGCGCTTGACCTGGCCATGACGCGTGCCTACGGCATCAACATCAACAATCGCAGCAGCGCCTACTACGACGAATGGATGGGCGACTACGGCAGCAGCGTGCGCGACTACGCGCTGTCCTATGCGCTGGTTTCGCAGTACGAGCTGCGCCATGAACGCAGCGAGAACCTGCTGAATCAGCTCTCCAGCCGCCTGGGCAACCGTTCGTACCTGTCCACGCAGGAACAGATGGCCCTGCTGCTGGCCGCGCGCGTCGCGGGCGGTAGCAAGAACACGCCGTGGGAAGCGGTGCTGACCGTCAATGGCGAGCGCAAGCCGTTGACGGGCGGCAAGAGCGACCAGACGGTCTCGCTCTCGGCCGCGGATCTGGCGGGTACGCAGTTGCAGAACACGGGCAGCCAGTCCTTGTTTGTCGAATACGACATCCAGGGCAGCCCGACCGCGACGCCCGCGCCGCGCAACGACATCATCCAGCTCAAGCGCGGCTGGTACCGTCCGGACGGCCGCCCGTGGGATGGCGGCTCCCTGCAGACCGGCGACATGCTGGTGGTGTGGGTCCAGGCCAGCGCCAATCAGAACATCCCGGACGGGCTGCTGGTTGACCGCGTGCCGGCAGGTTTCGAGGTCGAAAACCTCAACCTGTCGCAAAGCCCGGAGATGCAGGACTGGACGATCGGCGGGCGCCGCGTGGCCGACGCCATGTCGGATTCCAACATCAAGCATCGCGAGTTCCGCGACGACCGCTACGTCGCCGCGGTGTCGCTGGGCCGTGGCAAGGTGGACGTGTTCTATCTGGTGCGCGTCGTGACGCCGGGCCGCTACGCGGTGCCGTCGACGGTGGCTGAGGATATGTACAGGCCCGAAATCCGCGGCGTGGGTGAGCAATGGAGCACGGTCGAAATCCGCGATCGCGGCGCCAAGCGTCCTTGAACGACGCCGCTGCTTGCCAGGCGGGCGCATCGCGCGCCCGCCGCTGGCGGCGGCGCGGCATCTTCGCGGCCAGCGCGTTGTCAGCGCTGGCCGCGTTGTTATTCGCGCTCGACCGTCTGTATCCGCTGCCCCCCATCGACTCGGGCGGGGCGGCGGTCGTCGTCGCCGCCGACGGCACGCCGCTGCGCAACTATCCCAGCCGCGACGGCATCTGGCGCTACCCGGTCCAGCCCGATCAGGTCTCGCCTCACTATCTGGAAACGCTCCTGACCTACGAGGACCGCTGGTTCTACTGGCATCCGGGCGTGAACCCCGTGGCGCTCGCGCGCGCGGGCTGGCAGTGGGCCACCAACCGCCGCATCGTGTCCGGCGGTTCCACCCTGACCATGCAGGTCGCGCGGCTGATCGATCCGCAACTGGCGGGCAAGCCGTCGCGCACGATGTCGGCCAAGCTGCGGCAGGCGTGGCGCGCCGTGCAGCTGGAAATGCACTACAGCAAGGACGAGATTCTTTCGCTGTATCTGACGCATGCGCCGATGGGTGGCATTGTCGAGGGCGTTGAAATGGGGGCGCGGCTCTGGCTGGGCAAACCGGCTCGCGACCTGGGGCCGGCCGAGGCCGCCATGCTGACCGCCTTGCCGCAGGCCCCATCGCGGCTGCGGCCCGACCGCCATCCCGAGGCCGCGCAGGCCGCCCGTGACAAGGTGCTGGATCGCATGGCCGAACTGGGCCGCTGGAGCCCGGCCGAGGTGGCAGACGCCAAGATCGAAACCGTCATCGCGCCACCGCTGCGGGCGCGCTGGCTCGCGCCCCTGGCGGCGCAGCGCCTGCTGCTGGAGGCGGGCGGCGCACGCCGCGCGGGCGGGCGGCCACCGCTGGTCACTTCCACGCTGGATGCCGACATGCAGGCATCGGTGGAACAAATGTTGCTGGACCGGGTCGATAACCTTCCGCCGAAGGTGTCGATGGCGGTGCTGGTGATGGACAACGATACGCTGGAGGTCAAGGCCTACGCTGGCTCGGCTGATTTTTCCGACGATTCCCGTTACTCGCACGTGGACATGGTGCGCGGGGTGCGTTCGCCGGGTTCGACGCTCAAGCCTTTTCTGTACGCCCAGGCCCTGGACGAGGGACTGATCCATTCGGAAAGCCTGCTGATCGACGCGCCCATGTCGTTCGGCGGCTACGCGCCAGGTAATTTCCAGGCGGCGTTCGCGGGGCCGATCAGCGTGGCGCAGGCCTTGCAACGGTCGTTGAATGTGCCCGCGGTGGACCTGCTGGACCGGGTCGGCCCGGCCAGTTTTGCCTCGGTTATGCTGGCGGGCGGCGTGAAGTTACGAATGCCCGCGGGCGCCGAGCCGAATCTGAGCTTGATTTTGGGCGGGGGCGGCACCACATTGGAAGAACTGGTCGGCGCGTATCGCGCGCTGGCCCGGGATGGCATCTCGGGGCGGCCCCGTCTCAGGCCGGAGCAGCCCCTTGTCGAGTCCCGTATGATGAGTCCTGGCGCGGCCTGGATCGTCCGGGACATCCTCGAAGGCGGGGGACACCCGGACCGGCCGTTCTACCAATCCGGTAATCCTGGCCGCCAACTGGCCTGGAAAACCGGGACCAGTTTCGGTTTCCGGGACGCCTGGGCGGTCGGAGTGACCGACAGATGGACGATCGGCGTATGGGTCGGCAGGCCCGACGGTACGCCGAACCCGGGATTTTTCGGGGCGAATGTGGCGGCGCCGCTACTGCAGGACATCGTGGCGGCATTGCCGGAAGGCGCCCAGCAGGTCCGCGTCAGGCCCGAAACGGTGCAGGCGGTGGTGACATGCTGGCCCTTGGGTTACAGGCTGGGTAGCGAGCCCTCGGGCGCGTGTCCCGAACAACGGGCGGCCTGGATGCTCAATGAAACGGCGCCGCCCTCGTTTGCCGGCTATGCCGACGCCACTCAGGGACCGCTGCGTCTCGGCGGCGTGGCCAACGGCTCGGTGCTGCGGCCCGTGCCCGGCATGCAACAAGTCGCGCTGGACGTCGATGTCCAGGGCGCTGAAGGCGAAGTATGGTGGATGCTCGATGGTCGTGTCGCAAGTCATGGCGCCGCGGGTCATCCGTTTAATTTGGTGCTGGCGCACGACGGCCGGTATACGCTAACCGTCATGGATACACATGGCCGGCACGACAGCGTGGTTTTTGAAATCGCTGGCGTTACGCCATGATCGGCATAGAATATGAATCGTGTATTAGCCCGCTTCGATGCGTTACGGAGGAAGCGTGATTTCTCAAGAGCTTGAAGTCAGCCTGCATATGGCTTTTGTCGAGGCCCGTTCGGCCCGGCACGAATTTATTACCGTCGAGCACCTGCTGTTGGCGTTGCTCGACAACGCTTCGGCGGTCGAGGTCCTGCGCGCGTGCGCGGCCAACCTGGACGACCTGCGCCGCAACCTGCGCCAGTTCGTATCGGAAAACACGCCGGTAATTCCCAGCGGCGCAGAAGTCGACACGCAACCCACGTTGGGTTTCCAGCGCGTCATTCAGCGCGCGATCATGCACGTCTCCGCCGGCGGCACGGGCAAGAAGCCCGTTACGGGCGCGAACGTGCTGGTGGCCATTTTTGGTGAAAAGGACTCGCACGCCGTGTACTACCTGCAACAGCAGGGCGTCACGCGCCTGGACGTGGTCAATTTTCTGTCCCATGGCATTACCAAACAGCCGCAGGTGGAGTCCGCCGCCGTGCAGAAAGAGCAACAGCCCAATGCTGAAGAGCAGGGCGACTCGCGTCAGTCGCCGCTGGATCAGTACGCCACCGACCTGAACGCCGCCGCGCTGGCCGGCCGCATCGATCCCCTGATCGGTCGCGAGCACGAAGTCGAGCGCGTCATTCAGGTGCTGTGCCGCCGCCGCAAGAACAACCCGCTGCTGGTGGGCGAGGCCGGCGTTGGCAAGACCGCCATCGCGGAAGGCCTGGCCTGGCGCATCACGCGCGGCGAAGTGCCCGAAGTCCTGCAGGCCGCTCAGGTTTTTTCTCTGGACATGGGCGCGCTGCTGGCCGGCACCAAGTATCGCGGCGATTTCGAACAGCGTCTGAAAGGTGTGCTCAAGCAGATCCGCGGCAACCCCGACGCGATCCTGTTCATCGACGAAATCCACACGCTGATCGGCGCCGGTTCCGCGTCGGGCGGCACGCTGGATGCCTCCAACCTGCTCAAGCCGGCCTTGTCGTCGGGGCAGTTGAAGTGCATCGGCGCCACCACCTACACCGAATACCGCGGCGTCTTCGAAAAGGACCACGCGCTGTCGCGCCGGTTCCAGAAGATCGACGTGCCCGAGCCCAGCATCGAACAGACTGTGCAGATCCTGCGCGGCCTGAAGAGCCGCTTCGAAGAGCACCACAGCGTGCGCTATTCGGCGGCGGCGCTGTCGGCTGCCGCCGAGCTGTCGGCGCGCTTCATCAACGATCGCCACCTGCCCGACAAGGCCATCGACGTGATCGACGAGGCCGGCGCCGCGCAACGTCTGCTGCCGCGTTCGCGCCAGAAGAAGGTGATCGGCAAGGTCGACATCGAGAACATCGTTTCCAAGATCGCGCGCATCCCGCCGCAGTCCGTCTCCAACGACGACCGCAGCAAGCTCGCCACGCTGGACCGCGACTTGAAGACCGTGGTGTTTGGCCAGGATGGCGCCATCGACGCGCTGTCCGCCGCCATCAAGATGGCGCGCTCGGGTCTGGGCAAGCCGGAAAAGCCGATCGGCGCTTTCCTGCTGTCGGGTCCCACGGGCGTCGGCAAGACCGAAGTCGCACGCCAGCTGGCGTTCACGCTGGGCGTCGAATTGCTGCGCTTCGACATGTCCGAGTACATGGAGCGCCACGCGGTGTCGCGCCTGATCGGCGCGCCGCCGGGATACGTGGGCTTCGACCAGGGCGGCCTGCTGACCGAGGCGATCACCAAGCAGCCGCATTGCGTGCTGCTGCTCGACGAAATCGAAAAGGCGCATCCGGATGTGTTCAACATCCTGCTGCAGGTCATGGACCACGGCACGCTGACCGACAACAACGGCCGCAAGGCAGACTTCCGCAACGTCATCCTCATCATGACGACCAACGCGGGCGCCGAGACCTTGAACCGTCCGTCGATCGGTTTTGCGAACTCGCGGATGGTCGGCGACGAAATGGCGGAAATCCGCCGCATGTTCACGCCGGAATTCCGCAACCGCCTGGACGCGATCATTCCCTTTGCCGCGCTGGACCACGAGGTCATCATGCGCGTGGTGGACAAGTTCCTCATGCAGCTTGAAGACCAACTGCACGAGCGCCGCGTGGAAGCCGTATTCACCACGCGCCTGCGTGAACACCTTGCCAAGGAGGGGTTCGATCCGCTGATGGGCGCGCGTCCCATGCAACGCCTTATCCAGGACACCATCCGGCGCGCGCTGGCCGACGAGCTGCTGTTCGGCAAGCTGGTCGACGGCGGTTCCGTCACGGTGGATCTGGACGAGTCGGGCAAAGTCACGTTGGACTTTGACGATAGCGGCAAGCCGCCTTCGTCGGACGCGCCGGACAAGCAGGAAGTCGAACTCGTCGACTGATGACCGCGGACCGCCAGCCGCTGATTGAATGCGAACATTGCGCAAGCATCTATCGCCGACATCAGCTTGAACCTGGCGAGACGGCCAATTGTGCCCGCTGCGGCGCCGTGCTCTGGCGCTACAGCGGGCTTACTTTGTCCAATTGGCTGGCGCTCGCCATCACTGCCCTGATCGTCTTCGGGGTGGCCAATGCCTACCCGGTCGCTTCGATGTCCGTGCAGGGCATGGTGCAGCAGGCTTCGCTGCTGGACTCCATTTCCATTACCTGGCGCCAGGGCCATTGGCTCGTGTCCATCATGACCGGCCTGGCGGGCTTCGCGCTGCCGCTATTGCAGCTCACCGTGCTGCTGTGGGTGCTGGTTCCGCTGTCGCGTGGCCGCGAGCCGGCGGATTTCCACGCCGCCATGCGCCTGTTGGGCGTGCTGCGGCCGTGGTGCATGGTGCCGGTGTTCCTGCTTGGCGTGCTGGTTGCGGTGGTGAAACTGGCCGGGATGGCCGCGGTGTCGCCGGGCATCGGCCTGGCGGCGTTCGGCGTCCTGACGGTGCTGCTCACGATTTTGGGCAGGTTGTCGCCCCATGTGTTGTGGCGGTATGCCGAATCCGTCGGCGTGGTGCCCGTGCATGTGCCAGAAGCCGGTCCCGACGTCGTGTTGACCGGTTGCCACGTCTGCGGCCAGGTGCAGGCCCTGCCGAAAGATGCCGACCCCGAAGCGCACCATCATTGCGTGCGCTGCGACGCGGTGGTGCATTACCGCAAGCCCGACCACGTGGCGCGCACCTGGGCGCTGCTGCTGGCGGCCGTCGTCTTCTACATCCCCGCGAACGTGCTGCCCGTCATGAACGTCAGTTCGCTGCTGGGCGACAGCGCGCACACCATTCTGGGTGGCGTCGTGGAGCTTTGGCAGATGGGCTCGTGGGACATCGCGCTGATCGTGTTCATCGCAAGCGTGGCGGTGCCGCTGACCAAATTGCTGGCACTTATCTTGCTGCTGCTGACTGAACAATGGCGTAGCACAACCAATCTGGGGGCGCGTACGCGGTTGTATCAGATGGTTGAATTCATTGGCCAGTGGTCCATGCTGGATGTATTTGTCGTTATATTGCTGGCGGCCCTGGCCGATTTTCAGGGC
>NZ_DAMCTG010000044.1:3682-44414 GCF_032113835.1 Achromobacter sp. | reverse complement strand
GACGCCCGGCGCGGCGTCGGCCTGGGGTGCGCGGGGCTACGATTGCGGTCCGGAGCCTTCGCTCCGGACTGCCCCTTCGTCATCTTCGTCCAGGCCTTCGGCCTTCCCTTCAGATTCCCTCGGGCGCATCTACACGCCCCGCGCACCCCAGGCCGACGCCACGCCGGGCTCCGGTGGCTTGAGCTTGCCGGGCGCTGGGGCGGGTGGAGTTCTTGAGGTTCTTGGCTGCGTTTTCTGGGTATGGAGCGTTTTGCGGGGCCCGCCCCACTACGGCCGCGCGGGCGGCCTGGTGGGCTTACGCGGTGTCTTGCGTCCGGCGATGACGCTTCGCGCTTGCGGGGCGGGTGTTCTGGCACCCGCCCAGATGCAGCTGCTCGCAGACGCCCTCAGGTGTCTGACACCCCTACGCACTGCCCGCAGAACTGCGGACCGTATCGCCGGGTGTCTGACACCGGCCACAAGAAAAACGCACGTCAACCGGCCGTGTCCGCCTTCAACCACGCCGAACACCCCGCCGGCGCCACCGACCCACTGACGTACATTGCGCCTGAGGCGAATAAACGCATTTTCTCTGCCGTCGGGATCGCGGTCATCACCCATACGGATCCCTGCAAATTTGACCACACGACCCGCGCATCAGTATCGGCCAACGCGTTAAACATCGCCCCCGGCGAGGCGCCGGGCCGCAGCGCGATCACGGTAGTGTCGGCATCCGCACGCAAGGGAAAGAGATTCAACAGCCCACCGGCCAGCACAGCAGCAACCAGCAAACTGGCGAACGTCTTGCCCGCGCGGCCATTGGGCGGCGGTCGGCGATGGTTGCGCGTGCGCCAACCGTACAGGAGAGGCAGCACGCCAAATACGACAAACCAGGCCAAATCCCACGCCAGCGGATTTTCCGCGTCCATCTTGATGCGATGGATGCCGGTGATCCAGTGCGAGAGCAGCGAGTCGATGATGTGCCAGACGCCGAAGCCGATCCAGAAGTGGCCCCATCGCGGACGCAGCGCGGGGCCTGTCGTGGCGGCGGAGCGGGCGCGGTACAACTCGATGAGGCCGGCGGCCGCGACGACATACATGATCGCGTGAAAGACGCCGTCGGCGGCGACCTGGGCGCTCAGGCTGCCGAGGGGGCCGACCTGTACGTTGGAAAGCAGGTGATGCCATTGCAGTATCTGGTGCAGCAGGATGCCGTCGAAGAAGCCGCCCATGGCGAAGCCCAGCAGGAAGCTGGCGCGGCGCAGGCGGTGGGGAACAGTCGGATCATCGGAGGGGCGGACGAGTTTCATTGGGGCTCCTGGAATAAGTCGCTTCGCAAGCATCGTGCCGAACCTGCGCGAACATTTCCAATGAATCATTCCGCGCGGCATGGCAGTTGCTGCGCCATGCCTGATCGCGTGTTGCGGTCACGCCAAGGAGATTCTGATGAAAGCACTTTGCTGGCACGGCAAACACGACATCCGCTACGACACGGTGCCCGATCCGGTCATCGAGCATCCGCGCGACGCGATCATCAAGGTGAGCGCCTGCGCGATATGCGGGTCCGACTTGCATCTGTTCGATGGGTTCATGCCGGGCATGAAGTCCGGCGATGTCATGGGTCATGAATTCATGGGCGAAGTCGTGGAAGTCGGCGCGCAGGCGCAGAACCTGAAGATCGGCGACCGCGTGGTGATCCCGTTCACCATCACCTGCGGTGAGTGCGACCAGTGCAAACGCGGCAACTTCTCGGTCTGCGAACGCACCAACCGCAACGCGGCGCAGGCGGCCAAGATGTTCGGCCACACGACGGCCGGGCTGTTCGGCTACACCCATCTGACGGGCGGCTATGCCGGCGGCCAGGCGGAATACGTGCGTGTGCCGTTTGCCGATTCGACGCACGTGCAGGTGCCTGATGAACTGTCGGATGAACAGGTGCTGTTTCTGGGCGACATCCTGCCCACGGGGTGGCAGGCGTCCAAGCAGTGCGACATCGAATCGACCGATACGGTCGCGGTGTGGGGCGGCGGTCCCGTCGGCCAGATGGCGATCAAGAGCGCGATCCTGCTGGGTGCGCGCCAGGTGATCTGCATCGAATCCGTGCCGGAACGCCTGCAGATGGCGCGCGATGGCGGGGCGGTCACGATCAATTTTCAGGACGAGGATGTCGTGGAGCGGCTGAAGGAGCTGACCAACGGCAAGGGGCCGGAAAAATGCATCGACGCGGTCGGCATGGAGTCGCATGCCAGCAGCTCGATGGAGCATCTGTACGACCGCGTGAAGCAGGCCGTGGGCGCCGAGACCGACCGGCCGCACGTGCTGCGCGAAATGATGTACGTGTGCCGGCCTGCCGGGATCCTGTCGGTGCCGGGTGTGTATGGCGGGATGATCGACAAGATTCCGTTTGGCGCATCCATGAACAAGGGGCTGACGTGGCGCATGGGCCAGACCCACGTGCGGCGCTGGACGGACGAATTGCTGGACCTTATCGTGCAGGGCAGGATCGATCCGTCTTTCGTCATCACGCATCGCGCGAAGCTGGAGGCCGGGCCCGATTTGTACAAGACGTTCCGGGACAAGGAGGACCGCTGCATCAAGGTCGTGCTGACGCCCTGATGTATTGACGGCATGATCCATTGAAGCCCCGAGGTCGGATGTCCTGCATCCGGCCTCGGGCTTTTTACGATTCCGGCTGCACTGTGCCGCACAAGGCGTCCAGTTCCCGCGTGACTTCGTGCCAGGACCAGCGGATGAGATCCACAGCCACGCGCTCGCGCGCCGTGAAGCCGCCGCCACTCGCGGCTTCCTCCACCGCGGCATCCAGTTTGGCAAATGGCTCACCGGTGCTGCACATGGGCGCTTCGGCGGCCTTGTCGCGAATGACCCGTGCAAGCCCTTCGATCTGCTGCCGGGCCGCCTGTGCGACGTCGTGCAGCGCGGGGCCCAGACGGCGGCAGACGTTGTCGGTCAGCTCCATGTTGCCGACGCGTTCCATCAGCGGCACCGTCAGCCACAATTCCTCGATCCGTTCCTGCAGCCGATGGGCCTGCGTGTCCGCGCCCAGGATACGAATGGGCACCGATCGCGACTGGGTTGCCATGTCGCGGGCGCGCCAGTGGGTGCGTTCCAGCGCGGGCTTGTCACGCGGCCGCGGGCGGACACGCCCTTCGTTCACGGCGGTGGCCCACTCGACCAGCAGTTCGCCGTAGAGCTGCAGCGAGGCGGCAAGGTTGTAGCGCATGCTGTACCGGGCCGACAGCGGCAGGACCGCGAAGGCGGCCAGGGTTCCGGCAATGGACCCCACGACGATGGCGAGCGTCTTGTTCACCGCGCCGGCCACGATATCTGCATCCGGCGTAACGGTCAGGATGGTCGCCGTGACCAGGCTGTAGTTCAGCGTGGGCCAACGGATCGACAGGCAGGCGGCGGCCCCGACGCCGGCCACGATGCTACACGACGCCGGGATGTTGGCGGCGTGGGCCAGCGGCACGAGTGTGATGCCCAGCGCCACCCCGATCAGCGCGCCCAGGATGCGGGCAGCGGCCTCGCCGACGGTGCCCTCGACCGTGGCGCGCACCACGAATAGGGCAGAGAAGGCGCCCCACGCCACATCCGGCATCTGCCACCACGTCATCCAGCCGTAGGCGAGCAGCACCGCCGCGACGGTTTGCAGCGGCAGGCGAACGTTGTCCTCGGCGATGGCGGCCCGGCAGGCGGCGGCGCGTTTCGATAAATGGGAAAAGAGTGGGCTCATCGGCAACTGATTCATCTACATCATGGCGCGGGGGCGTCGGCATCGCCCGCGCACAGGGGAAAGTAAGGGCGCCAGATGGCAGCGACCGCACGCGGAATGCCGCGTGCGGTCGCTGAAGGCGCAAGGCAAAGCCGGGCCGCGCAGGCTCAGGAATCGGCCTTCTTGGGACGTCCGTACGGATCCTTGCCGGCCGGCGCTTGCGAGCCGCCGGCGGGATACCCCGAGTTGGAGTCCGGGTCCTGATTGGCTTCTCCCGTCGGCGGGCCATCCTCGGTCGGCTGGCCGGTGTAGCCAGTCTCGGCGCGATCGACGTGGGGGGAGGGCGGCGGATTGGGCGGGGGGGCGGGTTTGGAATCGGTCATGGGAAGACTCCTTTCTCAGGCCAGGTTGTGATACTTGCGCCCGATTTCCATCGTGGCGCGGTAAAAGCCTTCCTTGCTGCCGCAGTCATAGCGCACGCCGTCGTATTCGAAGCCGAAGACTTTGCGCGACTTAAGCAGGGCGGCAATGCCGTCGGTCAGCTGGATTTCGCCGCCCACGCCCGCCTGGGTGGCTTCCAGCAACGCGAAGATCTCAGGCTCGAGGATGTAGCGCCCCACCACCGCCAGATCCGTCGGCGCATCCTCGGGCTTGGGCTTTTCCACGATGCCGGTCAGGCTCAAGACGCCATGCGCCTTGCGGCTGCCGGACACGATGCCGTACTGATGCGTGTTGGCTTTCGGCACCTGCTGGATCGCGAGGACGCTACCCTCGAACTCCCGGGCCACCTTCATCATTTCGCCGATCACGGGGGCGTCCGCGTCTATCATGTCGTCCGCCAGCAGCACGGCAAACGGTTCATTGCCTACAATGTTCGCCGCGCAAAGCACCGCATGGCCGAGCCCCAGGGCGGCAGGCTGCCGGGTATACACGCATTTGACGCTGTCCGGGATGACGTTGCGGACGGTCTCCAGCAGGGCGTTCTTGTTTTTCGCCTCCAGGTCGTATTCCAGTTCGGGCACCCGGTCGAAATGATCTTCGATCGCCCGTTTGTTGCGGCCGGTGACGAAGATCAGTTCGGTGATGCCTGCCGCGACCGCTTCTTCAACGGCATACTGGATCAGCGGCCGGTCTACGATGGGCAGCATTTCCTTGGGCATGGCCTTGGTGGCGGGAAGAAAGCGGGTGCCCAAGCCCGCGACGGGAAATACAGCTTTACGGATCGGTTGCATGGCTAAGGCCCTCTATGCCCGGACGGCGCCTGGAATGGCCCGCCCACTGAAATGCGCTACAGCAAATTCCGTGCCCATTTGGCCATTGCTGTAACAGGATCTTGTGGACGGCACGGCGTTTGCTGAGGGCGATGAGCATGAATAAACACGCAGGTGGGGACATTGCATGACTTCTTTACCGGATTTTCCGTCCGAGGACCCGTATCGCCTCCTGGTAGGCGCAGTGCGGGATTACGCTATCTACCTCCTCGACGCCAACGGCCGCATAAGCAGCTGGAATCCGGGCGCGGAACGTTTCAAGGGCTATAGCGCGGAGGAGATCATCGGGCAGCATTTCTCCGTTTTTTACACACCCGAAGACCGAAATGCCGGCGTGCCGCGCCGGGCGCTGGAGACGGCGCGGCAAGAGGGGCGCTTCGAGGCCGAAGGCTGGCGCGTCCGCAAGGACGGCAGCACCTTCTGGTGCAGCGTGGTCATCGATCCTGTCCATGACGACCGGGGCGTGCTCGTCGGCTACGCCAAGATCACGCGCGACATCACCGAGCAGAAAGAGCGGCGCGAGCAGCTTCAGGAAGCCCGCGATTCCATGCACCACGCCCAGCGGATGGAGGCCATCGGCCGCCTGACCGGCGGCGTCGCGCACGATTTCAACAATTTCCTGACCGCAATCCGCTTTTCAGCGGAGTTCATCAAGCGCTATCCCGAGCTGCCCCCCTCGCTGATGCGCTATGTGGGCATCATCATCGACACCACCGAAAAGGCGGCCCAGCTGACGCGGCAGCTGCTTGCCTACGCCAAGCGGCAGCCGCTGCAGCCGCACGCGTTTGACGTGCGCGACAGCCTGGCGTCGATGCGCCAGCTCTTAGAGACTTCGGTCGGATCGCACGTGGCGATCAGCTACGAGTTCGGGCCGGGCGACTGCACGATCTTCGCGGATCCGGGGCAGCTGGAATCAGCGCTGCTCAATCTGGTCATCAATGCGCGCGACGCCATGCCGATGGGCGGTCAACTGAAGATATTGGCGCAGGTCGTGCCGGACGCGTCGGGACTGGAAGGCCACACCAAACTCAACGGCCCGCACGTGGCCCTGTCCGTGCAGGACTCCGGCGCCGGAATCGCGCCCGGCGTGCTGGCGCACGTGTTCGAGCCTTTTTTCACGACCAAGGGCCAGCACGAGAACTCGGGGCTGGGTCTGAGCCAGGTGCAGGGTTTCGTGCAGCAGTCCGGCGGCGACGTGACGGTGGATAGCACCGTTGGCAAGGGAACCACATTCACGCTCTATCTGCCGGCCGTGACGTCCCCCGGCGAGGCGGTCGATACGCCCGCCGCGGGCCTGATGGTCAACGCGCCGGTACGCCGAAAGGTGCTGCTGGTGGAAGACAACCGCATGGTGGGCGAGGTGGTGTCGGCGTGGCTGGCGGAACTGGGTCAGGACCTGACCTGGACGGTCGATGCCGAGAAAGCCCTGCACGAACTGGAACAGCGCAACGGCGGCTTCGACCTGGCGATCCTGGATCTGGTGCTGCCCGGCATGAACGGCATGGACCTCGCGCGCCGGATCCGCGAACGCTGGCCCGGCATCCGGATCGTGCTGGCCAGCGGCTATAGCGATGCGATGGCGGGGCCGCGGGCGTTGGGATTCCCGGTCATGCAGAAGCCGTATTCCGTCGACGCGCTGATGCAGGTGCTGACGGAGGATGCGCACACGATGCCTTGAGGGCGCGGTCTGGCGTCCCGTCGGGCCTGCGCTGTGCGGGGTTGGACGGCGGAACGCTCGCGGGTGGGAACACGGATTGCTGCATCTATGTGCCAACGCTGAGGATGGATTATGGAAGCAGGAACCACGGCCCCGCCGTTGCGGGAGACCATCGCCCGGGAACTGGGCGTCACGAGAAACTTTGACGCGGCAGCTGAGCTGGAAAAGCGGATCGCGTTCCTCGCCGACTACCTGACGCGGTCTGGCCGCGCCGGCTATGTCCTGGGAATCAGCGGCGGGGTGGATTCCACGGTGGCGGCGCGGATTGCGCAGCTTGCCGTCGAACGCCTGCGCGACCAGGGAAAACCGGCCACCTTCATCGCCGTGCGCCTGCCTTACGGCGAGCAGCGCGATGAGGAAGATGCGGCACACGCGCTGGATTTCATCGCGCCCGACCGCCGCATGCGGATCGACATCAAGCCGGCCGTGGACGCGCAGCGTGAGGCGCTGCGCGCCGCGGGCCTTGAGTACGCAGACGAGGCGGCCGAGGATTTCGGCGCGGGCAACATCAAGGCGCGGCAGCGCATGATTGCGCAGTACGCCATTGCCGGCGCGCTTGACTGCCTAGTGATCGGGACGGACCAGGCCGCCGAGGCATTGATGGGATTTTTCACCAAGCATGGTGACGGCGCGGCGGACGTGCTGCCCCTGCGCGGTCTGACCAAGCGCCGGGTGCGTGCATTGGGATCGCTGCTGGGCGCGCCGGACCGGCTGGTGCGCAAGGTGCCGACCGCCGATCTGGAGTCCCTGCGGCCGTTGCGCCCGGATGAGGACGCGTACGGGGTGACTTACATGCAGATCGATGGTTATCTTGAGCGCGAGGATGTTGCCGACGACGCGGTCGCGGTGATCGAGCGCCAGTACCTCGCCACGGCGCACAAGCGAATGCTGCCGCCAGGACCGATCGAATGATTCGAAGACGCTGCGCGACGCGGTGGAACATCCGTCGCTGAGACTGCTGTCGCGGCATTTGAAGCAAATCGGCGGCTGTATCATGGCGGATACCCCACGCACGCAACTACAGGCTAAAAATGTCCGATTCGCCGTCCGTTCCTAACAATAAGCCGGGAGTTGTCCGAAGCGACCTGAGCTTCCCCGTGGTCGGGCTGGGGGCTTCGGCTGGGGGGATCGACGCGCTCAAGACTTTCTTCTCGCACATGCCCGCCAAGCCGGGCATGGCTTTTGTCGTCGTGGTGCATCTGTCTCCCAACCACGAAAGCGTACTCGACAGGATTCTGCAGGCCTGCACGGGCATACCGGTCAAGCAGGTCACCAAGCCTGTGCCGATCCTGCGCGATCACGTCTACGTGATTCCCCCGGCGGCCTCGCTGTCGATGAACGATGGCTATCTGCGCGTCTCGGCGAGCGCAGGCCGGCCGGAAGGCCGCCATGTCGCCATCGACGAATTTTTTCGCACGCTGGCCGATGTGCATACGAACCGTGCAGTGGGCATCGTGCTGTCGGGAGGCGGATCCGACGGATCGGTGGGCCTTGCCCGCATCAAGGAGCAGGGCGGCGTGACGTTAGCGCAGTTGCCTGAGGAAGCGGAGCACGGAACCATGCCGCGCAATGCGATTTCCACCGGCATGGTGGACATCGTGCTGCCTGTATCCAGCATGCCGAAGCGTCTCAAGCAGATTGCGGAAACAATGGACAGCATCCACTTGCCGCCGCTGAGCGAGGCTGAGGCCTCCGGCGCCGCCGATGCCGAGCAGTCGACGCAGGAGTCGCAACAGGAACGCAACGCGCTGCGCGACATTCTTGCCCTTTTGCGCGCGCGCACGGCGCACGACTTCCGGCATTACAAGAAGGCGACTGTGCTGCGCCGAATCGAGCGCCGCATGCAGGTCACGGGGGTGTCGACCCTGTCCGAATACGGAAAGCTGCTTCAAGAACGTATCGACGAAACCCCCAAGCTGCTGTCCGACATGCTCATCGGCGTTACGCAGTTTTTCCGCGACAAGGAAGCGTTCGCCAATCTGGATGAATTCGTGTTGCCCAAGTTGTTCAAGTCGCTGGGCAATGCGCCGGACGTTGCATTGCGCGCGTGGGTCGCGGGGTGTTCCACGGGTGAGGAGGCCTATTCGCTGGCCATGCTGATGAGCGCGCAGACCGAAGCGTTGCCGCACCCGCCCAAGATCCAGCTGTTCGCCACCGATATCGACGAATCGGCGCTGACCGTGGGCCGGGCGGCGGCCTATCCGATGGCAATCAAGGGCGACGTGCCTGAAGCAATGCTGCAAAGCTGCTTCAGCCGGCTGGACAACGAATACCGCATCAAGAAGGACATCCGCGACCGGGTGCTGTTTGCCGTACACAATATCCTGCGCGATCCGCCCTTTTCGAAACTGGATCTGGTGAGTTGCCGCAACCTCTTGATCTACCTGGACCGCGACGTACAGCGCGACGTGTTGCGCATGTTCCACTTCGCGCTGAAGCCGGGCGGCTATCTTTTTCTCGGCAGTTCAGAATCGGCCGACGCGTGCCCGCAGCTCTTTCAGGTGGTGGACAAGCGTCACCGCATCTATGTGGCACGGGAAACGCCGGCGCAACTGAGCGGCATGCCCGAACTCACCGACGGAAGGATTAATCACGTTCGGCCGGTGCACGCGACGGCGGCGCCCGTTCGCCAGCCCAAAGTCTCTTATGCCGCCGTGCATCAACGTGCGCTCGAAATGTATGCGCCGCCTAGTGTCATCGTCGACGCCCATAGCGACATCGTGCATATTTCGGAGCGGGCAGGTCGCTTCCTGCGCCACCCGGGCGGCGAACCCTCGCGAAACCTGCCCTTGTCGGTGCATCCGGAATTGCGGACGGAATTGCGCACCGCGATGTTTCAGGCCGTGCATTCGCGCAAGAGTGTCGAGGCGCGGCGCGTGAGAATGACGTTCGGCGAGCGCCAGACCTACGTCAACATGGTGGTGCGGCCATTCCGGCATGAGGAGTCGGCCAGCGACTACCTGCTTGTGCTGTTCGAGGAAGTCGAGGACATCATGAGCGCCGAGAGCGCTGTTGGCCCGACGCCTGGTTCAGCAGTGGTATTGACGCAACTGGAAGCCGAACTCCAGCGTACCAGGGGCCAGTTGCAGGCGACCATCGAGCAGGCGGAAACCTCCACGGAAGAACTGAAGGCCTCCAATGAGGAACTTCAGGCTATCAACGAAGAGCTGCGCTCCACAACCGAAGAACTGGAAACCGGCAAGGAAGAGCTGCAGTCCGTCAACGAAGAGCTGATTACCGTCAACGCAGAGCTCAAGACCAAGGTCGACGAAACCGCCAAGATCAACGATGACCTGCAGAACCTGATTGCTTCCACCGACATTGCCACGGTGTTCGTTGACCGCATGATGCGCATCCAGTGGTTCACGCCTCGCGCCTCCGACATCTTCAATGTGATTCCGAGCGATGCCGGCCGTTCCGTGCTCGACATCACACATCGACTGGAGTATCCGGATCTGGCCAAGGACGCCGCCGGCGTGTTCGAGTCGCTGCGTCCGCAGGAGCGTGAGGTTCGCAGCACGACGGACCGTTGGTATCTGGCGCGGCTGCTGCCTTACCGCAGCGCCGAGCATCGCATCGAGGGCGCGGTCCTTACGTTCATCGACATCACGGACCGGCGCAAGGCGGAAGACCGCGTGCGCCTGGGCGAAGCCCACTTGAAGCTGATGACCGAGAGCGCACGCGACTTCGGCATCATGACGCTGGACAACGAAGGCACCATCACTAACTGGAATATCGGCGCCGAGTTGATGTTCGGCTACACCAGCGCCGAGGCGGAAGGCAAGTCCATTGCAATCATCTTCACCGACGAGGACATCGCCGCAGGCCGACCTGGGTATGAGTTGAATCGCGCTCGGAAGATCGGCTACGCCCCGGACGAGCGGTGGCACAAGCGTAAGGATGGCAGCCTGGTGTTCTGCACGGGCGGGGTGAACCGGATGGATGACCCGGTCTACCAAGGGTTCGCCAAGATCGTGCGCGACGTGACAGACCTGAAATTGCGCGACGCCGAGCAGGAGTCGCGCCTGGACCGCGCGCACGCGGATAACGTGCTGAAGGACGAGTTCTTCGCGGTCGTTTCGCACGAACTCAAGCACCCGCTCAACCTGATCCAGCTCAATTCCGAGCTTCTGGCCCGCACGCCCGCCGTGCGCAATTTTGGACCCGCGGCGCGCGCCACGGATCTGATCCAGCGCTCGGTCAAGGGCCAGGCCCGCATCATCGACGATCTGCTGGATCTGTCCCGCGTCCGCACGGGCAAGCTGGCGCTGAACAAGTCGATCATCGACGTCGTGGCCATCGCGAAGAACATCCTCGAGGTGCTGAAGCCCGTCGCGTCGTCCGCCGGGATCGATCTGCGCAGCGACTTCGACCCGGCGCGGGCGATCTACCTGGATGCGGATCCCGTGCGCATCGAACAGGTGATCTGGAACCTGCTGAACAACGGAATCAAGTTCACGCCCGAGGGCGGTTCCGTCGCGCTCAAGCTGGTCGTTGAGAACAACCGGTTGAAACTGGAAGTCGCGGACACGGGGCAAGGCATCGACCCGTTGTTCATCGGCCGGGTATTCGACATGTTCAGCCAAGGCGATGCGCGGCAAAAGACAGGTGTCAGCCCGGGGCTGGGCATCGGCCTGGCGGTCGTCAGCGAACTGGTGGGCGCGCATGGCGGCACCATCCAGGTCCATTCGGATGGTGTTGGGCTTGGCGCGCGCTTCACGGTGTGGCTGGACTTGGCAGGCAGCCTTGAAACGGATGCGGCGCCGCAAGCGAACGCCGACATGCCGCTGGAAGGGCTGAAAGTGCTATTGGTCGACGACTCCGAGGACGTCCTGCACATCATGCACGAGCTGCTGGACATGGAAGGGGCTAAGGTGACGGCCGCCTCCAACGGTCGGCAGGCCTTGGAGATTCTTGAGACCGCCCGCTTTGATCTGATGCTGTCGGACATCGGCATGCCCGAGATGGACGGTTATGCGCTGATGCGCGCCATTCGCCAGAAAGAAGGCGGCGGCGACCTGCCTTCCATCGCGCTGACCGGTTTTGGCGCCAAGGAAGACATGCGCGAGGCGGTCAGCGCGGGCTTTTCCGCTCACATTAGCAAGCCGGTGTCGCTGGACGACCTGCTTGAAGTGGTACGCAAGCTGCGGTTGCGCGGGTGATTCGCACGTTTCGGGAAGGGATCACCACTTTTGCGTGCCGGACCGTTCTCCGGCTCGCTTTTCTACGGCGGATTCCTTCTGTTCCTATTTGTTTAGTCTGGCAACAGGTTGCCGGCGGACGGCTGACCCCCGCCGCTTTTCTCCTATCGCAGTAGTCTGCGCAGCAGTTTCCAACGCTTCGCATTCGTCCCCGTAATCCCACAGTGCAAACGAGAAAAGCTTGCACTAAGCGCCACCTCTACTTAAGCTTTGTTTTCGCGCCGCGCTCAGCACTTACTGTGCCAGCGCCCGCCAGCGGATGTTCCGTCCGCCGCTCGACCACGCAGCACGTTTTCGGCCAGTCTTCCTCGTCAACGACATAAAGGATGCTTGTGCGAAAGTCGATGGTCTTGTTTGCCCTACATAGCGCCCGGCTGTCGCCGGGCCTGAGCTTGCCCTGCCAGAGTCGGGCAGGTTTCGCCCGAGTCGGATTTTTTCCGAACGGCGCCTTTCTCCGAGTTCAGCGCGATATCTCCAAGGCGCCTTGCCGCGCCGGCACTTCATAAGCTGCACGTCAGTCCGGCGCGCCCCAGCGCGCCCGCAAGGTATCCACCCATAAGCTGTCCCACGAATAAGCTGTCCAAGTTGGGCCCTTCACCCCGGCACAGGGTGGGGGCAGCGCGAGACCCCGAGTCCGACCGCCTGGGAGTAGTGGATGACGCAAGTAAGCAGCAATGTCCGTCGTGTCATGTTGTATGCCTTGGGCGTCTGGACGCTCGCATTGGCGGGATGTGGTGACCGGAACGATGCGGCTGCCGTCACCATCGCCCCGATGAAGGTGTTCGTGATGACCGTTGGCCGCCAGCCGGTCGACCTGAACGTGGATCTGCCCGGGCGGATCGAACCCATCCGCACGGCCGAAGTGCGGGCGCGCGTCGACGGCATCGTCGAGAAACTGCTCTACACCGAGGGTAGCGACGTGCAGGCCGGCGACCCCCTGTTCCAGATAGATCCCAGCGACTACAAGGCGCAATTGGCGCAGGCCAACGCCATGCTGCAACGCGCGCAGGCCGTGCAGAAGAATGCGCGCTCGGTCACGGACCGGTTCCGTCCGCTGGTGCAGCGTCAGGCGGTCAGCGCGCAGGAATACGAAGCCGCGCTGGCGGCGCTGGGGCAGGCGCAGGCCAATGTGGCCGATGCGCAGGCCGCGGTCACGTTGGCGCAGTTGCGGCTGGACCGCTGCACGGTCAGGGCGCCCATCGCCGGGCGCGTGGGCCGCGCGCTGGTCACCGAAGGCGCGCTGGTCAGCGCATCGGCGGCCACGCTGCTGGCGCAGGTCAACCAGCTTTCTCCGATCAGCGCCACGTTCACCAAGTCCAACACCGCCATCATGGACCTGACCGACTATGCGCGCTCCGGCGCGCTGGCCACGGCGGGCAACACGTTTCCGGTGCGGCTCACGCTGGCCAACGGCCGCGAGTTCGGCGAGACCGGCGTCGTGGATTTCGCGGATCTCAGCGTGGACCGGACCACCGGCGCGCAGACCATCCGCGCCCGTTTCGACAACGCCCAGCGCGAACTGCTGCCCGGCCAGTTCGTCACCGGACAGATCCTCGTCGGCGTGCGCCAGGAGGGCGTTCTGATTCCCGCGCGGGCGGCGCGGTTGAACGGCGACACGGCCACCGTGTTCGTCATCGGGCCCGACAACACGGCGGTGCCCAGACAGATCGAGGTGGGTGAGCAGATATCAGGAAGCTGGCTGGTGCGCCGCGGCCTTGAACCAGGGGAGAAAGTGGTCGTGGATGGCTGGCACAAGATAAGGCCAGGCCAACAGGTTGACCCGGTCGAACAGCAAGCCGCGAAACCCTAGCGGAGTCGGTCATGGGCTCATTCTTCGTCTTGCGGCCGGTATTCGCCTGGGTAGTGGCGTTGTTCCTTTTGCTGTTCGGGCTGATTTCGGTGGTGCTGCTGCCGGTGGAGCAGTATCCGAACATCGCGCCGCCGTCGATCACGATCCAGGCGACCTTCCGGGGCGCGGACACCACGACCATCGACCGCACGGTCACCTCCATCATCGAAGAGGAGATGAACGGGGTCGACAACTTCCTGTACATGGCGTCGGTCAGCCGCGCCAACGGCACGTCGCAGATCACCGTGACGCTGCAGCCGGGCACCGACCTGGATGTGGCGCGCAGCCAGGTGCAGGACCGCCTGAGCCGGGTCGAACCCCGGCTGCCGCAGGAAGTCCGCCAGCTGGGCGTGGCGGTGACCAAGGCCTCGTCCGGCTTCCTGATGCTGCTGGCGCTGCAATCGGAAAGCGGCAACGTCAGCGCGGTGGAGATGGGCAATTTCGCGTCCAACAACATCCTCAACGAGCTTCGCC
Source organism: Achromobacter sp. (assembly GCF_032113835.1). Classification (GTDB taxonomy): domain Bacteria; phylum Pseudomonadota; class Gammaproteobacteria; order Burkholderiales; family Burkholderiaceae_B; genus Achromobacter. The sequence goes on along the minus strand of NZ_DAMCTG010000044.1, from coordinate 30,190 downwards.
GCATCCGCGGGGTGGGCGACGTGCAGCTGTTCGGCTCGTCGTACGCCATGCGGATCTGGCTGGACGAACGCAAGCTGGCGAGCTTTCAGATGTCGGCCAGCGATGCGATGCGCGCGGTGCAGGAGCAGAACGCGCAGACGATTGGCGGGTCGCTGGGCGATCTGCCGCTCGCGCGCGGCGCGGACTTCAACGCGCAGATCGTGGCGCAGAGCCGCTTTTCCACGCCCGAGCAGTTCCGGCAGGTCATTCTGCGGGTCAACAACGACGGCTCGCTGGTGCGGCTGGGCGACGTGGCGCGGGTGGAGCTGGGCAACGAAAGCTACAACTTCCGGCTCAGCGTCAACGGCAAGGAGGCCGCCGGCATCGCCATCCAGCTTGCCAACGACGCCAATGCGCTGGACGTCGCGCGGCAGGTGCGGCAGCGGATGGCGGAGCTGGAGCCCGTGTTTCCGGTCGGCGTTGGCTGGACCGTGCCGTTCGACACCACGCCCTTCATCACCACGTCCATCAGCTCGGTGCTGGTCACCATGGTCGAGGCGCTGCTGCTGGTCACGGCGATGGTGTTCCTGTTCCTGCAAAGCTGGCGCAGCACGCTGATCCCCACGCTAATCGTGCCGATCGCGCTGATCGGCACGTGCGCGGGCCTGTTCCTGTTTGGCGCGTCCATCAATCTGCTGTCGCTCTTTGGCATGGTGGTGGCGATCGGGGTGCTGAACGACGATGCCATCGTGGTGTCGGAAAACGTCGCCCGCATCATGCAGGACGAAAAAATCTCGGCGCCCGAGGCCACGCGCAAGGCAGTAGGCCAGGTGTGGGGGCCGATCATCGCCAGCACGTTGGTGCTGGTGGCGGTGTTCGTGCCGATGGCGATGTTTCCCGGTTCCAGCGGCGCCATCTACCGGCAGTTCTCCATCACGCTGTCGGTGGCGATCGTCGTGTCGACCGTGCTGGCGCTGTCGCTGGGCGCCGCGCTGTGCGCGACCTTGCTCAAGCTGCCGGACGGCCAGCCGCCCAAAGGCAGGATCTCGAAAGGCAAGCAGTGGGTGTTCGACAAGTTCAACGGCGGCTTTGACGCGATGACGCGCCAGTATGTGCGGGCGGTGGAGCACATGCTGCTGCGGCCGCTGCGCTGGATGCTGATCTTCCTGGGCGTCTGCGGGCTGACGATATTTCTGTTTTCGCGGCTGCCGGGCGGCTACCTGCCGCTGGAAGACCAGGGCTATTTCTTCGTGTCGTACACCGGCGCGCCCGGCACCACGGCCGACCAGACCGAGGCCGCCGTGCAGCAGGCCGAAAGCCAACTGCGCCAGTTGCCGGCCGTGCGCAACGTGGCGTCGGTGGTCGGGTTCAACTTCTTCGGCCAGGGTCAGACGGCCGCGCTGTCGTTCGTGGACCTGCACCCGTGGAGCGAGCGCACGGAGCGCGGCCAGGCGGTCGATGCGCTGGTCGGGCGCAGCAATCTTGCCTTCCGGTCGATTCCGCAGGCGATGATCTTTGCGCTGAATCCGCCGCCCATCCCGTCGATGGGCAATGCGTCGGGTTTTTCCATGAAGGTGCAGGACCGCACCGCGCAGGGCGGCGCGGGTCTAGCCGCCACCGGCGCGGCAATGATCGCGGCCGCCGCGGCCAGCCCCGTGCTGACCGGCGTGCGGCTGGACGGCATGCCGCCGGGACCGCGCCTGTATGTCGAGATCGACCGGGTGCATGCACGCGCACTGGGCCTTCAGGTTGCGCAGGTCAATCAGGCGCTGACGCTGGCGTTCGGGTCGAACTACGTCAACGACTTTCTGCACGATGGCTCGGTGCAGCGGGTGTTCATCCAGGCCGAGGCCGACCAGCGCATGCAGCCGCAGGACATTGCCGCCTTGCAACTGCCGAACAACCGGGGCGAGATGGTGCCGTTCTCGGCGTTTTCGCGGATGCGCTGGATCGACGGCCCGCAGCAGCTGGAGCGCTACAACGGTTTTCCGTCCATCACCATCTCGGGCGAGGCCGCCGCAGGCCGTTCCAGCGGCGTGGCGCTGGCCGAGATGGAAGCCATTGCCGGACGCGTCCTGCCGCAAGGCATCACCTACGAATGGACCGGCACGGCGTACGAGGAACGGCAGGCGGGCAATCAGGTGGCGTTGCTGCTGGGGCTGTCGCTGATCGTGGTGTTCCTGCTGCTGTCGGCGCTGTACGAGAGCTGGTCTGTGCCGGTGTCCGTGTTGCTGATCCTGCCGTTCGGCATTCTGGGCGCAGCCGCGTTCACGCTGGGGCGGGGCATGTCGGCGGACATCTATTTCAATATCGGGCTGGTCACGATCATTGGCCTTGCCGCCAAGAACGGCATCCTGATCGTGGAGTTCGCCCTGAAAGAGGAGCTGGAAGGGCGCGACCGCAAGGAGGCGGTCGTCGACGCCGCCCGCCAACGCCTGCGCCCCATCATCATGACCAGCATCACCTTCGTGCTGGGCATGCTGCCGCTGGTGCTGGCCACGGGCGCCGGCGCGGCCAGCCGGCAGGCGGTGGGCACCAGCGTGATGGGCAGCATGCTGACCGCCACGCTGTTCGGCGTGTTCTTCACGCCGCTGTTCTACATGGTGGCGCGGCGCTGGTCGGGGCCGCGCAAGAACAAGGAAAAGCCCGCCGCCAGCGTCCCGGCCAAGGCCGAAGAGCGGGGAGAAAACCCATGAGGCCGGCGCGCATTGCCGTCGCGGCGCTCCTGGGCTGGGGGCTCACCGCCTGCAACTTTGCGCCGGAGCACCGCCGGCCCGAGGTGGCGACGCCCGCCGTGTTTCCGGGCGAGGTCCCCGCCGATGCGGTGGCGGCGCAGGACGTGACGTGGGAGCAGTTCTTCGGCGATGCGCAACTCAAGCGCCTGATCGCCCGGTCACTGGAATTGAATCAGGATCTGGCCGCGGCCACGGCCCGGATCGAACAGGCCCGCGCCTTCTATCGCATCGAGCGCGCCAACCAGTTGCCGCAACTGGACGCCGGCGCGGCCGCGTCGCGCAGCCAGCAGCCGCTGGCCGTGCTGGACCCGGCGTTGGCGAGCTCGCGGCAGACGGTGCAGTTCAACCAGTTCAGCGCGCAGGTGATGGTGTCGTCGTTCGAGCTGGACTTCTGGGGACGCGTGCGCAACATGACCGCCTCCGCGTTGCAGCAGTATCTGGCGACGGTCGAAGGGCGGCGCGCCTTCCGCCTGTCGTTGATCGCGAATGTGGCCTCGACCTATTACGACGCCCGCGCTGGTGAAGAGGGTATCGCGCTGGCGCAGCGCACGGTGGAGACGCGCAGCTATGCGTTGGGCGTCGCGAAGGACCGGCTGGACGCGGGCGTGACGTCGCTGGTGGACTTTGAGCAGTCGGCCATCCTGCTGACGCAGGCGCAGACCCAGCTTGCCGAATGGCAGCGCGCCACGGCGGCGCACTGGAACCGCTTGTGGGTGCTGGTGGGCGAAGACCTGCAGCGGGAGATGACCGGCGGCCAGCCCATCGAGGCGGCAGGGCAGTTCGACGCGCTGAGCCCTGGCCTGCCATCGTCGCTGTTGATCGTGCGGCCCGACATCCGCCAGGCGGAGAACCGCCTGCGCAGCGCCAATGCCAACATCGGCGCCGCGCGCGCGGCCCTGTTTCCGCGCATCGCGCTGACAGGTTCGCTGGGCTATGCGTCCACCGAGCTGTCCGACCTGTTTTCCTCGCCCAGTCAGATCTGGAACATCGGCGCGGGGATCGGGTGGCCGATCTTCGATTACGGGCAGCGGCGGGCGGCGGTGGATCTTGCCACGGCGCAGCGCGATGAACTGATCGCCAACTATCGCAAGACGGTGCAGACGGCGTTCAGCGAAGTGGCGACCGCGCTGGAGAACCGCAAGCGATTCCAGGAGCAGGTGACGGCGCAGGAAACCGCGATCCAGGCGCAGCGTCGGCTGGCCGAGACCGCCGAGCTGCGCTATATGAACGGCATCTCGATCTATCTGGAAGTCGTCGACGCCCGGCGTGGCCTGTTTAACGCCGAGCAGCAGATGCTGACGCTGCGCGCGTCGCAGCTTCAGAATGGCGTGTCGCTGTATGTGGCCTTGGGAGGCGGGGATGAGCAGCCGGAGGTGGTGATGGCGGGATCGCCCGCCGAGCCCACCCCAGTCCCGCCGCCCGGCGTGGGAGCACCCCAGTGAACGCCGGCAAGCCCGTCAGCGCCGGCCCGCGCCCGCCGTGGCGCCGGCTGCGCAAGGCCGTGCTCATCATCGCCGGCCTTGCGGTGCTGGTCGTCGTCACGCTCATGGGCGTGCGTCTCTACGATATCCAGCAGGGCCCGCCGCTGGCCGCCTGGCACACCTATGTGCCGCAGGAACTGGACGCCGAACGCCTGGACCGCAGCACCTGGGACGATTACCTGGCGCATGAGGACGCGCTGTTCACGCTGGTCCGGCAGAACGTGGGCGACAAGCTGCTGCCCGAGGACAAGGTGGACAGCAACCGCTATTTCGCGGATGCCAAGGTGTACCCCGAGCATTTCGCGCACGACTGGAACCGGTCGTTCGTCCTGATGCCGCCCGGCGAACCGCAGGGCGTGGCCGTGCTGCTGCATGGTCTGACGGATTCCCCCTACAGCCTGCGCCACGTCGCTGCGCATTACCAATCCGTCGGCTACGTGGCGATCGCCATCCGGATGCCGGGCCACGGCACGGTGCCGGGCGGGCTGACGGACGCACACTGGGAGGACTGGGCGGCGGCGACGCGCCTGGCGGTGCGCGAAGCGCGGCGCCGCGTGCCTGCGCCAAAGCCGCTGCACATGGTGGGCTTTTCCAACGGCGGGGCGCTGGCGCTGATGCACACGCTGGACGCGCTGGACAATCCCAAGCTCGACAAGCCCGACCGCCTGGTGCTGCTGTCGCCGATGGTCGGCATCACGTCGTTCGCACGCTTTGCGGGCGTGGCCGGGCTGCCCGCCATCCTGCCCGCGTTCGCCAAGGCCGCGTGGCTCAGCATCGTGCCGGAATTCAATCCCTTCAAGTACAACTCCTTCCCGGTCCACGCGGCCCGCCAGTCGTTTGAGCTGACGCAAACGCTGCAGGACAGGCTGGTCGCGCAGCAGCGATCCGGCGGCCTGGAGCGGCTGCCGCCCATCATCACGTTCCATTCGGTGCTGGACTTCACGGTCAGCACGCGCGCGCTGATCAACGCGCTGTACGCGCGCCTGCCCACCAATGGCAGCGATCTGGTGCTGTTCGACCTGAACCGCGCCACCAAGCTCGGGCCGCTGTTCCGCCGCGGCGTGGCGTGGCAGCTGGCGGGCACGCTGCCCGGCGAAAAGCGCAATTACCGCCTGACGCTCGTCACCAACGCCAGCCCGACGTCCAGCGCCATGATCGAGCGCGTCATCGAGCCGAACGCCACCGCGGTCGTGGAACGCGCCATCGGCATGGACTACCCGCGCGAGGTCTATTCGCTGTCGCACGTGGCGCTGCCGTTTCCGACCGACGACGCGCTGTACGGCACGCACCCGGACAACATCGAGGAATTCGGCATCAGCCTGGGCGCCATGTCCATGCGCGGTGAGGTCGGGGCTTTCGTGATCGGCATGGATACGCTGACCCGGCTGACCTCCAATCCGTTCTATGCCTATCTGGTCAAGCGTGTTGATGGGGTGATACCAAGATGATGTCCTTCGCACTGTCCGGCATCTTCGCCATCCTGCTGCTGGGCCTTTTGTACCTGGCCAGCCCGGTGTTCATCCCGCTGACGTTCGCGCTGTTTGTGATCTGCCTGGTCGCGCCGCTGCGCCAGGCGCTGGGCCGCAAGATGCCTGCGCCGTTGGCCGCGATCCTGGTGCTGGTGGTCACGCTGGTCGTGTCGGTTGTCTTCCTGTCGCTGGCGGCGTGGGGCTTCAGCCTGGTGGCGCAGTGGGTCATCGCCAACGCCGCGCGCTTTCAGCGCCTGTTCACGCTGGAAACCGAGACGCTGCATCCGCATGGCGCCATGGCGATCCAGATGTTCCAGGACAGCTTCAACGTGTCGTGGCTGGTCCGCGCGATCCAGGAGGTGGCGCTGCGGATCAACAGCATGCTGGGCATGATCTTCATTGCCTTCGTCTTCATTGCGCTCGGACTGTTCGAACTGGACGAGGCCCCCGGCCGGCTGACCCGCCTGTTGGGCGAGGCGCGCGCCCAGCGGTGGTCCGCGATCGCGCGCGAGGTCGCCACCAAGCTGCGCTGGTACATGGTGATCCGCACGATCGCCAGCGTGCTGACCGGGGTGACGGTCTGGCTGTTCGCGATCTACGCCGGGCTGGAGCTGGCGACCGCCTGGGGCGGGCTGGCGTTCCTGCTGAATTACATCCCGTTCCTGGGCCCACTGGTGGCAACGGTGTTCCCGGCGTTTTTCGCGTTCGTGCAGTACGGCTCGTTGCAGACGAGCATTCTGGTGCTCGTCGTCTTGAACTGCATCCAGATCGTTTACGGCTGCTATCTGGAGCCTCGGCTCGCCGGCAGCGCGTTTTCGCTGTCGCCGCTGATGGTGATGTTTGCGGTGTTTTTCTGGGGGTTGGTGTGGGGCATACCGGGCACGTTTATCGGCGTGCCCCTTCTTATCACGATGACCACGGTGTACGGCGCCGGCCGCAGTCTGCGCGTCACGCGCGGCTGAGCCGCCTGGCCCGGGCAGCTTCCGGGAAGGCGGCCGACCTGCTCACGTCTTTGCTCACTATTGGAGGTGCATGATGGAAAGCAGTACTCCCAAGAAGCTTGGATTGCTTGCCCTGACGGGCATGGTGGTAGGGTCGATGATCGGCGCCGGGATCTTTTCGCTGCCCCGAACCTTTGGCGGGGCGACGGGCGTGGTCGGGGCGGTCATCGCGTGGATCATCGCGGGCGCGGGCATGTACACGCTGGCGCGCGTGTTCCAGTCGCTGGCCGAGCGCAAACCCGACCTTGACGCAGGCGTCTTCGCCTACGCCAAGGCCGGGTTTGGCGACTACCTGGGTTTTCTTTCCGCGTTCGGCTACTGGATCGGCAGCTGCATCGGCAACGTGTCGTACTGGGTGCTGATCAAATCCACGCTCGGCGCCTTCTTTCCCATCTTCGGCGACGGCAACACGGTCATCGCCATCGCGGTGGCGTCCGTGGGGATCTGGCTGTTCCACTTCATGATCCTGCGCGGGGTGCAGCAGGCGGCGTTCATCAACGCGGTGGTGACGGTGGCCAAGATCATCCCGATCGTGGTGTTCATCATCGTGCTGTTCGTCGCGTTCAAGATGGACCTCTTCCGCATCAATTTCTGGGGCGAGATGAGCGGCTATGGCCTGTTCGAGCAGGTGCGGCGAACCATGCTGGTGACCGTCTTCGTCTTTCTCGGGATCGAGGGGGCCAGCGTGTATTCGCGCTTTGCGACCCAGCGCTCGCACGTGGGGGTGGCCACGCTGATTGGCTTCGTGACCGCGCTGCTGCTAATGGTGCTGGTGTCGCTGCTGCCCTATGCCGCCATGCAGCAGAGCGACATCGCCGCGCTGCGCCAGCCGTCAATGGCCGGCGTGTTGGAGTCGGTGGTGGGACCGTGGGGCGCCGTGTTCGTCAGCGTGGGCCTCTTGATCTCGGTGCTGGGCGCGTACCTGGCCTGGTCGCTGATCTGCGCGGAAGTGATGCACGCGGCCTCCAAGAACGAAGACATGCCGCGCGCGTTCGCCCGCGAAAACAAGAACGGCGTGCCGGTCGTGGCGCTGTGGGTGACCAACATCATCGTGCAGCTCTTCGTCATCAGCACGTACTGGTCGCGCGACGCCTTCTCGCTGATGCTGAGCCTGACTAGCGCGATGTCGCTGATTCCGTATCTGCTGGTCGCGGGATTCGGCTGGCAGCTCGCCAAGCGCGGCGAAACCTATGTCGGCGGCAAGGACCAGAAGCGCGATCTGACGCTTGCCAGCATCGCGGCCGTCTACACCCTTTTCATGATCTTTGCCGGCGGCCTGAAGTTCCTGCTGCTGTCGGCACTGTTGTATGCGCCCGGGTCGGTCCTGTACTTCTGGGCCCGGCGCGAACAGGGCCGGAAATTCTTCACCGGTTGGGAGTTGGTCGTTTTCATCGTGGCATGCGTCGGAGCCCTGGCCGCCATCGTCGGCCTGATCTACGGCTGGATTGCCATCTAACGTCTGGGAGCTAATCATGGCTGATACCGAGGAATTTGGAGTCCATTCAGAAGTCGGGCAGTTGCGCACGGTGATGGTCTGCGCGCCAGGACGCGCCCACGAAAGATTGACGCCCTCCAATTGTGATGCGCTGCTGTTTGACGATGTCATGTGGGTCGACAACGCGAAGCGCGACCATTTCGACTTCATGACGAAGATGCGGGACCGCGGCGTGGACGTCGTGGAAATGCACAACCTGTTGGCCGAAACGGTCGCGATACCCGAAGCGAAAAAGTGGATCCTGGACAACCAGGTCGTGGCAAACCAGGTTGGCCTGGGCCTGCTCGACGAGATCCGAAGCTACCTGGACGGCCTGCCGGCGCGCAAGCTGGCCGAGACGCTGATCGGTGGGCTGTCGACCGAGGAGTTCCCCGAGTCGATCGGTGGCGAGCAGCTCATGCTCATCAAGGAGGCCGCCGGCGTCACGGAATACCTGCTGCCGCCGCTGCCCAACACGCTGTACACGCGCGATACGACCTGCTGGATCTACGGCGGCGTCACGCTCAATCCGCTGTATTGGCCCGCGCGGCACGAAGAGACGATCCTCACGTCGTCGATCTACAAGTTCCATCCGCGCTTTGCCGGCAAGGTGAATGTCTGGTGGGGAGACCCTACCGCCGACCATGGACTGGCCACGCTGGAAGGTGGCGACGTCATGCCCATCGGCAACCGCACGGTGATGATCGGCATGAGCGAACGCACATCGCGCCAGGCCATCAGCCAGTTGGCGGCCACGCTCTTCGCCAAGAACGCGGCCGACCGGGTGATCGTGGCGGCCATGCCCAAGCTGCGGGCAGCCATGCACCTGGACACGGTGCTGACCTTCGCGGACCGCGATTGCGTGCTGATGTATCCGGACATCGTCAACAACGTCCAGGCCTTTTCGTACCGGCCGGGCAGCGCCCCGGGGTCGCTGGAGCTGCACAAGGACAAGGGCTCGCTGGTGGACGTGATCGGCGAGGCGCTGGGCGTCAAGAAGATGCGCGTCGTCGAAACCGGCGGCAACGCCTATGTGCGCGAGCGTACGCAGTGGGACAGCGGCGCCAACCTGGTCTGCATCTCGCCCGGGGTGGTGCTGGCGTATGACCGCAACGTCTACACCAACACGCTGCTGCGCAAGGCGGGCATTGAAGTCATCACCTTTACGGGCGCCGAACTGGGCCGGGGCCGCGGCGGCGGGCACTGCATGACGTGCCCGATTTCGCGGGATCCCGCCTAGCGGCGCACTGCCGCGCGCGGCCATCCCTGCAGAGGGCGGCCGCGCGGGCGCGCAACCACCGGATCGCTTTCAGGAGAAGAACGTGAGCGGGGAAACTGCCAAACTTTCTCGCATGGCGCTGGCCGCCATGGTGGTGGGATCGATGGTGGGCGCGGGAATCTTTTCGCTGCCCAGCGTCTTTGCGCGCAATACCGGTCCGGTGGGTGGCCTGGTGGCCTGGGCCATTGCCGGTACCGGCATGTTGACGCTGGCGATGGTATTCCAGTTCCTGTCGCGCCGGCGCCCCGATCTGGACGCCGGCATCTTCGCGTATGCCAAGGCCGGATTCGGGCTGTATCTGGGCTTTCTGGCAGCGCTGGGCTACTGGACGGCCGCCTGCCTGGGCAACGTCAGTTATTTCGTCATCTTCAAGGGAACGCTGGGCGCCGTCCTGCCGTTCTTCGGCGACGGCGATACCGTGGCCGCCGTGCTGGTGTCGTCGGTGCTGCTGTGGTCCACCCATTTCCTGATCCTGCGGGGCATCCGGCAGGCGGCGGGCATGAACACGGTCGTGACCATCGCCAAAGTCGTGCCCATCGCCATCTTCATTGTCTTCGCCGCGTTTGCCGTGGACCTGGACGTGTTGCGCGCCAACATTGCCGAAGGGCTCAGCGGCGGGGGCAAGGGCAGTCTTTTCGAACAGGTGCGCAACACGATGCTGGTCACGGTGTTCGTGTTCCTGGGCGTGGAGGGCGCCAGCGTCTATTCCCGCTATGCCAAGCGACGCGAGGACGTGGCGGTGGCGACAATCGTCGGATTTCTGCTGGTGCTGGCGCTGTTAGTGCTGGTGACGATGCTGTCGTATGGCGTGCTGCCGCGCGCGGAACTGGCCTCGTTGCGCAATCCGTCCATGGCGGGCGTGCTGCGGGCCGCGGTCGGACCGTGGGGCAGCATGCTGGTCAGCGTGGGGCTGATGGTGTCGGTGGCGGGCGCCTACCTGGCGTGGATCCTGCTGGCCGCCGAAGTGCTGCGCGCCGCGGCGGGCGCGGGCATCATGCCGTCGTTTCTGGGCCGGGAAAACCGCCACGGTGTGCCGGCGGCGGCGCTGTGGCTCAGCAACGGCATCGTGCAGCTCTTTCTGATCGTCACGCTCTTCACCGAGGACACCTTCGTGCTGTTGAAGAACATGGCCAGTTCGATGAGCCTGATTCCGTACTTCTTCGTGGCGGCGTTCGGGCTGCTGCTGGCGGTGCGCGGCGAAACCTATGACGGCTGGAGCCAGCGCCGCAAGGTTGAACTGGGCCTGGCGGTGGCGGCCACGGTCTATGCGGCCGGGCTGGTGTATGCGGGCGGTTTCCGGTATTTCGTCCTGTCTTGCGTCATCTACGCGCCGGGCACCATTCTTTTCCTCATATCGCGCCGCGAGCAGCGCGGCAACATCTTCGCGCCGTACGAGTGGCCGATCCTGCTGCTCGTGCTGGTGTCCTGCGGCATCGGTGTGTGGGCGATCAGCACGGGCAATACGGCGTTCTAGCCGAAAGGGGCAGGGGGCAGCACGGCAATGAGCAGCGAACTGGCAATTGTCCTCACCATCCTTTGCGCGGCCGTCGTGCTGTTCGTCATCGGGCGGCCGCGGTCGGATGCCGTCGCGCTGCTGGTCATGCTGCTGCTGCCGCTGAGTGGCACGGTGACCTACCGCGAGGCGCTGGACGGGTTCTCGAATCCCGCCATCATCCTGATCGCGTGCCTTTTCGTGGTCGGCGAGGGGCTGGTGCGGACCGGGGTGGCGCAGGCCGTCGGCGACCTGCTGCTGCGGCACGGCGGTAAGAGCGAGGGCTGGCTGGTGCTGCTGGTGATGGGGGCGGTCGGCGCGATGGGCGCCGTGATGAGCTCCACGGCCGTCGTGGCCATCTTCATCCCCATCGTGCTGCGGATTGCGCGCAAATCCGGCATGGCCGCCCGGCGGATCCTGATGCCCATGGGCACGGCGGCGGCCATCAGCGGCATGCTGACGCTGGTGGCGACCACGCCCAATCTGGTGCTGAACAGCGCGCTGGGCTATGCGGGCTATGAAGGATTCGGCTTCTTCGACTTCACGCCGATCGGTGTCGTCGTGCTGGCGGGCGGCATTGCCTACATGCTGTTTGCGCGCAAGCTGATCGACGCAGGGCAGGGGCAGCGCGCGTTGAACCGGCCCAGCCTTGGCGACTGGGCCACCAAGTATTCCCTGCAGAACCGCGCGTGCCGCCTGGTCGTGCAGGACGACTCCGATCTCGTGGGACGCCAGCTGGGACTGTGGGCGGGCGAACTCGGCAAGGCGGCGTTCGTCATCGCCATCGAGCGCAACACGCGATTTGCGCGGGCCGTCATGCGCCCGACCGCGGACGACGTGCTGGAGGCGGGCGACATCCTGCTGCTCGACATGGATGCCGAGGGTTTCGATATCGACGGTTTTTGCGGCCGGCATCAGTTGAAGCGGCTGGCGATGTCCGGCGTGTACTTCACGGATCAGGCCCGCGATGTGGGCATGGTCGAGGTCATCATCCCGTCGGAGTCGCGCCTCGTCGGCGCGAATGCGCGCGAATCCGTGGTGCTGGCGCGGCACGGGCTGTTTGTCGTCGGGCTGTGGCGCGGCAAGGAGGCCAAGCGCGACCTGCCGGACGTGAAGATGCGCGTGGGCGACACGCTGCTGGTCGTTGGGCCGTGGGCGGGCATTTTTTCCCTGCAGGCGGAAGAGCACGATCTGGTCAGCCTGGCGATGCCGGTCGAAGCCGATTCGCTGGTGCCGGTGCCCAACCGCTCCCTCCATGCGCTGTTCACGCTGGCGACGGTGGTGTTTCTGATGCTGACCGACTGGGTGCCCAACGTGATGGCGGGGCTGATCGGCGCCCTGATGATGGGCCTCTTCGGCTGCGTGACGCTGGACGTGGCGTACCGGTCTATCAACTGGCGGGCGCTGATACTGATCGTCGGGATGCTGCCGTTTGCGCTGGCGCTCAAGCGCAGCGGCGGCGTGGACCTGGCCGCGCAGTTCCTGCTGCACTATTCGGGCGACTGGGGCATCTACGGCCAGTTGGCGCTGGTGTTCGTGGCGACCGTGACGCTGGGCGTGGTGGTCTCCGGCACGGCCACTGCCGTGCTGATGGGCCCGGTGGCCATCAGCATCGCCGAAAGCCTGCACGCCTCGCCCTACGCGTTTGCGATGACGGTGGCCATCGCGTCGTCGGCGGCGTTCATGTCGCCGGTGTCCACGCCCTCCAATGCGCTGGTCAGCGTGGCGGGCGGCTTCGGGTTTGCCGATTATCTGAAGATCGGAACGCCGTTGGCGTTGTTTTCCCTGGTGGTCAGCGTGACGCTGATTCCGATCCTGTTTCCGTCCTGAGGGCGGATGACTTCAACCAGAGGTTCGATCATGTCTGTCAGGACTGGCATTGCATTCACGGCCGTATCGCTGATTTTTGGCGCTTCGCTGGCGCATTCCCATGGCCTGCCCGCGGCGCCGGAGGCAGCTGCGCCGACGCCGCCCGCGCAGGCCGCGGCGGATTCGCGGATCCTGTTTGAAAACGTGCGCATCTTCGACGGCGTGTCGGGCGATCTAAGCCCCGCGAGCAGCGTGCTGGTCCACGGCAACGTCATCGAAAAAGTGTCGCGGGACAAGATCGTGGCCGACGGCGCGCGCGTCATCGACGGCGGCGGCCGCACGCTGATGCCGGGTCTGATCGACATGCACTGGCACAGCATGTTCGTGGGCGTGCCGATTGCGGTGGCGATGACGCAGGACCCGACGTATCTCAACATCGTCGCGGGCGTCGAGGCGAAGAAGACACTGATGCGCGGATTCACCACGGTGCGCGATCTGGGCGGCTCGGCCTTCAGTCTGAAGCTGGCGGTGGATCAGGGCGTCATTCCGGGGCCGCGCATCTATCCGTCGGGCGCGATGATCAGCGTGACCAGCGGGCATGGCGACTTCCGCTCGATGGCAGACCTGCCGCGCACCTTGGGCGCGCCCGCATCGCGGCACGACCTGGCCGGCGACAGCACCATCGCCGACAGCCCAGACGAAGTGCGCCTGCGCACGCGCGAACAGCTGATGCAGGGCGCGACGCAGATCAAGCTGACCGGCGGCGGGGGCGTGTCGTCTCCGCACAGCCCGCTGGATGTGGTGACATTCACAGAGCCGGAACTGCGCGCGGCGGTCGACGCCGCGACGGATTGGGGCACCTACGTGGCGGTGCACGCCTACACGCCCACCGCCATCCAGCGCGCCATCAAGGCGGGCGTGCAAAGCATCGAGCACGGCAGCATGATGGACGAGGAAACGGCGCAGATGATGGCGCGCGCCGGGGTGTGGCTGAGCACGCAGCCCTTTCCGGACGAACTGGCCGACGCCTTTCCGCGCGGCTCCGACCAATGGCTGAAAGCGCAGGAGGTCTTTGCCGGCACCGACCGCACCTACCAGCTGGCGATCAAGCACAAGCTGAAAACGGCGTTCGGCACGGACATCCTGTTTTCAAGCCAGTTGGCCGAGCAGCAGGGCCGCATTCTGGCGAGCCTGACGCGCTGGTACACGCCCGCGCAGACGCTCATCATGGCGACCGGCACAAATGCGGAGCTGCTGAAACTGTCAGGCAAGCGCAATCCCTACCGCGGCGACCTGGGCGTCGTGCGCGAAGGCGCGCTGGCCGACCTGCTGCTGGTTGATGGCGACCCGATCCAGGACATCAAGCTGATCGGCGATCCGGACAAGAACTTCCTGGTCATCATGAAGGACGGCGTCATCTACAAGGATGCGGTGGCGATGCCCGGCACACCCCGGCGTATGTTGCGCGAGTAATCGGCGGGATCGACCGTGGCGCGGGCGCGGTCCGTGTAGCGGCCGCGGCGCCGATAGTCGGCGGCGCTGTCCGCTCCGCGCAGGGCGCCCTGTTTGTACAGGTATTCCGGCAGATAGCCGGACAGAAGTTGGCGATAGTCCATCGGCAACCCGGGCACGATGCGCCGCGCCATCTGGAACACGATCGACGTGCAGTTGGCGGTCAGCGTGTGATAGAAACGCGGTGTGCCGCGCAGCCGGTTGGCCGCGTCCACGTAGGCAAGAAAGAGTTCGCGCGGCGCGGCGGCGGGCATGTGGATGCGGTACAGGTAGCCGTCTTCGCCCCGGACGTTCGTGCGCACGCGCAGGCAGTCGGCTTCGGTCGCGGCGATCACGCTCAGTTCGTATTGCTTGAAGAAGCCGCCGATCTCGGAAAACCGGTCGCCCTGCTTGCGGCGGATTTCCACCGAGAACACCACGTGATCGTCGTCGCCAAACCCGAACGACACCAGCGCGTGCGCGATGGCGGGATGGCCCCAGTACGACAAGGCGACGTCCACCGATTGCAGCGCGTCCAGCGCATAGCGGCGGGTTTCCCAGCGGGGCGTGAAGTCGGTGCGTGACCGCCAGTCGAAGTTGCGCACATTGTGCAGCGTGACGGCATTGCCTTCGACGTCGCCGTGCGTCTGGCGGGCGACCTCGGCAATCCAGGGGCGGTCGTTGGACGGGCGGATGCGCAGCCACCACACGAGCAGTACGGCCAGGGCCGCGCCATGCAGAACCAGGCCCGGCCACCAGCGCGGCCACGCCAGCCCGGCGATGGCGGCTAATGCCAGCAGCACCCAGGCCAGCACCACGACTGGCTTCCATACCGATGAAAGCGGCGCGCGGATCCACAATGCCAGCGCACCCCAGCCCGCTACCAGTGCAATGGCGATGCCCAACAGGATGGAAACCGTCATTGCGCTCCTTGGGCGGCGGTCGCGCCGCGCACTGCAATCAGAAGGTGCCTACCGTGACCAGTTGGTCGGATTCGAACATGGCGGCCGGGGAGATGATGGGTTCTTCCCACGGGATGTTCTTGCCGTAGCGTTCCCGCATCTTGGCCTGCACCGCCGGCGATGCGAGATCGAAGCTTTTCAGCGGCGCCAGCGCGCCGACCTTCACGCCCAGCACGCGCTGATAGATCTTCCACACCAGTTCGGAACAATAGATCTGATCTTCCGACCAGGCGAACACCAGATCGTAGGGCTTGCCGACGTAGGCGGCGCCTGCCTTCGCAAGCTGATCGCGCGCGTCCGGCGTCAGCAGCGATGCGTCGCGCAGTCGCTTGACGACGTAATGGCCGCGCTCGCCTTGCGCGGCCCATTGGGAGAGGGGGGTGTAGCTGACGCGCGCCGCGGCCTCAAGCACGTAAGGCTGGCCTTGGCGCGTCACGATCATGCCCATGTGGCTGTAGGGCGAGTGCGTGGCCTGCTGGATGGCCAGGCTTTGCGCTGACCGGGACTGCTGGAACACCATGTCGCCCGTCTGGATGTCGGGCGCTGCGGTGGCGGCCATGGACAGCGCAGATAGCGCCGCCAACGCGGCCGTACAGACCTTTGCCGCCAGCCTCACGGGCGCGCCCGTCCGGCAGCAGGGGTCTGCTTTTTTGCGCGCGGTTTGGCTGCGGGCTTTTCTTCCTTGGGCGGCGTGTCGAACTCTTGTTTGTTGCGTTCGCCGCGAGGCGTGTTTTCGGGGTGGGGTTTGGGAAATGCCCAGGGCTTCGTTTTCTGATCCATTGCATGTACTCCTTGCACAGGCGGAACAGTAGCATTAGCCGGCGGCCCTGGGTAAGTGAGGGTTGACGTCAATATTCATCACATCGTGATATGAAGGCGGAAATTGTCCGCCGCGCGTCATTTGGTCTTGGGTATTTCCGCGACCCAGATGCGCTCGAATTGCTCGCGGACCCGGCGCGCCCAGTCGTCGATGGCGCTTTGCACGTCGGCGGCGGTAGGCTTGCGGTTTTCCGGCAGATTGCTGCCCGTGACCGCGCCCAGCGACGCGATCAGCAATTGGTTGGTGCTGGCATCGCGCGCCGAGGCTTCGAGCAGCAGCCGCACCGAGCGCGGCGCCGGCGCGGAAATCAGTTGATAGCCGGCCTGCGTGAACTCGCGGCGCAGGGCCGCGTTCATGTAGGTCAGCACGCGTTGGCGCATCTCGGCGCCGTCCCGGAAGTCCAGCTCATCCGGCCGGTCGCCCGGGATGAACGTCACCTCTTCCATGAGCAGCTTTTTGTCGAACTGGCTGCCGATCGGCGGACCCGGCCTGACCCAGATGCGGCCGCCGCTCCAGTTGGGATCCTGCTGAAGCTGGCTTTGCGGTTCGCCCAGCGCGGTGGAATAGTCCTTGGCCTTGGGCAGATTGGTGCAGCCGGCCAGTCCGATGAGCGCGCAGCAGGCCGCGCGCAGTGCGAGGTTGGGCTTCATGGCATTTTCCTTGTCAGAAAAACGGCGCTCGCAAAAGGCAGGCGCAAAACCGGCACGATCCTTGCTGGAAATTATCTGCCTGAACCGTGGCGCCGCGCGGCAATTTTTCGCCCGTGAAAAGTGGCGCTGCGTCGCCGCCACATCATCCCTCTGGCCATGCGAAAACGCTGTCGCGCCGGTCTTGGCCAGCGCTACGATTGGCCTGTGCACATAGAAGGGGGAAGAGATCTATGGACACCGCCAACGAATGGTATGCCGCCGTCAAGGAATGGCAGCGGGCACGTGACGAACTGACCGATGCAATCGCCGCGATCCAGTGGCCCAATCCCACGCCCGGTTGCCTGGAAAACTACGACCGCGCCTTCGCGCATGAAACGGAGGCACGCGAGCGCATGAACGCCGCGTACGGACGATCCCGGCAATAGCGACCGGGCGGGTACGGGCGGCGTTCGGGGCTCGCGCCGCGCATGGCTCCATGAAAGGCGGAGTGTGTGGCTCTTTCAGTGGTGCCACGCGCGCGGTATGTTGTCGCTTTCCCATTCTTGATCGCGCCGTCGCCATGTACCTGCCGTCCGCCTTTCGCGAAGATTCGCTGGATACCCAGCACGAGTTCATCCGCGCCCACCCGCTAGGGGTCATCTTCACCAGCGGAGAGGGCGGGCTGATGGCCAACCACATTCCCTGTCTGCTCTATCCCGAAGGCGCGCACGGCGTCCTGCGCCTGCACGTGGCGCGCGCCAATCCGCAGTTGGCCGAACTGGCCGCCGGACGCGAATGCCTGGTGGCCTTTCATGGCGCGCAGGCCTACATCACGCCGTCCTGGTACGCGACGAAGGCGGAAACGCACAAGGTCGTGCCGACCTGGAACTTCGTGGCCGTGCATGTGTGGGGCACGCCGGTGATCCAGGACGATCCGGCCTGGCTGCGCGCCCAGCTCGAGGCGCTGACCGACAGCCAGGAGAAGGCGCGCGTCCAGCCGTGGCATGTGGACGAGGCGCCTGCCGATTTCATTGCCGCGCAGATGCGCGCCATTGTCGGCGTCGAGATTCCCATCGCCCGCATCGAAGGCAAGTGGAAGGTCAGTCAGAACCGCAATGCGGCGGATCGCGAGGGCGTGGCCGAAGGCCTGGTCAGCGAACGCGGCGATGCGGTCATGGCCGGTTTGGTGGCGCGACGCGGCGGGAGCGCCTGAGGCATCAGGGCGCGCCGCGCTTCGCATGTGCGTCTCGGCCTGCCGCAAAGCAGGCGATGGCTGCGGCTTGCAGCAGGGCGGCCGCGGCCAGGAAGGCGGGCAGCATAAATGCCGAAGGCTGCAGCCACGTCCGCAGCGCGCCGAACGCCGCGGGCGCAAAGGCGTAAGCGCCTTGCGACAACGCGACGATCAGCGGCACCACGCGCGCCGCCTGCTCGCGGGCAAACTCCGTCTGCGCGATCAGGGGCGGCAGCGACGTGGCGTTGCCGATGCCCGACCCGAACAGCACGACGCCCGTCCACAGCGCCCACGCATGGTCGGCGGCCAGCATCAGCACCAGCGATCCCGCAATCTGCACGGCGTATGCCGCGCAGGCTATCTTGCGGCGGTCGGCCCCTGGCGGCATCAGCCAGCCGACGAGCGAGCGGCCGGCGATCGCGCTTGCCGTTGCCAGTCCCATCGCCAGGCCTGCCGTCTGCGCGCCCAATAGCGGCGCCAGCAGTGACAGCAAGTGCGCGATCAAACCGATCTGGGCGAACAGCCCTAATGCCATGCCGGCGGCCAGCGTCACGAACGCCCGGTCGTGGCGCAGCTTGATCGCAAGTCTTGGCGTGGGCGTTGCGGCGCTTTCCTGCACTGCGCGCGATGGGGCGGTGGCCGTGGGTGTGCCGCTAGACTGGATGCCGTCTGACGATGAGCCGGCCGACGATGAGCCGGCCGACGGGACGCCGTCCGACGGCACGCCGCCCGACAAATCTCCGTCCGGCGCCTGGCCGATTTGCTGCGGCGTCACCTTGAACACCTTGTGCGACAGCACGGCAATGACGGCGACCATCGCAATGCCTACCCACAGCGCCGCCTGCGCAAAGCCGGCCCGCGCAATCAGGTACACCCACAACGGCGAAAAGACGATGCCGCCGACGCTGGCGCCGTTGTACGCCATGCCCAGCGCGGCGGGTCGCCGCCGCACGAACCAGGGAGCAATCAGCGCGTTGACGGCTGCCGCACCCAGCGTGACCCAGCCCATTCCGCTGATCACTGCGGCGGCATAAAGCTGCCACGGCGCCTGCGCCACCGCCCATCCCGCCACGCCCAGCGCCAACAGCGCCGCGCCGCCTGCGGTCGTGCGGGCGACGCCGATGCGCCGGTACAGACGCGGCAGATTGGCCACCACCACCGTGCCCGCCAGAAAATGCAGGGTGACCGCGCCCGACACCATCCCGACGCTCCAGCCGGTGCGCTGGACGACGGCATGCAGGAAGACCGGCGGCCCGTAAAAGCCGACGCCCCAGCCGAAAACGGCGAGCATGAAGGTGGCGTAGAGGACTTTCCAGCCGAAAAAGGAAGGGGAAGCAGGCATGGGATGGCGTGGATGTTGTTTTCGTTGAGTCGAAGTATGCTTACGCCCTGTACACAACACTTTGGTCCATACCGAACCATGGATTCCGAGTTCGCCGACATCAACCTGTCCGCCGTCGCGGGCGCCATTGCCGATCCCGCCCGCGCCCGCATGCTGTGCGTGCTGCTGGACGGCCGCGCGCGCACCGCGACGGAGCTGGCCGCGGCCGCCGACATTGGCGCGTCCACGGCCAGCAGCCATTTCCAGCGGCTGCGCGAGCAGGGCCTGGTCGAGATGGCCGTGCAGGGCAAGCATCGCTACTACCGGTTGGCGAGCGGCGACGTGGGCAACGCGCTGGAGGCGCTGCTGGTGGTGGCCGGCGCCGACCGCGCCCCGTTCAAGCCGACCACGCCCTCCGCGCTGCGCGACAGCCGCACCTGCTACGACCACATGGCCGGCACGCTAGCCGTGCGGATGCATGATGCGATGCTGGCCCGTCACTGGTTGACGCCGGACGGCCGCGATTATCAGCTGACGCCGCTGGGCGAGGCATCGCTGGCGCAGGTGGGCGTTGACGCTGCGCAAGCGCGGCAGCGCCGCCGCCGCTTTGCCTGCGCGTGCCTGGACTGGAGCGAGCGGCGCTCGCACCTGGGCGGCGCGCTGGGCGCCGCGCTGCTCGATGCGCTCCTGGCGCGCGGCTGGATCAGCAAGGATCTGGACTCGCGCGCGCTGCGCATCACGGCCAGGGGCGAACGCCAGTTTCCGGCCTTCTTCGGCTTCGCGGGCGACCAGCCCGCCGCCCAAAGGGATGCGCATGCAGCAGCCTGATCGCCTCCTCCTCGCCTTGCCCGCTCCATACCGCCCCAACCGGCGGTGCACCCGCACACAACCTTTCAAGCCGCGGATGCGGCTTTTTTTACGTCTTCCCGTCCCTCGCGGACAGCTTCTCAACCCTGTACAGGAGGTGGCCTTGCCTACGCTGGCCCTGCACGCGTTCCGTCACGTCATGTCGATCGTGACGGAATTGCGCATCGACGTTAACCATCGTCCCGAAGAGGTCGACAAGGAACTCGATGCCATCCACAACCGCATGAATCGTCCGATGGATCGCCTGCATGGACTGCCGGAGGTCAAGACCGACATCCCTGGCATCGTGCTTCGCTACCGCGAGGCTGACGGCGAGTATTACGTGTATGTGGTGGACGTGCGGCGCGGCCGGTTGGCGGGCTATACCGTCTTCAACCGCCTGATCGAAGTGGGGCGGCGCGCCGATCCCTACGTGCGCGCCCCGCATTCCAAATACGCCGCGCCTTACCAGGGCATGGGTCTGGCCACCGCGGTGTACCGATGGGCATTGGATGCTGGACTGTGCATCCTCAGCGGCGCGCGTCAGTCGGTGGGCGCGCATCGCCTGTGGATGGGGCTGGCGCGCGACTATGCGCTGGGCTTCGTGGATCTGCGCTGCAAGCAGCTGACGTATCTGGGACGTGAAGTCAGCCAAGCCGTGCGGGACGACCTGCATACCCGCATGATCCTGCTCGGCAGGGGGTGGCGGCTGGACGATTACATGCGCGTGACAGGGATGAAAGTGTCCCAGGATGCACTTTCGCAACAGGCCCTAGGGTAATCCCCCGGAAACGGCTTGCGATGCTGCGCCGCCTACACGCGGCGCAGCCCTGCGACCCGCGTCAGCGCTGACTCTTGGCGAGATTGCGGTTTTGTTTCCCAACGCATGAGAAACGGGGACATGCTTGCGGCAGCGCAACAGTGTTTCCATCTTCTGCTGGAGTTACAAAACTTATCCGGAATGTCATCAAATCACGGAGTATGCTCGACGGCAGATAGAGGACTACCGAAGTGCATCAGAACAACTTGATCTACAAGGGATACCGCCTCACGGCCAAGGTTTCCCGGGGCAGCGGCGCTATCGAAGTTCCTGCGCAGCCCAGCGGCCCCGTCTTCATCGCATCGGTGATGGTCGTGCAGGCAGGCGCCATCCTCGAAGGCGGCGACGAATATCCCGTACCGCAATTTGCCGGCGGCGGCTTTGTCTACAGCCCGCGCGAGGCCGTGCATGCCGCCATTCTGCATGGCCGCGAGATCGTGGACGGCCTGACCAATCTGCCGTCCTGACCCGGCCGCCCTCCACACCCGGCTGCCTTCTGACGGCTAGGCCGAAAACACTTCGCGCCAGTCGCGCGTCTTGGCCAGCGTCTGCACGGTGGCGGACTGCTCCAGGATCGTCACGGCCTTCTTGAATTCCTCGGCCGAGGCGCCGTCTTCCAGAATCACCATGCGCGAGTTGCGCGCATCGGCCATCTTCACATCCGACATCTTGCCGTGGGTCTGATAGACCTGCGTCCAGTCCATCTTCTTGCCGGCCTTCAGGGCGATCGGCTCGATGTAGGTGAGGGCGGTGCTGCCCGCCGCGCGCACCGCGTACGCAAAATCCGCCGTGTGACCGCTGCTGCCCTTGGCGCGCGCGCCCTTGACCATGCGGTTCACGCCCACGCCTTCGGCCAGCGCGCGGCCCACCTGCGCACGGAATCGCAGCTGGCTGAAACGCGGCATCCACTTCGCGCATTGAAACGACAGCGCCATCGCCAGCTTCACCGCGTCCCACAGCGCTTCCTGCAACTGCTCGTTCGGGCCCGACGCCACGATGGCGCCCGACCGGTCGAAGTGGGCGAGGGTGACGCCCGGCGTCTCGTTCAGGATGTCGATGCGCTTGGCCGCCACGTCGATGCCGAAGCTCGACGCATGCATCGCGGTCTCACAGGCGTCGGTCAGGTAGAACGACGACTCGTCCGGATGTGCGATGAAGAAGGCGGCGTGCTGGCCGTCAAGGCCCAGTGTCATGGGAGACACGGCGCGAATGGCGTGTTCGCCCGCCGGCAGGATGGTCCAGCCGGAGGCTTCCAGAAAATTGCTCATAGGATCAGTTCGATTTGGCGGCCTTTGAGGGGATGCGCAAAGCCGCCGGCCAGCGTCAGGTTCGCTCGCGGCAGGAAATACTGCATCAGCGTCGCGATGGTGTCC
Organism: Achromobacter sp.; assembly: GCF_032113835.1. Taxonomy (GTDB): domain Bacteria; phylum Pseudomonadota; class Gammaproteobacteria; order Burkholderiales; family Burkholderiaceae_B; genus Achromobacter. The sequence continues at coordinate 7,978 of NZ_DAMCTG010000044.1, read as the reverse complement.
AGCGCGGGCACGACGGGCTCGGCATAGCCTTCGCCTTCCTCGACCCAGATGTGCTCATGGCTGCGGTCGGCCAGCGGCTTGCGGTACTGCGGCCGGTCCGCGCCCACCAGGCTGGTGTGAAACGAGTCGTCGGTGTCCACGCCGTACACCCGGTGCGGACCCACGAACAGGCTGGCACAGAACGCTTCGGTCAGAAAGATGGTGGCCTGGCCGTGCACGGCCGTGCGGGCGCCGCGGTACATGACGCGAAAGATCACGTCTTCGCGCACGTCGCCCTTGATCTTGCAGGGGCAACTGAACTCCATCCATTGCGCGTTGCCCGCAGCCGGCTTCGGAAGCCAGACGATCGGTTTCGCGGTTTCCTTGGGTTCGGCAAGAATCTCTTGCACCTCATCAACGGTGATTAGCGGTTCGAACTTGTTGGCCATGGAAACAGATAAAGGGTCTTGGGGGCGCGCGGACAAACCTGCGAGGGGCATGCGCTGCGCCCGCCGCGCCGCGGATGGAAACACGCGGGCGCAGCATTGCGAGGGGGCGTAATCTTACAAGATGAAGACGGTCGAGGTCAGTTGGCTGTATGGATATACAGCCCTCATAGCGATGTCGCACCAAACGTGTCGCACTGCTTGATGCTGCCGCTTTCCAGCCCGCGCTTGAACCAGCGCACGCGCTGCGCCGAGCTGCCATGGGTGAAGGCATCGGGCACGACGTACCCCTGGCTCTGCTTCTGCAACCGGTCGTCGCCGATGGCCGTGGCCGCCGCCAGCGCTTCCTCGACGTCGCCGCCTTCAAGGATGTTGCGCGCCGCATCCGCGCGCTGCGCCCACAGGCCGGCAAAGCAGTCCGCCTGCAGCTCCAGACGCACGGACAGCGCATTGGCCTGCGAGGGGTTGCGGCGGCGCAATTGGTCCACCTGGTCCGAAATGCCCAGCAGGTGCTGCACATGATGGCCGACTTCATGCGCGATCACGTACGCCTGCGCGAAATCGCCCGGCGCCTTGAACCGGTTCTGCAGCTCGTCAAAGAACGACAGGTCTATATAGACCTTGCTGTCGCCCGGGCAATAGAACGGCCCCATGGCCGACTGGCCGGTGCCGCAGGCCGTGGGCGTGGCGCCGCGAAACAGCACCAGCTTGGGCTCGATGTACTGGCGGTTCAATTCCTTCTGGAAAATGGTGTTCCACACGTCCTCGGTTTCGCCCAGCACCTTGGACACGAAGACTGCCTGCGGATCGTTGGCCGGCGGGGCCGTGGCCGGCGCTTGCTGCTGCACCGCCGGGCCTTCCGCCATATCCAGGACGACACGGGGATCCACACCGAAGTACATTGCGACAAGGGCAAGTACTATCGTGCCTATGCCGATGGTGCCTCGGCCCCCGATTCGCGGGCCGCCGGAACGGCGGTCTTCCACATTGTTGCTCTGGCGCGAGTTTCCAAGGCGCATATTCGTTCTCCGGGGCGGATCGGCGATACCGCCATTTTGCATCGCCGCGCTATTTGGCGGCTTTCAAGGATGTTAGGATAAACCCATGGCTTTGTACTTCTCCGTTCATCCCGCAAATCCCCAGCCGCGGCTGCTCAAGCAAGCCGCGCAATGGCTTAATGACGGGGGCCTGGTGGCCGTGCCCACCGACTCCAGTTATGCCGTCGTCGCCCGCCTGGACGACAAAAGCGCCGCCGACGGGCTGCGCCGCCTGCGCGGACTCGACGACCGCCACCATCTCACCCTTCTATGCCGCGACCTGGCCGAAATCGGCCACTTCGCCCGCGTCGACAATAAGCAATACCGCCTGCTGAAGGCCGCGACGCCCGGCCCCTGGACCTTCATCCTCGAGGCCACCAAGGAAGTCCCGCGGCGCGTATCGCACCCTTCGCGCAAGACCATCGGCATCCGTGTGCCGGACCACGCCGTCCTCCTGGGCCTGCTGGAACAGTCGGGCTCGCCCCTGCTGTCCACCACGCTCATCCCCAAGGACGAAACCGAGGCGCTGAACGACGCCGAGGAAATCCGCGAGCGCTACGACCACGATCTGGCCGCCATCATCGATGCGGGCGCTTGCCCGCAGGCGCCCACCACGGTGATCGACCTCACTGGCGACGAACCCGTGGTCGTGCGCCTGGGCCGCGGCGATCCCGCCACGCTCGGACTTGTCTGATTTCACCCCTCGCCTCGATGTACGAGACGTGCCGCGCGCGAGCGCGGCTCATCTACAATCCGGTTCGCCATGAATGACATCATCCAAACCATTGCGGTCTACGCGATACCGGTTATCTTCGCCATCACCTTGCACGAAGCCGCGCACGGCTACGTGGCGCGCATGCTGGGCGATCCGACCGCCTATCAGGCCGGACGGGTCAGCCTGAATCCGGCGCGGCACATCGACCCCGTCGGCACGCTGCTGGTGCCGGTCGCCATCCTGCTGGCCTCCAAGCTTATCGGCGGCTCCATGCTGCTCTTCGGCTGGGCCAAGCCCGTCCCGGTCGACTTCGGCCGCCTGCGCCGTCCCAAAAAGGACATGGCCTGGGTCGCGCTGGCCGGACCGGCAGCCAATATGTTCATGGCCATCCTGTGGGCGCTGTCTCTGCGCCTGCTCGTGGAAAGCGGCCTGCAGGAAAGCTTCTGGTCTGAAATGGCCGTGGCGGGCATTAACGTCAACCTCGTGCTGATGGCGCTGAATCTGCTGCCCATTCTTCCGCTGGACGGCGGTCGCATCCTGTTCAGCCTGCTGCCCAACCGTCTGGCGTGGCAATACTCGAAAATCGAGCCGTATGGCTTGATCATCGTCATTGTCCTGCTGGTCACCGATGTGCTCTGGTTATTGATGCAACCGGTGCTCGCGTTGGGATGGACAATCGTTCGGTGGTTTGTATAAGTTTCCACCCAATATCCGTTAAACTCAGCGGTTTTACTGAATCAGGCCCTGGGGCAATCCCGCCGCGGGGTTTTGGAGCCCGAATCTATGGCATCCCCTGCTACCGCCGCAGGCGTTAATTTCCAGGGCAGCATGGTGGCCCTGGTCACCCCAATGCAACCCGACGGCAGCCTGGACTACGCTGCCTACCGGTCGTTGATCGACTGGCACGTCCAGGAAGGCACCGACGCGCTGGTGGTGGTGGGCACCACCGGGGAGTCGCCCACGGTCTCCATGGAAGAACATGCGGAACTGATCCGCGTTGCCGTCGAACACGCCGCCGGCCGTATTCCGGTCATTGCCGGCGTGGGCGCCAACTCCACCGACGAAGCCATCCACCTGACGCGCCACGCCAAGGCGGTCGGCGCGCACGCGGGCCTGTCGGTCGTTCCGTACTACAACAAGCCGTCGCAAGAAGGCCTGTACCGCCACTTCCGCACCATCGCGGAAGCCGTCGATCTGCCCACCATCCTGTACAACGTGCCGGGCCGTACCGTTGCCGACATGAGCAACGAGACGATCCTGCGTCTTGCGCAGGTGCCGGGCATCATCGGCATCAAGGACGCCACCGGCGACATCGCCCGCGGCGGCCTGCTGCTCCGCGAGGCGCCCGCCAGCTTCCAGGTCTTCAGCGGCGACGATCCCACCGCGGCAGCCCTGATCCTGCTGGGCGCGCGCGGCAACATTTCCGTCACGGCCAACGTGGCGCCCAAGCTCATGCGCGACCTCTGTGCCGCCGCCCTGGCGGGCGACGTGCCGAAGGTCCGTGAACTTAACGCGTTCCTGGCGCGTCTGAACAAGGCTTTGTTCGTTGAAGCCAACCCCATCCCCGTCAAATGGGCGTTGGCCGAAATGGGTCGCAGCGCGCTGGGCTACCGGCTGCCGCTGGTCGAACTGAGCGCGCCGCATCACGCAACGGTGCGCAACGCGCTCCAGGAAACGGGACTGCTCTAAATATCGTGAGGAAACGTATGAACAAGCGTCATGCCGGTTTGTCGGCATTGATGTCTCTGGTGTTGCTGGCCGGGTGCTCCGAGGTCAACCAATTCCTGGGCAATGAAGAATCGGTCGACTACAAGAGCGCAGTGAATCAACGCGGAGAGCCTCTGAGCATTCCGCCCGACCTGACGCAAGCCAACAGTGACCCCCGCTACCGCGCGCCGGCCTCCGGCTCCACCACCTTCTCTGAATTCCAGCAGCAAGGCGTGGCCCAGGCCAGCTCCCCGAAGACCAGCAACGTGCTTCCCAGCCGCGCCGACATGCGTGTCGAGCGGGACGGCGACCTGCGCTGGCTCGTGGTGGACCGTCCGCCCGAGCAGATCTTCCCCCGCCTGATCGACTTCTGGACCGAAAACGGCTTTACCGTCGCCACCAACAACCCCGG